>NZ_JBYTCM010000001.1:0-561340 GCF_058790275.1 Mycobacterium sp. FW102-FHT13B02
CGGCACCGACACGGCCTGAACATCTCCGCCCACCTCAGCCCCGTCCCCGAATTCCCACCACCCCAGGGGACTTAGCCTGAGAGACAAAGGTTACGACTGCCATAACTGCCCGTCCTTTACTCGCGTATCCACCTTCCAATTGTTGCCGTGAGCAATCGGTATCGCTATGTTCGAAGCAGTCAGAGAAGTGTGGATTTAGCTCACAAGGGGGTGGGCTGTGGAGCTCGAAGACGCGGGCATGCCAGCGCTGGCTTTCCTTCAGATGCTCGACAGCGACGCGCTCGGGCGTGAGGCGGTGGACGCTCTCCGTGACATCATGGTTCGAGAGCACGTCAACGAGTCGATGTTGGTCGGACCCGACGCACAGGTCCCCTTAAGATGGTTTAAAGAGATATATCCCGATTTCAACGTTGATCACGGCACCCGTCTGGGTTTCGCATTCGCTGAACATGCCAAACTGACGTCATTCGGGGTGGGCGGCATCGCGCAGAAGAGACATCCGCGACGAACCCGAAGGTAGCCTGGCGCCCCAACACTACAGGACGAGTGTCCAGCTAAGCTGCATTGCAGCGGCCACGTCCGGAAAATTGGACGGGTCACGAAGGCTACTAAGTCAGGATCACGAGTGAAAGGGCGATGCGGTGGTGACCGGAACGGTGCAGAGATCGATCGGCGCGGCAGTCCTTGCGGCCCTAGCGTTTTTGGCGTTTGCTCAGCCGGCTGCCGCTAAACCGGCACCGGAGATCGAGTTCACGTACAACGTTGCGTTTCGACGCCACTATCAGTTCCCGAACAACGATGCGGTTGGATATGGACGCACAATTTGTGATGCTGTGCAACGAGGCGATACTTACAGTGTGGTCGTCGCCGACGTGCGGAATGCGATCACACCCAATGACGAGGAATCGGTGAACTACCTTGTAAGTAACGCAGTCGATATTCTTTGCCCAGCCCAGATCTGGGAGCTGCGCCAATCAGCGGCCGGCTATCGGCCGGAGCGGTAACGCCCGACGAGAAGCCCAATCACGTCAGATGGGCAGTCCAGGGCGTCGCCGAACGGTCGAGAAGCTCGACTTTCTCGGCTTCACTCCCGCCAGGGTCACTTGTGTCAGACCGAGGTCGATTCTGAATTGTTGTCACGTCCTCGGGCAAAATGCGTGATCTCTCACAGCCGAGCAGCGTCGGTGAGACGCTTCATCTCAGACACACGGGCCTACGTCGAAACGGTGTCGCGCCGAAGGGCGCACCACCAAAGAGATCCGATGTTGCCCCAGGCGCTGTCCTGCCCATCACCTCTACCAACCTTGCAGAGACTTGCATCGAGCCCGCGACCACACCGCACGCGGCGGTCAGCCACCAGCCATCTGTGTTCCCAACCTCTCAGGTCAGCACTTTGGGTGGGACTGTGGATTTATCGGTGTTTCCGGCCTGACACGCTGAGCGCGGCTCGGCGGGGAAGGTGCCGTGATGACGCCACTGGATGTGGTGAAGAAAAAGTCGAGCCTTCTGCTGAGCAGCGGGCTGCGGTCGAGTTGGTGCGGCTGGCCCGGGGGAACAGGGGCTGTCGCTGACAGGTCCAGACGGACTGCTCAAACAGCTGACCAAAACGGTGCTTGAGATCGCACTCAATGAGGAAATGACCGAGCACCTGGGCTACGAGAAACATGACCCGCCCGGCGCGGGCACGGGCAACATCCGCAACGGGAGCCGCGCCAAGGCGGTGTTGACCGACACCACCGGCACCGTCGAGATCGATGTGCCGCGGGACCGGGAGTCGACGTTTGAGCCGCAGATCGTCAAAAAGCGCCAACGCCGACTCGCCGGTGTTGATGAGGTTGTGTTGTCGCTGTATGCCAAAGGCCTGGCTACCGTGGAGATTTCGGCGCATTTCGCCGAGATCTACGGCGCCTCGGTATCCAAGGAGAAGGTATCCAAGGAGACGATCAGCCGGATCACCGACAAGGTGATCGAGGATATGAACGACTGGGCGGTGCGTCCGTTGGATGAAACCTACGCCGCGATCTTCATCGATGCCATCGTGGTGAAGGTCCGCGACGGCCAGGTGGCCAACCGGCCGTTCTACGCCGCGATAGGGGTCACACTGGCCGGCGAGCGCGACATCCTCGGGCTGTGGGCTGGCACCGGTGGTGAGGGCGCGAAGTTTTGGATGAGTGTGCTGACCGATCTGCGCAACCGCGGCGTCAAAGACGTCTTCTTCGTGGTATGCGACGGGCTGAAAGGGTTGTCCGAGGTGGTCAGCAACGTGGCCGCAGGCGATCGTGCAGACATGCATTATTCATCTGATCCGCAACACGTTTCGGCTCACCTCCCGCAAGTATTGGGATGAGATCAAGCGGGACATCAGACCGATCTACACGGCGGTCAACGCTGCCGCGGCCCGGACGGCGTTCGACGATCTGGCCGAGAAATGGGGCCAGCGGTATCCGGCGGTGATCCGGTTGTGGGACAACGCTTGGGCGGAGTTCATTCCGTTCCTGGACTACGACGTGGAGATCCGCCGGGTCATCTGCAGCACCAATGCCATCGAGTCCTTGAACGCCCGCTATCGGCGGGCGATCAAGGCCCGCGTGTCAGCGGCGCTTGAAAACTGACCCCCGCGCGGCAACTGAATTTTGACCCTCTGGTCCGGTGACCTGGCTTTACCCGAGCCAGAAGGATCAGAAGGGAATGTTGTCAGTGGAAGATTGGGCAGAGATTCGGCGGTTACATCGGGCAGAGCAGATGCCGATCAAGGTGATCGCCCGGGTGTTGGGCATATCGAAGAACACCGTTAAGTCCGCGTTGGCGCAGGATGTGCCGCCGAAATATGAACGACCACAACGTGGTTCGATTGTTGACGAGGTCGAGCCGCGGATTCGGGAGTTGTTGGCGGCCTATCCGACGATGCCGGCGACGGTGATTGCCGAGCGGATTGGGTGGTCCCGCTCGATTCGGACGTTGTCGGCGAGGGTGGCCGAATTGCGGCCGGTGTATCTGCCTCCGGATCCGGCCTCACGCACGGCGTACGCCGCTGGGGAGATCGCCCAGTGCGATCTGTGGTTTCCGCCGGTGGCGGTGCCGGTCGGGTTCGGTCAGATCCGCAAACCGGCGTTGTTGCCGGTGTTGACGATGATCTGCGCCTACTCGCGCTGGTTGTCGGCGGTATTGATTCCCAGTCGCCGCAGCGAGGATCTGTTCGCCGGGTGGTGGCAACTGATCGCGGGTCTGGGCGAGGTGCCACGGGCACTGGTCTGGGACGGTGAAGGAGCGATCGGGCGCTGGCGGGCCGGACACGTGGAGTTGACCCAGGAATGTCAGGCGTTTCGTGGGGTGCTGGCCGCCAAGGTGATCGTGTGCCGGCCGGCTGACCCGGAAGCCAAAGGGCTCATTGAACGCTCTCACGACTATTTGGAGCGCTCGTTTCTGCCCGGTCGCACGTTCGCCTCGCCGGCGGATTTCAACTCTCAGCTGGCCGACTGGTTGGCCATTGTCAACACCCGGCCCCGCCTCGCGTTGGGGTGTACTCCGACCGACAGGATCGCCGCCGATCGGGCCGCGATGCTGGCGCTGCCGCCGGTATCGCCGGCGACAGGCTGGTGTGCCTCGTTGCGCCTGCCGCGCGATCACTATGTGCGTCTGGACGGCAATGATTACTCGGTGCATCCCGGGGCCGTCGGACGGCGGGTGCTGGTGCGGGCGGATCTGGATCGAGTCCACGCGTTCTGCGACGGGGAACTGGTCGCCGAGCATGAACGTATCTGGGCAACGCATCAGACCCTGTCGGACCCGGCGCACGTTGAGGCGGCGAAAGTACTGCGGCGCAGGCGAATAGCAGCCAAACACGCCGTGGCTGAACCGCAAGTCGTGACCCGATCGCTGACCGATTACGACACCGCGTTCGGTGTGGACCTCGATGGCGGGGTGGCCTGATGGCGACCGCGAAAACCAGCCCAGCCGGCCGTGATGTCCGCGCTGAAATCGCCTACCTGACAAGGGCATTGAAGGCACCGACGTTGCGCGATGCCACCGAAAGGCTCGCCGAGCGGGCTCGCGCGGAGAACTGGAGCCACGAAGAATACCTGGCCGCGTGCCTACAACGGGAAGTGTCCGCTCGCGAAGCCCACGGCGGCGAAGGACACATCCGATCGGCCCGGTTTCCGGCACGAAAATCGTGGTGGATTCAAGGTCCTAGTGCAACAGCGGGTGGATCGGACGGGTCGGACAGTAGTTCGTCGAGGCGTTGGGCGGGTGTTTTCCAGTCCAGGGGTTTGCGTGGCCGGTTGTTGAGTTTGGCGGCGACGTGGTCCAGATAGTCCTCAGGAAATATCGATAGATCGCTGCCCTTGGGGAACCACTGGCGCAGAAGACCGTTGGTGTTTTCGTTGGTGCCGCGCTGCCAAGGCGAGTGCGGGTCGCAGAAGTAAATGTCCAGATCGATCGCTTCGGTGATCTGGGCGTGGTTGGCCATCTCCTTGCCCTGATCCCAAGTCAAGGTTTGACGCAGCATCGCCGGCAGCCGGGGCATCTTGGCCACGATGGCGTTCTGTACCGCCTCAGCGGTGTGGTTCTCGGGCAGATGCAGCAGCACCGCGTACCGCGTGGACCGCTCGACCAGCGTCCCGATCGCTGACCCTGATTCGGTGCTGCCCAGGATCAGGTCGCCTTCCCAGTGCCCGGCCACAGCCCGGTCGAGGGCCTCGGCGGGACGCTCACTGATGTTGATAATTCCGGGGATGCGTCCGCGGCGTTCCCCGGCCCGGCGGCGTGGGTGACGCAACGCTCGCCCAGTGCGCAGGCAGGTGTGCAGTTCCCGACGCAGATTGCCTTTGCCCTGCACGTAGATCGACTGGTAGATCGTCTCGTGGGACACCCGCATCTCCAGATCGTCGGGAAACTCAACCACCAGCTGCCGGGCGATCTGCTCGGGGCTGAGGAAATCTTTGAGCCAAGTCTGCACCTGGGTATGCAGACGAGCGCTGGTAGCCAGCTTGCGCGGATGCGGTCGCCGGGCCTTGTGCTGGGCGCGGCCCTGGGCGGCGCTGGGGAAATAGTGCGGGCGTCGCAACGGTCCGCCCCGCCACGGGGCACCGAAACGGAACTGCGGCCGGTACTTGTTGCGGCCATCAGAGCTGTTGCGTTTGATCTCCCGGCTGATCGTCGAGGGCGCCCGTCCTAGTCGCTTGGCGATGCAACGGATCGGTTCCTGCGCCGCGACCGCCAGCCCGATCTGCTCACGCTCGGCGAAAGTCAGCCGAGTGTACTTCCTTGGCGCCGAATCGATCTTGGGTTTCACCCCGCCAGCGTTGACAAACCACTGCCATCCAGTGCCCGGCGACACGCCGGCAGCGACCGCAGCCGCATCGATCGACAGCTCAGAACTGACATGAGACCAGAACAGGCGCACTACCGAAGGCAGAGGGCCAGGACGCATGCAACAACTCCCCAGATAGGAGCTGTTGCACTAGACCCCTGAATCGAATCAATTCCGGTCCCGGAGATTTGTTCAAGCGCTGTCGCACAACGGATTACACGGATCGATGGGCCGTGTCGGTGCATGCGGTGACAATGCCGCGATGGAGTCGTTCTTCGCCCTGCTGCAACGCAACGTGCCCGACCGGAAATGCTGGGCCACTCGCACCGAATTACGCCTGGCGATCGTGTCGTGGATCGAGCGGACCTACCACCGCCGACGCCGACAACGCGCACTCGGCAGACTCACGCCGATAGAGTTCGAACTGCTCCACACACCAGTCGCAACTGCGGCCTGAAAATTCACACCCCGCGAGTCAACTGAACTCGGGGCAGTCCCCCTGACCAACGCTGCCCTGATGTCCATCTTGATGATCCCGGGTTCGTGTACCGCTTCATCCCTGACGGTCTGGCCGAGAAAGGCTGCGGCGCTTTTGGCGGCTGCGCTCACGCGACAGAATTTCCGCATGTTTGGTGAGAAGCCAGCCGTGCCGACAAAAGTGGGCCGCCCGTTCATGACGATCTCGTGCACCGTGTGTTCATCGCCGATCGGCCAAATCAGTTGTGACTCAGCGATATCACATAACACGTTACGACCACGGACAAGCTACGCCTGTGCGGTAAACGGCGTGTTTTCTAATCGTATATTCCGTTACTCGATCGATTCCCGATGAAGTCGCAGTTGGCGGTCAACGCGGCTCCATATGGCCATTATTCCTCGCAATCCCGTTGCGACAGTGGTTCATTCCGATCGAGGCAGTAATTCCGCTTCCACATCGTCCCGGAACTCCTCCCGATACGCCTTCGCCATGATCGGCACCCTTCTACCGAGAACCCCACAATCCTCAGATATCAGGAGTCAACCGAACCCTCAAGACCCCTTAGCCTGGATACACCGATTGGATAGCGGCCTGAGGTGGGTTGTAACGCCGAAATGCCCTGTCGTGGTGGAAGAATGAGATTTCTCTAGGATCAAATTCGACCACTACGAAGGGGCATCTCGTAGATGCAACTGTCTCACATCCGGCCCGTGGCGGCGGCGGTCTTCGATGACCCGAATCTGGTGTCGTGCGCCGGGCTGGTCCCGATGGCCGCCCTGGCCCACAGATGCGGGTTGGCTGCGCTGGCTGATGAGCATCTGAGCGTGCCGACCGACAAGGGCGCCAATGCCGGGGCGAAGGTGAGCGCCCTGGTTGCGGGGATGGTCGCCGGGGCCGACAGCATCGATGACATGGCCCTGTTACGGCATGGCGCGATGCGCACCGTCTTCGACCGCCCGTATGCGCCCTCGACGTTGGGGTCGTTTCTGCGGGAATTCACCTTCGGCCAAGTCCGTCAACTCGACGCCGTGGCCACCCGACTGCTGGGGCGACTGCCCGCCCACGCGCCGCTGCTGGCCGGGATCGACGGCCCGGTCCTGGTCGATCTCGACGACACCATCGTCGAAGTGCATGGCTACGGCAAGCAAGGATCCGGTTACGGTTACTCGGGCGTGCGGGGATTGAATGCGTTGATCGCCACCGTCACCACCGAACAGGGCGCACCGGTGATCGCCGGCCAACGCCTGCGCAAAGGTGCGTGCGGGTCGGCGCGTGGGGCGGCCCGGATCATCGGCGACACCCTGGCCACCGTCACACGGCTGCGCTCACCGCAGGCCACGGGCAAGCCGCTGGTGCGGATGGATTCGGCGTTCTACGGTTATCCCAGCGTGGCCGCGGCGCTGCGCGGCGGTGCCGATGTGTCGGTCACCGTGCGCCTGGACCCCAAAGTCAAGGCCGCTATCGCCGAGATCGGCGAGGACGCCTGGACTGCGATCGAATACACCGACGCCGTCTACGACGAAACCACCCAGCGGTGGATCTCCCGGGCCGAGGTCGCCGAGATCGGGTTCACCGCGTTTAGCTCCCGCACCGCCGCCGAGCAGGTCGCGGGCCGGCTGGTGGTGCGCCGTATCCCCGACCTCAACCGGACCAGCGACAACGGGCAGGCCACCCTGTTTGACGTGTGGCGCTTCCACGCGTTTTTCACCACCACCGACGCCGATACCGTCACCGCCGACAAGATCCACCGCGGCCACGCCATCATCGAGCAGGTCCACGCCGACCTCAAAGACTCCGCGCTGGCTCATCTGCCCTCGGCACGCCTCAACGCCAACGCCGCCTGGCTGGTGCTGGCCGTCATGGCGTTCAACCTCACCCGCGCCGCGGCCACTCTCACCGGACCGGGGTTGGCCAAGTCCCGCACCGAATCCATCTGAACCGTCCTGGTCTGGATGGAGACCTTTGGTTAGGCCACCTCGGGTATGGCGGTGACGGTGTCACGGTAGCGGTTCTCGTAGTCGGTCGGTGAGAGATAGTCCAGCGAGGAGTGCAGCCGGGTGGTGTTGTACCAATGCACCCAGGTGGCCGTTTCCCGTTCGACCTCGGCCCGCCCGGTCCACGATTCGTCCCGCCCGATCAGTTCGGTCTTGTACAGCCCGATCCCTGATTCCATCAACGCGTTGTCGAGGGCATCGCCGACCGAACCGATGGAGCCGGCGATACCCGACTCCACCAAAGCGTCGGTGAACGCCAGCGAGGTGTATTGGGCTTCCGGCATCGGAGTGATGCACCAAACCCGTTGTGGTGAAGTGGAAATCAGTCCTCCTGCGGGTGAACAAGGCTTGTTCTAGGACGCTGGTCACTAACGGGGTGGCCTTGGTCGACATGACCCGCCATCCCAGAATTCGCCGCGAGTACACATCGACACAGAAGGCGGTATAGACGAATCCCTGCAGGGTCCACACGTAGGTGAAGTCAGCGACCCACCATTGATCGGGCCGGGTCGGTGCACCCCACTGACGGTCGATCAGATCGGGGTGCCGCGCAGCCACTGGGTCTGCGGTGGTGGTGATGGTGCACCGCTTGCCGCGCACGACGCCGGTGATGCCGCAGATCCGCATCAACCGGGCCACCTGGTCCCGACCTATCTCGTGGCCAGCATGTTTCATCGCATGCCACATCTTGCGGACCCCGTAGAGCCGCCGGTTGGCCACATAGAGCCGGTGCACGGTGTTGGCGGCATGTGCTTCGGCCCAGGTGGCGTCGCTGACCGGGCCGCGGGCTTTGGCCGCGTAGTACGTAGACGGGGCGATCGGCAGGCCGTGCTCGGCGAGCACGGCGACGATCGGGTCGACCCCGAACTGGTCGCGGTGAGCGTCGATGTAGTCGACGATCACCGAAGTCGGCGGTCGACCTCCGCCGCCGCGAAAAACGCTGTCGCTGTCTTCAAAATCTCATTGGCCCTGCGTAATTCAGCGTTCTCCCTGCGCAACGCGATGAGCTCAGCCCCGAGTCCTGGTCGTTACCTGCCGGTGTCGACGTGCCGGTGCCATAGCGATCTTCGACCCAGTTGCGCAATGTAGCCTCGTTGATCCCGAGAATCTCCCCGACGTACCGACGAGCCCCCCGCTTGGAATCACCACCCTGCGTGATCCGGTCCTGATACATCCGTACCGCCCGCTCGCGTGTCTCTGGGTCGAACTTCCTCTGTGCAGCCACGACAACATCCTCCTGGTGCGATCACGGACTCCACCAGACCCAGGACGGTTCAGATGGATTCGGCGGTGGCTGTCCACACGTAGGGTTTGGGATCGGCGTTGTGGGCGTTGAGGTATGCCTCGATGCTGGCGATCAGATCGGGCACGCTGGCGAAGATCCCGCGGCGCAGGTTCTTATCCGTCAGATCGCGAAACCAACGCTCGACCTGGTTGAGCCACGACGACGAGGTCGGCGCGAAGTGCAGATGAAAACGCTTGTGCCGGTTGAGCCAACGCTCGACTTCGGCGTGTTTGTGGGTGCTGTAGTTGTCCAGGATCAAATGGACCTGCAGGCCGTTGGGGACTTCGCGGTCGATGGTGTTGAGGAACTTGAGGAACTCGGTGCTGCGATGCCGGGGCAGGCATTGACCGATCACCGAGCCGGTGAGCACATCCAGGGCGGCGAACAAGGTGGTGGTGCCGTTGCGCTTGTAGTCATGGGTCATGGTGCCCGCCCGGCCGGTCACCATCGGCAGCGACGCCTGAGTGCGGTCCAAGGCCTGGATCTGGGACTTCGCATCCATGCACAACACGATCGCCCTGTCTGGGGGGCTCAAATACAGACCGACCACGTCGATCAATTTGTCCTCGAACTTCGGATCGGTGGACACCTTGAAGGTGTCCACCCGATGCGGTGCCAATCCCAGATCCGACCAAATACGTTGCACCGTCGCCGAACTGACTCCCACCTTCTTGGCCATCGTGCGACACGACCAATGCGTGGCACCTTCTGGAGTCGTCGTGGTGGTCAACCGCACGATCTCGGCGATCGTCTCCTCAGAAATCGAGGGCTTGCGGCCCCGACCCGCACGGATCTTGTCCAACCCGGCAAGCCCGTCCTCACCGAAACGCTGACGCCAGGCCCGCACCGTCACCGGCGTCACTCCGACGTCCTCGGCAATCCGGATGTTGGGTTCGCCATCAGCGGCCATCAACAGCACTCTCGCACGCAGCACCTGCTGATGCGGCGCCGTCCGCGACCTCTGCAGCCTCTCCAATGTCTCGCGCTCGCCCGGCGTCATCGACAACGCCGCCGCAGGGGATCCACTCATTCATCGAGAATACCGAACATATAGCTAGCTATTTGTGTGACACACCACTAGGGTACCTCAGCGACTACGGCGATGCGCTCGCCGTAGTGGACGGCAGTGAACTGCGATCCGGGTACGAATGGCAGATCTCGCTGGGCGACGTGCTTTCCCGCGACCGCCGCGCCATGTCCGACAGCTTCCCGCACCATGAGGTGCGTTCACATGGGATTCGTGACAGGAACGACAGCCTGCTCGCCGCCAGATGGGCCGGGCTCACCATTGAGCCACCGCCGGAATCGACCATAGTGCTCGACGGGGTCCCGTTCGACGAAGCGTGCCCGCGCGTGGCACAGCAACGTGTCTGTCTCGGGCAGTAGAATCTCGGCACGAACAATCCAGTGGCCGCGTTCATCGCGCGATTCTGGCCAGGCGTGGATACGCAGTTCACGCTCCAGGGGAACCGGGCGCCGGAACTTGACCTCCATTTCGGCGGTAACCGCCAAAACCGCCGCAGCGATCGGCACCGCGCCGCATGCCTCATCCAGTGCGCCCATCACTGACCCGCCATGCACGACGCCCCCGGCTCCCTCGTGGTCTGGCGCGAACCACGCCGTACCTTCAACCGCGTCGCACTCGGCGACGCGGTGCAAACGCATGCCGAATCGACAACGGTTCATCGCACGGCAGCCCGCGCAAAGGAGCTTCCCGAACTCGAGGCTGAACAGCGGCTCGTCGTCATCGGGCCCCATCGGAGTACTCATTGGGGCAGGCTATCAAGCAGACCATTCGGAAGCCGCGGATTCGCGTCGTGATGTTAGTCACGGATAACGTCTGTCGCCAATGCGCAGAAACGCCACCCGGCCGACCCCACCCCCGTGGACAACATCGGCGTCGGCATCCGGTAATCCCGAGGTGCTCGACGATGATGAACGCAAAGAGTGAGAACGGTTGCGCACGGAGAACGCCGAATTGCGTTTGGACCGTGCGCTTTTGAAAAAGCCGCAGCCTTCTTCGCCTCCGAACAGAACCGGTAGAAATGTACCGGATCATCGAAGCGGAGAAGGCCAACTTCACGATCGTGCGGATGACTGGACTGTTGGAGGTGTCCCGGTCGGGCTTCTACAAGTGGCGCACAGCCCGTGCGGCGGGGCCCACGCCGGACCAGCAGCGCCGTGAGGCGATCGACGTCAAGGTCAAGGGTTTCCACGACGCCTCCGATCAGGTGTACGGCGCACCGCACATCCTGGCCGATCTGCGTGAAGACGGGGAGGTGATCTTCTGCAAGACGGTGGCGGCCTCGATGCGCCGCCAACGCCTGGCCGGGATCAGCCCGCGGAAGTTCACCTCGGTGACCACCGTGGTCGACCTCGACGCACACCGCCCCAAAGACCTGGTCAACCGTCGATTCGACCGCGGTGAGCTCAACAAGGTCTGGACCTCGGACATCACGTACTTGCCCACCGGCGCGGCCTGGCTGTACCTGTGCGCGGTTCGAGGACGGGTGCTCGCGGCGGGTCCTGGATTGGGCAGTCGAGGGCCACATGCGCACCGATCTGGTGGAGTCCGCACTCTCGATGGCAGTGGCGCTGCGTGGGGCGTTGCCCGCACAGGTCATCTTCCACGCCGACAGCGTCAGCTGCTTCCCGGGGGAGCTGGCCTGTGGCGATCTGGTCCCAAAACTCTCGTTCCTTGGACCGTGGATGACTCGGTGCTCCCGGCGACCTCATCGGTGCTCGCCCGGTAACCTCGCGCATCCAATCTGATGGACGTCCCACCAACACCCTCCTGACCTTGAGTGTTGCGTCCACCGGTTGAGCCCAATCAGTACACCCTGGGACAATGCCCAGGCTGAATCCTTCTGGAGCACAGTGAAATTGGAATTCTACCACCGATACACCTGGCCCACCAAGCACGCTGCCAGGCTCGCAGTCGGCGACTGGATCGAACGGATCTAAAACCGCCGACGAAGGCACTCCAAGATCGGCATGATCAGCCCAGTCGACTTCGAGCACCGCCATCATCAGACGGCACAAGCCGCCTGACCCCGTGTCCACCATCCGGGGGCAACCTCGCACTATGCCTTCACGGAACTATTTTGATAGTATGTTAACGAGCAATAACTTCGGCTCAACCTGGGCGCTGCGGAGATGACTTTGAGAGTGGGGAGGTGAGTCGATCGCTGTCGGATGTACCGCGGACCGAATATTCGACGTTCGGCCCGGCCGGGGAGCTTACGGAGAAACGAGCGCGGGTACCCTTCCCCATGGCGCAGGGACAACAACATAAGACACCGCCGTGACTTCAAAGGTGTTGTGGCAACGGCAATCTCACCTTCGGCGTCGAAGCCCGCTGTAGCTGATCCGGTGCGGAATTGCTGATTTTCGCCGCTTCTGCCGTGCCTCATCGGTCCTCCCTCGAGTGGCAACCGTCTTCGGCGCACTTACTGACCACGCCAACACACTCAGGGATGACCAAACAACGCGATTCCAATGTATAGCCACTGCACGCGAAGCAATAGTTAAGGCGATCGATCCTTCGGAACGCCGCAAGGCGAGGGGTCGTCCAGCATTCGCCACGACAAATGAGACAAATGAATTGTCCAACCTCAATCCCACACGACCGGAGACCCCACACGATGCGTCGACCATTCGAAGACGGTTACTTCACGATGCCCGACGGCCGCGAACAGCCGCGGTTGATTGGTTCCTACAGCCAAACCGCAGACAAGTACTTCTTTCCACGTCGGCGCCGCTGTCCGCTGACGGCAGGGGCTGTGGAGGATGTCCTGCTGTCGCCAACCGGTGAGCTGTACGCCTGGACCTTCGTAGAGTCGGCGTGGATGGGGAAAACGCGTTTCAGCTCCACCGGTGACGGCCACGGTGTCGGCCAGATAGAACTGCCTGAAGGCGTCCGTGTGCAGTCCATCCTGCGGGGCGGAATGGGTGACTGGGAGATCGGGATGCCCATGCAACTCGAGGTGTATCCCCTTGTCACCGAAGCCGATGGCACCGAGTTGTGTTCGTTCCGGTTCGGCCCTGCGGGACAGGAGGCATCCCGGTGATGGCTCGCGATGTTTATGTGATAGGCGTCGGGATGGTGCCGTTCGGCCAGCCAGACGCCGATGCCGCTGACCTGGGTTTTGAGGCGGCGGTGAACGCGCTCGACGATGCGGGTATCGGCTTCGACGCCGTGGGATATCTGTACAACGGGTACATCAGCGCCGGTCTGCTCACTGGTGTCACACTTGCCAAGGATCTCGGTCTCACCGGCGTCCCCATCTCCCACGTGGAGAATGCTTCGGCGACCGGATCGTGCGCCTTCCACGAGGCGGTCCAGGTGGTGGCGGGGGGTAGCGTCGATGTTGCGATGGCGCTGGGTTTCGACGACCTCAACCGAGCTGCGCCGGCTATCGGGGGCGACAAGCCGGGTATTGGCCAAGTGATTCTTCCGGCCGCGTTCTTCGCCATGTGGGCGACGCGGCGGATGTACGACGTGGGTACGACGGTCGAGACCTATGCCGCCATCGCCGCAAAGAACTGGAATCACGCTCGCCTCAATCCATTTGCGCAGCGGCGGGCTGATCATGAGGTCACCGTGGAAGAGATTCTCGCTTCACGCATGATCTCCTACCCACACACCTCGAAGATGGCCTGCGCCGCTGGCTCAGGAGCTGCGGCCGCCATCGTCGCAACCCGAGAGGTGGCAGAGCGACTGGCCGGTTCGCGTCCCCTGATTCGGGTGGTCGCCAGTCAGCAGCAGTCCGAGCAGTACGTCGACGGCCACATCTTCATGGGCGCGGTCGTCGGTCCGGGTGAACTCACCCGGACCACGGCTGCGGCCGCCTATGAGGAGGCCGGTTTGGGGCCGGCCGACCTTGACCTCGCCCACGTGCACGACGCGTTTCCGATCGAGGAACTGATGTACTACGAGCTTCTGGGTGTGTGTGAGGCAGGGGAGGGGGACAAACTCGTCGCCGAGGGTGCGACGAGTTTGGGTGGTCGGATCCCGTTCTCGACCGACGGCGGGCTAATCGGTCGCGGCCACCCCGGTGGCCCGACCGGCCTGGCTCAGATCTGGGATGTGACGCGACAGCTACGGGCCGAGGCGGGACCGCTGCAGGTCGAGCGAGCCCGCACCGGGCTCGCTCACATGATGGGTGCTGGCGCGGTCTGCGTAATCCACATTCTGCAGTCCACCGCGTAGCCGGCGGCTCGGTAGTGCAGACCGTCGAGTTGGAGGGCCACACCATGTTTGCGACTGAAATCGCGGGCTCCGCAGCGAGGACGGGAGCGCAGATGGAGCCGTTGCGGCAATCCGCTCAGCGCGGTTCCCACTGGATTGTGGCTCGCGTTCGATAGCTCAGGTAGCCGCGAGGGTATACGGGCGTTCGGTCGGATCGAGACCACTCGCATGGTGGTGCCGTCGTTGTTCGACGACGTTAGAGAAGCCGCCCCGCGGGGCAACGGAATGAAAGGAATTGGCATGGATGGGTTTAGCTACGACGGGAAGGTCGCCATCGTCACCGGGGCTGGAAACGGCGTCGGTAAGGAGCATGCGATGTTGCTGGCATCACGCGGCGCGCGCATCGTCGTGAACGATGTCGGCGGCAGCGTCGCCGGTGAGGGTGCCGACTTGACCCCCGCGGAGGCCGTCGTGGAGGAGATCGAAGCGGCCGGCGGTGTCGCGGTCGCAGACGGTCACAGCGTGGCGACCCAGGAAGGCGGGGTGGCAATCGTACAGACTGCGATCGACGCCTTCGGGCGAGTCGATATTCTCGTCAACAACGCCGGCATCTTGCGAGACAAGTCATTCCATCATCTGACGCCCGAGTTGCTCGACCCGGTGATAGACGTCCACCTCTACGGCACCATATGGGTGACGCAACCCGCGTTCAAGAGAATGCGTGATCAAGGCTACGGGAGGATCGTCAACACCTCGTCGGCCGCCGGTATCTTCGGCAATTTCGGTCAGGCAAACTACGGGGCCGCGAAAATGGGCATCGTCGGCTTCACGCGTGTGCTGGCACAGGAGGGCGCGAAGTACAACATCAAGGTCAACGCGATCGCACCGATGGCGCGCACGCGGATGACCGAGGAGCTTCTCGGGCCGGTCGCCGAGAAGCTCGATCCTGCACTTGTCGCGCCGGTTGTGGCTTATCTATGCCATGAGTCGTGTGATCTCACGTCGAGGATCTTCTCCGTTGGGGGCGGGCGTGTGGCGGAGATATTCATCGGTGTGACGAAGGGGTTCGCAACTCCGACGCTCGATATCGAAGCAGTCCACGACAACCTCGAGGCGATCTGCGACCGAGACGGCTACATCACTCCGACGCAGGCTAATGACGAGATCGGCTTCGTAATGAAGGCGCTCGGCTGACGATGAACGCACGACGAGAAGGGGCTACCTCATGGCAGTGATCGATTTGCTGAGCCGGGCCGCAGAGCACCAACCGGACAAGCCCGCTGTCATCGCCGATGACGGCGAATTGACCTTCCGAGGTCTCGATCTCGCCAGCAGTCGGGTCGCCCACCGATTGCACGCCGTCGGTGTTAGCCGTGGTCAGAAAGTGGCCATGCTTCTCGCGAACGACCAGGCCATGCATTTCAACGCCGTGTACTGGGGAATTCACAAACTGGGTGCCGTGCCGGTGCCGCTCAATACCAGGTGGGCGGCGCCGGAGAAACTGTATGTGCTCGAGCACAGCGACGCCGTGGCGGTGATCAGCGGACCCGTCCACCGTGACGTCCTAGTTCCACTCGCCGCAGGGCGAGAGGTCGAGATCGGCGGTCGTCCGGGGCGCTTCAAGCTCCAACACTTCTTCGTGACGGGCGGCGAAGCGCTGGACGGCCTGCAGTCCCTCGGCGACGTGACGGGTGAGGGGTCGACGGACGTGCCTGCCCTCGACCCTCCCCCCGGGGCCGATGACCCGGCAGACCTCCTCTACACATCCGGTACGACGGGGATGCCGAAGGGCGTGTTGGTGCCCGAGGGCAATCTCGCAGATGACCCCGGACAGGCGAATCTCAGTGCGCTTCTTGGCGCGCTATTCGGCGACAGCTTGCTGCACGCCGTTCCCCTGTTTGGCTTTACGGGCTGCCACGGGCTGATGCTCCTCAGCGTTCGTGCAGGCATCACGCAGATCGTGTTGCCCCGCTTCGATCCGGAACAGTTGCTCGCTTCGATCGAAAAACACCGAGCGACGTCGATCATGGGGGTGCCGACCATGCTGAACTTGGCTATGAAGCACCCCAAGGTGAAGGATCACGACTACAGCTCGCTTCAGTTCGTCTTCTTCGGAGCGGCACCGATTCAACCTGACACGGTGCGCAAGATGTTGGAGATCTGGCCGACGGTGAAGATGCTGAACGGCTATAGCCTCACTGAGGCAGGTGCTGGCGCGGCCTGCATGCTCGGCCCCGACCCGCAAGACATACTTGCCCGGCCGGGTTCCGTCGGCCGACCTCTGGGTTGCGAGGTCGTTGTGGTCGACGATGATGGCAACCCGCTCCCGCAGGGTGAGGTGGGCGAGATCTGCTTCAAGTCGGAAACCCCGCGGCGCAGCTACTACAAGGGTGAGCAGACCACCACTGAGCTCTGGCGCGGCAACGTGCTGCACACCGGTGACGTCGGTTATGTCGCTGAGGACGGCTACGTCTATCTGACCGACCGCAAGAAGGACATGGTCTTACGCGGCGGCTACAACATCTTCGCCATCGAGGTCGAGCGCGTGCTGCTTGAGATGCCCGAAGTCCTGGAAGCCGCCGTCATTGCGGTGCCACATCCCGACCTGGGGGAGGATGTTCTTGCGGTCGTTGTGCCCCAGCCCGGGTTCGGTGGCGAAGCTGATCTCAGCGCCGAAAGGGTCAACCAGTTCTGCCGGCAGCACCTCGCCGATTACAAGTGCCCACGCCACGTTGTTGTCGTGGACGAGCTGCCGAAGAATGCGATGGCCAAGGTAATGAAGGCCGAACTCCGACAACGCTTCCGTGAGTACGTGCTCGACCGACGGTGAAGCGCCATCAGACCACACCCGAACGTGCGCCAAGTCGGCAACGACCTCGATGCGCCGCTCGACCGCGAGGGGGGTGCACCGAATAGTCGTTAGCGTCGAGGCGCACATAGTGATCGCGCGGTAAGCGGGCATGGGACCGCCATCCGGTGATCGGCGCGACCGGAGGTAGTGCCAGCATGGCGGCCTTATCGGCTTCGATGCGATCGGCAGGTCGACACCCCAGCGCCCGGTGCTGACGACGATTAGCGATCTGCAGCCAGTCGGTCAGTTGGGTGTTGAAATCCGCCGGTGAGACGAACACCCGCCCGGGCAGAAACGCCCGCTCCAGGTAGTCAGTCATGGAAGCGTTCGACCAAACCCTTGGCTTCAGGGTCACCGGGCTTGCAGATCACTACCTTGGCGGCCACCGTCCCACGAAATGCCTGACACGACGCAGTCAGTTCCGGCGCCCGGGCCCGCCACCGCCCGACGGCACCCTCGCCGTCCCACACGAACACACGCGGCACCGCACCCAGAGTCGAAACATGCTGCCACCAAACGGCATACAGATCTTCGGCGGTGCGGGTGGGAATCAACCAAGCCGACGCCCACCGCGAGTATCCGCACACCATCGTCATCACCGGCAGCGCCGTGGCTGTGCGCGATTGGCCGCAACCGACGGGCACCTGTACATCGGGAAACCACAAGTCGCACTGGGCGATATCCCCAGCCTGGTAGGTCGTGCGCGACGCCGGATCCGGCGGCACGTACAACGGCCGCAGCTCACGCACTCGCTCACTGAGCGTGCGGATCGAGTACTGCCAACCGATCCGCTGCGCGATCACCGTCGCCGGCATTCTCGGATACGCCGCGAGCAGCTCCCGGATCCGCGGCTCGGCCTCATCGGCCACGGACCCTGCCGGCACCCGCTGATACTTCGGCGGCTGGTCACTGGCCAATGCGGCCTTGACGGTATTGCGCGACACACCCATCACACGCGCGACCTCTGAAATCGACAACTGCTCCGACCGGCGCAACCGCCGGATCTCTGCCCAGTCCTCCACGCTCAACACCCGCTTCCTCCCTGGCTCGCCCAAGCCAAGGGTCTCCAGGAAGCTGGTCAAAATTCAGTTGCCGCGCTCTGATCGGTATTCAGTTGCCGCCGACACCCTGGAGGAATTCCGTGACGGCAGGCCGGGGAATTGCGTAACGGACGACATCCGTCCGTCGTTGACACCTGCAATCAGCAGCCTACGAACTCGTCGTGGAAGGCGAGTCCTACTGGCAACGCCAGAAACCCGGAAAGTCAAAGCCGGTCCCTCCGACTTCGTCGGGATTGACCGGCAACCCTCGCATCGGTCACCACCAACACACGGCCTGAAATCGGAACAACCCATGCGAATGGCAAACCAGTGGTCCCATCACCCCGGAAGGCTACAACCAGCTCCCGCGCGGTCGCCAGCCCATCAGGGTGCGCTGGCCATGGACACATCATCGTGGGCATCAGCTGCAGAGGACCAGCGTGCTTTTCGCCGAGTTCACCGGCAAGTGGCCAACCACACCCTGATCCGCCGGTTCTGGGCAGTCCGGTTCTCCGCGATTCGCGGCCAGCGGGCCCTCTGCTGTCACCTGCTCTGTGGCGGCAACAGCATCGCCTTCCAGTCGTTCGCCGGCTTCACAGTCTGGCTGACGCTGATTGCCGAGTAGACCTTACCGTCAGGACCGGTGAAGTTTCCCGTGCCAGGGTCGTATTCGACAACCGACAGCGGCGGCGGTGTCGATGGCGGCGCGTCAGGCACCGGCGGTGCGCCTGCAGGGAACTGCGGAATGCCCTGGCCGGTCAGGGTGGCGTTCGGGTCGCCCTTCCAGTTGTTCCCATCGTTGAGCGGCACATACTGCTCGTCGCTCTCGCACATCCACGCGGTCGGAGCTCGCTTACCGGGCTTCGTCTCGCACGGGATGTTGCGCGCGCCGCGGACCGCCATTGGTGAGTCCTGCGGAATACGACAGTACAACGCGCCTCGCGGCGGGTCCGGGTAGTCCTCAAGTGCGGGCGAGCGTCGCTGCTGCGCAGGCAAATAACCGGTTGTGCAGGGCGGCGGTAGGTTGATGTTGAGATTGAAGTCCAGGGTAGCACCCCGGTACGCCTGTTTGGTGTTGTGGTTGGCGACGGTGACAGAGTAAAAGTTCTGGACAGTCATCGGCACAGTGACTAAGAGCTGTTCGATATCGGCTTGGTAGAGCACCGCCACCTTCCCCAAGCCCACCAGATTCGCCAACAAGATCGGCACGGTCGGCCGCACCCGCTTGAATAACTGGCGAGCTTGGTCGGTGGCCGAAGGACCCGTTGTCAACAACCCGGCGACGTCCCCGTCACGGTTCCGCAACTGAGCGGTTATCTCGGCCAAGTGCGCGGACCATGCCTGAATTGCGTCGGCGGTGCCAGCTTGGGAATCTAAAACTGGCTGGGCCTGGTCGATCAACGAGGTGAGCGAATCCAGCTGGGCGTTGGCGTCGATGGCGAGTGCGGTGGAACCGCGCACGATCCGTGAAATCTCCGGTCCCAAGCCTCCAACAGCAGTGTAGGACTCATCGACGACGGTCTTGAGGTTGTCGCGCGGAATAGCCTGCAGGCCCCGGTTGGTGGCATCGACAAGCTCATTGATGTCGGGCGGGACGGTGCTGCGGTCTAGGACGACGGTGTCGCCGTTCTTCAGGGGCGGTGAGGTGCCGTTGCGTGGAGACAGCGCGATAAACTGCTCTCCGACCGCCGACACGCTGTGCACGTCCGCGTCGAGATCCGAGGGGATCGCGACGTCGGATCGAAGCGACAAGACCGCCGCAACACCCTTGTCTGTGAGATGCACCGCGGTAACGCGGCCCACTTCCGTACCGCGGTACGAGACGTTGGCACCGCCATAGATGCCACCCGCGCGCGGCAGTTCAACGGTCACCGTGTACTCGCCTACACCAAACAGTGTTGCCGGCAGCCGGACGAATCCGAAGATCATGACAGCACCGGCGACCAGGGCCACCACCATGAAGATTGCAAGCTGAAGCTTGACACGTCTGTTCAGTCGCATGTCACGGCCCCTGGTCGGTTCGGTAGGGCGCTACCAGCGGATTGGCAGCAGTGCACGGGCTTGGCTTCTGGCCGATGGTGCGGCCCCACTGCAGCTCGAGTTGGGTTAGCTGGCACTCGAACCGGGTGCCGGTGAACAGCGATGAATCGAGGCGGCTGAGAGTGAGGTCGATAACCGCCGTCAAGTTGGCGAAATCACCTCGCCACCACTTCTGGAGCGTTTCCTTGGCCCACGGGGGGGCGAGGAAGAAGCTGAATGATCGCGTCAGTGCGGAGCCGGCGTTGGCCAGGGACTCCAACACCGGGCCGATGTCGTTGAGTTCTTTGACCAAATTCTCTTTGGTGTTATTGACGGTGTCGGTGGTCACTGCGCTGAATTTGCCAAACGCATCGAGTGCGTCGGCAAGATTCGGGCGCTGTTCGTTGAGCACCGCCAGCGCATCGGGGATCGTCACGAGGGCGCGGTCCATGACCGGCTTCTGCTCGGCGAACTGGCCGGTGAGGCGGTTGAGGCTCTCAGTGGCCGTGACGATATCGTTCTTCTGGGCGTTTACCTGCGTCGCGAACCGGTCGAGTTGCTCGACCAGGCTGCGCAGGTCCTTCTCGCGGCCGGCGAAGGCCGTGCTGAACGCCTGGGTGATCTCTTCAATTCTGCCGATGCCGCCGCCGTTGAGCAACAACGAAACGGCCGCCAGCGTCTGCTCGGTGGTGGGGTAGGTCGCGCTCGACGAAAGCGGGATCAGCGATCCGTTGTGCATCCGGCCCTGCGGGGCGGCATCTGTCGGCGCGGCCAGCTCGACGTGCGTCGAGCCCAGCAGACTCGTCTGCCCGATGGTGGCCATCGCATTCGCGGGCAGGGTCACGTCACCATTGAGTCGCATCGTGATCAGGGCGTGCCAGCCCTGCAGCTCGACCTTCGTGACAGTGCCTACGTTGACATCGCCGACCCGAACACGGGAGTTCGGCTGAATCGTCGTCACGTCCGCGAGCTCTGCCTGAACTACGTACGAGCCGAGTCCGCCCCCCTCGGTGCCCGGCATCGGCAGCGAATTCAGGCCCTGCCAGCCGCAGCTCGATAGCACAGCCGCCAGCGCAAGAGCCAGCAGGATCGCGGGTAGACGCATCGCCGTCACAATCCTCCCCCCGGCGGCAACATCAGGCCGGGCAGACCGGCGGCCGGGTTAGTGGGCACAGCCGTGGGAGCGGATGAAGGCAAAGACTCCTGACCGGGCGGCAGCGGAACTTCGGCGGGCAGCGGGCCTACCGGGGGCGCTGCCTCCGGCGCCGGAGCGGGCCGCGGTGGCACATAGTCGGGTCGCATCCAGTCCTCGCTATACGTCACTTCGTTGGGGCGGGCCGTTGTTCCGTCGAAGAGGTTCTCTCCGATCGGCGGGAAGTTGTACTGCCGGTTCTTCAAGATCGGCGCCAGATACTGCGCGCACAGCTTCGCCGACTGCTCCCCGTTCTCACGTGAGGCGGCCTCAACGGCCGAGCAGAGGAACTGGATCGGATTAGCGAAATTGTTGATCGCCAGGGCGCCCGAGAGAGTCCCCTGCGCGGGCTGGTAGATGTTGTTGAGATTCTGGATCGTATTCGGCGCAGTGTGCAGGAGTTCTTTGATGTCGCCGAGGGAGTCGACCAGGGTCTGGGACACTGATGCGAGCTTGTCAGAGGTGGTGCCGATGGCCTCCCGGTTGTCGGCAACGAAATCCGTGACATCGCGAGCAGCGGTGTTGAGATTCTGGACGGCGCGCCCCACCTCATCAGGGTCGTTAGCCAGCGTGGCGGTTACCGCGGCGAGGTTTACATTCAACTGGGCCAACAAATCGCTGCTCGATTGCAGAGCGGACACAAGCGCATTTAGGTTCTTGACGGTCGAAAAGATGTCGTTGCTGTGGTCTCCGAGTATGGCGAAGGCTTGCGAGATTTTGATGACTGTCTCGCGGATTTTGGCCCCCTGACCACGGAGATTGGCCGCAGCCGTGTTGACGAATGCACCTAGCGTGCTGACTCCACCGGGTTGGGTGGGTTGTAGGGCCTTTGTCAGCTTCTCGAGCTGGTCGCGCAGTTCGTCCCACTCCACCGGCACGGCGGTGCGGTTCTGGGGGATTACGGCACCGTCACTCATCGCGGGTCCGCTGGTGTAAACAGGCGTCAACTGGATCGCACGCGCGGTGACTAGGCGTGGGGCAAGAATCACCGCCTTCGCGTCAGCGGGAACTTTGTACGTGCCGTTGATCCAGAACGAGATCTTCGCGCGCTGCGGCTGAGGTTCGATCCGGTCGATCTCGCCTACCGGGACGCCGAGGATGCGCACCTCGTCCCCGACGAAGATGCCGTTGCTGTTGTCGAAGTAGGCAACCATATGCGTCCGATTCGCCACACCCCATAACGGACGGACGACAACAGCGACGGCGGCGACCAGGATGAGCAACAGCCCGACTGCGAGGATGGCTCGGCTCTTGCGGGTCACGGTGCCGGCTCCTCTGCCGGAGCTTGGCTGACGACCGTCTTCGGCGCGGGCGGCGTCCACACCGGGCCGGGCGTCGACTCATTCGGAGGTCCTGGTGGCGGCCCGCCCGGCGGCGGCGCCGGCAAGGGCTCCCGGTACGGATACCGGTGATCGCCCGGATTTCCGGTGATCGAATCAGGGAGCGTCAAGTGTGGCTCGCCGCCCTGACCGGTGCGGGGGTACGGGAGCGGCAGCGGCGGGGTGGCGCGTTGCCCGGTCTGTGGGTCGCTCAACTTGCTGGGCGGCAACACGTTTGGGTCGAGACCGAGATCGGAGAAAGCGGCGTCAATGAATGGTTGCACGAACTGCCCGGGTAGTAGGTTGACGATGTAGGCCATGAAGAACGGGCCCGAAGCAAGGCACTCACCCAAGCTCAGCAGATAGCCCGGGAGCTCTTTCAGTGCTTGCTGCACTTGTTTTTTCCGATTGTCGATGATCGTGAGAACACCGTTGAGCTTATCCAGGGCCGGCCGCAGCGATTGCCGGTTCTCCGCGATGAACCCCGAAAGCTGTCCGGCGGCCGCCGAAATGTTGGCGGAGAGCTGATCGAGGGCAGCGCTCTGCGTTCGTAACTCGGCTAGCAGTGTGTCGGTGTTGGCGATCAGGCCCACTATCTGGTCGGTGCGCTCGGCGAGCACCGTGGTCGCCTTATTGGCGTTAGCCAGCAGGCCGCGTAGTTGGGTGTCGCGATCATTGAGGGTTTGGGAGAACCGGGCCACCCCGTCGATGGCGAGCTTGAGATCTGGTGGGGTATCGGAGAACGTCTGGGCCAGCGTGGCCAGTGACTTCGACACCTGGTCTGTGTCCAAGCCGCTGACCGTGGTGGCCAGGTCACCGAGAGCGTCGGGCAGTTCGTAGGCCGGCGTGGTGCGGTCCAGCGGGATCGGCTCGGACAGTCGGCCGTCACCCCTCGACGTGAGGGTCAGGATCTTGGCGCCGAGCAGACTCTTGGTCTTGATCGCCGCCTCGGTCCGCTCGCCCAGGCGAATATTCTTGTCCACCGTGAAAGTGACCCTCACGCGGGGTCCGTCGAGTTCGATGGCAGAAACCTTGCCCGCCTTCAGTCCCGATACCTGCACAGCCTCGCCCTGCCGCAGGCCCCCGGCCTCGGCGAAGTACGCCGAGTACTGCCTGCCCTGGTCGAAGAAGGGCAGCTTGTCGTACTGCAGGGCAGCGATGATGAGGCCCACGGTCAGTGCGATGCCGATTCCACCGGTGACCACAGGGTTGCGTTCAGCGAAAGGTTTCATCGAGGAGCGCACCGTCCCGAGGTCTGACCAGCCAGTTTTACGAACACCGGTTGACCTCCCTTGCCGTTGAGCTTGACCAGAATTTCGCACAAGTAGAAGCTGAAGAACCCGCCGTACAGCCCCTGACGTCGAAGCATGCGGTACGAATCTGGCAGGGTCTTGAGCAGATCATCGACGTATTGGTGATCGGCCACCACGTTGCCGGCCGTGCGGTCGAGGTTGGTGACGACCTTATGAATCGGCGGTCGAGCAGCCCCTAGGAGATCTGCGACTGCCGCCGCAGCGGCGTTGGTGTGTGCAACCGCGCTGCTGATGTCGCTCTTACGCTCAGCGAGCAGCTGAATCAGCTGCGCGAGCGAGTCGATCGCCTTGCCGAACTGGTCGCTGCGCTGTGCAAGTGACCCCAGCACCGTATTCAGGTTGGTGATCACCTCACCGATCAGCTGACCGCGGTCTGCCAGTGTGGCGGTGGCGTCTGCCGTATGAGCGAGAAACGAGTTCACCGTTGTGCCCTCGCCCTGAAACGCTGCGATCAGCTGACTGCTCAGAGCGTTGACCTGGTCGGGGTTCAGCGCCCTGAACAACGGTCTGAACCCGCCGATCAGCGCATCCAGGTCGAGCGCGGGCCGGGTCTGCCCAGTGGCGATGGTCTGCCCTGGCGCCAACCGCTTCACACCCCCGGCACCCTCCTCGAGGGCAAGGTACCGTCCGCCTATCACGTCGGCCCAGCGGATCGCGGCAATGGTGCCATCAGTCAGCACAACGGACTTGGCTGTCGAGAACTCCACTAGCACGAGTGCGTTCGGTTCGATGGAGATCTTGCTGACCTTGCCGACCTCTACGCCCGCGATCCGCACGAAGTCACCTTCTTCCAGCCCGCCCACATCAGTGAACTCGGCCTTGAAGAGCTGCTCGTCGCCAAATCGCAGTTGCGCGAACACGACCAGCAGGCCGAAGGTGCCCAGTGCACAGACGACCACGAAGATCGCCAGGCGCCAGGTCGCTCCTGCTAGGTTTTCTTTCATCGCTGCATTCCTCGGCGTCTGGTCGGGCGGTCAGGGTGACGGGGGCGGAGCCGGCGGAACTTCCGGATACAGCGGCGCGCCGTCCGGGCCGTACTGGGGCGCTCCGTATGGTGGTGCTCCCGGGTAGGGCACCGGGCCGATCGCCGGTGGCCCGTCACCCCGCACGGATGGCGGTTTGGGCACCGCCTGAGTGCCAGGGAAGAAGTTGATCAACCCCGGATGGCCGACGCCTGGATTCGGCCGCACATCGAGACCGGTACCCCACCCGGTGTTGGTAACCAGATAGCGCACTGGGTAGTTCTTGTTGGGGTCGGGCAGCGAACCGCAGCTTGGTTTTCCGCCAGGGCCGCCCTTGGCCGCGACGATCGGCAGGTTTTCGGGGTACCTGTAGAGATCGTCACCCAGGTCCAAACCCACATCCAAAATGATCGAATGGCCGTTGCCGCCGCCGTACACGTAGTACCCGCCGTTCTCGGACGTGATCAGATTCCTGGTGGCCACCAGGGTGCAGGTGTACTCAGGGTTGTACTTCAGCAGCAAAGCTGTGGTGGGGGCCGCGATGTTGATCGCATTAACCAGGTTGTCCCTGTTCGGCGCCAACACGTCGACACCCGCATTCGCGAAACCGATCGTGTTGAGCAGCAAGGCGTTCAGGTCCGAGGCGTGGTTTGTGATCGTCGTGCTCGTCACGCTGGCCGCATCGATTGTGGCCAGTATGTCGTGAGCGGCCGCACGGTAGGCGTCGCTGAAACCCGCCAGCGAGCGCCAATCCTGCGCCAAGGTGTCCATTCTCGGGTTGACCGCCGTTAACACGCTGTTGGCTGCGGTGGTGGCCTCTCCGATGCGCCGGCCTTGGCCGCGCACCCCGTCGGCCAGCGCGCTCAACGTCGCGTTGAGCTTCGAGACGTCGACCTGCTTCAGCACGCCGACGAGACTCTGGAACACAGTGTTGACTTCAGTGCTGACGTTGCGTGATCGCAGCACCGCCCCCTCGGTCAGGTGTTGGGCGCTCGGATCACTGGGCGCAATCAGTTCGACGTACTTCGCGCCGAACACGGTCGTCGCTTTGATCTCGGCCTCGACGTTGGCGGGAATGAACTGCATCTGGGTGGGGAAGAGGTCCAAATTCATGCGTACCGGTCCGGCACCGCCGCTGATCGAGGCCACCCGACCGACCTCGACGCCGCGCATTCTGACTTTTGCCCCTCGCTCCATCACCAAACCTGAGCGGCCCGACACCAACGTCACCGTCTCGAAAGACTTGAAGGACCCCGCGAAGAAACCCAAGCACACCACCACTAACGTCACGATGGCAGCCACCAGAATCAGCGTCCACCACGCCGGGTGAATGCTGCGTTCCCCTGATCGAAAGTCCATGAGCGGAGCTCCTTAACCGGCCAGGTGGAAGTTGCCGGCCTGACCGTAGATGGCCAGCGACACGAACACGATCACCATCGCGGCGCTGATCAACGACGCACGCATCGCCCGTCCCACTGCCTCACCAACGCCTGCCGGCCCGCCGGCGGCTGTAAATCCGTAGTACGTATGTACGAGCATGACCACGATCGCCATCGCGATCGCCAGGAAGAACGACCAAATGAGGTCGGTCGGGCTCAGGAACGTATTGAAGTAGTGGTCGTACACACCGGTCGACTGGCCGTACACGAAGGTAGTGCCGAAGCGCGCAGCGAAGAATGACATCAGTACCGCTACGCAGTACAGCGGGATCAGCACAATCACCCCTGCCACCAAACGGCTGGAACCCAGGTATGCGATCGACCGGATACCGATTACCTCGAGTGCGTCGATCTCCTCGTTGATCCGCATCGCGCCCAGCTGCGCCGTTGCACCGGCACCGATGGTGGCTGCCAACCCTATGGCGGCGGTCAGAGGCGCGATGAGCCGGACATTCAGATACGCCGATGCGAAGCCGGTGAACGCCTCGACGCCGAAATCAGCGAACTGGTTGTAACCCTGCACCGCCACCAGCGCTCCAGTTGACAGGGTGAGGAATCCGACGATCGAGATCGTGCCGCCGATGATTGCCAAGGCCCCAGTCCCCAGCCCCATCTGGGCGACCAACCTCACCGTCTCGGCCCGGTAGCGCACCAGCGCGTCACCGGTGGACGCGAGCGTACTGAAATAGAAATGGGCCTGGCCACCCATTTGGTTCCAACGGTCGACGACGCCCCGCACCATCCGGCTCAGCCTAGGAAAACGTTTGCTGGGAACACGAGCGGTCATCATTTAGCCTTCACGCCGACGGCGGTGGCAACCACGTTGATAAGAAACAGCGCTACGAACGAGAACACCACGGTTTCGTTCACCGCATTGCCGACCCCCGCAGGCCCACCCTGAACGGTGGTGCCCTTGTAGCAGGCGATCAACCCGGCCGACAAGCCGAATAGCGCGGCTTTGATCAGAGCGACTATCACGTCGGACAGTCCGGTCACCAATGTCAGACCGGCGACAAACGCCCCCGGCGTAACGTGCTGAACAAACACCGAGAACCCGAAGCCCCCAGCGAGTCCAACCAACACCACGACCGATGACAGCAGCAGCGCGACGACCATGGCCGCCAGCACGCGCGGCACCACGAGAGTCTTTATTGGATCAACGCCCATGACCCTCAGCGCGTCGAGTTCCTCACGGATGGTGCGGGCACCCAGGTCCGCGCACATCGCCGTCGCGCCGGCGCCGGCGACCACCAGCACCGTCACGATCGGACCGATCTGGGTGACCGTCCCGAGGGCAGCACCGGTGCCCGAGAAATCTGCGGCGCCGAACTCCACCAGCAGCACGTTGAATGTGAAGACCAACAGCACTGTGAACGGGATCGACAGCATCACGGTCGGCACGACCGATACCCGTGCAACGAACCACGCCTGCAGCAAGAACTCTCGCCAGGCAAAGGGCGGCCGCACCATTGCCACCAGAGTATCCAGGGTCATCGCGAAGAAACCCCCGAGCGCACCAACGGGTTTCACAACTACGTCAGACCGCATAACTCCCCAATTTCTCGGTAAAAGCAGCAAGCTCGCGACTCACCCGTAGAGACCCGGGCCTGGAAGTAATGCAAATGGGAGCGTGACCATCCGCGCTGGCAATCAAACCCTCTTCACGGCCCCTGCTAAAGCCGAACTCGAATGTTAATTCAAATTCACAGTCGGGAGCCTACGGCACGTCGAGCGAGAGGACAAGAGGAGCCAGCGGGAGTTTGCGGGATTCGGTGTAAATAGCCCAATACGCCGAGCGTGAGCTTGGTGGGAAGGGTCCACAGTGACCGAGACGATGAGGGCTGTGTCCTCTGCAGCCGATACTCACGATGATGTGTCCATGGCCAGCTCACCCGCACCGGATGAGCTGGCGACCGCGCGGGAGCTGGTGCGCCTGTTGCAGGCCTGCGGGGTGTCGTTCGCCGATACGGCCGACGGGGTGCTTCGGGCGTTGACCAAGACGGTGGTCGAGACTGCGCTGGAAGAACTGGCCGATCACCTGGGCTATGACAAGCACGACCCGGCTGGCCGAAACGGTGCCAACTCCCGTAACGGTACGCGCACCAACACGGTGCTCACTGACACCGTCGGCCAGATCGACATTGAATCGCAACGGGAAATGTGGAGGCTCCTGACCTTGGAAACGAGGATGGAGTCATGCCGAGTGAACAGTCACCAGGGAAGCCGACCACACGTAGGTACAGCTGGGAGGAGAACGCCGCTACGGTCCGGACGGTCCGCACGTTGGGGGCGGGCGGAGCTGGGTACCGAACATGGGACGGTGTATCGGGTCGCCCGTCAGCGGGGCTACGGGGTGGAGTCGGTGCGTTCGTGGGTGCGCCAAGCTGACATCGACGACGGGTACGAGCCTGGCGTGACGACCACGGAGTCAGCGCGAGTCAAGGAACTCGCGCAGGAGATCCGAGAACTCAAGCGCGCCAACGAGATTCTGAAGCGAGCGGCGTGTCGGGTTAGGCATCACCGGCGGCCCAGCACGGTCACCGGGTGATGTTCGCCACCGCGGTGGAGTTGGCTGCTCGAATCCACCCCGCCCACCGGCAGGGATGCCTGGCCGCCGAACTGGCGAAACTCCGCCGCTGGACTTTGCTGGTCGTTGACGAGGTCAGCTACATCCCGTTCGTGGAGCACGCGGCGAGACACCATCGTCGACAGCTTCTGTGCAGTTTTAGCGGTGGCGCAGGTTGACGGGTGGTGTGGTGTTGGTCTCAATTTCGATCAGCTGTCCCGTCCGAGATGAACAATGATTAACATCACCCACACGGGAGTTCTGAGGCCGGTATCCCCAGTGTCGTTTCTCGCTGATCTCTTAGCGGCCGCGGGATGGGTTCGGCGATTCGTGAATAGTTATGTGTGGTTAACTTTCCCAGAACGTCGAGGACTTCGGACCGATCGACGTACAGGACCCCGGACAAGCCACGCGAGCATCTGAGTGCCCCACGAAGGAAGACTGATGAATCACTACAAGTCACCATTGCGAGATCTCGAGTTCAATCTGCTTGAAGTGCTGCGCCTGCCGGAGGTTTGCGGCGCCGAGTTCAACGGCTTGGACCAAGCGACGATTCGCGAGTTGCTCTCCGAAGCGGGTCGGCTATGTGAAGGTGCGCTGTCCGCTTCGTTCGCCAGTGCCGATCGCAATCCTCCAGTTTTCGATCCCGCTACACACAGTGTGACGCTGCCTGCTCCGTTCAAGGAATCCGTGCGCGCGCTGCTTGATGGGGGGTGGGACAAGGTCGGCATCGAGGAGGAACTCGGGGGTCTGCCGATGCCCAAGGCTCTCGCCTGGGCGCTGCGGGAAATGCTGGTTGGAGCGAACCCC
This sequence comes from Mycobacterium sp. FW102-FHT13B02, assembly GCF_058790275.1. Taxonomy (NCBI): domain Bacteria; kingdom Bacillati; phylum Actinomycetota; class Actinomycetes; order Mycobacteriales; family Mycobacteriaceae; genus Mycobacterium; species Mycobacterium sp. FW102-FHT13B02. The sequence goes on from NZ_JBYTCM010000001.1 coordinate 29,771, forward strand.
GCCGCGTTCTTCTATGCGGGTGGCGGCGGTTCTGCCAGCATCGTCTACAAACTCGGGACCGTTGGGCAGAAGAGGTGGGCTGTCATCGCCGCCGAGCGCGGGTGGGGCTCGACCATGGTGCTGACCGAACCGGACGCCGGCTCGGATGTTGGCGCCGGGCGTACGAGAGCTGTTGAACAAGAGGACGGCTCATGGCACATCGAGGGAGTGAAGCGGTTCATCACATCTGCGGACGCAGATGACTTATTTGAGAACATCTTTCATTTGGTGCTGGCTCGGCCTGGGGGCGCTGGACCTGGCACCAAGGGTCTGTCCCTGTTCTTCGTTCCGAAGTTCCTGTTCGACTTCGAGACTGGCGAACTCGGCGAGCGCAATGGCGTTTTCGTTACCAATGTCGAGCACAAGATGGGCATTCGGGCCTCTGCGACGTGTGAGCTGACCTTCGGCCAGCACGACGTCGCGGCCAAGGGCTGGCTGGTTGGCGAGGTACATGAGGGCATCGCGCAGATGTTCGACGTTATCGAGTATGCCCGCATGATGGTCGGCACAAAGGCCATCGCAACCCTGTCGACCGGTTACCTGAACGCCCTGGAGTACGCGAAGTCGCGCGTGCAGGGAGCTGACTTGACCCAGATGGCTAACAAGGCCGCGCCAAGGGTAACCATCACCCACCATCCTGATGTGCGTCGCAGCCTGATGACCCAGAAGGCTTACGCAGAAGGACTGCGCGCGCTGTACATGTACACCGCGACCTACCAGGACGCGGTCATGGCCAAAGCAATGTACGAAATCGACGACGACCTGGCTGTCAAGGTCAACGACCTTCTGCTGCCTATAGTCAAGGGTGTCGGCTCGGAGCAGGCTTACGCCAAGCTCACGGAGAGCCTGCAGACCTTCGGTGGTTCCGGCTTCCTGCAGGACTACCCGATTGAGCAATACATCCGTGACGCCAAGATCGACTCGCTCTACGAGGGCACTACGGCAATCCAGGCGCAGGACTTCTTCTTCCGCAAGATCGTCCGCGACAAGGGTGCGGCACTGGCACATGTTTTCGGTCAGATCGAGAAGTTCATCAACGACGACTCCGGCAATGGTCGCCTCAAAGCCGAGAGAGCGCTGCTGTCGACTGCGCTCGTAGACGTGCAAGCGATGACAGCGACACTGACCGGCTACTTGATGGACGCGCAGGAAGACGTTTCGAGCATTTACAAGGTTGGCCTGGGGTCGGTGCGGTTCCTGATGTGTGTCGGCGACTTGATGCTCGGGTGGTTGCTGCAGCGACACGCAGCTGTGGCGTTGAAGGCGCTGGATGCCGGGTGCAGCGACACTGATCGAGCCTATTACGAGGGGAAGATCGCCGTGGCTTCGTTCTTCGCGAAGAACTTCCTGCCGCTGCTCAACAGCACTCGCCAGGTGATCGACACCTTGGACAACGACGTCATGGAACTCGATGAAGCAGCGTTCTGATGATGCACTCGCCGCAACCCAAGGTGTGTCTTTCATCAGACGCAAACGCTGCCTATTGGAGATGGGACTGCCCCGGGGCGAACGCCAAGCCCGCTGGCGGAGCGGCGATTTCGAAGCAGCTTGCCCAGACTGTTTCGGAACTGTCCTGCCGCTGGCAATTGCCATTGCCGGACCGTCGGCATGGATGGGTCGCCACACAGTGGGGTGAGGAAGACAATGGCATTGAACAGGATTGAGTTGACATGGATTTCGTGCTGAGCCCGGAACAGAACGACTTTCGACAGAGCGTCCGGCAGTTCGTGGAAAAAATGTCGCCGCTGTCAAAGGTCCGACAGGTTGTCGCAACTGCGCCGGGATACGATAGCGACCTCTGGTCTCGCATGAGCCGGGAACTCGGGTTGCCGAGCCTGCTGATCCCGGAAGAGTACGACGGGGCCGGTGCAACGATGATCGAGGTGGCCATCGCAATGGAGGAGCTCGGACGCGGCGTCGTACCGTGCCCGCTGTTCGCGACCGTTGCGTTGGGAGTCGTTCCGATTCTGATCGGGGCGAGTCAAGAGCAGAAGAAGGAACTGCTCCCGGAAATCGCAGCCGGCACTCGTACGGTGACAACCGCAGTCAACGAACCGGGTAACGCCGCCAGCTTCGGTGGCGTTTGCATGCGCGCGATGGAAGACGGCGAAGCCGTCACTCTGACCGGATCCAAGGCTCAGGTGATCGACGGGCACACTGCGGATACGTTGCTCGTGCTTGCACTGCCACCTGGGGACTCCGTCGAACCAGAGTTGTATCTCGTGGACGGCGATGCTGCCGGTCTGACTCGGAACCGCGTCGACACGCTTGACATCACCAGGCCAATGGCCACGCTGGTGTTCGAAGCGGTCAAGGCGGTCTCCTTGTCCGACGCGAACGGTGCTGCAGTTGCGCGCCACGCGTTTGATGTGGCGCGGACCTTACTTGCGGCGGAGATCGTTGGCGGCATCGAAGGTGCGCTGTCGATGTCGGTCGAATACGCAAAGATGCGTCATCAGTTCAATCGACCCATCGGCTCCTTCCAGTCGATCAAGCATCGATGTGCCGAGATGGCAATCGAATTGGACAGCGCACGGGCGATCACCCTCTACGCGGCCTACCTGGCGGCGGCGGAGGACAGGCCTGAACTCGCTAAAGCGGCTCCGATGGCGCTGGCGACCGCCATTGCCGGATTTGATCTCGCCGCGTCGTCGAATGTGCAGATTCACGGCGGGATCGGGTTCACCTGGGAGCACGACGCGCACTTGTACTACCGGCGTGCGAAAGCCGACAGCGTGCTGCTTGGGTCAATACGTGATCAGTGGCTCGATGTCGCCGACCGCATCGGAATCTAAGTGCTCCCGCACTTGGGTTGACGCCATGACTGAAGAAGGGACAACGACCCGACCATGGATCTAACTTATCCCCCAGCAGCTGAATCGTTTAGGACGCGGGTACACAGCTTCATCGCCGCCAATGTGCCTGCCGACTTCGCCGGAATCGGGGCGCTGAATCAAACCGAGCGCGAGGAGTTCATCCGCAAGTGGCGGAAGATTCTTGCAGACGAGGGACTACTCGCAGTGTCATGGCCAGAGCAGTATGGCGGCGCCGGTCTGAGTCCGGTCGAGCAGGTCGTCCTGGCTGAGGAGTTCGCACGCGCTGGAGTACCTACGGGAACCGAGAACGACATGTTCGGGATCCAATTGCTTGGCAACACGCTCGTCGTCTGCGGCACAGAGGAGCAGAAGGAGTGGTTCTTGCCGCGAGTTCTGTCCGGTGAGGACCTCTGGTGCCAGGGATTCTCCGAACCCGACGCCGGATCGGATCTTGCCAGTTTGCGGACCAGGGCGGTGCTTGACGGCGGTGAGTGGGTGATCAACGGATCGAAGATTTGGACCTCCGCCGGTCATCTCGCAAACTGGATTTTCGTCTTGTGTCGGACGGACGTGGACGCCTCCAAACACAGGGGGATCTCCTTCCTCCTCGTACCGATGAATCAGCCGGGCGTCGAGGTTCGGCCCATCAAGAACATGGTCGGTCAGACGATGTTCAATGAAGTATTCTTCACTGACGCTCGGACCTCGGCGGGCAACATTGTGGGGGAGCTCAACGGCGGATGGTCGGTGGCGATGACCCTGCTCGGTTTCGAGCGCGGAACCAGCGTCACCACCGATGCAATCCGATTTCAAGCCGACGTCACTCGGCTCATTGACCTGGCGCGAGAGCGAGGCAAGACGAGCGACCCGCACATCCGTGAACAACTCGCGTGGTGCTGCAGCCGCGTCGAGATCATGCGCTGTCGTGGCTACCAAGCGTTGTCGCGCTTCTTGAAGGGTGAGTATCCCGGAGTCGAGGCGGCGATGACGAAGATAATTTGGAGTGAGTTCTTCCAACGTGAAACCGAACTTGCAATGGAGATACTCGGGTCGGACGTGCTCACGCCGTCTGGCACGGGAACAAATGGAGCCTTGATAACGGCGGACCTCGGTACGCCGAACGCGTCGCTCGCGTGGGTTGAGTCTGCGCTCGCCGCAAGGGCCGCAACGATTTACGCGGGTAGCTCTCAAGTGCAGCGAAATATTGTTGGGGAGAAACTGCTCGGTTTGCCCAAGGAGCCACGACTTGACTCTGGTCCGTTCCGCACCTTGGTCGGCGCCCGAGAAGGATAGGTGTTTGCAGTGCGTGCGTGAGCGGTTATCGTGCGCAGTGCTCTGATACCGGGCGGTGTCGCGGTGTGATGTATCAGGACATCGGTGACAGTTGATGTATCAGGACTTCGGTGACGGTTTGGGGTTTTTGGGGCGTGCGCCGCGGGGTTGGCCGTTGCCGACGTAGGGGGTGCCGGGTGCGGGTCGGGTGTGTTCGATGAGGACTTCGCCATGCGGGTCGGTGATGATGATGGCGTCGCCGGTGTGGGGCCCGGTGCTGACTACGAGGACCTGCTCGTAGGCGCGTTGGGCGTCGACTTTGTATTTGGTGCAGTTCAGGTTCACGGTGCTGACTTTGCTCACAGTTCTGATGTGGGTGCCGGTGGGCAGGTCCGATAGCACCGGCTGCATGGGCAGTGGGTGAGGCGGCGGGCCGGTCGAGCAGTGGCTGGTGCGGTTTGGGGCGGGGTGGATCGGCTTTCGGTGTCGCTTTCCCAGGCGGTCAGCGGGGTGACCCGCCCTGGCAGTCCTTGGTGGGGCCGTTCGGTGTTGTAGATGTGATCGACTGAACCGTCCTGGGTCTGGTGGAGTCCGTGATCGCACCAGGAGGATGTTGTCGTGGCTGCACAGAGGAAGTTCGACCCAGAGACACGCGAGCGGGCGGTACGGATGTATCAGGACCGGATCACGCAGGGTGGTGATTCCAAGCGGGGGGCTCGTCGGTACGTCGGGGAGATTCGCGGGATCAACGAGGCTACATTGCGCAACTGGGTCGAAGATCGCTATGGCACCGGCACGTCGACACCGGCAGGTAACGACCAGGACCCGGCTGCCGAGCTGACTGCGTTGCGCAGGGAGAACGCTGAATTACGCAGGGCCAATGAGATTTTGAAGACAGCGACAGCGTTTTTCGCGGCGGCGGAGGTCGACCGCCGACTTCGGTGATCGTCGACTACATCGACGCTCACCGCGACCAGTTCGGGGTCGACCCGATTTGCACTGTGCTTGCTGAGCACGGCCTGCCGATCGCCCCGTCTACGTACTACGCGGCCAAAGCCCGCGGCCCGGTCAGCGACGCCACCTGGGCCGAAGCACATGCCGCCAACACCGTGCACCGGCTCTATGTGGCCAACCGGCGGCTCTACGGGGTCCGCAAGATGTGGCATGCGATGAAACATGCTGGCCACGAGATAGGTCGGGACCAGGTGGCCCGGTTGATGCGGATCTGCGGCATCGCGGGAATCGTGCGCGGCAAGCGGTGCACCATCACCACCACCGCAGACCCAGTGGCTGCGCGGCACCCCGATCTGATCGACCGTCAGTGGGGTGCACCGACCCGGCCCGATCAATGGTGGGTCGCTGACTTCACCTACGTGTGGACCCTGCAGGGATTCGTCTATACCGCCTTCTGCGTCGATGTGTACTCGCGGCGAATTCTGGGATGGCGGGTCATGTCGACCAAGGCCACCCCGTTAGTGACCAGCGTCCTAGAACAAGCCTTGTTCACCCGCAGGAGGACTGATTTCCACTTCACCACAACGGGTTTGGTGCATCACTCCGATGCCGGAAGCCCAATACACCTCGCTGGCGTTCACCGACGCTTTGGTGGAGTCGGGTATCGCCGGCTCCATCGGTTCGGTCGGCGATGCCCTCGACAACGCGTTGATGGAATCAGGGATCGGGCTGTACAAGACCGAACTGATCGGGCGGGACGAATCGTGGACCGGGCGGGCCGAGGTCGAACGGGAAACGGCCACCTGGGTGCATTGGTACAACACCACCCGGCTGCACTCCTCGCTGGACTATCTCTCACCGACCGCCTACGAGAACCGCTACCGTGACACCGTCACCGCCATACCGGAGGTGGCCTAACCGAAGGTCTCCATCCAGACCAGGACGGTTCACAAGTCCGCTGGCGGGCGGTAAACGCACCGCACCTGGTCGCCCTGGTCCGGGCCGGAGCAGTGTTCCACAAAGGCAAACTGCTTGAACGACCCACCGACATCACCCCACCCAAACCGGTCGACAACCCAGCCACCACGACCGGATCGGAGGTCGCCTGAATCACCCGAATCCACAGGTATTGACAATTACTCCCGACCGGCCGCTGGAGCCGATCTACGCCGCAGTATTCGTCGACGCACTGATCGTGAAAGTCCGCGACGGGCAGGTCGCCAACCGGCCGTTCTACGCCGCGATCGGCGTGGACCTAGCCGGGCACAAGGATGTGCTCAGGCTCTGGGCCGGTGACGGGAACGGGGAATCAGCCAAATTTTGGTTCGCGGTGCTGACCGACCTGTGCAACAGGGGCGTCACCGACGTGTTTTCCTGGTCTGTGACGGACTCAAGGGGCTGCCGGACGCGGTAATTGAGGTGTGGCCGGCCACCATCGTGCAGGCGTGCACCGTGCACCGCATTCGCAATAGCTTCCGCTACCTGCCGCGCCAGCACGGGGACGGGCTCAAACGCGATCTGCGGCCGATCTACACCGCACCGTCGGTTACCGCTGCCGAGGACGCGCTCGAGCACCTCAACGAGCAGTGGGGCGCACGCTATCCGGCGTTGATCCGGATGTGGCGGTCCTACTGGAGCGAGTTCACTCCGTTCTTGGACTACCCCACCGAGATTCGCCGAGTGTTGTGCAGTACCAATGCGATTGAGTCACTCAACGCCCGCTACCGGCGGGCCATTAAGGCCCGTGGGCATATTCCCCTCCGAGGCTGCCGCACCCGAATGTCTGTATCTGGTGACCCGATCACTAGATCCGAAGGCACTGGCCAGCAGCGATGGGCGGTGCGATGGAAGCCCGCTCTGAACGCGTTCGCAGTAACATTCGCCGACAGGATGCCCGACCTCAACCGAGGCTAGGGAAACCGCCATTTACACTGAAATTCGGAAGGCCTGACGGTCCCGGGCAAGCCAACTCAGATGTCACCTATACGTGCAGCAGACCCCGGCATGTCGAGGAAGTGATGCAGATCAGCGACCAACACGTCGCCACACTGTACCGGCGCCAAGCCACGGTGTTCTTGTGTACCGACCGTCGGTGGCTTTGCCTACCATCATGACTCGTGATGCTGCGATGTACCGCCAAGGTGTTGGCGCTGCTGGGGGTGTCTGAGCCGGCCATCGGCGAAGCGTGCGTGCGGGACTGGTATGCCCACCTGGTCTGGATCGACCGGCCCAAATGCCTGCTGGTGACCCATGCTGGGACCTTGTTCTCGGTGTTCATGCCGAACGTCACCGCCGCGGGGCTGCGCCCGATCGTTCCGCCCGTCGTCTCGGCGATCCAGGCCGCGCTGCAAGCCGAAGGGCTGCCCGCCGATACGCTCGGCAATCTTAACCCCCCCAGCAGGTGGCCGTGGCCAATACCGCCGACCGCCGCATCCTGGGCACCATCAACGACCTAGCGTTCACCACCGAACACGTCCTCGCCACCGCTGGCGGCCTGGCCCGCTGCGACATCGACGCGCTGCACCACGGCCTGCATCGCACCATCAACAGCATCACCGGCTACATCCCACCGATCGACCTGGTCACCGCCAGCCATCATGGCCAGCGGTAAAAGCTGTCAGATGCGGGCAGGTAGACGCTCACACGTATAGCGGCGATCCCTTACTGAGTCGTACCGGCGTCGCGACCCAGGTCGCTACGCGGTGCCCGAAATGGGCTCTGCGGAGCCGGTGTTGGAACTCATGGAGGCGGGCGGCGACCGGTGTCATGGTCAGCCCGCGCCAATCGGCCGAGGCTCGGTCGAGTACCGCCCACCCCAGACTGATGGCGCTGGTCTCGCCGGGGAATCGGCCGATGACCTTGGTTCGTCGCTTGGTCTCCCCAAACGAACGCTCAATAAAATTCGAATGTCGAACGCGCCCATGGTGTTCGACCGGGAACCGCAGATAGGCAGTCAACCCTGCTTTGTCGGTCAGCAGGATACGCATACCCGCCCGGTAGAGGTCGCAGTATTTGGCGGCGAACGCCTCGATCCGCTTGTCGACGATCTCTACCAGCGGGGGTCCCGGTTCGATGCTCAGGTCGGCGGGGTCGAAGATGGCCCAGTAGCCGTCGCGGACCTCGGCTTGCATCCCAGTAGGAATCTTCGCGAGCACGTTCCGAAGTCGATGAATAAGACATTTCTGGCGCAACGCTTTTGGGTAGACCTGTTCGATGGCCGCGATCAGGGCCTTGGCGCCGTCAGAGACGACCGGCAGCGGACAGCCAAGGCCGCGTTCGCGCAGATCGGTCAGGAAGTCGGCACACGCCGGTCGACTCGCCGGTCCCGGGGGCCAACCCGACGAACACCGGCTTGTCCTCGGTGGTGATGCCCCCGGCGGCCAACATTGGCTCGGCCGGTGACCCGGGATGCATCCGAAAGAAGCTGGCGTCTAAAAGCAAGTAGTCCAGCGTGATCTCGTCGAGTCGGCGACGCGCCCACGACTGGTATTCGGCTCGAATCGCCTTGCACACTTCCAACACCGTAGATTTGGAGATCGCGGCCTGATCACCGAGTGTTTCGCCAGGGTGGCCTGCACGTCCCGCACCGATAGCCCGCGCACGAACGAGGCGATCACCAGCGTCTCCAGCGCGTTGGTCTTCGTCACGTGCTTGCCGAACAACCGCGACGCGAACGCTGCGGTCCTGCCGCGCAGCTTCGGCCGCTCCAACGTGACCGGCCCGGTGATGGTTTTGACCGTCACCGGTCGATACCCGTTGCGTGAGCCGTCGTTAGCGTCGGGACAGGCGGCGGTGCGTTGGTAGTGTTCGCGGCCAAGGAACTCGGTGACCTCAGCCTCCAAGGCCAGCCTGCATCAACAGCTCGGCGCCCAGGCGGGCGACTTCTTCAAGGATCTCCGGCAACTCCCGATCCTCGCCAAACAAGGCGTGGATCTTGGTGCGGATACGGTCGATGGCTGATACTCGAAACAGGCACGGGTGCGACTCCTTCTTCGCAGACTTGCAGGTCATGAAGCGGAACCTACGCCCGTGCTCCCTATTTACACCGGATTCCGGACACAACCCCGCTAACGTCCACTGTGGTCATGCCATCTCGTCACGCAGGACGACAGGCAACGGCCGCACCGGGAGAAACTGGGAACTTTCACTTAGCGCCATCAAAGACGCTGCCCAGCCGGTGCGCTCGGCCATCGGCTCGCCGGCACGATCGCGGGCCATCGGATCTGAATCTCCACTATGCTAGTGGGCTTCTCTGATGAGTCGGTGTTAACATTTTGTTCAACCATTTGTGTAGCATGATAGATTCCACCAATTCGGCGAAAGGGCTGGTCGCCAACGCATATGACAGTCGCTCACGGTCTCGGTAAAGGAGATCAACGTCGGGAGAGGATTCTCGCGGCGGCCGCGCAGCACATCGCCGACCGCGGATACCACGCGGCGTCGATGGCGGATATCGGCGATTCTGCTGGTGTCGTCGGTCCGGCGATCTATCGTCACTTCGACAGCAAAGCAAGCTTACTGACGGCACTCTTCGAGCAGGTGATCGATTCCCTGCTGCGACGCGCTTCTTTGATTGTGGAGAAAAGTAAAAGCGAGACCGAGGCGCTGACAGCACTAGTGGCAGACCACGTAGCCCTTGTCTTGGATCAACGCGAGCTTGCCATCGTCTACTACCGTGAACTTCACAATCTCGCTGCGCAGCACCGCAGCCGGTTGCGCCGCAAACAACGTCTGTATCTTGAGGAGTGGGTGCACGTACTGAGTGAGTTGCGTCCCGAACTAGACGAAATGGGCCTACGTGCCGTAGTGCACGGAGCGATCGGCGCCATCCAGTCGACGCTCCAGTACCGTGAAACCGGGATGGCGACCGAGCGCACAACTGCGCTACTGACACAAATGGGTCACGCTGTACTTGGCGTCGACCCGCTTTAACCGAGACGTTGGTCGCGTCCTGAAACCGGTGAAAATGGGGCCGCGCATAGGTTCTGCTTCGAGACCTACCAAGTCATCGAAGAAAGGACCTACGCCCGTGCCTGCACGAGTATCCCCGACCGACCGTGTTCGCGCCAAGATCGACGAGCTGTTCGCCTTCGATCGTGAGTTGCCCGAGATCCTGGAGGAGGTGGCCCGCCTTGGCGCACAGTTGCTGATGCAGGCCGCCCTGGAAGCCGAAGTAACCGAGTTCCTCGGCCGTGACCGCTACCAGCGCACCGCAGCGACACCGGATGCGCAGCCGGGGTCACGCAACGGCTATCGGCCGGTCACGGTAAAGACCACTGCCGGACCCGTTACCTTGGAGCGGCCTAAGCTGCGCGGCACGACCGCTGCGTTCGCCTCCCGACTGTTCGGCAAGAATGTCACCAAGACCAACGCGCTGGAGTCGCTGGTGATCGCCTCATTCGTGCGTGGGCTGTCGATGCGTGACGTCGAGGCCACCCTGGCTGATGCGCTCGGTGACCAAGCCGCGATCTCGAAATCGACGGTGTCGCAAGTATGTCAAGCAATCAAGACCGAATACGACAACTGGGCGGCCCGCCGCCTCGACAATGTTGTGCTGGACTACCTGTTCCTGGATGCCTCGTTCTTCCGGATGCATCCGGGCTCGCCTGCCGAACCGATCCTGGCCGCATGGGGGGTCACCACCGACGGCAAACCCGTCTTCATCGGCCTGGCCCCCGGCACCGGCGAGTCGACCGACGCCTGGGCTGATTTCCTGACCGATCTGCGTGATCGCGGCCTGGCGTGTCCGCTGCTGGTCGTCTCCGACGGCGCCCGCGGCTTGATCGCCGCCATCGAGCAGGTCTTCCCAGCTGCACTACGGCAACGCTGCCTGATCCACCGGGTGCGCAACGTGCTGGCCAAGATCCCGGCTGGGATGCAAGCTGAGATCCGCGACGGCTACTGGGCCTGCTTTGACACCAGTGACCTCAACACCGAGCCCGGCCCGCGCCTGGTCGAGTTGGTCGATGCCCGCCTGAGCGCGTTCGCCGACCGTTACGCCGCCATCTACCCGGCGGCGATGAAGATCCTGGCCACCGACCGTGAGGGCCTCACCGCCTACCTGCGGTTCCCGACCGAGCATCATCACCGCATCCGGCATTCGAACTTCATCGAGCGGACCTTCGGCGAAACCCGCCGCCGCGCAAAGGTTATCGGCCGCTTCCCCGGAGAAACCAGCTGCATCAGCATCGTCTGGGCCGTCCTCGACCGCGCATCGCGTGGCTGGCGCGGACTGACCATGACCTCCGCCGGATTACGACAGCTACAAGACCTCCGCCACAGCCTGCTGCACCCGCCCCGGCAACTGCGACCCCAGCACACCTCCGAGCCCCCCCACCCACAGCACCGAAACTGTCAGCGCCACCGCGTAACATCACCCACCGAAGCCAGAACCTGCGCCCGCCGATTTACACCGGAATCTGGACGCCACCCCGAGACGACGTGCGTTGGCCAGTCAGTTACGGACTGACGGACTTTTGTGATCCGTCGGCTTCGAACAATTCCCGGCTCCAGTGATCCAAGACCGCGGTGCTATCCCAGTCGTCTGGATGGAAGCCGCGTTGCGTGTAAGAGCGAAAGCGCCGCAGTGCGTCTGCAGTAAAAATCGGGCTGCGGGAAAATCGATAGAGGCTGCGCAACAGGCGAATGGGATTGTAGGACGCGCGATCTGCGGCCATTGAAAGGGCGGTATGGGCGAACAACTCGGCGAAAAGGATTGCCGAAGCGATGCGCATGCCGCGGATACGCATCCGCTCGGTGCCCCCGATTGTTTGATAGACATCGAAAGCCACCGCCTTATGTTCGGACTCTTCAAACGCATGCCAAAGAAGAATCAATCTCACTTCGCCATTGCCGATGAGTTGGCGGGCGCTTTCGCTAGTGAGGATTATCTCCGCTAGCGTTGCGGTGTAATGCTCTAACGCTGAGGTCAGTGACAGTCGCATCTCCGGAGAAAGACGCTTTTCGAGTCGCTCTATCAGCCTGCCTACGTGGCGGTCAATACGCGCGGTGGGATATCCCATGGTCTGAAGGCGCTCGTTCAATAGTCGATGCTGGTATCGGTGCGTCGCTTCTTGGCCCACAAAGCCTTTTATCGCCTCTTGCAGGCTTGCGTCGATCACCGAAGCCCGGAATTGGCGCACTGATCGTATGAAGAAATCTTCTCCCTCCGGAAACGTCGCCGATAGTACGGCTATGAAATGACTCATCACAAGATCGTCGTCTACGAAATGCTGTCGGCGATTCCCTGACGGCATCGCAAACGTCACTCGTCGTGGTGTTGGTAGAACCCGAGTATTCCGAGAAGCTTTGTCTTCAAGCATGTTGGCTCTGACCTTTCGGGAGGAGGCAGCTCTGCGCGTCCGACCTGACGGCACGTCACGTTTACAGATGTGCAGTGAAAGTAAATATATCGACAGAAGTACCATTTTTGCAAGAGTAGTCTTATGTGTGCATGGGCCGTGTCGGCTCGGTCTAGAAGTGAGCGGGCGGGTGGCCCAGGATCGACTAGATTTCGGGCAAGTCGAGCCACCCAAACTGCAGCCGGTGTGACACTCCTGCAGGAATCGGCTTGGCGGTGTCGGCGGCAACTGAATCGTGACCAACGTGCGCGACAACTGATCAGAATTCACTTGCTGTTGACAGGCTGCCCCAGCGGATGAAGTACGAGCTTGTGGGTGAGCAATCAACTCTTCGGCGCCCCCAACTCTTCGCCGACTCCTTCGCCGACCGTCGCCGCGTAAAATCTGCTGTACGCCTCGTATATTCAAGGCACGCGTGACGAGTTACAGTCGACGCTGTTTCTGGCGACGACATCGGCAAGTGGTTACTCGGCCGGCTTGTGCCTTAAAAGTGCATAGTTGAAGCTGGCAGAGGCATCGGCAGCGATCTGTTGCCCTTCGGAGGGTGCCTCTTGAACAGCTCATCTCATTGACTATGCGGCCTTGAACAATAGCGGTGCAAAGGTGGCGGTGGCCGCTCGTGCCTCGCGCGTGACATGCCGATCATTGATGCACAGCTATCGCGGGGCCAGATAGCGCAGTGCTACCTGGGAGATTCGCCGCCCGGTGGTGTGGGCGTCGGCGGCTGGTAGCACGAGGTGGCTGACGGTGAGCCGGACCAGTACGTCGGCCACTTCATTGACGTCCTCGCAATCGAGCTGGTCGAAGTGCTCGCCGAACCACGTGATTAGCGCGGCCGATGACAACTCAAGCAGTGACGCGGATGTGGGCAACAGTGGAAGGACACCGGTTGCGCTATCGCGTGCCTCCGTTGTACGGGTCGATGTCAACGCGGCTTTCAGCAGAGGACTGGCCTCAGCTTCCTTGAGCGTGTACTCCACCGCGGCGGTGATTCCACCGCCGATATCACCGGTATGCGATGCAAGGACGGCGTGAATACCTTCCAAGAAGAGCTGGCCTTCGGTGACGACCAGTGCGTCACCTAGGCCCTGCTTGTCAGTGAATTCCTTGTACAGAGTCGGGCGAGATACGCCGACGAGCTCGGCAACCTCGCTCATTCGGACTCGCTCCCATCCTTTCTCGATCGTGAGTTCTCGGGCCGCCCGCAACACCTCGTCGCGCATGTGTCGGCGGAATGACATCCGCATGGATTCCGTGGGCATGTGAGCAGGATAAACGCGAAGGCGCCGGGTGCCGCATCAGAGTGGTTTGTCAGGGATCTAGACGAGGTGGTCGAGGAAGTCGAGCACCGCTTCCGAGAAGACAGCGTTGTCATCGCCGGCGATCATGTGGCCCGCGCCCGTGACATCGACAGTGTGCGCATGCGGCACGAGGTCGCGGAAATCGTTCACAGTTTCTTCGGAGACCACGTCGGACAGCAACCCGCGCACGAGAAGTGTTGGTGCCCTAACACGCTGCGCACCCTCGACCAACAACGTGCTCATCTTCTCGAATTCCGCTGTCCCGGCGGCCTGGTCGCCTTGGAGAAACTGGAAATTCGATGCTACGAACGCGGGATCCCAACGCCACACCCACCGGCCGTCGCTTCGTTGATGTAGGACTCTTCGAAGTCCGTCGAGGTTGTTCGGTCTCGAGCGGTGCGGGTTGTATGCCGCGATGGCCTCGGCGGCGGATTCCAGGTTGCCGAATCCGTTGGCGTGCGCCGACATGAAGGCGACGACGCGCCGTGCGCCTTTCATCTCCACACGTGGTGTGACGTCCACAAGAATCACGGCGTTCCACAGGTCTGGCGGAGCTAGCAGGTGAGTGCCGAGAATGGTGAGGCCGCCAAGGGATGCTCCGATGGCCACGATCGGCCGTCCCAGGTCTGCGTATGACCGTACCGCGATCAGATCGGATCCGAGCCGATTCAGATCGTAACGGCCTGTGGGATCCCAGTCGCTGTCACCGTGCCCGCGTGCGTCATACGCGGCCACCGTGAATCCGCGCGCGTGCAAAAGCAGTGCTGTGACGTCCCAGGCGTGTCGGCTCTGACCGCCGCCGTGGAGTAGCAATACAACCGCGCGAGGTGCGACACAGCGGTAGAAGTCAACAGCCAGAGTGAGCCCGTCGCTGGTTGGTACGCGCTCAAGCGCAGCGGTCATCCTTCAGCCCTTCCGCTGACCATTGATCACGAGGTCGGCTTCAGGCCCACGATTGTCACAGTGCCCTGGGCGACACATACTGCGCGACTTTGGTTGGTGATGTCGATCCGAGCAACTCCGCTCGTTCTCCCGAGCGCGACAATCTCGGCGACTGCGACGCACTTGCCGGCGGATACGGGCCGAAGCAGGTTGAGCTTGAATTCTGTTGTCGCAACCCATGAGCCCTCAGGGATGACTGGGTAGAACACGACACCGAGGCAGTGATCAACCATGGCGGACAGGCAGCCGCCGTGCAGGTTGCCGAACGGCGTCTTCAAGTCGTCTCGGGCGTCCATTTCTGCGACCAATCGGCCGGCGGTGAACTCGGTGTGTCGGAAACCGAGGTAGCCCGTGAGCCCGCCGATGATCACTGTGGAGTCCTTCAACTGTTCGGCGACACGTTCGTTGAATGTGGCGAAGTTCACTGGCATATTCAGCCTTTCAAGACATAGATCGCTGATGAGACAGTACGTCAAGGTTGTTCCGTTGCGCGGTCGTTATTGCTGGAGGCGATCGCGGGAATCACCGGCCGTTCGTGGTACCCCCGTAATCCGTCTCCGCTGCGCTCTCGGGGCCCGCTGGTGGCAGAATAGTGCGAAGAATCTACTCCGAGCCATGATCGATGGATACGCCGGGCGTCAGCTGTGTCCAGTGCTTGGGACTGTGGACTTATCGGTGTTTCCGGCCTGACAGGCTTGGCGATGCTCGGCGAGGAAGGTGCCGTGATGACGACACTGGATGTGGCGAAGAAAAGGTCGGGGCCCTCCGTTGCGCAGCAGGCTGCGGTCGAGCTGGTGCGGCTGGCATGGGAACAGTGGCTATCGCTGACCGGTCCGGACGGACTGCTCAAACAGCTGACCAAAACGGTGCTCGAGATCGCGCTCAATGAAGAGATGACCGAGCACCTGGGCTACGAGAAACAGCAACACTTTTCGGCTCACCTCCCACAAGTACTGGGACGAGATCAAGCGGGACATCAAACGGATCTACACCGCGATCAACGCCGCCGACGCCCGGGCCGCGTTCGACGATCTGACTGAGAAATGGGGCCAGCGGTATCCGGCGGTGATTCGGTTGTGGGGCAACGCCTGGGCGGATTTCATTCCGTTCCTCGACTACGACGTGGAAATCTGCCGAGTCATCTGCAGTACCAATGCTATTGAGTCTTTGATCGCCCGCTTCCACCGAGCGATCAAGGCAGGGCACTTTCCCTCCGAGCAGGCCGCGCTCAAGTGCTTGCAAATGGTGACGCGTTCCCTGGACCCACTGGCGTGGGCAGGGCACGATGGGTGATGCGGTGCAAGCCAGCGCTCGACGCGTTTGCGATCACGTTCGGCGACCAATTCCCGGCAGCCGCGACCTACTGATGGAAACCGCCGGAAACACCGTTAACGAGATACTCCGTTGACAAGTTCGATGGTGACGGGTGGCCGGTAGTGATGCCGTGCGCAGTCACGCCGTTCGGGTCGCTGTCGCTATCCGCAGTGTGGGCTTTCTGCCCGGACCTTATCCAGGGGTGGTTTGGCGAGCTGTGCTTCGACGGCCTCGATGGGTCAGCGGACCGCCGAACGGACGAATTGAAGAACCGCCTTGATAGGCGGAGAGGACTTCGCTCAGATCGGCGAGTCGGTCGAGTGGGATCGCGAACTCGTCGGCGGATGCAAGGGGCTTTCGTTCACCGCTGCATTGCAGATCTTAAGTAGTAAGCGCTGTGCTCACCGGGGTATCTGGTGTTTTTCCGAGGCATTGGCTTCGGAGTTCCTGATCGGGAGCAGTGACGTCCGCTGATGTTCCCCGTTAGGGGTGAATGCGGGTTGGGCGGTGCGCCTACCGCGAATACTCCATCCCTCGGACGTTCATTGGTTCTAGCTGGCGTCGGGTCTTGTGGCGGCTGGGTTGACGCTGTAGGTGTTCATGAAGGTGTCGACGAGGCGGACGCAGTCGTTGTGGGTGATGGCGCGGATGCCGGTCAGGCGGGCGAAGACGAGGGGGCCGACGAGCTGGCACATGGCGAGATCGACATCGAGGTCGCCGAGTTGCTCGCGACTGTCGGGGCTTTGCAGGATGTTGTCGAAGGGCTGGCGGTATTGCTCGACGACGCGGGAGCGCAGCGTGTGGGC
Organism: Mycobacterium sp. FW102-FHT13B02; assembly: GCF_058790275.1. Classification (NCBI taxonomy): domain Bacteria; kingdom Bacillati; phylum Actinomycetota; class Actinomycetes; order Mycobacteriales; family Mycobacteriaceae; genus Mycobacterium; species Mycobacterium sp. FW102-FHT13B02. The sequence goes on from NZ_JBYTCM010000001.1 coordinate 46,576, forward strand.
ACTGGGGTGAGGGGTGCCGTCGGTGTCGGTGCTCGGGGTTTCGGTGTGGCCCAGGGCCGCCCAGGCGAGGGTGGTGACTTGCACCGGCGCTTCGGCGAGGAGGTCGGCTTGGCGTGACAGCAGTTCGATGAGGCGCTCGCGCAGGGTTCCGCTGGTGGGTTCGGGTGGAATCACTTGTGGCAGTAAGCGTTCGAAGGTTGCCGCGAGTAGCTGGGTGGAGCTGTTGAAGTGGCGGTAGAGGGTGGTGCGGGCGACTTTGGATGCTTTGGTGACCGCGTCGATGGTGACGGCTTCAACGCCGCCGGTCTTGAGCAGGTTGGCGGCGGCATCGAGCAGTCGGTTCCGTGACCGGGTGCGGCGCGGATCGATGTCCTCGTCATAGTCGTCCGGTATCGGCGGGGCCTGATTTTTCACTGCGGCTCCTTTGCTGATCCCGGGTATGTGCGTTAGCAATCTCAGTTATGGTACATCGAGTAGCGCAGCGAAACCGAGTGTACAGGGGTGTTGAGCGTGCCGGATCAGCAGAGATCATTCTCGCGTGGGCAGCAGTGGACCCTGGTCGTGTCGTGTGCCGCGGTGGCGCTGGTGATCGGTTCGATGGCGGCCCTATATACCGCGTTGCCGAACATCGCGGTTGATACGGGGGCAACGCAGGGCCAGCTGAACCGTCCTGGGTCTGGTGGAGTCCGTGATCGCACCAGGAGGATGTTGTCGTGGCTGCACAGAGGAAGTTCGACCCAGAGACACGCGAGCGGGCGGTACGGATGTATCAGGACCGGATCACGCAGGGTGGTGATTCCAAGCGGGGGGCTCGTCGGTACGTCGGGGAGATTCGCGGGATCAACGAGGCTACATTGCGCAACTGGGTCGAAGATCGCTATGGCACCGGCACGTCGACACCGGCAGGTAACGACCAGGACCCGGCTGCCGAGCTGACTGCGTTGCGCAGGGAGAACGCTGAATTACGCAGGGCCAATGAGATTTTGAAGACAGCGACAGCGTTTTTCGCGGCGGCGGAGGTCGACCGCCGACTTCGGTGATCGTCGACTACATCGACGCGCACCGCGACCAGTTCGGGGTCGACCCGATTTGCACTGTGCTTGCTGAGCACGGCCTGCCGATCGCCCCGTCTACGTACTACGCGGCCAAAGCCCGCGGCCCGGTCAGCGACGCCACCTGGGCCGAAGCACATGCCGCCAACACCGTGCACCGGCTCTATGTGGCCAACCGGCGGCTCTACGGGGTCCGCAAGATGTGGCATGCGATGAAACATGCTGGTCACGACATGGGTCGGGACCAGGTGGCCCGGTTGATGCGGATCTGCGGCATCGCGGGAATCGTGCGCGGCAAGCGGTGCACCGTTACTACCACCGCCAACCCAGGGGCTGCGCGGCACCCCGATCTGATCGACCGTCAGTGGGGTGCACCGACCCGGCCCGATCAATGGTGGGTCGCTGACTTCACCTACGTGTGGACCCTGCAGGGATTCGTCTATACCGCCTTCTGCGTCGATGTGTACTCGCGGCGAATTTTGGGATGGCGGGTGATGTCGACCAAGGCCACCCCGTTAGTGACCAGCGTCCTAGAACAAGCCTTGTTCACCCGCAGGAGGACTGATTTCCGCTTCACCACAACGGGTTTGGTGCATCACTCCGATGCCGGAAGCCCAATACACCTCGCTGGCGTTCACCGACGCTTTGGTGGAGTCGGGTATCGCCGGCTCCATCGGTTCGGTCGGCGATGCCCTCGACAACGCGTTGATGGAATCAGGGATCGGGCTGTACAAGACCGAACTGATCGGGCGGGACGAATCGTGGACCGGGCGGGCCGAGGTCGAACGGGAAACGGCCACCTGGGTGCATTGGTACAACACCACCCGGCTGCACTCCTCGCTCGGCTATCTCTCACCGACCGACTACGAGAACCGCTACCGTGACACCGTCACCGCCATACCCGAGGTGGCCTAACCAAAGGTCTCCATCCAGACCAGGACGGTTCAAGCTGACGTGGGTGGTTGACGGGTACACCTTGGCGATCGCGTGCCTGGTCTTGCCGGCGGGCGCGGTCGGTGACCGTTATGGCCGGCGGGGTGTGCTGATGGCCGGGTTGGCGGTGTTCGCGGCGGCGTCGGTGGTGCCGTTGGCATTCGACACCCCGTGGTGGCTGATCGGCGCGCGGGCGGCGGCCGGGGTGGGTGCGGCGTTGGTGATGCCGTCCACGTTGTCGATCCTGACCGGTGAGTTCGGGATGGCGCAGCGGCGACGTGCGGTGGGCATCTGGGCGGGTGTGGCCGCCTCGGGTGCAGTGGTTGGAGTGCTGGTTTCTGGTGTGCTGCTCCAACTTTGGTCGTGGCGGGCGATTTTCGTGGGGCTGGCCGCGGCGGCGGTGCTGCTGCTGGTCGCGGCGCTGCGAGTACCCACGTCCCACGATGATGCTCATCCTCGTATCGATGTGCTGGGGTCGGTGGTGATCGCGTTGGCGATCGGGCTGCTGGTGGTCGCTCTGGTTGAGGCGCCGCATCGCGGCTGGACGGACGCCATGGTGATGGTGCTGTTTGGTTGTGCCGCTGGATGTTTGGTGGTGTTCGCGGTGGTGGAGTTGCGGCGCGCGGATCCGCTGCTGGACGTGAGGTTGTTTGGCGATCGCGGTTTCGCGGCGGGCACGGTGTCGCTGGTGCTGCATTTCGTGGTGATTTTCGGGGTGTTTTTCCTGCTGGTGCAGTACCTGCAGCTGATCAGCGGGTATTCGCCGATCAGGTCGGCGTTGGCGCTGACACCGTTGATCGTGCCGATCGTGGTGGTCTCGGTGGCGGCACCGCAACTGGCGGCGCGCTGGGGGTTGCGCATGATGCTGGCCGGTGGTCTGGGGATGCTGGCGGTCGGGATGTTTCTGGCGAGCCGGCTCGATGTGCACTCGGGCTATGTGGACATTGTGTGGGCGCTGCTGGCGCTGGGGACCGGTTTGGGTCTGTGTACGGCGCCGTCGACAGCCGCGGTGGTGGACGCCACCCCGGTGCACAAGCATGGGGTAGCCGCGGCGGTCAACGATGCGGCCCGGGAAGTCGGCGCGGCCATCGGGATTGCCGTCGCGGGCAGTGTGCTGGCCGCCGGCTACAGCGATCGGGTCGGTGCGACGGCGGCTGCCCTGCCGTCGCCGCTGCGCGCCGCGTTCGAGGACTCACTGGCGGCCGCGGCGCAAGCGTCGCTTCGTGTCGGTCCCGCGGCTGACGCTGCCGTCGCGCAGGCGAAGTTGGCGTTTGTTCATGGTTGCGCGACAGGGGCTTTCGTGCTTGCGATGATCAGCGCGGTGTCGGCAGTGATCGTCGCGGTGTGGGCGCCGCGCCGATCAGCACCGCCACCCGAGGAGCCTGCGCCGGTGGTGCCCGCCCCGGCCAGTTCGAGTGAGCCGGCGGGGCTGCGTGAGCGACCCGGGAGCCGATGAGGTTGTGCCACAGCAACTTCCCGCGCACACCCCGGTGTGCATGGGATGTGGCCCCGAAAATCCGCATGGCCTGCAGTTGACGGCCTACCGCGACGGGACGGAGGTGTTCGCCGATGTGACCTTCGATGAACGGCACATCGGTGCTCCCGGTCTGGCCCACGGCGGCGCGATCGCCGCGGCCTGCGATGATGTGCTCGGATTCACGCTGTGGATCGCCGGCACTCCGGCGGTAACACGCAGCTTGACGATCGAGTATCTGCAACCGGTCCCGCTGCACCACACCCACCGTGTGCGCGCCCGCGTCGTGGATCGCCGCGGCCGGGTGCTGCGCGTGGAGGGCACCGGGGTGGGCAGCGACGGCGTCACCCGGTTCACCGCGGCGGCGGTCTTCATCGCTGTGGACGCGGCCCATTTCGCCGCGCACGGCGACATCACCGGGTTCAACGAGATGTTCGCCGACCTCGCGCGCCACGCCGCCGGCGGCGGTGGCGAGCGCGATGGTGGGCCGCGATGAGCGTGCCCGATGTTCAGATGAGCGAGCCCGATACGTACTTGCGCCCGCCACCGGTGCGTCCGAGTCCGGTGGCGGTCGGCGGGCGGCGCGAAGAGATCCTCGATGCGGCGCTGGAGATCGCCTCGGCGCACGGCTTCGAGGGTGTACGCATGCGTGCGGTTGCCGCGCGGGCCGGCACGGCCGCGAGCGCGCTGTACCGACACTATGCGTCCAAAACGCATCTGCTGGTGACGGTACTGGCCCGCGAATTCGAGCGCCTGGACGCCGAATTCGACTGGAGCACCGATGAATTGACTCCGCCGCAGCGATGGGCGCAGTTGACGGCGCGGCTGCATCAGCGGTGGCTGGACGAGCCCGCGTTGACCGATGCGATGGTGCGGGCATTCGTGGTGGCCGATGCCGGCGCGGCCGATGCCGTGCAGTACGCCGTCGGCGTGATCGAGGACATGTTCGCCCACGCACTCGGCGGTCCCACGCCCGCGGCGCGCGAGCGGCACCTGGCCGGTCTGATCGCTGACATCTGGCTGGCCAACCTTACGGCCGTGATCAGTGGTCGGGTGAATCCCGCCGACGCGCGGGAGCGCATCGACCGCACTGTCGGCCGGCTGCTGGCGGCATTGCCGCGCACCGACATTCGATAGCGGAACTTGTGGTATCGCTGCGCTACTTTTTGTACCATGAGTGTGCACAACGACGTGCCGAAAGGAGCCGGTCATGCACACTCTGTGGATCACGCAGTGCACCATCCAGCGGGTTTCGTTGCACGAGGGGCTGGTGCTCGACTTCGACGACTACAACGAGTTGGTGATCGCCACCGCGATGGAGTTGACCCTGCCGCCGGTAGGTCCGTATCCCGAGGAACAGGTGGTGATCGACCCGCACAATTTCGCGCCGCAGCACCGTGCCCTGCTCGACATGGCCGGCGCGACGTGCACCCACGCCGAATGCGACGACGACGGCGCGCTGCATATTGTGCTGTCGACCGGGGGTCGTATCGATGTCACCCCCGATGGCGACCGGGCCTCCTGGGAGCTGTACGGCAAACGGCATGGCTACATGGCCTGCCTGCCGCCGGGGCAGGTCCGTATCGTGCGCCATGACCTCCCTGTCGGTGATATCGACGCTGCCGCAAGCTAATTGCTTTGCCGATTCCGCCGTGGGCTGCCCAAATTTTGTTGACGAACGCAGCGCCCGGCGAACGTGGAACAACTAGTATCGGAGGGATACTTTTTGTTCCACTTGTGCGGGAGGCCGGCGATGGGCACTCGAACCAATAGCTCCACGGCCGCGGCCTCGGCGGCGGGCAAACCGCGCTCCACGATGGCTGATCGTCAGCGCGCCCAGCGCGCCGAACTGGTCCGCGAAGAGGTCATTGATGCCGCGTTGGCCGAGTTCGCTGAGCGGGGTTATCACCAGACCTCGATCAGCCACATCGCCGCGCGGCTCGGCTCGGGGCACTCGATGTTCTACCGGTATTTCGAGAACAAGCGGGACATCGTCGATCACGCGGTGCGTCAGGTCAACGGCCGACTGGGCGCTGCCATCGACGAGGCCACGCCGTGCCTGGTCACCTCCATCGAGGAGTTCGGTCAGTACCTGTCCTCAATCGGCATGGCCTACGCCGATGTCCTCGCCGAAGAGCCGCGGCTGTTGCAGCTGATCGTGGTGCAGGCCGCCGGGGTGGATCAGGAAATGTCGCAGCGGTTTCACCGCATGTATGACAGCGGCGCCGCGATCCTGGGTGCGGCGCTACGCAACGGCATCGACCGCGGCTACATCCGCCCCGACCTCGACATCGGTGCTACCGCCGAGTCGATCGTGGCGATCCCTTTCGGCATCGCCTTGCGCTACGGACACAAACCCGACCGTGACGTTCTGATCGCCCAGACCGCGGCGATCACCGCCCTGGTGTGCCGGGGTATCGCCACCTAAACGCCAGGCCAGGGCCGGGCCAGGGGCTGCGCCGGCATTGACATCGTCCACGAAAATAACGCTGCCGCAACTTAATTCGGCGCCCGAAGCCCGAAAAACTACATGCGAATACTTCCCTGCCGGAAATGGAACAATTAGTATCGAAGCGATACTTTTTGTTCCGTTTGACGGCAGGGGCAGCATGAGTGATCGCACCGACGGGCCTGGCATCACGCGGCGGGGCCGGGTTACCGACCCGTCCGCGTCGTCGGAATACAGCGCCCGCCTCGGGCGCCTCGCTGCGTTCACGGTGCGCCACAAGGCTCTGGTGATCGGCGGGTGGATTGCCGCGGCAGTGCTGCTGGCCCTGCTGTTCCCGCAGCTGGAAACGGTGGTGCGCCGCCAGTCGGTGGACCTGATTCCGCGCGATGTGCCGTCGTTTCAGACCGTGGACCGGATGAGCACCGCGTTCGGCGAGCAGGGCTCCAAAACGATGCTGTTCGTGGCGATGGAGGACCCCGCTGGGCTGAGCGATCAGGCACGTCAGCGGTACGGGGTGTTGATCGAGCGGTTGCGCGCCGACCATGCCCACGTGCTGCTCGTGCAGGATCTGCTCGCCGATCCGGTCACCCGAACCCAGGCGGTCAGCCGGGACGGGAAAGCCTGGTACCTGCCGGTGGGCATTGCCGGCGCGCTCGGCGATCCCACTGCGGCCGAATCGGTGGGCGCGGTGCGCGACATCACGACAGCGGTGTTCACCGGATCGGGGGTCAGTGCCCATGTCACCGGCCCGGCCGCGACGTTCAGTGACCAGATCTCTTCTGCCGAACACGATTTGCTGTTCGTGTCGATCGCCACCGCTGGGCTGATCGCGCTGATCCTGCTCATGGTGTACCGATCACTGTTCACCGCGCTGCTGCCGCTGCTGGTCATCGCGCTGAGCCTGGCCGTGGGGCGGGGCGTGCTCTCGGGACTCGGGCAATCCGGGTTGCCGGTCTCGCAGTTCACCGTGGCGTTCATGACCGCGATCCTGCTCGGCGCCGGCACCGACTACACGGTGTTCCTGATCAGCCGCTACCACGAACAACGCCGCGCCGGAACGCCACCGGAGGCGGCGGTCATCACGGCCACCGCGAGCATCGGCCGCGTCATCCTGGCCTCGGCGGCCACCGTCGCGTTGGCGTTCCTGTCCATGGTGTTCGCCACGCTGAGCGTGTTCGCCGCCCTGGGTCCGGCCTGCGCGGTCGCCGTCGCCGTCGGATTTGTGGCTACGGTGACCTTGCTGCCCCCGGTGCTGGCCGTGGCGGCCCGCCGCGGCATCGGCGAACCCAAACCCGACCGCACCCGCCGCTACTGGAATGCCGTCGCCGTCGCGGTGGTGCGCCGCCCGGTACCGCTGCTGGTCGCCAGCCTGCTCATCCTGGGACTGCTGGCCGCCGCGGCCACCGCGATGACCATCAGCTACGACGACCGCGCCGGCCAACCCGCCAGCACCGCCAGCAACCAGGGCTACCAACTGCTCAACCGGCACTTCCGCAAAGACATGGTCCTGGCCGAATTCCTCGTGGTGCAGAACCCGACCGACATGCGCACCGCCAAAGGGCTGGCCGACCTCGACCAAATGGCCTCCCGCATCGCTCAAGTGCCCGGCGTCGTCTCGATCGCCGGTGTCACCCGACCCACGGGCGCCCGCTTGGAGCAAGCCCAACTGTCCTGGCAGAACCGGCAGATCGGCGACAAGATGGCCCAATCGGTCACCGACGCCAACGCCCACCGCGCCGACCTGAACACCCTGACCCACGGGGCCGACCAACTCGCCGACGGCCTCGCCCAACTCGACACCGCCGTGCGCACCGCCATGGGACCTCTGGGCGGTGTGCTCACTCAGGCCTCCACTGCCGGCGCCCGCATGCAGCGTTTCGGCCCACTGCTGCAACAACTCTCGGCCACCGCACCTGGTGTGGATCAGGCCATCCAAGCCGGCCCCGGCATCCGCCCCCTGGCCCAGCGCGCCGAGAACGCCATCGGTGTCCTGGACCCGCTGGCCGGTGCCCTCAACGCTGCCCCGTGGTGTGTGGCGACCCCCGAATGCGCCCAAATCCGGGACCAAGTCGCGGTCCTGGTCACCTTGCGCGACAACGGATTTTTCACCCAGATCGCCACACTAGGAGACCACTACAACCCGGCCACCGATGCCACCGTGACCGGCACCCTCACCGACATTCAACACACCGTCACCGCCATGAACACCGCGTTCAAAACCCTCGGTGACCCCGCCGATCTGGCCGCCAACATCCACCGGCTGCAGCAAGGCATCGGCCAACTGGCCGTCGGATCCCGCGCCCTGGCCACCGGCGTACACGCCCTGGCCGACAGCAACATCCAGATGCTCACCGGCATGAGCACGATCGCCACCGCACTACAGAACTCGGCACGCGCCACCGCCGGCTCGGACTCCGCTGCCGGTTTCTTCCTGCCCGCCACCACCTTCGATGACCGCGAGTTCGCCGACGTCGCCAAACACTTCGTCTCAGCCGACGGCAAAACCGCCCGCTTCGCCATCGACACCAACGCCGACCCCTACAGCATTCAAGCGATGCGGCTGGCCCAGCAGATCACCGACGTCGCCAACGCCGCCCGCCCCAACACCACCCTGACCGATGCCAGGGTGGCGGTCGCCGGGTTCCCGGCCGTCAACGCCGACATCCAGCGCCTGCTGTCCGCGGACTTCACCCAACTGGCTATCGCCACCCTGGTCATCGTCGGGCTGATCCTGGTAGCGCTGCTGCGTGCCATCATCGCCCCGCTGTATCTGCTGGGCACCGTGATCCTGAACTACCTGGCCTCCCTGGGCATCGGCGTCATCGTCTTCCAGTGGATTCTCGGCTACCAAATCGCCTGGCCCGTACCGCTATTGGCGTTCATCATCCTGGTCGCAGTCGGCGCCGACTACAACATGCTCCTGGTATCCCGGCTGCGCGAAGAATCCACGGCCAACCTGCGCGTCGGGGTCCTGCGCACCGTCGCCAACACCGGATCAGTCATCACCTCGGCCGGCCTGATCTTCGCTGCCAGCATGTTCGGCCTCATGATCGGGTCGGTGGCGATCATGTTCCAGGTCGGGCTGATCATCGGCTGCGGGCTGCTCCTGGACACCTTCCTGGTGCGCACCCTCACAGTCCCCGCCATCGCCACCCTGCTCGGTCAAGCCAGCTGGTGGCCTCAACGTCCATCCCGGCGCCGGGCACCCGCCACCGCGCCGGCACACCGAGAACCGGTCGGCACAACGTAAGTCATGGCCCGCCGCGCCCGGGACTGTCAGATAAACGGTGGATCTGATCCTGGCATTTGGTTAGTTGCCAGTCGGAGTGATCCGGCCGTTAAAGGTGATCGCGAACGCGTTCAGTGCGGGCTTCCACCTCATCGCCCATCGTGCCCTACCGCGGCCGGTGGGGTCCAGGGATCGGGTCACCAGGTAGAGGCACTTGAGCGCGGCCTGTTCGGTCGGGAAGGCCCGCGGGCCCGAATCGCCCGCCGGTAGAGGGCATTGAGCGATTCGACCGCATTTGTCGAGCAGATGACGCGACGAATCTCGACGTCGTAGTCCAGGAACGGCACAAACTCACTCCAGGCGTTCTCCCACAGCGCCGTGATCGCCGGATACTGCGCACCCCACTTGGCGGTGAACTCGACGAACCGCTCCTTGGCCGCAGCCTCGGTCGCCGCGGTGTAGACCGGCCGGATGTCCTTGGCGATCTGATCCCAATACTTACGCGACGCGTAACGAAAGGTGTTACGCAGCAGATGAATCACGCACGTCTGCACCACCGCGCGGGACCACACCGTGTTGATCGCCTCCGGCAGCCCTTTGAGGCCATCGCAGACCACCATGCACACATCGGCGGTGCCGCGGTTCTTGATCTCTGTGAGTACCGCCAACCAGAATTTTGCGCCCTCACCGCCATCGCCGGCCCACAGGCCCAGGATGTCGCGCTCACCGGTGCAGGTGACCCCGATCGCGACGTAGATGGGCCGGTTGGTGACCTGACCATCGCGAACCTTGACGAAGATCGCATCGATGAACACCACCGGATACACCGACTCCAGCGGCCGGTTGCACCACTCGGTCATCTCGCCGACCACCTTGTCGGTGATCCGCGAGATGGTGTCCTTGGATACCGTGGCTCCGTAGACGTCGCCGAAGTGGGCGGCAATCTCCCCAGTGGTCAATCCCTTTGCCGTCAGCGACAACACGATTTCATCGATCCCCGTCAGGCGCCGTTGACGTTTCTTCACGATCTGCGGGGTGAACGAGCTGTTGGTATCCCGCGGCACGTCGATCTCGACCGGCCCGATCTCGGTGAACACCGTTTTGGTCCGGGTGCCGTTGCGGGAATTACCGCTGCCGCGGCCAGCCGGGTCATGCTTGTCATAGCCCAGGTGCTCGGCCATCTCGGCATCCAGCGCCGTTTCCAGCACGTTCTTGGTCAACTGGTTCAGCAGCCCATTCGGGCCGACCAGCTCGACGCCTTGTTCCTTCGCCTGTGCGAGCAGCTGCTCCGCTAGCTGCCGTTGATCCAGGTCAATCGCCATAGATTCGAGTGTTTCTGACATCGTCAGTCCTCCCCGCCAAGCTCACGCTCGGCGTGTCAGACCAAGATCAGATCCACCGTTGTTCGGACAGTCCCCCGCGCCCCGCCCGCGGTGCAATTCGGTGGTCCGGGTATGGCGCAGCCGGTGGGTTTGGCTGAACCGCAATGGCCGCCCGGCGCTATCGGTGAGGCCGTGGATGTTATCGAAGCGGCCCAGCACGATGCTGTTGGAGTCGCAGCTGCGGGGCCGACGACCCTGGAACGGAAACCGCACTCCCAGAAACAGATACGTTGGCGTCAGCTCGGGGTAGGCGGCGGACCCAGGCTTGATCTCAGTAAAGAAAGTTCTCACGCCGCAGGTCAGAAGTACTAACGCCGACGTGGTGTCGGCCCGTCGAGGCTGGCACCATGCGCGGGGCGCGGGTTGTCGGCGACACTGACGGCTTCAGGCAACCGATTATCGGACAAGGATGCACCCACCGGTGCCAGCCTGCTGCAACGGCGGACAGGACGGAGGGCAGAACGCAGCGACCGGAGCGGACGGGAGCGCCAGCGGACGGGAGCAGAGGGAGCGTAGTGAAGCCCGCAGGTAGCCGCGGGAGGTTGTACACGGGGGGGAATATTCGTCAGTGGAGCGGCGGGGTCAGCAGTGTGATGAGGGTGTCGGCGTTGCGGCCGAGGTGGTTGAGCAGCGCGTGGCCTTTGGCTTCGGTGGCCCGTGACGGGTAGCCGATGACACCGGTAGGCGTATAGGCGTCGATACCTACGGTGGTGAGGTAGCGGCGGTCCGAGGCGCTGTGATCGGCGTTGTCCCACCCGGCGCGAAGGCAGTGCGGGTATGCGGCGAGCAGGATGGAAGTTTCCAGTTCGCCGGCGTGCATGTCGTCGTGATTGGTGCTGGTGACACCGGCGGCGGTGCGGGCTTCGGTCCAATCTTCGCGACTTGGATAGAGACCCACATTGATCGGCGCGGTGGGCTGGTTGGCCTGCTGCACGACATTAGTGAGTACAGCGTTGCCGCCGTGGGCGTTCACGACAATGAGCCCGCGCACTGCCTGCTGGATGAGCGACTGGGTGATATCGGCGATGACCGCCGCCAGTGCTGTGGCGCTGATACTGACCGTTCCGGGATACGCGGCGTGTTCATGAGAGCATCCGAACGTGATCGGTGGCAGTTGGAAAACGTTGTGATGCTGGCTGATTGCCGTCGCGATGGCGCAGGCGATGAGAGAGTCAGTGCCCAGCGGCAGGTGGGGGCCGTGCTGTTCGAAGGAACCAACCGGTAGCACTGCCACGGAATTGGTGGCGACGGGATCGGTGGTGGTGGTATCGGGGATGATGTGGCGGCTCACGTATGTGCTCCTTGGGTGGCTTTCTTGATGCGCGCGGCAAGTTCTTGCAGGACAGGGCTGGTGTCTCTTCGTCGACGGTCACGGACGAGTTTGCCCGCCTGAGCGAGGTGTCGGCGCGCTCGCTGCGATGGCGCTGACAGGTAGGCGGGGATGGCGGTGTCAGCTAGCGTAAGCGCGAGGCGATAGTCCCGGATCGCGATGTAGGCATGGAGTAGTCGCATGTCGGCGACGGCGCGGTCGCGGTGTTGTTGTGAAGTCCATTCGGTGTGGTGGCTGGTCAGCAGCTCCAGCGCTTTCTCAGCATGGCCGAGGCGTAAGTATCCGGATGCGATGTCACTGGCGACGTAAGCGGCGTGGGCGTAGGGTGCCCGGTCATCGGTGGCGGGCTCGATGTCGCCGAGTTCAAGGGCCTCGGCGACATGCCGGTGAAAGCCCCGCTCGTCGTCATTGTGCAGCGCGGCGAGGGCTTGCTGGCGGGCGATGCTGGCCGTCAGCCGCCCTGCGTCGCGGCCGTCGATGAACTCGGCGGCATCGGCTACGAGGTCGACGGCCAAGCTGGCGTCGCTGCGCGTGAGAATGTTCGATTGCCGCATCAGGATCATCGCACGTAGCTCGGGACTAGCAGCCCGCAGATGCAGGAACGCCTTATGCGTCAGCGTTTGGGCGGCGGCATGATCGCCTAGGTCTTGGGCGATCCAGCCAGCTACTTCGGCGATGGTCCCGGCTGCCTCTGCCATGGCACGTTTGAGTCGGCGGGGTGCGGTTTTGATCAGCGCTTCGACGGTGTCGAGATCGCGCTCGACCAACGGCCGCGCGTGTTGAGCGCCGAAGGCGTGCTCTGCCTCGATGTGCGCAGCCCGCTGCGCGGTGATTACCGACAACACATCCTCGTCGACCGGCAACTCCAGCAGCAACGGGTGCGGCAGCGGTGATTGGACCGGCACGCTGAATATCTCGTCGGGGTCGCGGCCGAAGACTGCGGCAAGGTCTGCCCGCCACATTTCGCCGAATGGGCCGCCGCGTTCGATGCTGATGATCATCTGACGCAAGGATTCGCGCGGCGGAATATCGCGGTCACTGCGCATCCCGCGCACGTTTTCGACCTCGGCTGCCAGTTCTTGGAGACTGAATCCGTATTCCAGGCGGGCACGTCGGAGCCGCTGCGCGTTGAGCGCACGGTGTGGATCGACTGCCGTCATCTTCCGATCATGCCTCACACATCAGCGCAGGTCAGGCAATCGTGCGCGTGCCGGGGTGTTACTGGCTCTTACTGGTGGTGACTTCCGGCGATTGCCGTCCACACGCTGTTCTTGGATTCGCGGACACCGACGACCGCATGCGAAACCAAGGAGGGACAGCACAGCAATGCGATTGAGACTTGACACATCAGGCACCCGGTTCATTGTGACGCGGGCGGCAGAACCTCGGCTGAATTTCGAGACAGGTAGCCCCAAGGTGGACACCAGCACCGGGTTGCCACTGTTTGCGATACAACTCCTCGCCCTGGATGACACCGGCGGCGAAGTACTCAATGTCACCGTCGCCGGTGACCCGAAACTCACTGTCACACAGTCGGTGTCGGTGTCGGGCTTGGTGGCGATCCCGTGGGCACAGGGCGATCGCAGCGGTGTGGCCTTCCGCGCCGAAGCGATCACCGCGATCTCGGCTGGGTCGGGTGACCAGGTGGCGCGCGCACCGAAATGAGCGCCTGGGCTGGGGTGTGGCACTGGCACAGTCTCACGCCCCAGCCCGGGCCGCACATCCGCACATCACGCCGAGCTCACGGAAGGCAGCCATCATGGCGTCAAACAACAAGAGCACCAACAACACCCAGTCGAACAATGACGACTGGATTGAAGACCTCATCGTGTCACTGTTCAAAGCGGTGGGATATCTGCTGTGGTGGGCGATCTTGTTTCCCGCCATCAGCATCCCGATCGTCGCCTGCATCGCGGTGGCGATCACCCATGGGGTGCGTCCGGGACTGATCACTGCCGTCGTGGTCAGTTTCGGGTACATGGCGTGGGCATGGCTGGACCGCCGATCCTTTCACGCCTGGGTGACCGAGCCGGTGCGGCGGCGCTGGCTGACGTGGTGGCGCTACACCCGCAACTGGGGCTCTGTGTGCGTCCTGCATGGATTGACCGCCAAGCTAGGCGAGCGCATTCTCACGCCGACACTGCAGTCAGTGCAGATCGGCACGCATACCGATGTACTCCGGCTGCGCGTCGTGACCGGCCAATCGGTGCCGGACTGGCACAGACAAGCCGAGGCGCTGGCTGCCACGTGGCGCGCGGAGCGCATCACCATCACCGCTACCGCACCAGGAGAACTACGGATCACCCTGATGCGTGGCGACGTACTCGCCGAACCGATCGCACTTCCGATGCCCACGCCGGCCACCATCGTCGACCTCACGGCTGTGTGCGTCGGGATGACCGAAAGCCACGGGTGGTGGCGGTTGCCGCTACTGGGGCATCACATCCTGGTCGCCGGGGCGACCGGCGCCGGCAAAGGCTCGGTGTTGTGGTCATTGGTCACGGGCATCGCTCCCTCGGTGAAGACCGGGCACGTACGACTCTGTGTCATCGACCCCAAAGGCGGCATGGAACTGGGCGCCGGAGCCCCGATGTTCACGGTGTTTAGCCACGACGCTACCGACACCACTCTGCATCTGCTGCGGCAACTGGTGGAGGTGATGCACGCCCGCGCCAACCGGTTGCGCGGCAAGACGCGCCTGCACACCCCCACCTCATCCGAACCGCTCTTTGTCGTGGTGATTGATGAGATCGCGGCCTTGACCGCCTATGTCACTGATCGCAAGCTGCGCAGCGAAATCGAACAACTGCTGGGCTTGCTGCTCTCCCAGGGCCGCGCCGTCGGCATTTCGGTGGTGGCCGCGGTCCAAGACCCGGCCAAGGACACGCTCCCCGTCCGGCAGCTGTTCACCGTGCGGATCGGGCTGCGGCTGACCGAGACTACTCAAACCGCTATGGTGCTGGGCCAAGGCGCGCGTGATGCCGGTGCGGAATGCGATCGGATCTCCGATGCAACACCGGGTGTGGGCTACATGCTCGTCGACGGCACCGCCCAACCTCAGCGAGTGCGGGCTTTCCACGTCACCGACCAGGACATCGCCACCCTCGCCGCTCGATTCCGCCGCCCTACCGGCCGGCCGGGCAGCAAGAGGCAGCCGAGAAGCCATGGCGGCGGCCAGACATCGGGCGAGGGCAGCAATGAATAGCTCCAAGGAAGCGGCACAGCTCGGCCTTCCCGGTGTTCCTGAGATCATCGACACCGCCAAGGTGGTTGAGCAGATGGTACGCCGCGCGGCCTCTATGGGGTTCGAATCGTGGTGGCGGCGTGCCGAATCGGTCGGGTTCTGCGCTCACCCCATCCAACTGGTCGGCACCGATGAATATGGTCGGGATCGGGTGGTGTGGACACGGTGCAACAACCGCCGGGCCCAGATCTGCCCGTCGTGTTCAGACCTATACGCCCGCGACACCTGGCAACTCGTGCACGCCGGCACCGTTGGCGGCCATCACGCTATCCCCGCAGCAGTGGCCGATCGTCCGCAGGTGTTCCTCACCCTTACGGCCCCCAGCTATGGACCTGTTCACACCACCGAACGTGCGGGCGACAAGCGGCACCGGGTGTGCCGCGATCATCACCGCACCGGCGGCGCCAACCGCTGCCAACACGGAAAACCCCTCTGGTGCAGTGCAACCCACAGCGACGGTGATATCCATGTGGGACAGCCGATCTGCGCAGACTGCTACGACTACGCCGGGCACGTCCTTTTCACCTGGCACCTGCCTGAACTGTGGCGACGTTTCACCATCACTCTGCGACGCACACTGCGCCGAAAGCTACGCGCCTCGGGGGCCGACCCGGATTCGGTGCGGGTCAGCTTCATCAAAGTCGTTGAGCTGCAAGCCCGACTTGTCCCGCATATTCATGCCTTGATCCGCCTCGACCCGCCCGCCGGCGACAACTGTGGCGGTCGGGACTGGCAGGCGCCTCTCGCGGCAACCGAACTGGCCACCATCATCCAACAGGCCGCTCGAACCGTGGCCGTGACGGTCACCGACTCATCCTCAGACACCGCGACACGGGTAATCAGGTTCGGCACACAAGTCGACACCCAACCCATCGACAACCGGCACGCTGACGCGGAAAGAATTGCTGTGCAGGAGGATTCACCACGCGACCGGATACTGCCAGGCCAGCGCGTAGCTCGCTACCTCGCGAAATACGTCACCAAGTCCTTGGCTGACGTGGGGATTAGTGCACGGCGAATCTCCGCTGAGGCCGTCGCTGACCTCGACGTCACTGAGCACGTTCGCGCGATCCTGACCACCATCAGCCAACTCGCCGATAGGGGATTGGCTGGTATCGGCCGCTGGCTGCACACTCTGGGCTACCGAGGCCACATCACCTCCAAGTCCCGCCGCTATTCCACCACCATGACCGCGTTGCGCGAACGCCGCGCCACCTGGACACGTGAACAGCGATTGATAAGCACTGCACATCAGCATGATCTGGATTTGGAGTCCGCCGATGGCGATGATCTGGTGGCGTGGGAGTTTGACCGTGCCGGCCCCGCCAGCCTCGGCGACCGCACCCTCATCTATTCCGCCGCCCTGCAACGCATCCACGCCCGCCGCATCGGACGGGTGGAAGCCCGTCGCCAAGCTTGCAACCAACAGGGAGATCCCCCCAGGGGTGGCGATGGCTGACAGTTCCCGAGCAGCAGATGCTCGCACCGAGTGCGACGGTCGAATCGATGCGCCGACCTTGTCGGAGGGAGGTGTTGAAATGGTGGTACCCGAGAGCTATCGATTTCCGGCTAAGGCCAACCGTGCGCTGGTGCAGGTCATACTGGCTGTACGAGACCGCATGCTTGCATCAGGGAGGGGAGTGGCGTGAGTCTGAGGTTCGCCTTCTACGGCCGAGTGAGCACGGAGGACGCTCAAGACCCAGAGGCGAGTCGCAGTTGGCAGAAACGGCGGGCCATCGACCTGATCGCTCCGCATGGCGGAGTCGTCGTCAGTGATTACTTCGATGTGGGACAAAGCCGTTCGCTGCCGTGGAAGCGCAGGCCCGAGGCGTCGCGTCTCCTAGCCGATGTCACCGCCAGGGACCGTAGCTTTGATGCCATAGTGATCGGGGAACCCGCCCGTGCGTTCTACGGGCCGCAGTTCGCGCTCACCTTTCCTGTCCTCACGCACTACGGCGTCGGCCTGTGGGTACCCGAGGTCGGCGGAGCAGTCGATCCCGGCTCCGAGGCACACGACCTGGTGATGACTCTGTTCGGCGGCATGAGCAAGGGAGAGCGTGCGCGAATCCAGATGCGAGTCCGTACGGCGATGTCAGCACTTGCGCAAGACACGTCCAGATACCTTGGTGGGCGACCACCGTATGGTTACCAACTCGTCGACGCCGGCCCGCACCCCAACCCTGCCAAAGCAGGTCTTGGGCAGCGGCTCCATCGCCTCGAACCCGACCCCGCGACATGTTCGGTCGTCGAGCGGATCTACCGCATGTACGCCGACGGCGCCGGCTTGCGCTACATCGCCCAACAGCTCACCGACGAGGGTGTGCCGTCACCGAGCCAATACGACCCGGCCCGGAATCGTCACCGTGACCCGCGCGGATGGTCCCATTCGGCGATCCGCGCGATCCTCGACAACCCGGCGTACCGCGGTATCCGTGTGTGGGCCAAGCAAGAGAAATACGAAGTCCTGGTCAATCCCGAGGATGTCGCTGCTGGGTATGAGACTCGTATGCGGTGGCGTGATGAGGCCGACTGGATCGCGCCGGACCGCCGCACGCATGAAGCGCTGATCCCTGACGAGTTGGCGCAGGCTGTTCGTCTTCGGACACAGGCGCGGCGCGGTCCTGGTCTTGTGTGCAGCAGAGAATCGACGGTTCCGTACACGCTGCGCGGCCTGTTGTTCTGTGCCGCATGTGGACGCCGCATGCAGGGCGCTGCCCGACCAGGGAAGCAAACGACGCGAATCCTCTACCGATGCGAGCTGGGCAAGTCGCGTTCCGTACCTGTGGACCTGAGTGATCACCCGCGCACCGTCTATCTCCGTGAGGACGAGGTGACCGCACGTCTGGATAATTGGATCGCCACCCTCGCCGATCCAGAAGACCTCGCACGCGGGCAGGACACGGACCAGGTGGCTGGAGCTGGCTACGCCGCTGCGCAGCGTGAGCTCAGCGAGGTCAACAGCAAGATTGCTGCCTTGGTCGCTGCGGTCGAGTCGGGTGTGGCTGTTGAGGACTTGACTGCTGCATTGCGTCGCCGCACGGCCGAGCGTGACGAGCTGAGGGCTCGTCTTGAGCGAACGGAGCAACCCCACGCCATGTCTGCCGTCCAGATCAGCGAATTGGTCCAGGAGCTGGGCGGACTGTCGGTGATCCTCGGCAAGGCGACCGGGGTGGAACGCGCCCAGGTGTACGCGAGCCTGGGTTTGCGTCTTGATTATGACCCGCACCTACGGCGAGTCACGGCGACGGCCGACCTAAGTCGTGTCGCCGGACGTGTCCGAGGGGGGACTTGAACCCCCACGCCCGTTAATAGGGCACTAGCACCTCAAGCTAGCGCGTCTGCCATTCCGCCACTCGGACCTGCCCTGCCGTCTGGCCGGGCAGCTTAGGCTAACGGATCGAGGTGCTCAGTCCCAAACCGAGGGTGGTACGAATGTGACTGTGACAGCGCCCGAAGACGAAGTGGTCGATCTCGTCAGCTCGCTCATCCGCTTCGACACGTCGAATACCGGGGAGCCGGAAACCACCAAAGGCGAGGAAGATTGCGCCCGCTGGGTGGCCGAGAAGCTGCGCGAGGTGGGTTACACCACCGAGTACGTCGAAGCGGGCGCGCCCGGCCGCGGAAACGTGTTCTGCCGGCTCAAAGGTGCCGACCCGAACCGGGGCGCCCTGTTGATCCACGGCCACCTCGACGTCGTCCCCGCCGAGCCCGCCGACTGGAGCGTGCACCCGTTCTCCGGCGCGGTGAAGGACGGCTACGTGTGGGGCCGCGGCGCGGTCGACATGAAGGACATGTGCGGCATGATGATCGCCGTCGCGCGGCATCTGAAACGCAACAACATCGTCCCGCCCCGCGACCTCGTCTTCGCGTTCGTCTCCGACGAGGAGCACGGCGGCACCTACGGCTGCCAGTGGCTCGTCGACAACCAGCCTGAGCTGTTCGACGGCATCACCGAGGCCATCGGTGAGGTCGGTGGCTTCTCGCTGACAGTCCCGACGAAGGCCGGCGGCGAACGCCGCCTGTACCTCATCGAGACGGCCGAGAAGGGCCTGTCCTGGATGCGGCTGACGGCCCGCGGCCGGGCCGGGCACGGCTCGATGGTGCACGACGACAACGCCGTCACCGAGATCGCCGAAGCCGTCGCGAAGCTGGGCCGGCACCAGTTCCCGCTGGTGCTCAGCGAGTCGGTCGAGCAGTTCCTGACCGCGGTCTCGGAAGAGACCGGTTATGACCTCGACCCGGCCTCGCCGGATCTGGAGGGCAGCATCGCGAAGTTGGGCGGCATCGCGCGCATCGTCGGCGCCACCCTGCGCGACACGGCGAACCCCACCATGCTCAAGGCCGGCTACAAGGCCAACGTCATCCCGGCCACGGCCGAGGCCATGGTCGACTGCCGCGTTCTGCCGGGCCGCAAGGAGGCCTTCGAACGTGAACTCGACGCGCTGCTCGGTCCCAACATCACGCGCACCTGGGAGCGTGACCTGCCCAGCGTGGAAACCACCTTCGACGGTGACCTGGTCGATGCGATGAACGCCGCCATCCTGGCCGTCGATCCCGACGCCCGCACCGTGCCCTACATGATGTCGGGCGGCACCGACGCGAAAGCCTTTGTCCGCCTGGGCATCCGGTGTTTCGGGTTCGCGCCGCTGCGGCTGCCGCCCGAGCTGGACTTCGCCGCACTGTTCCACGGGGTCGACGAGCGGGTACCCGTGGACGCACTACAGTTCGGCGCCAAGGTCCTCGAACACTTCCTGACGCACTGCTGACCGCTCTGCCCGCTACCGTAAGGACATCATGACTGCTTCGCCGTATGACAACCTGCCGCAGCTGCCGACCTTCACCCTGACCTCGACGTCGCTGTCCGACGGCGGCCCGCTGGCCAATGATCAGGTCAGCGGCATCTTCGGTGCCGGGGGACAGGACGTCTCGCCGCAGCTGAGCTGGTCGGGCTTCCCGGCCGAGACCCGCAGCTTCGCCGTCACGGTGTACGACCCCGACGCCCCGACCGCCTCGGGCTTCTGGCACTGGGCCGTCGCCAACCTGCCCGCCGACGTCACCGAGCTCGCCGCCGACGCGGGCAACGGCGACGCATTGCCCGGCGGCGCCATCACTCTGGCCAACGATGCCAGCCTCAAGCGCTACCTGGGCGCCGCTCCGCCGGCCGGCCACGGGCCGCACCGGTACTACATCGCCGTGCACGCACTGCCGGTGGAGAAGCTGGACATTCCCGAGGACGCCACCCCGGCGTTCCTGGGCTTCAACCTGTTCATGCAGGCCATCGCCCGGGCCGTCATCCACGGCACCTACGAGCAGAATTAGGCGAGCGAATAGTCGCGGGCGAGCAGAAGTATCCCGCTCGGGCCGAGTCGCGGGGCGGTACCCGCCGCCCTACTATCGGTTCGAGGCCGGTGGCACCGACGCTCGCCTGCCTTCCGATATGAGGGGGCCGGTCCACGTTGTCCACGTCTGCCCAGACGAGTAAACAGTCCAGGACGCCAGAGCCGGACCGGCTCGACTACATCGACCAGGCCACCTTCCTGTCGTATCGGGCCAATGGCCGGGTCCAGGTCGGCATGGCGCTGTGGTTCTACGAAGGTCCGGTGGATCTCGATGGGCTGCGCCGGTTCCACGAGAACTTCGGCAAGGGGCTCGTGGCGCGGTATATCGAGCGGTCCCCGATACCGTTCGGCCGGCATCGCTGGGTGACCGCGTCCGGCGCCCCGCGGCCTCTCGACATCGCCGAAACCGCTCGCCCGCGGTCAGCGCTGAGCGACTGGCTCCAGGAGCGCGCGCAGATTCCGATCGATCCCGAGCACGGGCCTGGTTGGACGCTGGGGGTGCAGCCCTTCACCGACGGCTCAACCGGGGTGGCCATCGCGTTGTCGCACTGTCTGATCGACGGCACCGGATCGGTCGTCGCGTTCATGGACGCGGTCCTGGGCACCGAGCGCAACCTCGGCTACGAGCGGCCGCGGTCGCGCACCCGCTGGCAGGCGATCCGTTCCGACCTGCGTCAGACCTTCAGGGACCTGCCGGAGGTCCGGCGGACGGTCAAGGTCGCCGTCAAACTGGCCCGCGAGCGCCGCGGCGAGATGAGCGCACAGCCGTCGTCGGCGGGCGGCTCGGCCGACGGCGACGAACTCGTGCACGTGCCGTTCGCGTCCGCCATCATCGACCTCGATCATTTCGATGCGCGGGCAGCGGAACTCGGCGGCAACAACTATTCGCTGGTCTCGGCGTTCGCCACCCGCCTCGGGGTGCGCATGGGACGGCAGCGGGCGCGGGACGGCGCCGTGTCGTTGATGGTGTCGATCAACGACCGCACGTCGCTCGACGACACCCGGGCCAATGCGATGACCTTCACGACCTTCACCGTCGACCCCGCCACGGCCACCACCGACCTCACCGAGCTTCGTGGCGCGATCCGGACAGCGCTGCGTAGCGCCAAGGAGCAGCCCGACGAATCCTTCCAACTGCTGCCGCTGACCCCGTTCATCCCGCGGCGGGCGGTCCGGCATACCGCGGCCATGGTGCTCGGCGAGCTGCCGGTCACCTGCTCGAATGTCGGCGACGTGCCGGACCTGGTCGGCCGCATCGACGGAGTCCACCAGGCTGATTACGTGATCTGTTGGGGTGTCGAGCAGAACGTCATGAAGCGCGACATCGAGCAGCCCGGCGGCCTGCTGGTGGTGACGGCCCTGCGC
This sequence comes from Mycobacterium sp. FW102-FHT13B02, assembly GCF_058790275.1. Classification (NCBI taxonomy): domain Bacteria; kingdom Bacillati; phylum Actinomycetota; class Actinomycetes; order Mycobacteriales; family Mycobacteriaceae; genus Mycobacterium; species Mycobacterium sp. FW102-FHT13B02. The sequence goes on from NZ_JBYTCM010000001.1 coordinate 68,373, forward strand.
CACAACGGCAAGGTCACCATCGGCGTCGTGGGCTACCAGGTCGGCGCGGAGAACACCAAAGCTGTTCTCCGCGACCACGTGCGACAGACCCTGGACGAACTGGGCGTCACGCCGCTGGAGGTGTATTAAGCCGTTCTAGGCCGCAGAGCCCACCGCATCGGCCAGCGACGCGAACCCGCCGGCCTTGAGGCGGGCGGCCACACCGTCGTGAATGTGCTTGGCCCACAAGCCGCCGCCGTAGATGAAGCCGGTGTAGCCCTGCACCAGGGACGCGCCGGCGATGATCCGCTCCCAGGCGTCGTCGGCGGTCTCGATGCCGCCGACACTGATCAGCGCCAGCTGGCCGCCGACCCGCTTGTACAGTCGCCGCAGCACCTCCAGTGACCGTGCGGCCACCGGGGGGCCCGACACGCCGCCGGCACCGAGCTCTTCGACACCCGGGGTCGACAGGCCTTCGCGGGAAATCGTGGTGTTGGTCGCCACGATGCCCGCGAGCCCCAATTCGACCGCCAGGTCGGCGATCTCGTCGACGTCGTCGTCGGACAGGTCGGGAGCGATCTTCACCAGCACTGGTTTGGTGGTCTCGGCGCGGACGGCGGCCAGGATCGGCCGCAGCGAGGCCACCGCCTGCAGGTCGCGCAGGCCCGGGGTGTTGGGGGAGCTGACGTTCACGACGATGAAGTCGGCCAGCGGCCCGCACAGCCGGGCGCTCTCGGCGTAGTCGTCGACGGCATGCTCGGCCGGGGTGACCTTGGTCTTGCCGATGTTCACGCCGATGGGCACGGTCGACTGGCTGCGGGTCAGCTTGAGGGCCAGCTCGCCGGCACCGTGGTTGTTGAACCCCATCCGGTTCAGCAGCGCGCGGTCCTCGGGCAGCCGGAACAGCCGCGGCGCCGGGTTACCGGGCTGCGCCTGTGCCGTCACCGTGCCGACCTCGGCGTAGCCGAAACCCAGCGGACCCCAGGCATTGATGCCGCTGCCGTTCTTGTCGAAGCCTGCCGCCAGGCCTAGCGGACCGGGGAAGGTCACGCCGAATACCGTCGTCTCCAACACCGGATCCGAGGGCGCCAGCCACTTGGCCAGCAGCCGGCGGCTCACGCCCGACCCGGTCGCCACGCGCAACAACGCGAACACCCAGGTATGAATCCGTTCCGGGGACACCCGGAAGAACACCCAGCGCAGGGCGCGATACATCAACGGCTCCTCACATCGACGGCTGTTCGGGCGGCGCCAATCTATCGGTCTTGCGACGACGCAGCAGCACCCGGCGCGAACCGTCCGTGTAGAGGCGCACCCGGGTCAGTTCCCAACCACGATATTCGGCCTCGATCGACAGCCGGATGGACGCTGACAGTCTGGTGACCTCCGGGGGCAGTCGGAGCGGAATCCATTCGTAGTCGTCGGACAAGTCCTCCGCCCACGCTGCCGGCATCCGCCCCCGCTGCATCAGCGCCCGCCCGGCCCTGGCCCGGCGGCGGCATTCGCGATCACCTGCACCCCGGCGCCCGATCCCGACACCACGAACAAGGTGCCGGTGCGTTCGTCGAAGGCGAGGACGTCGGGTTGCTGCACGGTGCGATATCGGACTTTCTCCACGGGGATACCAGTCGAAAGATCGTAACCAACCACACTGTTTGTCGCGGTCTGTGAAACCCAGGCGAGTTTCGACGATCCGACGAGGCCGTAGGGCGCGCCCCGCACCGGCGCCTGCTGACGCAGCATCAGCGGCGTCGTGCCGAACACCAGCAGGCCGTCGCCGCGGGTGTCGGCCACCAGCACCCGGCCCGCGGGGTCGGCGGCCAGCGTGGTGGCGCCCTCACCGGCGCGCAGCGCCTGCGCGACGTCGGTGCCGGCCGCGTTCACCTCGGTCACCGAGGTCTGGCCGCGGTCCAGCACCACGACGGTATTGCCTTGGGCGGCAAGACCGTCCACCCGGGCGAAGGCCTTCATCCGGGACTGCACCGCGCTGCCGTCGACGATCAGCACCGCGCCGTCGGCGGTGCCCAGGGCCAGTTTCCCGTCGGCTCGCCGGGCGATCGAGGTGAAGTCGGTGCCCGACTGGCCGTCCACCCCGACGGATTGCACCGCGCGCTTGCCGATGTCGAACCGCAGGTAGCCACCCCGAGTGGCCAGATATGCCGTGCCCGCGCCGTCGCCCGCGATTCCCGTCGCCGCGGCCGGCAGTACCACTGGTGGGGTGCCCGGGATGGTCACGACCGGACGCCGCGCGTCGTCGGTGCCCAACACCACCAGAGACGACGTCGCCGTGTCGAAGGCCGCGCCGGTGCCGGGGCCGGGGAGGGCGCGGACGACGCCGTCGGGTGCGCCGCTGACCGCGGGTGACACCGCGGCGCGTGCGGGGGAGATGGTGGGTGGCGGCGTATCGGCCGGATGGGACGAGCAGGCGGTCAGGGCGCCGATGGTCAGGGCGGCCATCGCGAATCTCGTTACGCTGGCCGGATATTCACGCCGCCGACAATTGGTTCGGTGGTGATCCATTGACACGGGCTGTCTTTCGGTCGGGTGAACGGCGGGCGATCGTAAATTGCCAGTCTAGGCAAATTTCTCGGCGTCAAATTTCATCTTCCGGTGGGTACGCTCCGTACCGGAGCGGTATGGTCGGAAGCATGAGCATTGCCACCGACGGCGACCTTGCCAACGGTAATTTTGCTATCGAAGATCTTTCCACAGGTCTGCGGGCCAGCGGGTTTGGCCAAGTCGGCGACGGTCGGAGTTTTTCCTTTCGCCTGGACGACAAACGCGTGTTGATTGTCGAGATCTACCGGCCGCGGCTGTCGGGTCCGGTGCCTCAAGAAGAGGACATCGTCGCGGCGTCCTCGCGAAGCCTCGCGCACGTCGACGTGCACGACGAGCGCAGCCTGGCCGCGGCCGTGCGGGACGCCGTCGCCGACGCACAACCGGTGCCGCGCAACCACTAAAGCCCGCGCGCGCCGCTCACGGTACGGTCGTCGGCGTGACTGACGTGGCAGCCATGAGCTGGTGGCAGACGATCGTGCTGGCCATCCTGCAGGGGCTCACCGAATTTCTGCCGGTGTCGTCGTCGGGCCATCTGGCCATCGCCTCCCGGCTGTTCTTCGCCGGCGACGCCGGGGCGTCGTTCACCGCCGTCACGCAGCTGGGGACCGAAGCCGCGGTCCTGATCTATTTCGCCAAGGACATCTGGCGCATCCTCACCGCCTGGTTCGGCGGGTTGGCCGACGCCGCCCGCCGGACCGCCGACTACTGGCTGGGCTGGTGGGTGATCATCGGCACCATCCCGATCTGCGTCCTGGGGCTGCTGTTCAAGGATCAGATCCGCTCCGGCGCCCGCAATCTGTGGGTCGTCGCCACCGCGATGGTCGTGTTCTCGGCCGTCATCGCCCTCGCCGAATACCTCGGCAAGCAGACGCGCGACGTCGAGCAGCTGACGTGGAAGGACAGTGTCATCGTCGGCCTCGCGCAGTGCCTGGCGCTGGTGCCGGGGGTGTCGCGGTCCGGTGCGACCATCAGCGCCGGCTTGTTCCTGGGTATGAACCGCGAGCTGGCGGCGCGCTTCGGCTTCCTGCTCGCCATCCCGGCGGTGCTGGCCTCCGGCTTGTTCTCGCTGCCCGATGCCTTCAAGCCCGTCACCGAGGGTATGAGTGCCACCGGCCCTCAGCTGGCAGTGGCCATCGCCATCGCCTTCGTGGTCGGCTACGCCGCGGTGTCCTGGTTCCTGAAATTTCTGGTGCGGCACAGCATGTACTGGTTCGTCGGCTACCGCGTGGGGCTCGGCGTGACGGTGCTGGCGCTGCTCGGCACCGGGGTGGTGGCCGCGCAGTGATACTCGAGGAGGCCAGATGACCGTCATCCTGCTCAGGCACGGACGTTCGACGTCCAACACCGCGCACACGCTGGCCGGCCGGTCCGAGGGTGTCGACCTCGACGACAAGGGGCGCGCGCAGGCGCAGAGCGTCGTCGACCGAATCGGCGAGCTGCCGGTCAAGGCCATCGTCCGGTCGCCGCTGCTGCGCTGCCAAAACACCGTCGCCCCGCTGGCCGCGGCGCTCGGCCTGGAGCCCCGCGTCGAAGACCGGCTGACCGAAGTCGACTACGGCGGCTGGACCGGCCGCAAGATCGCCGAGCTGGTCAAAGAGCCGCTGTGGCCCGTCATCCAGCAGCAGCCCAGCGCCGCCGTGTTCCCCGACGGTGAGGGGCTGGCCCAGGTGCAGTCGCGTGCGGTCGCGGCGGTCCGTGAGATCGACCAGGCCCTGGCGCACGAGCACGACGGCGACGCACTGTGGATCGCGTGCACCCACGGCGACGTCATCAAGGCGGTGCTGGCCGACGCCCTCGGTGTGCACCTCGACGCCTTCCAGCGGATCGTCGCCGACCCCGCCTCGATGAGCGTCATCCGCTATACGCCGCATCGGCCGTTCGTGTTGCACGTCAACCACACCGGCTCGGATCTCAGCTCTGCGCTGCGGCCCAAACCCGAAGAGCCCGGCAAGGCCGAGGACGCCGCGCCGACACACGACGCCACCGTCGGCGGCTCGACCGACTAGACCGGTGAACCGGTATTTTGAAAGGTGCCATGCCCCGCGCAATCCACGTCTTCCGCTCTCCCGACCGCTTCGTGGCCGGGACCGTTGGGCAGCCTGGCAACCGGACGTTTTACCTGCAAGCGGTGCACGAGCAGCGGGTCGTCTCGGTCATGTTGGAGAAGCAACAGGTCGCGGTCCTGGCCGAACGCATCTCCGCACTGCTGGTGGAGATCAACCGCCGGTTCGGCACCCCCATCCCGCCCGACACCGGCCAGGTCACCGACCTGAATCCGCTCGTCATGCCGGTGGACGCCGAGTTCCGGGTGGGCACCATGGGCCTCGGCTGGGACTCCGAAGCCCAGACCGTGGTGGTGGAGCTGCTGGCGGTCACCGATTCGGAATTCGACGCTTCGGTGGTGCTCGACGACGCCGAGGAGGGTCCCGACGCCGTGCGGGTATTCCTGAGTCCGCAGTCGGCCCGGGATTTCGCGAACCGCTCGAATCGGGTGATCTCCGCGGGCCGGCCGCCGTGCCCGCTGTGTGACGAACCGCTGGACCCCGAGGGCCATATCTGCCTGCGCACCAATGGGTATCGGCGCGGTGTGCTGGATGCCGGCGATGAACCCGCTGAATGAGGCAGGGCGTGATTCCGAACGCGTTCTGCAGCAGGGGGAGCTGACCGCGCTCGGTCGCATCAGGTCGGCCAGCAACGCGACGTTCCTGTGCGAGGCCGAGCTGGACGGCGCCCTGCTGCACTGCGTGTACAAGCCGATCTCCGGCGAGGCCCCGCTGTGGGATTTTCCCGACGGTACCTTGGCCGGCCGCGAGCTGGCCGCCTATCTGGTGTCGGCTGCACTGGGCTGGAACCTGGTGCCGCACACCATTATTCGTGAGGGTCCGGCAGGTCCGGGCATGGTGCAGCGCTGGGTGGACCAACCCGGCGATGTCTTTCCCGTCGCTACGCTCGCCCAGAACGCGCTCAGCGAGGCCGAACGAGCGCCCGGCATGGACCTCGTCGACCTCGTTCCGGCGAGCCGCGTCCCGGCGGGTTATCTACCGATCCTGCGGGCCTACGACCATAAAGGCGACGAAGTGGTGCTGGTGCACGCCGACGACGCCCGGTTGCACCGGTTGGCGGTGTTCGACGTGCTGATCAACAATGCCGACCGCAAGGGCGGTCACGTCCTCGCGGGCGCCGACGGCCAGGTGTACGGCGTCGACCACGGCGTCAGCCTGCATGCCGAGGACAAGCTGCGCACGGTGTTGTGGGGCTGGGCCGGAAAACCTATCGACGACGAGGTGCTCGGTGCCGTCGCCGCGTTGCGGGACACGCTGCACGACAGCCTCGCCGCGGAGCTGGCCCCGCACCTGACCCGTCTTGAGATCGCCGCGTTGCAGGCGAGAGTTGTTGAACTGCTTGATAATCCGATCATGCCGACCCCGGATCGGCATCGGCCGATACCGTGGCCGGCCTTTTGATCGCGGTTTGCACACAGGTAACCGATTTACGCCGACCTACCGATCGGTAGTGCTCTAGGCTCGTCGGCATGACCGACCACGACAAGGCCGCAGCCCGCCGCGAGATCACCGATGCCCTCCAGAAGGCGCTGGACCGCCGGCATGAGGTGCTCGACGTCATCGTCGAAGCCGACGACAAAGCCGCCGCCGTTGATGCGATCGCCAAATTGCTCGGCACCTCTCATATCGGCGGCGAGCAGGTCATGGCGATGTCCTTCGATCTGCTGACCAAGGATGCCCGCAAGCGCATCGCCGACGAGCTCGAAGACCTGAACAGTCAACTGTCCTTCACGGTGAAGGACCGCCCCGCCAGCTTCGGGGACAACTTGGTGCTGCGCCCGTTCTCCGGTGCCGACGACCGCGACATCTTCGCCACCCGCACCGCCGATGTCGGTGCCTCCGGTGACGGCTCGGGCCGTGCCGCGGGCGACCTGGACGACGAGATCAAGGCCGCTCTGGCCCGCGTCAACGCCGAGGAGGCGGTGTGGTTCGTCGCCGAGGAAGACGGTGCCAAGGTCGCCATGGTGTTCGGTGAACTGGTTGGCGGCGAGGTCAACGTCCGCATCTGGGTCCACCCCGAGCACCGCCACCGGGGCTACGGCACCGCGGCGCTGCGCCGGTCTCGGTCGGAGATGGCGTCGTACTTCCCGGCCGTGCCCATGGTGGTCCGCGCTCCGGGTGCGACGCCGAAGTAGGCTGCGCCACAACGTAAAAGGGCTCCGGGAACCCCCGGAGCCCTTTTACGTGCCTGGCGTCGGATCAGCCGTGGTACGGCGCGGCCTTGACCGGCGGGGAAGCGACGGTGACGGCCTCGACGTTGCTCGGCGTCGTCATGGTGGCGGTCGCGCCGATGTTCATGCCGCCGACGGTCGGCTGGCTGTACTCACCTGACGTCGCGCCGTGGCCCGACGAGGCGACCGGTGCGACGGCCGGAGCGGGGGCGTGGGTCGTGCCGTAGGCGCCGAGAGCTACACCTGCGGCGACGCCGGCGAATCCGAACGTCTTCACCAGCAGGGACCGACGGCGCTTGACCGGCCCGATGGATGCGGCGTCCATGGCGTCCTCCTTAATGACTGACGGGTAAATAGTTGTCCAAATGTTATGGGCGGTATTTCGGCAGGACCTGCCAGCAACCTGCAACCTGGCTGTGAATAGCTGATTTCGGCTGTGACGTGAGCCTCGGCGATACTCATTGGCGTGGAGTACAGCGATGCGGCGTTGGCCGCCGAGGTCGCGCAGGAGGCAGGGGAGTTCCTGCTGTCGGTGCGCGACCGGTTCGGCTCTCACGATCCGTACACGCTCGGCGCGGCCGGCGACCGGCACGCCAACACTCTGATTCTCGACCGGCTGCGCGCGGCCCGTCCTGACGACGCCGTTCTTTCCGAGGAGGCTGCCGACGACCTGGTGCGGCTCCGTTCGGACCGGGTCTGGATCGTCGATCCGGTCGACGGCACCCGAGAGTTCGGCCGGGGCCGGCCGGACTGGGCCGTCCACATCGCACTCTGGCAGCGCGACGGCAGCCCACACGGGTCCATCACCGACGCGGCCGTCGCCCTACCCGCGCACGGTGAGGTGCACCGCACCGATACCGTGACCGGCCCGCCGCCGCGTCGTCCCGGCCCGATCCGGATCGCCACCAGCACGTACCGGCCCCCGGCCGTGGTGTGGTGGCTGCGCGATGTGCTCGACATGGAGCTCGTCGGCATCGGTTCCGCGGGCGCCAAGGCCATGGCGGTGGTCCGTGGCGACGTCGACGCCTACGTGCACGCCGGCGGCCAGTGGGAATGGGACTCGGCCGCGCCGGCCGCCGTGGTGCAGGCGGCGGGGCTGTTCGCGTCGCGCCTGGACGGTTCGCCGCTGCGGTACAACCGGCCCGATCCGTACCTGCCGGACTTCGTCATGTGCCGCCCCGAGTACGCCGATACGCTGCTCGACGCCGTACGCCAGGTGTCCTGACTGGGGCGTGGTTCGGCCCACACCCTAAAGTCGACGTCATGCGATCGTGGCTGGCGCCCAGCGTCCCGAACCTGCCGGGCCGCGGCCCCGAACTCCGGCTCCATGACACCGCCGACCGTCAGGTCCGGCCGGTCTCGGTGGGCCCGAAGGCCACCATGTACGTCTGCGGCATCACGCCGTACGACGCCACGCACCTCGGTCATGCCGCGACCTACCTCACGTTCGACCTGGTGCACCGCTACTGGCTCGACGCCGGTCACGATGTCCAGTACGTGCAGAACGTCACCGACGTCGACGATCCGCTGTTCGAACGCGCCGCGCGCGACGGCATCGACTGGCGCGCCCTCGGGGACCGCGAGACCGAGTTGTTCCGGCAGGACATGACGGCGCTGCGGGTGCTTCCGCCGCACGACTACATCGGTGCCATCGAGTCCATCGCCGAGGTCGTCGAGCTCGTCGAGAAGCTGCTGGCCTCCGGCGCCGCGTACGTCATCGACGACCCCAATGAACCTGGGTACCCCGACATTTATTACCGGGCCGACGCCACCACCCAGTTCGGCTACGAATCCGGCTATGACCGCGACACCATGCTGGCGCTGTTCGGTGAGCGCGGCGGCGATCCAGACCGGGCCGGCAAGGCCAGCCAGCTCGACGCCCTGCTGTGGCGCGTGCAGCGGCCGGGCGAGCCGAGTTGGCCGTCGCCGTTCGGCGCGGGCCGCCCGGGCTGGCACATCGAGTGCGCCGCGATCGCGCTCAACCGCGTCGGCGCGGGCCTGGACATCCAGGGCGGCGGCAGCGACCTGACCTTCCCGCACCACGAGTTCTCCGCCGCGCACGCCGAATCGGTAACGGGTGAGCGGCGTTTCGCCCGTCATTATGTGCACGGCGGGATGATCGGCTGGGACGGCCACAAGATGAGCAAGAGCCGCGGCAACCTGGTCCTCGTGTCGCGGTTGCGGGCCGACGGCGTCGACCCGGGCGCCATCCGGCTGGGTCTGATGGCCGGGCACTACCGAGCCGACCGCTTCTGGAGCCCCGAGGTCCTCAGCACGGCTCAGATGCGCTTGCAGCGTTGGCGCGCCGCCACCGCACTGCCCGCCGGCCCGGACGCCGGCGATCTGCTCGCCCGCGTCCGCCGGTACTTGGCCGATGACCTGGATACTCCGAAAGTGCTTGCCGCCCTTGATGGTTGGTCAACCGATGCGCTGGAGTACGGCGGGCACGACGCCGCGTCGCCGCGGTTGGTGGCGGACACGGTCGACGCGCTGCTCGGGGTGACCCTCTAGTCACTTCGCCGTGCGGGTACTTTTTGCCATCATGGGTTCTGTGTACGGAAAAGTCGTATTCATCACCGGTGGTGCTGCGGGGGTCGGGGCCGAGGTGGCCCGCCGGTTGCACCGTAAGGGCGCCAAGCTGGTGCTGATCGACGTCGATGCGGCGGCACTGGACGCCGCGGCCGCCACCCTCGGCGACGATGTCCTGACGGTGGTCGCCGACGTGCGCGACCTCTCGTCGATGCAGGCTGCTGCCGACGCGGCCGTCAAGCGGTTCGGCGGCATCGACGTGGTGGTGGCGAACGCCGGCATCGCCACCTACGGCTCGGTGCTGCAGGTCGATCCCGAGGCTTTCAAGCGGCTGCTCGACATCAACGTGCTCGGGGTCTTCCACACCGTGCGCGCCACGTTGCCGTCGGTCATCGAGCGTCGTGGCTACGTGTTGATCGTGTCGTCGCTGGCCGCGTACACCGCCGCTCCGGGCCTGGCGCCGTACAACGCCTCGAAGGCCGCCGTGGAGCACTTCGCGAACGCGCTGCGCCTCGAGGTCGGCTACCGCGGCGTCGACGTCGGCTCGGCGCACATGTCCTGGATCGACACCGCGATGGTCCGCGACACCAAGTCCGACCTGTCGACGTTCGCCGAGATGCTGACCAAGCTGCCGTGGCCCATCAGCCAGACGACGTCGGTGGACAAGTGCGGCGAGGCTTTCGTCGCCGGTATCGAGGGGCGCAAGACCCGGGTGAACTGCCCCGGTTGGGTCGGCGCGCTGCGCTGGCTGCGGCCGCTGCTGGCGACGCGCATCGGTGAGGTGCCGGTGGCCAAGTTCGTGCCCGATCTGCTGCCCCGGATGGATGCCGAGGTGGCCGCACTCGGCCGCTCGACCAGCGCTCACACCGAGCAGCTCGACAAGCACTGACCATGCGGTTCGGTTACTTCTGCCTCGGCCTCGTCGCGATGCTGTTGGCGGTTACCGGGTGCTCGAACCACGAGGCGTCGAGCCCGGCACCGTCGTCGCCGCCGACTCCGGACCAGGTGCGGGCCATCGCGAAAGCCGCTTACACGTACGGGTTTCCGATGGTCGACAACTACCGGATTCAGTACTCGTACTTCGTGGACAAAGGCGGTCCCGAGTACAAGGGCGGCTGGAACGAGATCCACAACGTCGCGCGCGTCTTCACTCCGGCGGACAAGGCGGTCCAGACACCCAACTCGGACACGCCGTACTCGTTCCTCGGGGCCGACCTGCGTGCCGAGCCGTTGGTGCTCAGTGTCCCGCCGGTCGAGGCGGGCCGCTACTACTCGCTGCAGTTCGTCGACGGCTACACCTACAACATCGCCTACGTCGGTAGCCGCGCCACGGGCAACGGCCCCGGCAATTACCTTCTGGCGGGGCCGAGTTGGCGAGGCCAGACGCCGCCCGGCGTTGAGCGCGTGATTCGCAGCTCCACCGATCTGGCCTTCGTGTTGTACCGGACCCAGCTGTTCGGGCCGGCGGACCTCGAGAACGTCAAGAAGATTCAGGCGGGCTACCACGTGACGCCGCTATCGGCGTTCCTGAAGCAGCCGCCGCCGCCACTCGCCCCGCCCATCGACTTCGTGAAACCGCTGTCGGCGCAGGATGAGCGGACCTCGCCGAAGTTCTTCGAAATCCTCAACTTCGTCATGAAGTTCGCGCCGGCGCAGGCTGCCGAGGAAGTGAAGCGTGAGCGCTTCGCCGCCATCGGCGTCGGCCCCGACGGCAGCTTCCGCGCCGACACGCTCACCCCCGAAAACCGCAAGGCCGTCGAGGACGGCATGGCGGACGCCTGGGCGGCGTTCAACGAGTTCAAGAAGGACAAGGTCGACACCGGTGAGGTGACATCGGCTCAATTGTTCGGTACCGCAACCGATTTGAGGGGCAACTACCTGTACCGCATGGCGGGTGCGGTGCTCGGGATATACGGCAACACCGCGGCCGAGGCGATCTATCCGGGCGGGGTCAACGACAGCGCCGGCGCACCGCTGACCGGCACCAACAACTACACCTTGCGGTTCGCGCCCGGGCAGTTGCCGCCGGTCAACGCGTTCTGGTCGGTGACGGTCTACGAGATGCCGCAGAGCCAGTTGGTGGCCAACCCCATCAACCGGTACCTGATCAATTCGGCGATGCTGCCCACCCTGATCAAAGACCCCGACGGCGGCATCACGCTGAACCTGCAGAACAAGTCGCCGGGACCGGCCCGCGAAGCCAACTGGCTACCGACACCGGCCGGACCGTTCTCGGTGGCGCTGCGGCTGTACTGGCCCAAACCCGAGGCGCTCGACGGCACCTGGAAGGCCCCCAAGCCCGTCCGCGGGTAACCAATCACCGCGAGCGTGCGTGTTTGCGTGCGACACGCCGCATTTGGTGCGCATTTTCGTCGCGCTCGGCGACGCCGAAGGTGCGTATTCGGCACAGAGCCAGCGGTGCGCCGCGCGCAGACACGCACGCTCGCGGAGAGGGGCTATCGGCCCCTGCGCTTCAGGTACCGCTCGAACTCCGCGGCCAGCGCGTCGCCGTCGATCTTGCCGATCGCCTCGGACATGTCGACCTCGGCGTCGCCGCGTTCCTCGAGGGACTGCACGTACTCGGCGATCTCTTCGTCGTCGGCCGTCATCTCGGTGACCGACTGCTCCCACTCCTCGGCCTGTGCCGGCAGGTCGCCGAGGGGCACTTCGACGTCGAGAGCGTCTTCCACCCGATGCAACAGCGCGACAGTGGCTTTGGGACACGGGGGCTGCGACACGTAGTGCGGCACCGCTGCCCAGAACGTGACGGCCGGGATACCGGCCTGCACGCAGGCGTCCTGGAAGACCCCGGCGATGCCGGTCGGGCCTTCGTAGCGGGTCTCTTCCAGCCCGAAGAACTTCGCCGAGTCGGCGGAGTACGCCGCGCCGGACACCGGCACCGGCCGGGTGTGCGGGGTGTCGGCGAGCAGCGCGCCCAAGATGACGACGGTCTGCACGTTGAGCTTGTCCAGGATCGCCAGCAGCTCGGCGCAGAAGGTGCGCCAGCGCATGTTCGGCTCGACGCCGTGCATCAGCACCACATCGCGGTCCGAACCCGGTGGGCGACAGTGGGAGATGCTCATCGACGGCCACACCAGCTCGCGCGTGACGCCGTCCACCTGGCGGATCACCGGGCGATTCACCTGGTAGTCGTAATAGCTCTCATCGTCGATCTCGACGATGGTCCGCGCCTCCCACATGGCATCCAGGTGCTCAAGGGCGTCGCTGGCGGCGTCACCGGCGTCATTCCACCCCTCGAACGCAGCGACGACGACGGCATCGTGCAGTTCGGGCAGCTCAAGGCCCCGGGGCAGGGGCCGATCGGCGGGGCTCACAACGCCAGCGTAAGCCCTTATCGGCACCCGCGAGCGCTACCCCTGGGCGGGTCGGGCCGGCAAACCGGTTTGATGGCCCGCCTACCATGTTCATGTGACTGCACTGGACAAAATACTGTCCAACGTGGGCGTCCTAACGCGGGTCAGCCGACCACGTAGACTCTTTCAGGTCGAGAGGCGTTGCAACGGATCCCGGTTTCCCGGTGTCCGCCACGCTCGGCAGAGTTAAGGACGCCTTCCGTACTGGAAGGAACGTATGTGACTGCCGCCCAGGTTGATACTTTCGTGCCGAACATTCGCCCGGATTGCACCGACGAGCTGACGGCTGCACTGGGTCAGCGGATCGTGGTCATCGACGGCGCGATGGGCACGGCGATCCAGCGCGACCGCCCCGACGAGGCCGGTTACCGCGGCGAGCGGTTCAAGGACTGGCCGAGCGATCTGGTCGGCAACAACGACCTGCTCACCCTGACCCAGCCGCACATCATCGAGGGCATCCACCGCGAGTACCTCGAGGCGGGCGCCGACATCCTCGAGACAAACACGTTCAACGCGAACGCGGTCTCGCTGTCCGACTACGGCATGGCTGAGCTCGGCTACGAGCTGAACTACGCCGGCGCCGCGCTGGCCCGCAAGGCCTGTGACGAGTTCAGCACCCCCGACAAGCCCCGCTACGTCGCGGGGGCGCTGGGCCCGACGACCCGGACCGCGTCGATCTCCCCGGACGTCAACGACCCCGGCGCCCGCAACGTCTCCTACGACCAGCTGGTCGCCGCCTACCTCGACGCCGCCAACGGGCTGGTCGACGGTGGTGCTGACCTGCTGATCGTGGAGACGATCTTCGACACGCTGAACGCCAAGGCCGCGATCTTCGCCATCGAGACGCTGTTCGAGGAGCGCGGCCGCCGCTGGCCGGTGATCATCTCGGGCACCATCACCGACGCGTCCGGACGGACGTTGTCCGGTCAGGTCACCGAGGCGTTCTGGAACTCGATCCGGCATGCGAAGCCACTGGCGGTGGGCCTCAACTGCGCCCTCGGCGCGCCCGAGATGAGGCCGTACCTCGCCGAGATCTCGCGCATCGCGGACACCTTCGTCTCCTGCTATCCGAATGCCGGTCTGCCCAACGCCTTCGGCGAGTACGACGAGTCCCCGAAGCGTCAGGCCGGATACGTCGAAGAATTCGCCGACGCAGGTCTGGTCAACATGGTCGGTGGGTGCTGCGGCACGACACCGGCGCACATCGCCGAGATCGCGAAGGTCGTCGAGGGCAAAACGCCCCGCGAGGTGCCGCAGATCGCGGTCGCCACCCGGCTCGCCGGCCTGGAGCCGCTCAACATCACCGAAGATTCGCTGTTCGTGAACATCGGTGAGCGCACCAACATCACCGGCTCCGCCCGGTTCCGCAACCTCATCAAGGCCGAGGACTACGACACCGCGCTGTCGGTCGCCCTGCAGCAGGTCGAGGTCGGTGCACAGGTCATCGACATCAACATGGACGAGGGCATGATCGACGGCGTCGCCGCGATGGACCGCTTCACCAAGCTGATCGCCGCCGAGCCGGACATCAGCCGCGTCCCGGTGATGATCGACTCCTCCAAGTGGGAGGTCATCGAGGCCGGCCTGAAGAACGTCCAGGGCAAGCCGATCGTCAACTCCATCTCCATGAAGGAAGGGGAGGAGAAGTTCGTCCGCGAGGCACGGCTGTGCCGCAAGTACGGCGCCGCCGTCGTCGTGATGGCCTTCGACGAGCAGGGGCAGGCCGACAACCTGGAACGCCGCAAGGAGATCTGCGGACGCGCGTACCGCATCCTCACCGAGGAGGTCGGCTTCCCGGCCGAGGACATCATCTTCGACCCGAACTGCTTCGCGCTGGCCACCGGTATCGAGGAGCACGCGACCTACGGCATCGACTTCATCGACGCGTGCGCGTGGATCAAGGAGAACCTGCCGTCGGTGCACATCTCCGGCGGCATCTCGAACGTGTCGTTCTCGTTCCGCGGCAACAACCCCGTCCGCGAGGCGATCCACGCGGTGTTCCTGTTCCACGCCATCAAGGCCGGCCTGGACATGGGCATCGTCAACGCCGGCGCGCTGGTGCCCTACGACTCGATCGACCCCGAACTGCGGGACCGCATCGAGGACGTCGTGCTGAACCGGCGCGAGGACGCGGCCGAGCGGCTGCTCGAGATCGCCGAACGGTTCAACACCAAGGGGGAAGAGCCCAGCGACGCGGCTGCGGCGGAGTGGCGTTCTCTGCCGGTCCGCGAGCGCATCACGCACGCTCTGGTCAAGGGCATCGACGCGCACGTCGACGCCGACACCGAGGAACTGCGCGCCGAGATCGCCGCCGCGGGCGGGCGGCCCATCGAGGTGATCGAGGGCCCGCTGATGGACGGCATGAACGTCGTCGGCGACCTGTTCGGCGCGGGCAAGATGTTCCTGCCCCAGGTCGTGAAGTCGGCGCGGGTCATGAAAAAGGCCGTCGCGTACCTGTTGCCGTTCATCGAGGCGGAGAAGGCCGAGAACGGCACTTCCGGGGCGAGCGAAGCGACGGGTAATGGCAAGGCGTCCAAGGACACCAACGGCACCATCGTGATGGCGACCGTCAAGGGCGACGTCCACGACATCGGCAAGAACATCGTCGGGGTTGTCTTGCAGTGCAACAACTTCGAAGTGATCGATCTCGGTGTGATGGTGCCGGCCCAGAAGATCCTGGATGCCGCCAAGGAACACAATGCCGACATCATCGGGCTGTCCGGCCTGATCACGCCGTCGCTGGACGAGATGGTCAACTTCGCCGTCGAGATGGAACGCGAAGGCCTCGAGATCCCGCTGCTGATCGGTGGCGCGACGACCTCGCGTGCGCACACGGCCGTGAAGATTTCGCCGCGCCGCAGCGGTCCGGTGGTCTGGGTCAAGGACGCGTCCCGCTCGGTGCCGGTCGCGGCCGCGCTGCTCGACGACAAGCAGCGTCCCGCGCTGATGGAGGCCACCGAGAAGGACTACGCCGCCCTGCGCGAACGGCACGCCCAGAAGCACGAGCGGCCGATGCTGACGCTGGAGAAGGCACGCGCCAACCGAACCCCGATCGAGTGGGACGGCTACACGCCGCCGGTACCCGCCCAGGGCGTCGGCGTTCGGGAGTTTCTCGACTACGACCTCGCCGAGTTGCGCGAGTACATCGACTGGCAGCCGTTCTTCAACGCCTGGGAGATGAAGGGCAAGTTCCCCGACATTCTCAACAACCCGGCGTCGGGCGAAGCCGCCCGCAAGTTGTATGACGACGCCCAGGAGATGCTGGACACCCTGATCAAGGAGAAGTGGCTGCGCGCCAACGGTGTGATCGGTTTCTTCCCGGCGAACGCGGTCGGCTCGGGCTCTGAAGACATCGAGGTCTACACCGATGAGGCCCGTACCGAGGTGCTGACCACGTTGCGCAACCTGCGGCAGCAGGGCGAGCACCGTGACGGCATCCCGAACCGGTCGCTGGGCGACTTCATCGCGCCGAAGGGCACCGGTCTGGCCGACTACGTCGGCGGGTTTGCAGTCACCGCAGGCCTGGGCAGCAAAGAGAAGATCATGGAGTTCAAGGCTGCCCTCGACGACTACAGCGCCATCCTGCTGGAGTCCCTCGCCGACCGGCTGGCCGAGGCGTTCGCTGAACGCATGCACCAGCGGGTCCGTGAGGAGTTCTGGGGATACCGGCCCGACGAGCAGCTGGATAACGAGGCGCTCATCGGGGAGAAGTACGTCGGCATCCGCCCGGCACCCGGCTATCCGGCGTGCCCTGAGCACACCGAGAAGGTGACGCTGTTCGACCTGCTGGACGCCACGAAGCGAACCGGCATCGAGCTGACCGAGTCGATGGCGATGTGGCCCGGCGCCGCCGTCAGCGGCTGGTACTTCTCGCATCCGCAGTCGCAGTACTTCGTCGTCGGCCGGTTGGCTCAGGATCAGGTGGCCGACTATGCGAGGCGCAAGGGCTGGACCCTGAAGGAAGCCGAGCGCTGGCTCAGCTCCAACCTCGGCTACAACCCGGAGGACTGAGTTCGCGTGCGAGCTGTGCTTTTTGACATGGACGGCACGCTCGTCGACTCGGAAAAGCTGTGGGACGTCGCGATGCACGCTTTTTATGCCCGACAGGGCGGGGTGTTGACCGATGCCGTGCGGGAGACGACGGTCGGCGGCTCGGCAGAGAATGTCATGCGCATCGTCTACGACGATCTCGGCCTGGACCCGACTCCCGAGTCCATGGCCGAGTCGGCGGATTGGCTGCACGACTACACCGGTGAGTTGTTCGAGCAGGGGCTGCCCTGGCGGCCGGGTGCGCGGGAGTTGCTGGAAACGTTGGCCGCCGGCCGGATTCCTCTGGCTCTGGTGACCAACACCCGGCGCACGCTGACCGAACAGGCACTGAAAACCATTGGTAGTCACTATTTTACGGTGACAGTCTGCGGCGACGAGGTGCCCGACGGGAAGCCCCATCCGGCTCCGTACCTGCGGGCCGCCGAACTGCTGGGTGTTGCGGCAGAGGACTGTTTGGCGATCGAGGATTCGGTGACCGGTGCGCAGTCCGCGGACGCTGCGGGTTGCGTCGTGCTCGTCGTCCCGAACGACGTCGCGGTTCCGGACGGACCGCGCCGCCGGCACATCGAGTCGCTGGCCGGGCTGGAGGTCGCCGACCTCTGGAACATCTACCACGAAACGTGTTCGTAGCTGCCAGTTCTGGTCCTGGGGCCGGGTCTGCTGTGCGATTGTTGACGCACACCACGCAGCGCTGCGAAAGGACGTCAGATGTCCCATGGCCCGGTCGGCAACGACACCTCGGCGATCTTCGACGATGAGGAGTTCGACTCCGGCCACAGCGCCGTGCGCATCGCATCGGTGGCCGCATTAGGTGGTCTGCTCTTCGGGTATGACAGCGCCGTCATCAATGGTGCGGTGAAGTCCATCCAGCAGTACTTCGCGATCGGCGACAAGTCATTGGGTATCGCCGTGGCCTCGGCACTGCTCGGTGCGGCTGTCGGCGCCATGACGGCCGGGCGGCTGGCCGACCGGGTCGGGCGGCTTTCTGTGATGAAGCTGGCTGCCCTGCTGTTTCTGATCAGCGCCATCGGGGCGGGCGTCGCCACCAGCGTCGAGGTCCTCATCGCGTTCCGCCTCATCGGCGGCCTCGGTGTGGGCATCGCGTCAGTGATCGCTCCGGCCTACATCGCCGAAACGTCACCCACGAGTATCCGCGGCCGGCTCGGGTCCCTTCAGCAGCTGGCCATCGTCAGCGGCATCTTCTTGTCGTTGGCCGTCGACGCACTGCTGGCGCACCTGGCCGGTGGGGCGAGCAACATATTGTGGCTCGGCCTGGAGGCCTGGCGGTGGATGTTCATCCTGATGGCCATCCCTGCCGTCGTATACGGGCTGCTGGCCTTCACCATTCCCGAGTCGCCTCGCTACCTCGTTGCCACGCACCGGATTCCGGAAGCTCGCAAGGTGCTCACCACCTTGCTCGGGACGAAGAACCTGGAGATCACCATCGGTCGCATCCAGCAGACGCTCGATGCTGAACAGAAGCCGTCCTGGCGCGACATGTGCAAGCCCGGCGGTGGGCTCTTGAGCTTCTACGGCATCGTCTGGGTCGGTCTGGCGCTGTCGGTGTTCCAACAGTTCGTCGGCATCAATGTGATCTTCTACTACTCGAATGTGCTGTGGGAGGCCGTCGGTTTCGACGAGAGCTCGTCGTTCCTCATCACCGTCATCACCTCGGTCGTGAACATCCTGACGACCGTGGTGGCGATCATGCTGATCGACAAGATCGGCCGCAAACCGCTGCTGCTCATCGGCTCGGCCGGGATGACGCTGACGCTGGCCACCATGGCGGTCATCTTCGGCATCGCCCCGCAGGTGAACGGGGTACCGCAATTGAGCGGCGTCGAAGGGCCGATCGCGCTCGTCGCCGCCAACCTGTTCGTGGTGGCGTTCGGTATGTCCTGGGGACCGGTCGTGTGGGTGCTCCTGGGGGAGATGTTCCCCAACCGCATCCGCGCCGCGGCGCTGGGCCTGGCCGCGGCCGGCCAGTGGGTTGCCAACTGGCTGATCACCGTCAGTTTTCCCGAACTGCGCAGCATGCTGGGCGTCGCCTACGGCTTCTACGCGCTGTGTGCCTTCCTGTCGCTGGTGTTCGTCGCCAAGTGGGTGCGAGAGACCAAGGGCGTTGCGCTGGAGGATATGCACGCCGAGCTGATGGCGACGTAGGGACAGAATCCGGATGCCGCTCTGGTGGAATCTCCACCAGACGGCCGATGTGGTCGCTCTTGCCCCGCCGCAGTGCACTGTTTTGGCCGGCATGGTCCATAGACGTGCGGCATCGACGGCGCGACTTGGCACCGGATGGGTGGCGGATGGCCACCCACGGCGCCCACCACTACCTCGCGGCCGCATTTGAGGGTTTCGCGGCGGGACTGCACTTCCAGCAATGTCCGCACGTCCAAGCCGGTGTAGTCCAGGGCTGCGACGCGGGCCAGCGCCGCGTCGAGGTTGGCGTAGGCCTCCTCAACAAGGCTGCTGGCGATGTCCATATCCGAACACTAGTTCGAAGCACCGACAATCCGCTGTGACGAATGTGGCCCTAGTTACCCAACGTGACCAGCGCAAACAAAGTGACCAAAGTTTTTCGGTGTGCGGGAGCGGAGCTGCTGGAACGCCCCGGGCGGCCACGTGCACGGTGCAAGTCGTCAGCGTGAAACAATTACAGCCCGTGAAGACCTTCGATGCGCTATTCGCCGAGCTCAGCGAGCGAGCGCAGACCCGGCCGGCCGGCAGCGGAACCGTCGCAGCGTTGGACGCCGGGGTGCATCATCTGGGCAAGAAAATCATCGAAGAGGCCGGCGAGGTGTGGATCGCCGCTGAACACGAGAGCGACGACGAGCTGGCTGGCGAGATCAGCCAACTCCTGTACTGGACGCAGGTATTGATGATCAAGCGTGGCCTGACCCTCGACGACGTCTACGGCAAGCTGTGACCGGCGCATCGTCCAACGGCCTGCTCCGCGTCGCCGTCCCGAACAAGGGCGCGCTCAGCGAGTCGGCCGCCCACATCCTGTCCGAGGCCGGATACCGCCGTCGCACCGATCCCAAGGATCTGACGGTCGTCGACCCGGTGAACAAGGTCGAGTTCTTCTTCCTGCGGCCCAAGGACATTGCCATCTACGTGGGGTCCGGGCAGCTGGACTTCGGTATCACCGGCCGCGATCTTGCCGCTGAGTCGATGGCTCCCGTCAGCGAGCGGCTGGCGCTGGGCTTCGGGTCGTCGACGTTCCGGTACGCCGCGCCTGCCGGGCGGGACTGGGCGGTCGCCGACCTGGCCGGCAAGCGCGTCGCCAGCGCCTACCCCAACCTGGTGCGTAAAGACCTGGCCGACAAGGGGATTGAAGCCACCGTGATCCGCCTCGACGGCGCGGTGGAGATTTCGATCCAGCTCGGCGTGGCCGACGCGATCGCGGACGTCGTCGGCTCCGGCCGGACATTGGCACTGCACAACCTGGTGGCCTTCGGCGAATCGCTGTGCGATTCGGAGGCGGTGCTGATCGAGCGTGCCGACGTCGCGCCCGACCCGGCGCGCGACCAGCTCGCCGCCCGCATCCAGGGTGTCGTGTTCGGGCAGCAGTACCTGATGCTCGACTATGACTGCCCCCGCAGCGTTTTGGAGCAGGCGACGGCCATTACGCCGGGCCTGGAATCGCCGACCATTGCGCCGCTGGCGGATGCCGACTGGGTCGCGGTGCGCGCTCTGGTCCCGCGCCGCCAGGTCAACGCCATCATGGATGAGCTGGCAGCCATCGGGGCCAAGGCGATCCTGGCCTCCGATATCCGGTTCTGTCGCTTCTGACCGGTGCCGGTGTTAGCGTCGCCGTAGGTTCGCCCAACCTGCACTTCCGACTGGAGGGTTACGTGACGCAAGCGCTGGTTCTGCTGTTCGCCTTACTCATTGGTGTGGTTGCGGGCCTTCGGGCGCTAACTCCACCTGCCGTTGTCGCTTGGGGTGCCAAGCTCGGTTGGCTGCCGTTGGTAGGTACCTGGGCCGAATGGGTCGGTCACTGGGTTACGGTGACGGTGCTGACGGTCCTGTTGGTGGTCGAACTGATCACCGATCAGCTACCCAAGACTCCGGCGCGAACGGTGCCGTCGCAGTTCGGGGCCCGTCTGCTCACCGGCGCGTTCGCCGGTGCGGTCATCGGCGCCGGCTGGCACCACACGTTCATCGGCATGGGGGCCGGAATGATCGGCGCGGTCATCGGGACCATGGCCGGTTTTCACGCTCGCCGAATCCTGGTGGCGCGCAACGGCGGGCGCGACCTGCCGGTGGCGATCGCCGAGGACGTCATCGCCGTTGCCGGCGGTTTCGCGGTAGCAGCCGTCGTGCAGAGTGCGATCGGTCCGTATGTCGCCTGAGGCCACGGCATTCGACGCCATCATCGTCGGCGCAGGGCAGGCGGGTCCGCCGCTGGCCGGCCGGCTCAGCGAAGCCGGCCAGACCGTCGCCGTTGTAGAGCGGAAGCTCGTGGGCGGCACCTGCGTGAACTACGGCTGTATCCCGACCAAGACGTTGGTCGCCAGTGCCTATGCCGCACATCTGGCCCGCCGCGGTGCCGAATACGGCATCGGCACCGGCGACGTCACGGTCGACATGGCAAAAGTCAAGGGCCGCAAGGACGGGATCGTCACCGCCGACCGGGACGGCGTCGAAAGCTGGCTCGAGGGGCTGGACGGCTGCACGCTGCTGCGCGGGCACGCGCGGTTCGTCGACCCGCACACACTGCAGGTCGGTGACCAACTGATCACCGGCAAGAGGATCTTCCTCAACACCGGAGGCCGGGCGACCGTTCCCGACATCCCCGGCCTCGCCGACGTCGACTACCTCACCAATGTCGGCATCCTCGAACTCGACACCGTGCCAGAGCATCTGGTGATCATCGGTGGAAGCTACATCGGCCTCGAATTCGCGCAGATGTTCCGCCGGTTCGGTGCCGAGGTCACGGTGGTCGAACGCGGACCGCGGCTGGCCTCCCGCGAAGACGACGACGTCTGCGCCGCCATCAAAGACATCCTCGAACGTGAGGGCATCACCATTCACCTGGACGCCGACGACATCCGGGTATCGCGCGACGGCGATGGCGTCGCAGTCAGCACCGGTAGGGCCGTCGTGTCGGGATCGCACCTGTTGGTCGCTGTCGGCCGGGTACCCAACACCGACGATCTGGGCCTCGAAAAGGCCGGGGTGGCAATGGACTCCAGGGGATACGTCGCCGTCGACGATCAGCTGCGGACCACCGCCGACCACATCTGGGCCATGGGCGACTGCAACGGCAAGGGCGCATTCACCCACACCTCGTACAACGACTTCGAGATCGTCGCGGCCAATCTGCTCGACAATGAACCGCGCCGGGTCAGCGACCGCATCCCCACCTACGCGCTGTACATCGATCCGCCGCTGGGCCGGGCCGGCATGACCGAGGCCCAGGTGCGGGCGTCAGGACGAAAAGCGTTGGTGGGTAAGCGTCCGATGACGCGCGTCGGCCGGGCGGTCGAAAAAGGGGAGACCCAGGGCTTCATGAAGGTCGTGGTCGACGCCGAGACCAGCCAGATTCTCGGCGCGTCCATCCTCGGCGTCGGCGGCGACGAGGTGGTGCACTGCATCCTCGACTTGATGGCCGCGAAAGCGCCGTACACCACCATGACGCACACCGTGCACATTCACCCGACGGTCGCCGAACTGGTGCCCACCATGCTCGAGGGGCTCAGGCCCCTGCCGTGACGGCCTCCGTAATAGCCTGCGCCGCAGCGCGTCCGGCGATCAGTTGCCGGGTGACCTCGGCAACCCGCCGGCCCAGGTGCTCGCACGTCGCGACGTCCGAAGGGTGCACTTGGTCGGGGTTCGCGTCAACGTCCGTTGCTGCCGCGGCGCCCAACCAGAAGCCCAACCGGTTGAGGTCACTCTCACTGGCGGCGGAGTGATTCCACCCGGGGCCCAGACCCAGGTTCACCCAGTGCATGTGATGCTGTGCGGCGAAAATTGCCAATGAGACAAGCGAATTGAGCTTGTCGCCACTCTTGGAACCCGAGTTGGTGAAGCCTGCCGCGACCTTGTCGCCCCAGGTCCCCTGCTGGCAGCGCCGGCCCGTCTGCTCGGCGAACATCTGGAACCCCGCCGACACGTTGCCCATGTAGGTGGCGGTGCCGAAGATGATCGCGTCGGCCGCGTCGAGGGTCTGCCAGTCGTCGTCCGTGAGATCACCCAATCGGATGCGGGTGACGGCCGCGCCCGCGGCCCGGGCTCCAGTCGCGACTGCCTCGGCCAGAACCGCGGTGTGTCCGAAGCCGGACTGGTAGGCGATCACCACAGACGGGGCAGCATGAAAAGCATTGTCCGACATCATCTTCTCCTAAGTACTCGGGGTCGCGGGCGGGGCGTCGAGCGGGCTGTGTCCGGCGATCTCTGCATAGCGCTCCAGCCAGCCGGGGAGTGGCGTGCCGTCAAGTAGTGCCTGCAACCGGTCGAGGAAGGCCTGCGTGCCGGGCCGGAATCCGTCGGCATTGGGCACCCCGAGGCCGCGATGGGTCATCCGGAGCAGTGTGCCGGTGCCGTCAGCGGTGAGTTCGTAACGGACGACGCCGGGTTCGACTATCTGCTGGTGCCATTCGTGCTCGAACACGTGCGGCGGATCCCAGACGAGGATGCGGCCCGTCATGCGCTTCATCTCCGGCGGCACGGGCGGTCCGGACGCAACCGTTTCGATCGAGCCGCCCTCGCGGCCGTCGATGACGGTCTTGCCCATCCAGATGTCGCGATGTGCGGGCTCGGTGATCGCGGCCCATACCCGCTCGACGGGATGGGGCAGGCGACGTTCGAATGTCAGCGTCGCGCGGTCGCCGTCGACGGTGACGACGCCCTCGGGTTCATCGGCTGCCATGTTCCTTCTTGAATGTCGAATCCAGATGACGCTCAAGGGCATCCAGATGATTGGTCCAGTAGCGGCGGTAGCGTTCGATCCACTGATCCATCGCGACGAGGCCGTCGGCTCGCAGCGCGTAGATACGTCGTTGGGCGTCGGGCCGCACCTCGACCAGTCCCACCTCGCGCAACACCCGGAGGTGACGGGAAACCGTGGGCTGGGTGACGCCGGGGAGAGTTGCGACGAGTTCGCCTGCGGTGCGCTCACCTTCGGCGAGTGCGTCGAGCAGCGCGCGCCGGTTCGGTTCGGCGACCGCTTCGAAGACGTCCATGCGGGCAAGTATGCCAACACATCTATATAGATGCAAATGAATATTCGTGAGACCCTTCGGCTCAAGCGAGGACTACACCGCCAATGGCGAGCGTCGATTGATCGGCCATGGCAGCGTCTCTCGACAACAGTCGGGGGATATGGCAGCCACTTGTGCGGTCTATGGCTCAAAAGTGGCACAAGAGCCGAACTCGGGCACGCGCCGTGGTCGTGTTACTGCCAGCAGCCACCAGCGTGTGGGTTCGGCTCCCAAGCCGGCAGCATTGACGGGCAAACGACCGCTGCCGAATCGTGCTGGTACGAACTCAGCTACGATTAGGTCAGAAAGTCACAACATTGGGACAACCGAGTCGGTTGCGGAGATTTTCGCGAACGCTGCTAGCGGACAACGTAATCAGTCAGCTATACATAGAAGCCAGGGTCCGGGAAGAGGCGTTATCGTCGCCATAATTCAAATTTTGGCAAATGTTGGGGGATTCTCATGCGTACGCTGACTCGATCGATCCTGTTGTTGATCCCCGTCGTCTTGTTGGCGGCGGTATGGTCCATCGCTTCTGGCGGCGGATACGTCAGTTGTGACTGAGTGTGTCGCTGCGGCGCGCATTCGCCTTGGGTGGAGGAGATGAGGATGGTGACGTCGACAGCAGAAGACGACTTGGCTCATGCAATGGTGCATTTGGCCGGCGCGCATCGGTGGCCCCGTCTGTGATTGACACTGAGGCGTCGCCGCGGCCGGTGGGGGTGGCGGTCAGTCGCCCTGACGCAGTGTGGATTCTGCTTGCCGGCGTCATCGGCGCGGTGGCCGCGTTCGTGCTGACGGTCGAGAAGGTCCGGCAGCTGCAGAACCCGTCGTATGTCCCGTCGTGCAGCGTCAACCCGGTGCTGTCGTGCGGGTCAGTGATGCTTACCAAGCAGGCCTCGGTGTTCGGGTTTCCGAACCCGCTGATCGGCATCGCTGCCTTCAGTGTGGTGATTGTCACGGGCGTGTTGGCGGTGGCGGGGATTCGGCTGCCGCGGTGGTACTGGGCTGGTCCCGCCGGTGGCTCGGTGCTGGGGGCAGCGTTCGTCCACTGGTTGATCTATCAGAGCCTGTACGAGATCGGCGCCTTGTGTCCGTACTGCATGGTGGTGTGGGTCGTCACCATGGGGCTGCTGGTCGTGGTGCCTCCAATTGCGTTGCGGCCCTGGGCTGGCAACAAAGTGCTTTACGCCTTGTACCAGTGGCGATGGCCGTTGTACGCCGTGTGGATCACCGCGATTGCGTTGCTGATCCTCGATCGATTCTGGAGTTATTGGTCCACGCTTATCTAGCGTGACACTCCGCGGTTCGGCCTGGGTCATGTGCCATCAGACGGGCTTGGGGCCCAAGGAAGCCGACGCTGCCCAGAATGTGCGCGAAGCGGTCCAATCGCCGCGCCGTGCTGCTTCTCGCAGTGGGTGGTGACAAAAGTCCCTACCAGCGCTCCAACGCAACCCATTTAAATGGGACTGCAAGTTACAGATACACGCTCAGGAGTGACAGTGGCGAAGGACTCGAACGACCTCCGATTGCTACATGAGTTGGAACCGGTGGCGGAACGCCTGCTCAACAGGCATCTGTCGATGATGAAAGACTGGAATCCTCACGACTACATCCCATGGTCGGACGGCAAAAACTATTACGCACTGGGCGGTCAGGATTGGCACCCCGAACAGTCGCAGTTGTCCGAGGTCGCCAGGATTGCCATGGTGGTCAACCTGCTCACGGAAGACAATTTGCCTTCCTACCACCGCGAAATCGCCATGAACATGAGCATGGACGGCGCATGGGGTCAATGGGTCAATCGCTGGACCGCCGAAGAGAATCGGCACAGTGTCGCCTTGCGGGACTACCTCGTGGTGACTCGCGCCAGCGACCCAGTCGAACTCGAAAAACTGCGCGTCGAGCAAATCACCCGCGGCTTCTCGCCGGGGCAGAATCAGCAGGGCAAGCTCTTCGCCAACAGCCTCTTCGATTCCGTCCTGTATGTGAGCTTCCAGGAACTGGCCACGCGGGTGTCGCACCGCAACACCGGCAAGGCGTGCAACGATCCTATTGCCGACCAACTACTGCAACGTGTTTCGGCGGACGAGAACCTGCATATGCTCTTTTATCGGGATGTCTCGGCGGCCGGCTTCGAACTCGCGCCGAATCAGGCCATCGCTTCAGTATACCGGATTCTCAACAACTTCACGATGCCGGGCTACACCATTCCAGCGTTCCGTCGCAAGGCGGTGACGATTGCGGTCGGCGGTATCTACGATCCTCGCGTCCACCTGGAGGAGATCGTCATGCCTCAGATCAGAAAGTGGCGAATCTTCGAACGCGAGGACATCACAGGTGACGGCGCGCGCGCGAGAGACGATCTGGGTGTCCTTCTCGAGAAGCTCGAAGAATCCTGCATCAAGTTCGATGAAGCCAAGGAGCGTCGCCTCAGCCGCGCAGCCCGCAATGCCGAAAAGCTGGCCACACCGGCATGATTCGACATGTATTGAGCAGGTTGAAATGCTGACGTAGCCGCTGGACCTTTGTCGAGCGACTGGGCGCCTTTGCAATTCGCTAAGGAAGGATGTTGGCGTGAGATTGCCGCAACCTCTATCTGGTTTACCGGGGCCGGCGTCGCAGGTATGGGAATGGCAGCTTCGAGCCCGATGCCGAGGCGTTGAGTTGAGCACTTTCTTCTCGCCTGAAGGTGAACGCCTGAAGCTGCAGCGGGAGCGCGAAAGCCGCGCAAAGCAGATCTGCAGCTGCTGTGCGGTGAGCGCCAAGTGTCGCGCGCATGCTCTTCGAGTTCCGGAACATTACGGGACGTGGGGCGGCCTCACGCAAGCGGAGAGAGCGCGGCTACTTGCCTGAAGTCGTGAACTCCCGTTAGTGCAACTGGCCCGGCCGCGTCAATCTCGAGTGTATTCGGTTGTGCTGATGCGGATTCCGCTGACGATCTGTGGTGTGATGGCGAGGACATTGTCACTAGCTGGGTTTACCCACGGGTGCAGCCGCTCGTAACGGGTGAGCTGCTCGGGATCGCTGATCGTAGTGGCCATTCCGGTCACGACAACGCTCCAGCCTGTGTGCTCTTGGAGATCGAGTTGATCGACTTCATAGGCAACGACGACTCCTATGTTGGGGATTGGGCGTACTGCGTTTGTCAGGGCCGGGTTCAGTCGGGTACGCAGGATCACCCGCCCGTCGTCGACCAGGTGGTTCACCAGTCGGACGGCTGGTAAAGCGTTGCGGGTGAAGATGATCCGTCCGTGGTCGACGCTGGCGACGAGTTTCATGGCTTCGACGTCGTTGAGGGTGACCAGGGCAGACTTGATGGCGCGCGGCAAACGATTAGACGTGGTCATGGTGTCGCACCGCGGGGGTGAGGAGGCCGAGGCTGCCGTCATATCGTGGATAGAGCAGTTGGCCTCGGCCGGTGTTCGGGTTGGTGAAGAACAGGAACCGCAAGCCGTGCTCACTGATGCGAGTGACTGCCTCGGCGTCCGTCAGTATCGGCGTAGGGCGGGAATTGACGATCAGCGGTACTGGGGGAGCGGCGCCCCTAGCCGGTGCCCAAGACCAGCCCGGCGGATACATACGCCGTTGGCGGGCCAGCCGGAGGCCCGACGGTCCGGCCCGGTATACCACTGCGTCTTCGCCGGTTTCGTGGTCGGTGAACAGATGCACGTCAAAGTCCATCGAGTCCATGACGGCCACCATCTCCAACGGTGTTCTGATCTGCAGCGCAACGTGTTTACGCCGACCGATCACGGGCTGACCTCCGACCGCGGACAGTATCCGGCGGGTTCGGTCCGGCCAGGGGCGTGGTCGCCACGGTTCCCTCGTTCGTACGATCTGACGATCCAACCGCCCGAGGGCCGCCTCCAAATCACCCACACCGGCGGTGATTGCCTGCATGCGGGTTGGCTTGTCGCGAACCTGCAGGTTCACTTGTATCAGCAGCGGCCCACCCAGACCATCCCGCGTGGTCAGTCGTACCCGGGCGTCCCCCGTGATGTGTCGGCGCTCGAGGATCTGACCCACCGCTGCTGCGACCTGCGCAGCCTGCGGCGGTGACACTTGGCCTTCCGATAACACGTAGACCTCGCGAGCGGTGGCAGGCATGGGGCTGCGCGCCAAGTGTTCCCCCTCTCTACCGACGTTCTGGCGTTGGCAATGAGGGTCGAGTCTGCGGGACCACTGCGCGGGCCAGTAGGGTCCAAAGTCCCCGCATTGGAGTGAGCTCACGCAGATACTAGATCGTTTGTGGCACAGGTAACACAGACGGACGCAACGCGGCCGATTGCCTCGGCTAAGACGCTGTGGGCCAACACTTTCCACCCCGCTTAGGGACCTTTGGCCCTACTGGCACCGTCCCGCCGGCAATAGCTTCTGCGGCATTTGCGATATGCGTCGGCATGGAAGGTCTTACGGGTGAAGCGATTGACGCCACGAACTGTTGGGGTTCTGGTCTTCGGTGAAGCTGGGCAATACCGGCATCTGGTCATGGGTGCGATCTGATGACCGCCGAAGCGCCCCCCATCGCAGGGCTTGAGGCCCGTCGGCCGTTCCCGGATCGGATGGGTCCCAAGGGAAACCTGATCTACAAGTTGGTGACCACGACCGATCACAAGCTGATCGGGATGATGTACTGCGTCGTCTGCTTCGCCTTCTTCTTCATCGGCGGCTTGATGGCGCTGTTCATCCGCGCGGAGTTGGCGCTGCCGGGTCTGCAGTTCTTGTCCAATGAGCAGTACAACCAGCTGTTCACCATGCACGGCACGGCGATGTTGCTGTTCTATGCCACTCCGATCGTGTTCGGTTTTGCCAACCTGGTGCTGCCGCTGCAGATCGGCGCCCCTGATGTGGCGTTTCCACGCTTGAACGCACTATCATTCTGGCTGTTCTTCTTCGGTTCCTTGATTGCGTTGTCGGGGTTCATCACTCCCGGCGGCGCTGCGGACTTCGGCTGGACGGCCTACACGCCGTTGTCGGATGCGGTCCACTCGCCGGGTGCCGGTGCTGATCTGTGGATCCTTGGCCTGGCAGTCGGTGGTCTGGGCACCATCCTGGGTGCGGTCAACATGGTGACCACGGTGGTATGCCTGCGCGCCCCCGGTATGACCATGTTCCGGATGCCGGTGTTCACCTGGAACATCCTGGTGACCTCGGTCCTGGTGCTGATGATCTTCCCCTTGCTGACCGCCGCGCTGATCGGCCTGGCCGCGGACCGCCGCCTGGGGGCGCACATCTACGATCCGGCCAATGGTGGTGCGATGCTGTTCCAGCACCTGTTCTGGTTCTTCGGTCATCCCGAGGTATATGTTCTCGCGCTGCCGTTCTTCGGCGTCATATCGGAGATCGTTCCGGTCTTCTCCCGCAAGCCGATCTTCGGCTACACCACCCTGATCTACGCGACGTTGTCAATTGCCGCTTTGTCAGTCGCGGTGTGGGCGCATCACATGTATGCCACGGGCGCGGTGCTGCTGCCGTTCTTTTCGTTCATGACGTTCCTGATCGCGGTGCCGACCGGCATCAAGTTCTTCAACTGGATCGGCACCATGTGGAAGGGGCAGTTGACGTTCGAGACGCCGATGCTGTTCTCGGTGGGCTTCCTGATCACCTTCCTTCTCGGTGGTCTGTCGGGAGTGCTGTTGGCCAGCCCGCCGCTGGACTTCCACGTCACCGAGTCGTATTTCGTTATCGCGCACTTCCATTACGTGCTGTTCGGCACCATCGTGTTCGCCAGCTACGCGGGCATCTACTTCTGGTTCCCGAAGATGACGGGCCGACTGCTCGACGAGCGCTTGGGCAAGTTGCACTTCTGGCTGACGTTCATCGGGTTTCACGCCACCTTCCTGGTGCAGCACTGGCTGGGCGATTCAGGTATGCCGCGCCGTTACGCGGACTACCTGCCCACCGACGGGTTCACCACACTCAATCTCGTTTCCACTGCAGGCTCCTTCCTACTCGGTATCTCGGTGCTGCCGTTCGTGTGGAACGTGTTCAAGAGCTGGCGCTACGGCGAACCGGTGTTGGTCGACGACCCGTGGGGTCACGGCAACTCTCTCGAGTGGGCCACCAGCTGCCCGCCGCCGCGGCACAACTTCACCGAGCTGCCCCGGATCCGTTCGGAGCGGCCGGCGTTCGAGCTGCACTACCCGCACATGGTCGAGCGGATGCGCGCGGAAGCCCATATCAGCCGTCGGCACAAAACCGACAGCTCGTCGTCCTGAGGGGAATCGCATAGTGCTCAGATCACGATGCGCGGACTCTCGGGCACGCACAGGCGGGTACTGCAGCACAGCGCATTAACGCACTCTCGCGCCAAACATGTTCAACAGGAAGGAGGCGGCGCCATCACATCATCGAACGTTGTGCTGTGCGATGCGCAGATCGAGCCCGATGGCGCCGTCGTGGTGATCGAGGACCTCGGCGCGAATGGCATGCTGGGCACCTACATTCATCCCGACGTGACCATCGAACAAGGCATGCCCGGGCATGCCTTGTGGATACACACGATGAGCGCTGACGAATGTTCCGTAGCGGGCCGGCTTGTGCGGGTTCGCGTACTGACGGGATCAGACAAAACAGGTCTGGGCGAGTTGGTGTTCGAGGGGCATCTCGAGTTGTCCAGTGGTGTGCTGGCGATTGGCAACGCCCACAACCCGGCGCGAGTTCTGCTGTTCGGTTCCCCGACTCGTCTTCGCGTGAGCGTATTCGTCACCCACGATGTCGATGTGCTGTATTTTGCTGGCAGTTGGAGTGGATATCCGGTATCGGGACCCACCGATGTGGCGATCCTCATGCACGATCAACCGGACCTGGGGCCAGCATTCGACAACACCGGCACCTGCGAACCACAGCGGCACACCCCAGAGCGGTTGCCGTCGGCCGATTCTTGTGTCCCTTGATCGGGGCCGAACCGTTCGTGGGCGTGCAGGGAGCGCGGCACGCTTCGACTCTCGAGCTGTGGATCTTCGGAAGGTCACGCGCCGGCGCGCACCGTCGGTCTGCGGACCGATTTATACTGAGCGGCTCAATCGGCTGTTTGCGACTGCGTATCCGCCTGGGCGGGGTCCCTATAGCAATATCGAGGTGGCCCAAGTATTAGCCCGCCGCGGTCCGTATCGACGGCGATGACTCCGATTACACGCGGGCCCTCGACATCCACTTGGATAGGCTCACCTCGCCCATGACAAGCACGTGTGTGAGATCACCACCACACTGCTGATGAGGGAACCCCACGAGCGCGAGGAAATGCTGCGGTCCGTGGATGCCGGTTGTCGCCCTCGACCATTCGTATCCGCTGCCGCAGGGTCGTCAAATGTGCTGAACGAGAAGTCATTACGCGCCAGCATCTTTGGGATCACCGCCCCATTCGTCGGGTCCGTGGCCACCGATAACGAACCCGTGTCATCTCCTGATACACAACTATGCATTTCGCGAACAGGGCAGCGGCGGGTCGCACCTGACGGATGGGGGTTGCGTGAAGAAGATACTGCTGCGTGCCGGGCTCTTTGATGGTGTCGATCCGGACGTAGTCCCCACGCTAGCGGGTCGAATGGATCCGGTGACGTTTGCCCGTCGACGAATCGTGTTCAGCGAAGGTGATATCGGCGACCAGCTCTATATCATCATCGATGGTCGAGTAAAGGTCGGACACACGATACGAAACCGCGAAGCTCTGGTCGCCATCCTGGGCCCGGCAGACATGTTTGGGGAACTTGCAGTGTTTGAGCCGGGACCGCGGACATCTACTGTCACCACTGTGACGGCCGTAACGGCCCTGACCATGACCCGGTCCGCGCTGTGGGACTGCATTGCCGAGCATCCTGAGATTGTTGAGCAGCTGCTCACGGCTTTGGCTCGTCGTCTGCGCCGCGCTACCGACGCCCTGTACAGCCAGGCCTTGACCGATGCCGTCGGGCGAGTAGCCAGGACTGTTCTCGACCTCACCAGACGGTTTGGCGAATACGATTGCGGCACATGGCGCATCAGCCACGGCCTCTCGCAGACGGAGATCGCACAGTTGGCCGGAGTCACCCGTGAAACAACCAACAAAGCGCTCGTCATGTTCGTAGATCGCGGATGGATTCGACTGCAGGGCACAGTCATCGACATCCGCGATCCGGCCGCGCTGGCCGAACGCGCCAAATGAGGGATTGGAACGCCGCCTACCAGGTCCAGTCGTCGTCAGTGGTCTCGGCTGCGGTGCCGATGACGTAGGCATTGCCGCTACCTGAGAAGAAGTCATGGTTTTCTGCGGCGCCTGGGTCGAGTGCCGAGAGTATTTCGGCGGGGACTTGGCTGTCGTCGCGGTCGAACAATGGGTCGAAACCGAGGTTGGACAGGGCTTTGTTGGCGTTGTAGCGCATGTACGGCAATACGGGATCCGTCATGCCCAGCGGATCGTAGAGATCATGCGCGTAGTCGATTTCGTTGTCGTAGAGCTCGGTCAACATGGTGTAGGCAAAATCGCGTAACTCGTGTTGGCGCGCAGAGGTTTCGGTGTGGTAGCCACGTTGAAACTTGTAGCCGACGTAGTGACCGTGCACGGCCTCATCGCGGATGATCAGTCGGATGATATCGGCGGTGTTGGGCAGGATGGAGCGTGCGGCCCAGTGCAGCGGTAGGTAGAAGCCGCTGTAGAACATGAAGGATTCCAACATCACCGAGCTGATCTTCTTCTTGAGTGGGTCGGCGCCGCGGTAGTAGTTATGAACGATGCGGGCTTTACGCTGAAGAAACGCGTTGGTGCGCGACCACGCGAATGCATCGGTGATCTCGCGAGTGGAACACAGTGTGGAGAAGATCGAACTGTAGCTCTTAGCGTGCACTGACTCCATGAACGCCATGTTGGTGTAGACAGCTTCTTCGTGCGGTGTTTGGGAATCGGCGAGCATCTCGACGCATCCCACCGTGCCTTGCATGGTGTCGAGCAGGGTGAGGCCAGTGAACACGCGCACGGTCAGTTGCTGTTGATCCGGAGATAAGGTTGCCCAGCTTGGTAGGTCGTTGGATAGCGGCACCTTCTCAGGTAGCCAGAAATTGGTGGTCAGCCGGTTCCAGACGTCGATGTCCTTGGCGTCAGTGGCTGCATTCCAGTTGATGGCCTCCAGGGGCGGTGGTTCGGGCGACTCTCCGGCGGGTCCGGTAGTGGCGAACATTTCGGTCACTGTCTCCTCGCGATTGCCAGTCCTGCTTGCGGGAACATCTGCGAGCGCCGCACTAACCGTGCGGCGCGGATCATTGTAGCGAAATAGCCTGTCCTACAGCATATTAGTAACTCAAAGGCACCGTCGCTTGCGCACGCAATTGCTGTGCCGGGAAGGCTCAACCGGCGTCCGAAACCATGGCTCGTTGGACTTCCCGGTCAGCCATTCTCAGCAGGCGCCGTAGTCGGCCGGCGACCGCGTCCTTACTCAAGGGTGGCTCAGCGAGGCGGCCTAACTCTTCTAGTGACAAGTCGGGGTTCTGGATACGCAGAACCGCGGCTTCGACGAAATGATCAGGCGCCTTGTCCCCGACGATGTGCAGTGCGCGTTCGGCGCGAATCGCCGTCTCCATTGCTGACTCCTGGGCGCGACGGTGGTTGGAGTCCACTAGTGCCGCGCCAATGACCCGTGGACCCGCGGTATCGCGATGGAATTGCCACGCCGCGCAGGTTTGTTGAGCACCAATGCGATTCAGCAAGGCGGTGATCGTGTCCGTATCACGTACCGTGATACGGTCTGCACCCCGCACCTGGCGGGCCCTGACCTGCACGCCCAACCTGCGGGCTGCTCCCGTCAATGCCGACGCGGCCTCGATGCCGGGGCACTGCACCTCCAGCCCCCGTGTACGACCTGCTAACGACAGCGAGCCTCGGGCCAGGAACGCCCCGCGCCACATCGCTTCGGCTTCTGCTGTGCCGCCGCCCACGATCTGGGCCGGCATGCCTCGAACCGGCCGACCGTAGCGATCGATCAATCCGGCCCAGCGGGCCACATCTTCAGCGTGGTGCACAATGCGCACTACGTAGCGACAACGCTCACCCATGCCCGGCACCACCCGCACTTCGGCCGCATAGCCGCACAAGTCCGTGAGGTCCCTGCACACCCGGGTTGCTGTTGACGCCCGGTCCACATCGGCATCGATCACAGCACGCCCCCTGGCGATGCGCAGTCCGCCCGCGAATTGCAGTATCGCAGCCACCTCAGCCTTACGTGCACTTGCTTGTTGCACGACCATGTGGGCGAGTTCATCTTTGACTCTTGGTGTCAACACCCAAATCTCCCTCCGCCATCCCGATTGGACACCGATCGGCACCTCACGCCCGCCCCCGAGCGACGCCAACGGCGCCAGGTCTCGTTGATGTCACCGCGGTTGTCGCCTCTACAAGAAAAGTTCACGGCTATTTGGCGACGGTGGGCGCGGACATTGCGGACCGCAGGATGTCTTCTCGTGCATCGGGCGGCAGAGCAAGCAGGGCCGTCGTGATCCGGCGGACGTCGGGGTCGTGTGCCAGCTCCAGCCAACGCAATTCTGTTTCTAAGAACCTGGTGTAGCCGCCGTCACCCTCGGTGAAATATTCGACGGATACACCGAAGGCATCGGCGAGCTGACGCAGCGTTCGAATGCTGGGATTGCCGCGGCTGCCAGTGCGAAGCTGGGACAGGTACGGTCCGGACATCTTGTACCCACGGGCGCGCAGTACTTGTATGACCTCGGCATCGCGGAGTGGCCCGCGGCCGGGTGGGCGGATCGTGTCGAACAACCGGTTGAGGCGCGCCGCGAAAGTGTCCGGTTCGATCGAGTCCTCGCGCCGACGATGTTGCTGGCTATGCCGATCGCGAACCGAGATCGTCTGGATCGTGGCGTGTGTGCCATCGGCTGGGGGAGGAACATCGGTAGTCGCCTCGGGTGCCACGTCGGCCCTCCGGTAGATGCTAATAAGCCTGGTATGTCGT
Organism: Mycobacterium sp. FW102-FHT13B02; assembly: GCF_058790275.1. Classification (NCBI taxonomy): domain Bacteria; kingdom Bacillati; phylum Actinomycetota; class Actinomycetes; order Mycobacteriales; family Mycobacteriaceae; genus Mycobacterium; species Mycobacterium sp. FW102-FHT13B02. The sequence goes on from NZ_JBYTCM010000001.1 coordinate 103,243, forward strand.
CGATCACAGTTTGGCCGTACGGACGTACTCATGTGAAGCTCCCCCTTCTTTCAGCACCCTCTCCCCGGGGTGATCGCGGGCGCTAGCAACTAGCGGACACTTAGCCATGTTTACACAGATTCGGTGTGCTGTTTGCGTGGCGTTACTCACCGCGCAACCGGCGAAATGTGGGACCTTTGGCCCTACTCGCCGCCGAAGGCAACCGAGAAAAGTCGGATCATCGACGGGTGCGCCGCCGAGCCAAGGTGCAGGCGCCTTGAGCTTCAGACGCAGAGCCTTATGGCCCTACCGCAGGTCTCATCCGTGCTCGACGCTGTGTCGATGACAGTGCACTATGAGCGACCAAAACAAAAGTGAGAAGAGATGATTGAGGCCGGACCGGTCGGCACCGGACAGGTAGTGGCGTTGCTTGTTGCCGCCGTCGAGTTGGGTGCCGTGATCTACGCGGTGATTCGGCGCCCGCGGCGTGGACGCCACTGGGCAGGCAGGTGCGAGGAGGTCATCGTCCGACAGCGTCTCGCCGGGCAGATCGACGCCGCAACGTACCAAACACGCATGACCGATTTGGTTCGAGCTCGGCCGTCCTGACCTCTGCGCTGTCGCGGGATCGGTCTACCAGTGCCCTCTACCATGTCCCGCTTGTGGGGCGCATGCCTGTAGAGGCGGATTGACTCGACCCCGGTGAATTACCTTGCGATCATCCCTGTGCATGTCTGTGGCTTGGCTTACCTTGCGCATGGTGGTGGTATTCTGTTGGGCTAGTTCATGTTCCATGGTTCGCCGTAGCTAGTGACCGAGTCGCCGGTTTTTGCGATCAGGCGGGCGAAGGGTCGTAGGAGTACGCCGCCGGCGGCGCCGGTGACGGTGCCGTGGGCGTTTGACACGGCGACCGAGCCGGCTGGACCGGTGACGTCGATGGAGAATGTGGCGACTTCCTGGATACCGGGGCCGTTGCCCAGATCGGCCGATATCGATGCTCCGGGGAACAGGTTTGGTGTGACGATCGACGGGTTGAAGGCTGGGTTCAGTCCGACACTTGGTCCGGTGGGGCCGAGTGATACTGCCACCGGGATGAGGTTGGCGCTGTCGAACAGGATGTTCGGGGTGGTGTAGCTGAAGTTGATGCCCACGCCGAGCGACCAGGGGAAGCCAATCTGGTAGCCGAGCTCTAGGGTGCCGGCGAATTGGTCGCAGGTCTTGCCGTCGCACGTGTACTTGGCTCTGCCCGAGTGGAACCATTCACGTGTTAATCGGTTGCGATCCAAGGGAAATACCCCGTTGAGGAAGGTGTCCCACTGCTGCACCGTCAACGTCCGATCCTGGCCGTCGACCAAACTCAGCTCATTGTCCAGGCCCGCGTGGGCGGGGCTGGGCGTATACGCAATAAGCGCGACGGTGGTAGCAATCGAAAGCACTAGAGTCCTGGCCGAGCGTCGAGTCATTGGTGGGACCATCCTTCTTCGGTTCAACGGGCAGAAGTCGAGACGGCGATTGACAGTTCCGGCTCGACACGACGTGGTGAGGTTCGGCTGTTTTGTCGCCCAGCCTCGGTGTGTCGACGGTGGTGGGCTGAATTCGTGACCCTTGTTGCTGTCGTTATATCGCGAGTTCAACCCGAGAGGCCTTCGTGAGGTCGTTAAAGTGCTACACATCACAGGATTTCGTGCTCACGGGGTCGTTGAACATAGCACTCTATAGGTCAGATGTGCCCATGGTCGTGTTCGCTGAACTTGATCATTCCCGCACAAACCGACCCGCGATGTCGTGTGGCACGCCGCTATTGGGAAACTCACTCCTTGCAACCGCGGGTGGGGGAGCGACACCTGTTCGTCGACGTGGCGGCACTTTCACGCTGGTGCTACGGAACGGCATTACTGTCTCGGCGGTGTATCCGTCTATGACCGCCGCGTATATGGCAGTGGGACAAGGATTCCCAGGCGGCGTCCCACCGATGCAACATGGCCGACATCACGGCGCAAACGCTGCGCCGCACGCTCGTGGGGTCCCGACTTATTCGACGCAAACGGAGGCCCGAACATGACTGTGGACGTCAGCGCGCTAGCGTCCGGCGATCCAATCGCGCCCGGTATGGCCAGCAGCTCGATAAGGTGGCTTGCCAAGGGGCGCTGACTGATCGCGAACGTGCTGAAGGTGACGCTGCGGTTCGAGATGCTGTTGCGTGAAGCCGTTCACGGTGCTGGCAGCTGGCCTGACGGATCGGCGGTGTCTACAGCTACTCTGCATGGGCTGACTGACGAATGCTGCAGCGGGACTGGCGGTTCTCCGGGTCGTACCAAGGTCAGCCCATTTGGAGCGGGGTTTCTTGACACGAGGGACTTTTGACCCTACTCGGCTGATGTCTTTGAGATGACGCTGTGCTGGCTGGTCTGCGCGGTGTGGGCTCCAAAGTTGCTGGAAGGAAAGGCGTTTGGTCGGGTTTACGTTCATGCGGAGTGGGAATTGTGCTCCGATGCGCCAGCGGAGACCCAGAAAAGAGCTTCGGGACACCGGCCGCGCTACCCGCGCCGAGGGGTGGCGGTCGCTGTGGCTGTTGTCCTCACCATGGTCTGCGCCGGCGGTGTTGCCGGCACCTGCGACGCAGACCCCGCGGCACCGGCACCACCGTCCCCCCTGTGCCGGTGCCGCGGCCCATGTGCGCTGAGTAGAGCCGTCACCGAGCTTCGTAATGGACATACTTGGCGCGTGCAGGCAGCCAAATCGCAGCGACGATGGCGACGCTCACGATGCCGAGCGGGATATCGCCGATCAGGTGAATGTGTTGTCCGGGTAGAAAACCCATGACCAGCATGCTCGCCATATGGAAGGTCTCAGTGAGGAGGAATGCATCCACAAGGCGTCCGTAGCGATATGGGTCCCGTGCAGCCAGGAGGAGCCCGATGCTGAGGGCGATGTTCACGGCGGCGAGCATGACGAGATACTCCACACCGCCATGGCCCCACATCAGCAGGCGCCCCGCCGGCGATGACATCGGAATGATGGGCCGGACGGTGATCAGTGTCATGAAGATAAAGAAGACGATCCACTGTATCCCTGTCGCGCACAGGATCACTCGAAGTAGACGACTTACTTCGGGCGGTGTGTTCCGATAATCGGAATGGCCCATCGGTTGATTCCTCCCTGAGAGCAATCGAGATGCTAAATGACGCTTCGGAGCATCTGATTGGGTTGGTTTCGGCAGTTTGACGGCGGAATAGGCGTGTCGTGTTCACCATCCCCGGAAAAGGGGATGGCCTTGGGATTGAAGCGAGTCGACAGTGTGGCCGCGTTGCTTCCTGCGGCGTTGAAGCGGAATGCCCGCCTGCAGTGATCGGAGGCCTTTCCGGCCGCAATCACAACAGTTAGGGCATTCTTCCGGCACTTCGCTTTCGGCCCGGCTTTGTGTAGCTCCGCAGGAGCAACTCCAGATGAGTCCGCGCATACTCGAGAGGCTCCGTCGACTGTCGGCTCTGCGCCAATATCAGCGCACCCTCGAGCATCGCGACGATCGAGGTGGCCAGCCCCACGGAATCCTTCTCGGCGACACCGTTGGATCGTAGGCCCGCGGCAATGGTATGGACCCACCGGTCAAAGACCTGCCCGGCGGCATCCGCCACATCCGGAAACTCCTCGCGGCTCAGCGCGGCCGCCACTACCGGACAGCCGCCGTTATAGTCGCCGCTCACAAGCAAACTGGACCAGAAGTCGACGAGAGCGCGTACCGGCTCGTCGGCCGCCGCAAGACGCCCTATGACGCCGTCAGCCAGCTCACCGGCCGACGTCGTCGATTCAGCAATGAGTTCGTTTTTGCCACCCGGAAAGTACAGGTAAAGGCTTCGCCGGGCTACTCCGCTTACTGCCAGCACCTGTGCGACGCCGGTACCGGATACGCCGAATCGCCGGACGAGCTCCGTGGTCGCCTGTATCAGGCGGGAGCGCACCGACACCGTAGTTGCTCTCCTTTCGGCCCACGCGGCACGTAGTGGACACGCGTGCCTTTTGGTGAAGTGTGGCACGGATCGGCCCATTCGAGCTTCCTTCATGGAGTTCTCCGTCGTGTCCCTGCGGGCGATTGCGCACGCGATCATTAGACCGTATGGTCTACTTCAATGATTAGACCATACGGTCTAATGCTGACGAGAGGCTGGACAGAAATGACGGTGATCACCCGCCGTGCAGAGCAGGTCACGCTGGCAACGCCGCTCACGCTGTCCTGCGGTCAAGTCCTGGCGAACCGTCTCATGAAGTCGGCGCTGAGCGAAGGACTTGCCGAGGCTGACGGTGGCCCTGGTGATCGGATCGAACGGCTGTACCAGCGTTGGGGGCAGGGCGGTTTCGGCCTTGTTGTTACCGGCAACGTCATGGTCGACCAACACCACCTGGGCGAGCCGGGAAACGTCATAGTCGAGGACAGCCGACATCTGGATGCGCTTCAGCGCTGGGCCAAGACGGTGCAAGACGGCGACACCAGAATATGGATGCAGATCAATCATCCAGGGCGACAAGCCAATCCGCTGGCGACCAGGACAAGGCCGGTTGCGCCGTCTCCCGTCGGCATCGCAATGCCGGGAACGCCGCAGCCACGCGAACTCGCTGACTCTGAAATCCGAGACATCATCGCGAGATTCGCGGCGACGGCACGGGTCGCTGAGGAAGCCGGATTCGACGGTGTGCAGGTCCATGCAGCGCACGGATATCTCGTTTCCCAGTTCCTCTCACCGTTGGCCAATCGGCGCACAGACCATTGGGGTGGTGACGACGAGAGTCGCTCGCGCTTCCTCATCGAGATTCTGCGCGCCGTCCGCGAGAGCGTGCGGCCGGGCTTCGCGATCGGAGTCAAGCTCAACTCGGCCGACTTTCAGCGCGGGGGGTTCACCGAAGACCAGTCACGCGAGGTGATCCGGAGATTGTCGGTAGAACGGGTGGATCTCATCGAGATCAGCGGTGGCAACTACGAATCCCCGGCGGCGCTGGTGGGAGCGGACGAGGGGATCGGTGGCGAACCCGCCGACAGCACAGCGCGGCGTGAGGCATACTTCCTCCGTTTCGCCGCCGAAGCGCGCGCACTGGCTGCGGACACGCCTATCGCCGTGACAGGCGGGTTTCGCACTCGAGCGGCAATGGCCTCGGCGCTGGCAGAGGGTTCGTGCGACGTGGTCGGTCTGGGGCGTCCGGCAGTACTGGTTCCGGACGTCGCACACCAGTTGACGAGCGAGGCAATCGAAACCGTCACTTCCCGGCCTCCACAGGCCGGGCAATCAGCACCGCGTACCGCCCTCGGTAAGTCACTGCGGGGACTCCTCGATCTGCAGTGGCACACCGATCAGTTACACCGTATGGGGGCCGGACGCGATCCTGATCTGCACCGCGCCGTGGCGGTGACACTGTTGTCCGCGCTGCGACGTAACGGTCTTGGCGCTCTGATCAGTCCGCGCGGACTCGGCGCAGCCGCCGAGCGCAAGCGGGATCGAAAGTTCCGACGTGAAATAGTCATCGGGCGTTATGTTTTCAACCCGATGGTGCGGTCACTGGATCGCTTGGGTCTGCGCAGTGACTACACCGCGCTGCTGGCGACGACGGGTCGCCGTAGCGGACTACGCCGCGAAGTGCCGGTGTCGGCGCGCTTTGATGACACCGGCGCGTGGCTGGTCTCGCAACACGGCGCGCGGTCAGGCTGGGCACACAACATCGCCAGCGACCCTCGCGTTCAGATCAAACGTGGATCACGGTGGTTGGACGGTACCGCGGCACTACGTAGCGATGACGATCCCGCTTCCAGGGCTGCATCATTTGTCAGCGCGCGGTGGCTGCGGCCACTGGTGGTAGCAGGATTCCAAGCGCTGCAGACCGATCCGATCAGCGTCCGCATCACCTTCGACGCACCGGATGGCGACTCGCCCTCGCCAGAGCACGCCTAGCGCCCGACGCAGCCTCACGAAAGGGAGACCAACCATGACCACTTCAGCTAGCCCCTCGAGCCTTGTGGGCTCGATCCCGGACGATTCTCATTGGGGAGCAATCGTCGTCGGATCCGGGATGGGCGGACTGACCGCTGCCGCGTACCTCGCCGCGAACGGCGTCCGCACACTGGTGTTGGAAGCCGGCGAGACGATCGGCGGGTGTACTCACGTGTTCCGGCGCAACGGATTCGAATTCGAAGTCGGTGTTCACTATCTCGGTAGCTGCGGTTCTCCGGAAGGCAACATCCCGACGATTTTGCGTGGGCTTGGACTTGACAAGAGGATCGACTTCCGCGAGATCGACGCCGACGGATTCGACCAATTGCACTTCCGATCAGTTGATTTCGCCGTACCCCGCGGGTGGGACAACTACGAGAAAAGATTGCTGGCGCAATTCCCGGAGCAGCGGGCAGCGTTGCGTCGGTACGTGAAGATCATCCGCCGGCTTGCCGATGCCGTCGACCTCGCATCTACAGGGTCCGGGACAGACGGCGCGGTCCAGTTCGCGCGTAAAGCCGGGCCCTACGCCGCACTCGCAATGCTGCCGTTGGACGCCCTGGTGCGGATGTGCGGTGTGACCGGTATGGCCCGCACAGTGGTGTGCGGACAGACTCCGGCGTACGCGGCGGCGGCGCGGCGAGCGCCTGCCCTCGTGCAAGCGGGCTATCTCAAGATTTATGTGGGTGGCGGAGCCTACTTCCCGCAGGGAGGTGGCCAGATGCTGTCTGCGTCCCTTGCCGAGGCGATCACGGCAAACGGCGGCGCCATCGCGTTGAGTTCCGAAGTCAACCGCATCCACGTTGAGAACCGACGTGTGAGTGGGGTCAGTGTCGAGGGAGGGCGAACCCTCCACGCCCCGATCGTGGTCTCGGCCGCCGACTTGAAGAAGACCTTCCGGGACCTGGTCGGCGCCGAGCATATTCCTGCTCGCGACATGCGTCGAGTCGCGAACTACCGAATGGCGTGGCCGTTGTTCAACGTTTACCTCGGCCTGGACACCGATCTCGCCGACAGATTCACTTCCGCGCAGATCTGGCGGTTCCGCTTCGACGGAGATTTCGGCGTCAGCCAACGTCGCCTGGACTTCCGTCGATTCAACGGCGACCGTGAGGCGTGGCTACAGGAATGCCGCACCTATCTGGGTGCAATGATCCACATGGCCTCGATCAAAGACCCGGTATCTGGTTTGGCCCCCGCGGGCCAGAGCTCCATCGAGGTGATGACCTACGTGCCACCGGATCCAGAACTGTGGGGGCTGGCAGGACTCGACCCCACCGTCGAAGAAACGTACCGCTCCAACCCCACGTATCAGTACATGAAAGAACAGGTAACTGACATTTTGGTGAGTGTTGCCGAAGACGTCATTCCCGACATCCGCGAGCACATCGTGTGGCTGGAAGCCGGCTCGCCGGCTACCCAGCAGCGCTACACCCGGTCGACAGACGGTGGCTCTTACGGCGTAGAGATGAGTTGGGACCAGGTCGGCCCACGACGTCAGGGACCGCGCACACCGGTGGGAGGCCTTTTCGTCGCCGGAGCTAGCAGTGCATGGGGACCTGGCGTCGAGGGAACGATGCTCTCCGGCATCGGCGCGGCCGGGGCGGTGTTGAACCGCAACCTGATTCGCGAAGTAAGGGACGGCGCCGTATTCGGCGACGTTGCATCGCTACCTGAGCGCGACAGCTCCTGGGACCCCCTCGCCGTATCCACGACACTGGCCGTGAAGGGTTCGAAGCGCCGTAGCACCGCCCGTTGAGCCAGACAAGGAGACTACGTGGAACGAGTGCAGACCCATCGGGCCGATTCCGATCGTTCCAGCCGGCGGGCGGTTGTTGAGAAGGCACCTATCGAACGGCCGGAGTTGGCGTCAATCGGCGATACGGCCCAGTGCGGCAGTCGTCTACGAGCCAGTCGTTGCGGCAGCCCTCTGAAACGTGAGATTCGGATCGAGGACAGGACCGTCGCGCAGCATTGCGACGTCGTAGCTGTAGTTCATCGACATTAGCCACGGCTCGTTGATGCCCCGCCGAGGCATAGCCGCTAGAGCTCGCTGTACATATCCTGCTGAAAAGTCCAGTAGGGGGAGGGTTTCCATGCTCGGGTCGGCTACCGGCCACACCATGTCGTAGCCGTGGCTATCCATGTGTCTCAGTAGGCGGCAGTAATGCTCGCACAAGAGGTCGATCTTCAAAGTCCACGACGAATTCGTGTAGCCAAATGCGAAGATGAAGTTCGGTACACCGGACAGCATCATGCCCTTGGTAAGCCACCGCCTTAGACACGTCCACAGGTTGCCCATCAACGCTCAGCGCCATCCCGCCGAGTAGCTGGATGTTCAAACCGGTAGCGGTGATGATGATGTCGGCTTCGAGTTCGTGCCCGGATTCCAACCGGATGCCGGTCTCGGCGAACGTCGTGATGCGATCCGTGACCACCGAAGCGCTTCCGTCGCCGAGTGCCGTGAACAGATCACCGTCGGGTACCGCGCACAACCTCTGATCCCAGGGGTTGTAGCGGGGGCTGAAGTGCTCATCCACCGGATACCCGCCGGGCAACCTCCGCGCGTTGAACCAACGGATCATCGCCCGCGCCGCCGTTGGGTATTTCTGGCAGAACGTGTACACGGCGCGTTGTCTGAGGATGTTCTTGCGCCGGGCCGCCGCGTACCCGAGCTCGTCGCCGAGGAGCCGCTTGGCGATGTTGGCAAACTTGTCCTTGGCTGGTACCGGCATCATGTAGGTCGGCGACCGCTGCAGCATGGTGACGTGAGCAGCCGTGCCGGCCAGAGCTGGAACAAGCGTGACTGCCGTTGCACCGCTGCCAATTACGACGATCTTCTTGCCGGCGTAGTCGAGATGCTCGGGCCAGTGTTGAGGATGCACGATCTGTCCGGTGAACCGTTCGGCACCGGTGAACTCGGGGCTGTACCCCTGGTCATACCGGTAGTACCCGCTCCCGCAGAACAGCCAGCGCGCCGAGAGCTGCACGAGCTCTGGATCTGCCCCCTGCCGACCGGTCCGCTCGACGTCCACGAGCCATGAGGCACTGGCAGAATCCCAGGCGGCCCCAAGTACCTTGTGGCGGAACCGGATGTGCTGATCGATGCCGTTTTCCGCGACCGTCTCGTGTAGGTAGGCGAGGATCTTGTCAGCGCTGGCGATCGCATGCTCGTCGAGCCAGGGCTTGAATTGGTAACCATAGGTGTGTAAGTCAGAATCCGACCGAATTCCCGGATAGCGGAATAAATCCCAGGTGCCCCCGGTGGTACCGCGGGCCTCCAGCATCGCGTAACTGCGGCCGGGATGCTCACGCTGCAGGTAATAGGCGGCGCCGATGCCGGAGATGCCGGCACCGATGATCAGCACGTCGAAGTTTTCGATATCAGCCATAGCCGACAGGGCCTTTCAAGGTAGGGAGTTATATACGGGTCGAGCGCAGCGAGCTGTGTACGCCGCAAAGTCGACGGGAGCCGACCCGATTTCAGGCACGGTGGACGGCGACTACACGACAGAGAGCAGGCGTTCACGCTGCGGTTCACCGCGGTAGCGGCTTGGCGGACCGTCAATCTTGCAGATCCGCCACATCAGCTTGGCGATCGGACTCATCAGACCGGTGTCGTGGCACAGCATTCGGACATCTCCGAACGTGTCCCGCAGCATCTTGCGCGACTCGGGTGCGGCGAAGAACACCTCGTTGCGTACCGAGCGTGGAATGTCGAATTTCGCCCAAAACGCGCGTGGCGGCACGATGATTGCTGAGCACAGGATACGCATGACCAGCGGGACAAACAGTGACAGCAACAGTCGCTGGCGCGAGCGCAGGTTCGGCACGCGCTTGTGCAGGTACTGGTGTGCAAATGACATGTGCCGGGCCTCTTCGGCGACGTGGATCGCCATGACCCGCTCCATGATCGGGTGCAACTCCTTGCCCTCGCGGAGAACGTTCTTTTGCATGTGGTCAATGGGTTCTTCGCCGGCGAGAATGCCGAAGAAGAATGGGATCGGCAACGGGCCCGCGGTCAATGGGATCACTGGTTGCAACCACTTGAGCAAGCGTGGCATGCCAGGCACATCCATGCCGATCCGGTTCACCATCTCCTGAAACATCAGATTGTGATTGCATTCTTCAATCGATTCGTGCAAGCAGTAGCGGTACTCCGGGGAGCCGTTGGGCACCCAAAACGAGTACTCCATCAGACCACGGATCAGGATGTTCTCGAACTGTTCGCCCACCTTGGCGACGTTGGCCTGGCGCCACTTGCCGATCTCGATCTGCCGATCGACCGGCTGGCCTTGGTACCAGGGGTGGGCGCCGATCGGGTCCGATTCAGGAAGAATCCAGCGCGGGTCGTCTGCTTTGACATCGAACGCTGGTGTATCCCACTCGATGTCCTTGTAGGGATTGAAATTTCGTCGCACCGATCCCTCTGACAAAGTCGACAGGACCTCGCGGTACCCCTGGTCATCGCTGACATCCATGTTCTTGCGCCAGCGCTTGACGATCCTGGTGCGAGCCATCCGTTCAACCTCCCGCTCGGGTTTACATACACCCACTGTGTGTACACGGACAGTACCGGCGGTATCACCATCTGTGAGTAGGGCCAAAAGGCCCTATTGGTGTGGGCAACTGCGCGGCCGTCGCAAGAACCGGCCGTCGCGGCCAGCTTTGAGGCACCCCCGTGTCGGCACCCGGCAGGAGGTGTCGAGTCCTGGCCGCCAAAGCGCCATATCTGAACGACTTGAGCTGGACCACAGGATGATTCGCAGCTGTCGCACCCCTTGGCGGGTCTTCGGATCGCTCTGCTTACTCGGCAGCCATGGGCGGGCGGGCGGCTGCGAATCAGCCCCTGCCGGCGCGAAACGCCTCGCTACCTCGGGCAGTTGTCGCCCACAGTGCGGAATCTTTACCGGGGTAGGGGACTGTAGAAGACCAAGGCATTGCCCTTGTTGTCGTAGACAACGGCGCGACGTTCGTGTGCGTCGTTGTACGGTCCTTTCACGATGCCGCCACCGCTGGCTTCGATGCTTTTCGCGGCAGCGTCGACATCGGTGGTCTTGATGCCGACGACGACCTTTCCGGGGATGGGATGATCCAACGCGGTGGCCAATGCGAGCGTTATCGGCCCGCCGTCGAGCGCGGCGAAGTGGGTTCCGTCGCGGAACTTGAGCGGCATTCCGAGGGTGTCGCTGTAGAACCGGATCGATTCGTCCAAATCATCAGTGGACAGGATGATCATTTTGACTTCATGCTCGCTCATTTGTTGCCTCCCATGGCGACAGCGTTCCTAGTTTCGGGCGGTATCGGCGATGCGGCGCGGAATCGTTCGTCGACGTAGGTATCGGAGTATGCCACGGTCGCAGGTCTGTGGATAGCGACGGCGCTTGGCTCGGGAAGCTCAGTCGCACAGCACGTTTCGTCGCGCGGCTCACCAGTCGGCCGCCTTCAGCGTCCACAGCCTGTTGCCGGTGAGTCGTTCGAGTCCGTCGACGATCGCCATAAGGTTCGCTGACGCACCTGTGCAGCTGGCGTAGATCGTCACGCCCCACAGGATCGAGGACAGTACATCGATGGTTGCCGAGAGATCGGTGTCGGTATCGAATTTTCCGTGGTCGGCGGCATTGTGCACCGCCGTCGAGACGAATGTTCGGAGGGCACCTAGGGTATCGGCTTTGCCGGTGAGGCCGGGGTGGCGCAGCGATTCACGCGCGGCAGTAATGAGGAGGTCGGCTGATGCGAATCCCGAGCCAGCGGTGGAATTGAAATCCAGAACGCCGGAAATGAACGATGTCAGCTGATCTGGGAGTGTCGCGGCGTGCTGTGCTGAGCTTCGCGCTGCTTCGATCAGTGCGAGTGCTGGCTGTCCGATTGCTTCGTGGTACAGGTCCGCTTTGGTGGCGAAATGGTGGGTGACCAAGGTCCTGGCGACGTCGATCCGCGCGGCGATTTCTTGAAGCGTTGTGGCTGAGTAGCCGACGTCGGTGAAGACTGTGCGAGCCGAGTGAACAATCAGCTCGCGCGAAGACACTCCCCTCAGTGCGGTGGGACGGCCGCGCTTACGACGTGCTGCCAGCGCCATGCGCACGTTCGGCTCTGGTGTCGACCGTGATGCCGGGCGTTGATGAGCCCCTGTCGTCGGTCTACGCGCCACGAGTCCCCTCTCCGCCAATCGTCCCACCGGCATTACAAGCGAGCGCCGAGTTTTCCCGCTCGACTACGTGGCTAGTAGGGCCCAAAGTCCCATATCTGTGTCAGGTCACGCCGTCGCGTGTTTGCCTGTGCCGAAGATAGGTTCACGTTGCTTCTAGCGATGAGGCGGAAGCGGGTAGCGATATCACGTCGCGTGATTCGCCAATGCGGCCGCGTCGCAGATATCGATTGCCCTGCCGTGTAGTCGAATCCATCCTTCTTCAGCGAACGCCGACAGCACTTTGTTCATCGACTCGCGAGTAGTGCCGGCCAGCTGGCCAAGTTCTTTGTAATTCAGCTCGTGGTAGATGCGCATCGCTCCGTCCTCAGGTCTACCGAATCGATTGGCCAGGTCGAGCAGTAATGTCGCGACGCGTCCGGCTACGTCGGTGGTGTCAGTCTCGCCGAGAACGTCGTTGCCGTGCCGCAGCCGGCTCGCCATCACTCGAAACAGCTGGTCGGTGATTTCGGGATAAGCAGCGATACACGACTGCAAAGCCGAGGCCGTCAATGTCACGCCTTGGAGCGAAGTCAATGTGGTCACCGTGCGTAGACGCAGCCCTGGGCCGTACACCCACAGCTCGCCGAATACGTCCCTCGGGCCCAACAACTCGATGACGCGGTCTCGGCCCCGTAGTATTTGGGTGACCTTGACCTTGCCGGTCGCGATGACGTAGAGCCGATCGCCGGTGTCGCCTTCGCGAAACACGGTGTGCCGGCGAGGAAATGACACCGGTTCGAGATGGGCTGCCACGGCCGCGACGATGTCCGGCGCAAAGTCGCCAAAGATGCTGGCGCGCAGCAATTCCTCACCCACGGTGTCTCCCGGGCTTTGGTGGCGCGGTGGGTAGTTCGGGCGGACGCTGGATGTCCACAGACCGCGTGGGCTGCTCGCGTGTACGTGGCTCCGCCCCGCGATAGCAGTTTTGCCCTAGCGGATACCCGATCGTCAATAAGCAGCTCGGCAGCGGAGCAACAATCACCCCGTTTGCCACCGACGCGCCCCGGTACTTGACGCCCGCAATGACTTTCCTCCGAAGTTCAAATTCGCCGTGCTCGGCACGCCCCACGACTCAGGCGGCCGAACTGCAGTGCAGAACTAATCCGGTGGCTACCGCTCGGGGAAAGCGCGATAGCCGAGTCGGATGCCTACCCAACGACACGCATCTATGTGCCAACGACGGTTACATTAACTCAGGAAACACAAGTTAGCGCCCTAGTGACCCGGAAATGTAATTGACGCAACAGTTGCGGATACGGGTGTTCGGTATTGGAGTTAGCTCCGTCACCAGGGCCGCATGGACCGTCGTTATCGCGGCTCCCAGGCGTTCCACGAACGAGCGTCGTGTCCAAAGCGCTCGGGACTTTTGGCTCTACCGGTGTCACATGTCCAGCCATAGCGTGCCGGGTCACCTTATATGTAGGTAGGGGATTGGGGGCGGTAGGTCGATGGAAGGTGGTCGATACGCAGCGACTGGCGTCGCACTTTCTACGCCGGATGGTTCAGGTGGGCTAGATGTTTCGGGTAAGCAAGCACTATTGCGCGACAGCATCTTTGAGAGCGCGGCACCAAATCTCGTCGCGGCGGTGGCCACGCATCTGCAGCCGGTGTGGTATCCCCGGCGGCACAATGTGTTTGGCGAAGGTGACGCCGGCGATTGCCTCTATCTCATCGAGTCCGGCAAAGTGAAAGTCAGCCGCAGATCACGAGGTCAGGACCGGGTGATCAGCCTGTTGGGTCCTGGGGACGTTTTCGGTGAGCTTGCGGTGTACGACCCGGGAGTGCGCACATCGACGGTGGCGACATTGACTGCGGTACAGGCTTACATATTGACTGCTGACGGCTTGCGATCGTGCATGGCCGAGCATCCGGAGATCACTGGACCGCTGTTTCGTGTGCTGGCGCACCGGCTGCGGCGCACCAATGACGTTGTATACGGACAAATTTTCACGGATGTCCCCGGGCGCGTCGCCGCGCTGCTGCTCGACCTGGCCGACCGGTTCGGCAGGCCCGAAGACGGGGTGATGCGCGTCCGCCACGAGTTGAACACTCGGGAGCTCGGTCAGCTGGCCGGTACCAGTCGTGAATCAATGTGCAAGGTGCTCTCCACGTTCGCCGATCGCGGATGGGTGCGGCTGCGCGCCAGGGCAATCGACATCCATGATCCGGCAGCGTTGGCCGATGGCGGTTCGAATCGGCATAGGTCTGGCCGGCCTACTGAGTGAAGGCAAGTCCCCGCACCCTCGTGACGTCGATCAGTTCCTGGACCCGGCCGGTTCATTCCCGCGTGCATTCGGTTGCGCTGAAACGGATTCCGTCAACGATTTGCGGTGTGATGGCCAGGAGGCTGTGGCTAGCGAGGTTGACCCACGGGCGCAATCGTTCATAGCGGGTGAGCTGTTCGGGATCATTGATGGTGGTGGCCTTTCCGGTGACGACGACGCTCCACCCGGTGTGTGTATCGGGGTCGAGGTGGTCGGCCTCGTAGGCGACGACGACTCCTGAGCTCTGCAGTCGCCGCACCACATTCGAGAGGGTCGGGTTCAGTTGGGTGCGTAGTATCACTTGCCCGTTGTCGACGAGATGATTGACCAGCCGCGCTGTCGGTAAAGCGTTTCGGGTGAAGATGACCCGCCCGTGATCGATGCTGGCGAGCAGTCGCATGGCCTCGGCGTCATCGAGGGCGGTGGCGACGCGGTGGTCGGTGCTCGGTCGAAGCGTCACACGTTCCCCCTCTCGGTGATGTCCCGGAGCTGTCGGATGACAGCATGCGCCGAGTTTGCTGTTCTGCGAGACCAGTGGAGTAGGGTCCAAGGTCCCGCGACGGAGGTGAGCTACGGCCTCGGCTGTCGATTGTGTATGTGGTTACCGCTGAAGGGAAAGTGGCGCTGGCCCGTTCCAGGGCATCGGTGGTGGAGACAGGATCGATATCCTGCTGTACATGACGCGATAGTTCGCTATAACAGAGCAAAGGGCTCGGCGATAAGCCGTTTTCGGGTGGGTTTCTGCCAGCTTTCGCTCGCCCGGTGAGGGCATGGGTTGGCCATGATGGAGTAACCCACAATCGGAGTTGGAGTAGACGTCTTTGATGGCGCAGAGGTAGAGCCTGCCTTCATCGGTGCGGTGCTCGGTGATGTCGGTCAGCCACACTTGATTGCGGTCAGCGATCTTGAGCCAGCGATGCAGGCAGGCCTCCGAGATGTCGAAGTCCTTCGCGATCTGACGCAACGGCGCCTCACCCTTGCGGCTGCAGCGATGACGTCAGCACCGAACTCGGCAGGAAACAGCTGCCTTTCACCATTTTTCGATGAGTCGGCGGAACGTCGCACCGATCACTTCGAGCGGGCCGGACCCCCACGCGGCGTATACACCCAATATCCCACGCACGCGCCGGTCTGAGAACTCGTCTAACGATTGACCTCGTCGATCAGTTTGACCAGCCATTTCGCCACCAGCGCTACTAGGCTCGATCTGGTCTATCCGGCCGCGCTGTACAGGGAACCCGCAGATTGCAGGATGTCCTCACGGATATCGGGCGGAAACGTGAGCAGTGACGTGGTGATCATGCGGACCTCCGGATCGTGTGCCATTTCTAGCCAACATAATTCAGCTTCCAAGTACCGGGTATAGGCGCTGGTTGCGTCGGTGAAATAGGCGACGGACACACCGAAGACATCGGCGAGGTCACGCAGCATATCTAGGCTGGGGTGGCTGCGCCTGCCGGCGCGCAGCTGGGACAGGTATGGCGCAGACATCTCAATCCCGCGGGCCCGCAGGGCATTAAGCACCTCGTAGTTGCGCAGCGGGCCGCGGCCGGGCGGGCGGATCGTGTCGAACAACCGGTTTAGGCGTGCTGCCACGGTGCCGGGATCGATCGATTCTCCTCCGCGGTGGTGTTGTTTCGGGAAAGTGGTGCGAGCCTGATCGGTCTGGTTTGAGGCATGGCTAACGCTGTCAGCGGGTCGTGCCTCGGTCACCGGGTCGGGCGTCGCATCAGCCAGCCGATCGAAGCCAATAATGTTGGTATTGAGGCGATTACGACTCGCCTGGACAGACATGGTCAAGTGATTTCCCCCTTGCTCTGTCATCCTCCCCAGAATGACTGCGCGCGCAACGAACTGGCGCGTGCATAGGCATGCTTACACAGTTCGGGGGTTATGTTCATGTGATGTTCTTCACCACGTAACCACGGATGTTGGGACTTTCGGCTCTAGTTTCCGGTCGGTTGGCAACTGACGTAGCAGGTGCCGCGGCTGTCAGGAACCCGGCCGGGGCAGGGCGGCCGCAGGTGCGGGTAGAGGGGGATGTGCCGGGAGTTCCGTTTTCGACCTCGCGGCAGGAGTTGACGTGCCAGTCCGCTCATGCGATTGTTTGCCTTATCGCGTGAGCCGCGGGCAAGCCGGGGGGCTTGGAGCCTGCATTCGCAAGGGGGGTTATGCATGCTGCGTCGCACTGGGTTGTCGGGTTGTGTAATGGCGATGTCGGTGGTGTTCGCTATGGCTGCCGCGCCATGCGTGTTCGCCACGGGAGTGACGGCCGCGGCTCCGCAGCCGATGCTGGCTCGGTTCACGCAGTTCGTCACCGATGACGGCTGGATGAACGTCAGACCTCAGCGCGATCACCCTGCTGCGGAGTTATTTTGCGCACCCTCGCAGCGCGCGACCGACCACGGTGGGGCCGACTCTAAAGCCAGGAGGCTCACGGCCCGTGAACCCCGATAACGCTGCAGGACAATGAGTCCCACCGCAACACCGCGCCGCCGATACCTGACCGCCCGCATCGCCCATGTCACCGGCGACGCGGCGTGGGGGGTGTTCGTGGTCGCTCGACTTATGGCGGAGATGAGCTCCTATGGCCTCCCACGCCGATACGCCGACTACAGCAGTGGCTCACTGTTCACGACTGTGGCCGCAGACACCATCTCGGCTTGCGTCATCGGCGCACTGGCGGTGGTGATCATCGCTGCGGTCGTCGAAGCCATCGCCATCGGCCGCTGGCCCGCCGGCATGGGCACCATCGCCGCTCCCGTCCTGGGCGCGGCCGTCATCCTCACCGCACTTTACGAGCGTGCCGGCCACCCCTTCGGTGGCCTACAGCTGAACCTGGTCATCGTCTTCGTGCTGGTGCTCGTCGGCGTCGCATGCCGCCAGGTATGGAGCCAGGCGTTCGCACCGCGCCGGTCATCGGTGAATTGACGACTCAACAAAAGGCCGTCGGCATCGCGTCAAGGAAAGGTCACAAGGATGCTGTATTTCGGTGTGCTCGACGTGCTCGTGTTGCTGCTGGCGATCGTCGATATCGCTTGCACCGATGATCATGAAGTGCGTGGATTGCCGCGGGTGCTGTGGATCTTCATCGTCCTGCTGCTCCCGTTGGCCGGATCAATCGCCTGGTTTGTTGCCGGACGTCCGGCCGTCGCGACGCCGCGCAATCGCTCCCTCGAAGACCGACGGTTCCCCGAGTACGACAAACCGGGCCGCTTCATTCCGGAGGATCCTGCCGCCGACGAGGAATTCCTGCGGCGCTGCCGCGAAAGGGCCGAGCAACAGCGCCGCGCCGCCAAACTCAAACGTGCACAAGACGGCACCGATGGCCACGACGCGGACTGATCCGGGCGCCCTGCGGCGGCGGGGTCGCCAACGAACCCCGCAAGCACGCGCCCGTCAGGGTGCCGGCCGCTCAATGAAACGGTCTGTCTCGCTCGGGATGCGGTGACAGCGACCGACACGATGCCATCGATGACCGAACGGCCAGCGCCACCCAGTCGTCGGCGCTGAACATGATTGGGATGCGCTGCCCGCGGTATTCGGCGACTGCTCCGGTTACGGGTGTGGCACCCATCTTGCATATTGTCCCTTGTCGGACGGGCCGTTAGCAGTGTGCGGTCGTCACATAATGCATGGCGGCCCGGCCGGCACGGTCGGTGCGAACCGGTCATTGCGTGTGCCACCGGCGTCCGACACGAGAGCAGCATTTCCTCGAGGTGACGGGCGTACCGTCTGGTGACAGTCCCGCTGGAACACAATGCCCATCGCCGGGTGTTGAGGCGCAAAGAGCTACGGATCGGGTTTGAACCGAAAGGTGTGACGATGTCGACCAGCCCGAACCGCGTGCCTGCATCCGAGTTTCCGGTGTGGACGCCAACCCCCGGTAGCCGCGACGTTGAGCTGGGTCGGCTGCCGGTCACATCCGGACGCTTGGCGATCCGCGACGTCTACGACCGCGAGCGCCCGCAGGTCGTGCTCGCTGTTCGAGCAGGGGATCACCGAGTCTGGGCCACCGAGTGTTACGTCCGGCCGGCGGGCACGGCTGACAAACCTGTGCTGCGGCCCGCGTATCTATCGGTGCAGTTATCTGATGTGGCCCCGGCCTACGTGGGAACGCCGGAGGCGTTGTACCCCAGCGATATTCCGCCCTACGGAGCGAGCGTCTACACCGATCTGGGGATTGTCCTGGTGCACGACGGCGATGCGATAACGGAGGCGGACATGGAGGCCCTCGACCAGGACTGGGAGCGGGCGTGGGAAAGCCCCAGTAATTTCTCCGAAGTGCGCAGCGGCAGTGGGGCCACGGTGATCACCTGCAAGACGTTGGTCGACAACACGTCCATCCCCATCCTGGCCAGCTTCGACGCAGAGGACCGCCCCGTCGCGATCCACATCGACTTAGCGCTCATCGACATCGCGGGCACCGACAGGCCGGTCGCGGCGCCATCGCCAGATTCGTCGGTGAAGTCGCCCGTGAAAGACAAACGGACGCTTGCCGAGTTGTTTTGGCGGCGCAGATGGCGAATATAACCATGTGGCGCCAAGAAGCCTCCGGCGCAACGCCAAAGAACGTCCTAGGGTCCACAGCGAGACGGTCCGCCCGGAGGCTGTCGACCATGTTGTGCGTCGCTCTTCTGTGCTGGCTGGCACTTATGACCGCTGGCTGTGCGCCGCAGCCGGACGTAATGGCCAGGGACGACGACAACGGCGGCCAGGTCCACGTCCTGACCGGTCAACTATTCGACATCGTCCTCGCTGACGACTACGACCAGACCTTCTGCCAGTGGCGCGAAGAACATATCGACAATCCCCACATCCTGAACAAACTGGGTTCGCGCTACCAATGGGGGCGAAAGCCGCCGGCCGGGGTTGGAAATGGCACCTACACCGAGCGGTATCGGGCAAAGCAAGAAGGAACCACGAGAGTCAGTCTCGTTGAATCGACGAACGGCGGCCAGGTATGCCGCCGGTATGCCCTGACGGTGAAGGTGGGTCCGCAGAATCCACTGGACAGCATCATGTTCGGCTTCGGCCAGGTTCTTCCCTGGGTGCTCGTGGTCGCGGTCCCGGTGGGTATCGGGCTGGTGATCCGCGGCGTGTACAGGCTCGTGAGACGTCGGCGTCCCTGATCTACGTGCGCCGGCGTCCGAGAACAAGACGCACAACCGTGAACGACTCAACCGACTGCGTGCTGTAGCGGCGCGTCAGTGTGCCCGGGATCACGCGACCCGCACGTTCGGTTCCCACCTCCAGCAACGACTAACCCTACAAAAGCGGCGGTACCGCCACGACGGTTCAGAAAATCCGGAACCTTCCAGGCTGACCCACCGCTCACGAGATAAACACCAAGTACATGCTGTTGGCCGCCATCCAGCCCGCCGTGGAAGGGCACAGCGCTCGAAGCGTAAGGAGTACCGATGATGTCGTTGACCAGCGAATCCGACGTCGCGTGGGAGTTGGTGGAATCCATCCGCTCTCGTTTGACACCCGCGCAACTCGACAACGCGTACATCAACCTCGGCATCAGCGAGTTCGGCGGGCTAATCGAGTCGCTGATTGCTGTCATTGACCGCGAACAACTCGCGGTTCCCGATGCCCTCATGGAAAAACTGGACGCCTGGCGCGCGCTGCACCACCCAGACGGCCCCATCGCCGAGCACCTCGGCCGTCAACTCGAAGACTGCCGGCTGCGCAGTTCTGGATCGGCAGCCTGACACCCACCAGCCAGCAAACATCCCGCGATGAATCATGCACAGATTCGACGATCGGGGGAGCCGCCCGAGGCGGCAATACCATCTCGAAAGGAGAACTAGAGCAACATGTTGAGCCGACTACTCGCTCTCAGCGGTACCGCCGCAGTCCTCGGCGCGCTGCTATCCACGGCAACGCCAGTGCACCTGGGAGCTGTCGACCGGGCCGGATTCCCGATCCCATGCGGGACCGGCTTTCACCCACGTTTCGAAGTTGCCGAAGAGCAAGACCGACTCAATTTCGATCAGCACACCAGCGGCGGACCCATGTTTGTGGCGAGCAACTATGTCGAACAGTGCCAATCGATACTCGCTGACCGTCAATCGACCACGCTGCCGGTAGGCGCTGGCGGCACTGTGGCCCTGATCGCCGCCGTGGTATCGCGCCGTTACCGTCGTGCCCACTTGGGACAACATCGAGCGGTCACGCCTGTACTAATGCCGCCGATCACCAGAGAGGGCGCATTGTTGTAGCAACGGGTGTGCGCAGCTCGTACTCGAACTGAGATAGCCCGTCAAAGGTGCTGTGCACCAGCTCATTCAGTGAGATGGCTAACCCGTAGGAGCTGTGCGGACGGATGGCCTTCGCCGGCACTCTCGGCGACATGCCACGAGTGAGCTCGGTGTTACGGTGTCGTGGTGCGCCACGCAACCTTTATGCCGCCGTTCGGCGAGTTGGCAGACCCCCACGCCATCGTCGACATCGCGATCGCCGCCGAGGAATCGGGCTGGGACGGCCTATTTGTCTGGGACCATGTACTGAGCCCGATCGGCGGCCAGTGGGAAATCGCCGATCCCTGGGTCGCATTGGCAGCTGCTGCGTCCAACACGAGTCGAATCAGGTTGGGGCCGATGGTCACACCGCTACCGCGGCGCCGCGTGCTCAAACTTGCACGGGAGACCCTGACACTGGATCGGCTGAGTCGCGGACGGCTGATCCTCGGCTTGGGCACCGGTGACAATCGGGGCCGAGAATACTCTGCGGTCGGAGAGGATGCCGACGCGCGGCGACTCGGACGCTTGCTTGATGAAGGCGTCGGATTGTTGACGGCCATGTGGGCCGGTGAAACCGTCACGCATCGTGGTCAGCTGGTCGCTGACGACGTGCGTGCGCTACCCGACGCCGCGCAGCAGGTGCGAATCCCGGTGTGGTTCGGCACCGCACGCCACAGCGGCAAGCCAGTCGAACGAGCCGCCCGCCATGACGGCATATTTCCACTCACAGGCGACGCGTCGACGGTTGCCCAGATCGCCAACACCATCGACCAATTGCGTGGCGGCAGTGACGGTTTCGATATCGCCGTCAAGACTCGCCCGGGTACTGACGCGGCCGAGTTTGCCCGCGCCGGCGCGACCTGGGCAATGCACACCTTCTGGCCGGGCGACGGCACAGATCAGGTACTGCGGGTGATAAAGGCCGGCCGCCCGATCTGACGAGTTGCTGGGTCCCTCGCGCGCCGGGAGTCGGCGGTCCGCGCCCCTCCGCAATGTCGTCAACTTCAGGCGGGAAACGCCATAGCCTCGTCCGCGAGGTCGTCGAGTTCCTTGCCCTTGGTCTCTGGACCCAACAGGTAGCCGACGACGGTGAGCAGCCAAATCGCGGACAGCGCCAGATAAGGCGCCTGTACGCCGTAGTGACCGATGGCCCAACCGACGACGGTCGGCGCGGCGATCGAAACGATGCGGCCGCCGCCGACGGCGACGCCAAATCCGGTGCCCCGCAGCACTGTTGGGAACAGCTCGGAGATGTACGCATCGCCGACTCCCCACAGCCAACCGAGGGTGGCGATCGATATCGCTCCGTAGACCTGGTATTCGGCCAACGAATCCGAGGTGGCTGCCAGGATGGAGGAACCGGCCGCGACGACGGCACCGAGGACCGCCGAAGGACGGCGACCGAATCTGTCGGCCAACGCGGTGCCCAGAAAGACAAAGACGACTTGCAGCAGGAAGAACACCAGGGCGTAGCGAATCGCATCGGTGGTGGATGCGTGGAATCTCTTGACGATGTACGTCGTGAGAAACAGGGTGGAGCCCCAGTAGCCGACCGCGTTCGCCGTGTAGATCAACCAGCCCACGATCAGACGCCGGCGTACCCCGGGTAGTTTCCACAGCTGGGCCCTCGGAGTGCCGTCCCGCTTTCGTCTTTCGTCGACCTCGGTATAGCGCGGCGATTCGGTAATACCTTGGCGCACAAGAAACAAGATCACGGCCGGGACGATGGCGACGATGAATGCCGATTGCCAGCCGAATCGTGGCACCAGCACGAGCGCGACCGCCGCCGCGAGGACGTAGCCGAGCGAGAACAACGAGAAGATCACCCCGCCCACGCCGATCGCCCGGGTCTTGGTCGGCCAGACCTCGGCGGTATAGGGGGCACCGACCGCCAGTTCGCCGGCGCCGCCCACGCCGGTGAGGAAGCGCAGGCCGGTGAATGCCGCCAGGTTCGTGGTGATGCCGGCCAATGCCGTGGTGATGCCGTAGAGCAGGATCGACGCACCGAGCGTGGCCTTGCGGCCCCACCGATCGGCGGCGAAACCGAATCCGATGGTCCCGATGGTGTAGCCGACCAGGAAGATCGATCCGATATAGCCGGCCTGAGCCTCGGTGATCTGCAGGGTCTTCTTGATCTCGGGCAACACCAAGCCGTAGATGTTCACGGCGTAGGAGTCGAAGCCGTACCCCAATCCTGCCGTCACTGCCACGAACACCGCCGGCTTGAACGGCTGCGATTTCAGTGTGGGTGAAACGGCTTGCGCCTCTTCCAGATTGGCGGACATGGGGCCGAGGCTATCGGGTGCCGGTCGGCGTCCCGATATTCAGAATCCGCGGGATCGAAAGTGCATTCAGATCTGGCCGTGATTCGGCGGTGTCACACCGGAAAGCTCCCACGCGCCGATGTGGTGGTACTTCCAGTCGACGGGGTCGTGCACGCTGTGGGTGCGGGCATTACGCCAGTGTCGGTCGAGGGCGTACCGGCGATCGGTTCCGCTTGCCCCAGTGAGCGCGAACACCTGGCTGGCCACGTCGACGGCGACGTCGCTGCTGAAGGCTTTGGCCTGGGCCACCGCTATCGAGCCGCGCGCGGCGGCGTCGGGATCGCCGACGTCAAGACCGATGTCTTCGAGTTCCCCTGCAGCCCAACGTAACAGCTGGACAGCCGCGCGGGTCCGGGTGGCAAGCTGGCCGAATCGCAGCAGGACGTGCGGATCGTCGCTCGCCGTGTTGGCCTGTCCGTAGCGCACCGCCTCGAAGAACGGGCGGCTGCGGGTGCGGACGAACTCGCCGGCGTCGGCGAGGGCGCCCTCCGCGATGCCGGCTTCGATGGCTGCGTGGACCAATTGGGCCCGTGCGCCGAGAAGTTGCGGCTTCTCGAATGCCGACCAATAGGGCACGACCAAGTCGCCGTCGATCGTGACGCCATCCAGAGTGGTGGTCCCACTCACGGTAGAGCGTTGCCCCATGGCGGCCCAGTCTTCGTCGATGGTCACACCGGGTGCGTCACGTTCGACGAACGCCAGCACGAGACGGTCGTCGGGATCGAGTGCGCTGACTGCCAGCCACCGAGAAGTGATGGCGCCGGTGCAGTAGTACTTGGTGCCGTCGACCCGCCAGCGCGTGCCGTCGTTGCTCAGGCGGGTTTTGAGATCCTGGGCATGATGGCCGCCGCGCTCGGCGAGCACCGGTGCGATGCGCGCCCCGTTTACGATGGCGGGAAGGATGCGGGCTCGCTGCAGGGGAGTGCCCAGCAGGCGCAGGATGTCCACGGCAAGGTAATGGCCTTGTGGCACCTGGGCAAGGGCTGGATCGGCCGCTGCGATGATCCTGACAACGTCGGCCAAAGTCCGAGGTCCGAGCCCGTCTCCGCCGTCTTCGATCGGCACTGTGATGGCCGGCAGGCTGCGGGTGTCGAACTCGGAAACCTCTGCCCGGGGCACGGCGCCGGTTCGATCACGTTCGGCGGCACCAGGTTTCACCGCTGCGGCGAATTCTTCTGCGATAGCGACGATGTGCGCGTGCGTCCTGGGCGCCAAAGTTCGCACCATGCTCACGAGCGCCGATCAGCAAGCAGTCCGCGTTCCGCGAGAATGGGGGTGACGCCCTCGCCAAAGGAGTAGGCCTCTTCGAGGTGTGGATATCCGGACAGGATGAACTCGTCGAGACCCAGCTCGTGATACTCCGCGATGCGGTCGGCAACCTGCTCATGGCTGCCCACCAACGCGGTGCCGGCACCACCACGAACCAGCCCGATACCGGCCCACAAGTTGGGGGACACCTCCAAGTTGTCGGTTCGGCCGCCGTGCAGGGCAGACATCCGCCGCTGCCCCTCCGACTGCGAATTGCGTTGAATCTGCTGCGCGCGATTGATGCTCTCGGCATCAAGACCTGCCAGCAGTTTGTCCGCCTGCGCCCATGCCTCCTCTTCGGTGGGGCGACTGATGACATGCAGACGAATCCCGAACCGCAGTTCTCCGGCGGCCAACCGCGTCCTCCCCAGATTCTTGACTCGGTGGCGCACCGCATCGAGCTTCTCGGCGACCTGGGCAGGTGGCTCACCCCATGTCAGGTACACGTCGGCGTGTTCGGCCGCCACCTCTAGCGCTTCGGCCGATGACCCGCCCAGGTAGATGTCAGGAAAGGTGTCGGCGGGGATGATGGTCGCGTTCTCCACCGACAGGTGCTTGCCGGTAAAAGTGACCGGTTCGCCGGACCATAGCTGCCGGAAGATCGTGAGGAACTCGGCGGCCCGCTCATAGCGCTCCGCTTTGCCGAGATGATCGCCGAAGCGGCGCTGCTCGACATCGTCGCCGCCAGTAACCACATTGAGCAGCAAACGGTTCCGCGAGATTCGCTGGTACGTAGCGGCTGCCTGGGCGACCAGGGTCGGCGCTTGCAAGCCCGGCCGGAACGCGACCAGGTACTTGAACCGTTCGGTCCGTTGGGTCAGTGCCGCTGTGAACACCCACGCGTCCTCACACCAGCTACTGGTGGGAGTCAATGCGCCGGTGAATCCGAGCCGCTCCGCCGCGCCCGCCACGAGGCTGAGGTAATCGAGGTCGGGAGCGCGGTCCGCGCCGAAGCCGTCCGCGCGGCTGCCTGCCGCACCGACCGCGTTGCCCAGACTCAGGTCGCTGCGCGAGTCACCATTGGTGGGCAGGAACCAGTGCAAAGTGATGGCCATCGGTCTACCGGTACAGCGAGAACTCGGGGCGGCGACCGTTGAGAGTCCAGTCACCAACCTCTTTGGCCTTGTACGCCACCGGATCATGCACCGTGTGAGTGCGCAAGTTTCGCCAGTGCCGGTCGAATCCGTACTTGGTGGACGTGGCGCGTGCGCCCTGGATTTCGAACAGGCGGCTGGCGGTCTCCAAGCCGACCTTCGTGGAAAGGTACTTGGCTTCGTAGATGGCCACTGCGGCCTCGGCGCGCTGGTCTTCCGACAGCGCCGGCCCGACGTCCAGCGCGGCTTGCAGGGCATCGCCGGCCCGGTCGGCCAACAATGCGGTCGCCCGTACTTGGCTGACGAGCTCGCCGACGGTCTGCAGAACGTACGGGTCGTCGGTGGCCCGCTCGACGCCCGAGGATTCCCACGCCGAGCCGTGGGTTCGCGTCCAATCGAGCGCCTCGGCCAAGGCCCCCTCTGCGGTGCCGAGGTAGAAGTTGACGAACGCCAACTGCCAGTGCGGCGTAACGAGGGTCTGGTACGGCGTGGGATCCGAAGCGACGAAAGGTTCTTCGCCGAGCACTTCGTCATGCTCGATCCGCGCGTCGACGACACGGACACCACCCGAGTCCGTCAGACGCTGACCGATGTTGTCCCAGTCATCGAGGAAAGTGAATCCCTGACGGCCGCCACGGACGTCGAGCGACAGAAAAACCAGACTGCCGTCGAGCGAGGCCGTGACGGACAGCTGATCGCCGGTACTCGCGCCGCTGGCGAACGTGCGGCTGCCGTTCAGCCGGAACCCGTTGTCGTCACGGGTCAAAACCAGATCGGAGCCCCCGCGAGGATTTTGAATTCCACCCCAGAACAGCTTTTCGGCGGCGTTTTTTCGGGAGAGCACCTCAGCTTGAGCAGGCGTCCCGAAGAGCGACGCGATGCGGGTCTGGGCGTAGTGGTAGCCGATGAGATGGGCGATCGACGTGTCACCACGGGCGATCCGCCTCGTCACCTGAGCCGCCTGCGCGTAATTGAAGCCCGAGCCGCCGTATTCGACCGGCTCTTGCACTTGCAGCAGATCATTGCGGCGCAGCAGCTCGATCTCTTCACGCGGCGCGGCGTTCGCCCGGTCCCGCGCGGCGGCGGTCTCGCGCAGCTCGTCGGCGACGCGGTCAGCGGTAGCCAACACGGCGGCGACGACATCGTCGTCGGCAGGGGCAGTCGTGGTGAGAACAGTCATGGCTCAACTCCCGGGAACGTAACACGGCCACAAGCCAAAGGGGCAGTGGCGAATTCAGGCGGTTCGCTCAGGAATATAGAAGCGAAAAACGCGACACGGTGCGGCGCCGGATTCGATGTGAGCGCTCGGAAGAGGCCTGACCACCGGCGGTAGCGTCGATACCGCTAAAGATCATTCTGATTCCAACGAGGTCGTCAGTTCAGGCGGGCGGGCGGGCAGCGGTTCGCGGCGCGATAGATGCCGGCGCGATGTCGCCGACGGACGATCGGCGACCGATTGGGGACTTCGGTCCCTACTGGATTGTTGTCGCCGCGCGATCAGATGGCCGTACGAAAGGTTGACGCCCTGTCATTGCTGGGGCATGTCATGGCCTTGGCAACGGGTCCGTTCGACGGAGGTAGTTATGAGCATCACCCCGCACATCCAGTCGCGGACGCGTCTGTTCGCCCGCGTTCTGGGCCCGTATCTGTTCATTGCGGCGCTGACCATGATCGGTCGAACCGCCTACATGCGTTCGATGATCGAAGCGTTCAGCGCGGATGCGGTATGGCCGTGGGTAGCCGGCGCGTTTGTTCTGCCGATGGGCCTTGCCGTGATCGTCCTGCATCCCTATTGGCGTGGACCGTCCGCTGCCATCGTGTCGCTGCTGGGCTGGCTGAGCGTCGTCAAGGGCATCGCGCTGATGGCCTTCCCCAAGGCTTACCTGTCCATGGGCCAGTCTGCGCTCAGTGCCGCTGCGTGGTGGCAGGCAGGCTCGGTGTTGGTCGCAGTGGTCGGCCTGTACCTGACGTACGTCGGCTGGGCTCCCGTCCACAGCCATCCGGATTCGTACCAATCCGCGGGCGCTGTAACCGATATGCCTCACGCTGCGTGAATCCCGACCGCGTGCGGCCAGGTCTCGCCGCGCCGGCTGCCGATCTTGCCGCCGAGATGACAAACTTGCCGCCGAGATGACAGATGAGAGTGAGACCCAGAAGAAGCAGCCATTGGCCGGTGGGGACGCGATGACGTCTCGTGGGTCGCGTGCGTCACTGCGTGCCCGGGCGGCGGCGGCGTGGAAGGTCCTCGGTCCGGGGTTCGTGACGGGATCGTCCGACGATGATCCGTCCGGTATCCAGACATACAGCCAGACCGGGGCGCAGTTCGGCTACTCTCAGCTATGGGTGGCTGCCTGGACATATCCGTTCATGGTGGCGATCCAGGAGATTTGCGGCCGAATCGGAATGGTCACCGGCCGCGGCCTGGCGTCGGTGCTACGCGAACATTATTCGCGTAGGGTGCTTTTCGTCGCTGTGTCGCTGCTCATGGTCGCCAACATCGTGAACGTCGGCGCTGACCTGGGAGCGATGGCGGCCACTGGTCAGATGCTCGTTCACGTCCCCTTCCTGGCCTGGCTCGCGGCGATCGTGGGCATCTCCCTGCTGCTGCAGATCTTCGTGCCGTACCCCGCTTATGCCCGGTTCCTGAAGTACGCGAGCCTGAGCCTGCTCGCATATGTCGTGGCGGCCTTCGTCATTCATCACCCGTGGTGGCCCGCGGTGGCGGTGAGCGCATTCGTTCCGCATGTCGAGTGGTCGCGCGACTACGTGCTCAACATCGTCGCCGTCCTGGGCACCACGATCACGCCCTACTGTTTCTTCTGGCAGGCCGATCAGGAAGCCGAAGAGGATTTCGCCCGTGGCCGAATGCAGTTCTACGGCAAGGGTGTTCCGGTGGTCCGCGACAGGGACATTCGCAACATGAGGGTCGACACCACGATCGGCATGGGTTTTTCGAATTTCGTGCAGTTCTTCATCATCCTGACGTGCGCCTCCACTCTTCATCAAGCGGGCGTATTCAGCGTTGACACACCGGATCAGGCCGCCGCTGCGCTACGGCCACTTGCCGGCGACTTTGCCTTCCTGCTCTTCGCGATCGGCATCATCGGGGTCGGGTTTCTCGCGGTGCCCACCTTGACGGGTTCGGCGTCCTACGCGCTGTCCGAGGCGCTGGGCTGGAAAGCGGGGCTCGGATACACCTTCCGCCAGGCCCGTGCTTTCTACGTCGTGATCGCGTTGGCCACGCTTGTCGGTGTCGGTCTGAATTTCATCGGGATTCCGCCGTTCCGGATGTTGTACTACGCCGCCGCAGTCAACGGGGTGCTGGCTCCTCCGCTGATGGCGCTGATCGCGTTGGTCGGCAACAACCGATCGATCATGGGTGAGCACGTCAACGGCCGTTTCGCCAACGTCATGGGCTGGGCGATGGTGGTGATCATGGGTGTGTGCGCTGTGGCGTTACTCGGCTCGCTCATCACCGGTGCGTGACGGCAACAGGGCTTGGGTCGCACCTGCTGTTACCCGCGCACTCAAGATGGAGCGGTTCCGAGTGTGTGGGTATGTCCCCACCCTCAGAACTCGCACGTTCGCCCCACACACCCGCCGCTGAACCCGGTATCTGCCTGGGCTAGTGCGGGTTCCGGCGCGGCATAGGACAGCACCTGGCCTTCGTGGCTGCCATAGCGATAGATCGTTATGCCCTTGACCCTCGCCTTCCACGCGGCCAGATAGATGGCGCGGACATCGTCAACCGTAGCGGCAGCTGGCAGATTGACGGTCTTCGATACTGCGGCGTCGACGTGACGCTGCACCGCGGCCTGCATCCGCAAATGCCACTCCGGCGCGATCTCGGCAGCAGTCGGGAACGCCGCCCGCACGTCCGCGGGCAACCGTGAATAGCCCCGTACTCCGCCGCGCTGCGCGATGACGGCGGTCAGCTCATCGCTGTAGAAGCCGCGGTCGCGGGCCAGACGATCAAAACACGGGTTGACCTCCAGCAGGTGCCTGCCGACGATCGCCCGGGTGAAGGCGATTGCGAACATCGGCTCGATCCCCGCGGTGGTGCCGGCGATCAGCGAGATGGTGCCGGTCGGAGCAACGGAGGTGAGCTGCGCGTTGCGCCGCGGTCCGCCATGGGCGAACCGGCTGTCGGCGAGCGCGGGAAACGCACCTCTTGTCTCGGCCAGCCGACGGGACGCCAGGTGCGCCGACCGTTGAATGCGGCGCATGACTCGCTCTGTCAGTTGCACCGCCTCCTC
Source organism: Mycobacterium sp. FW102-FHT13B02 (assembly GCF_058790275.1). Classification (NCBI taxonomy): domain Bacteria; kingdom Bacillati; phylum Actinomycetota; class Actinomycetes; order Mycobacteriales; family Mycobacteriaceae; genus Mycobacterium; species Mycobacterium sp. FW102-FHT13B02. Next base: position 132,881 of record NZ_JBYTCM010000001.1, read on the forward strand.
GCTGTCGTACGCAATGCCCAGCACCGCAAGCAGTTCCGCCAAACCCATCACGCCGAGTCCGACCTTTCGGGTGGCGCGGGTTGCCTCGCCGAGTTCGGGGAAGGGGTAGCGGCTGACGTCGATCACGTCATCGAGGAACCGCACAGCCACCGTCGCGACGTCGGCGAGCTTGTCCCAATCGACGCGACCGTCGGTGACCATCCGGGCCAAATTGATCGAGCCGAGGTTGCACGACTCGTACGGCAGTAGCGGAACCTCTCCGCACGGGTTCGTCGCCTCGATTCGGCCCAGTCCCGGCACGGGATTGGCTCGATTGATCGTGTCCAGGAACAGTAAGCCCGGATCGCCGCACCTGTGCGCGGATTCGCAAATGGCGTCGAACAGCTCGCCTGCCGGTACTCGGGCAACGGTCTTGCCGGTGCGTGGATTGACCAGCCGATGCGTGCCGTGCCTTTCGACGGCGCGCAGGAAAGCGTCGCTCACACCGACCGATAGGTTGAAATGTGTTAACTGGCGACGTGATTCGGCCTTGGCGGTGATGAAGTCGTGGATGTCCGGGTGTGACACGTCGAGCACCGCCATGCACGCACCGCGACGACGCCCGCCCATCGAGACCACGGCTGCGGCGGTGTCATAGAGCTGCAGAAAGGACACCGGTCCGCTTGCCGTGCCACCGGTGCCGGCCACCCGATCCCCGGCGGGACGCAGGTGCCCGAACGAATACCCGGTGCCGCCCCCAGCCCGCTGGATCTCGGCGGCCTGGCCCAAGGTGGTGAAGATGGAGCGCAGCGAATCCTCAACGGGCAGAACGAAACAGCCGGAGAGCAGGCCCAGGTCGGTGCCGGCGTTCATCAATGTGGGCGAATTCGGCAGAAACTCGAGATTCCGCAGTAGCGCCGAAAACCGCTCGGCCCACTGCGCCGATGAGCCCGATTGATACTCGTCTTCCGCCGCGGCGACGCAGCGCGCCGCGCGGTCCATCATCTCGCCGGTCGACTCGGTGAGAGCGCCCTGCTCATCGCGCAGCAGATAACGTTCGCGCAGCACCGTGGCCGCGGCCAGGCTCAGCTTCAGCTCGTCGCGGACCCCGAGCAATTCCTTGGCCGTGCGCAACTCGGCATGACGGTGCCGGTAAATGATGTATGCGCGGGCGACATCGTCAAGGCCTGCTTCGCCCAGCCTCGCCTCGACGAAATCCTGAATCTTCTCGACCTGTGCTACACCGGGTCCCAGTGCGTCGGCAACGGACCTGGCCACGACGCCCGGCATGTCGGGATCGTCGTTCGCCACCTCGCGGGCCGCCCGCGCGACCGCAGTTTCGATCCGGGTGACGTCGAACGGCACGACGGTCCCGTCCCGGCGCTCTACCTTCGCCGGCCACCGGGGCGCCGCCGTGGACCTCATCGCCATAGCTACCGGTGCGGCGGTACTTCATCATCGATGACATGAACGGCGGCTTCCTCTGCGGAAGCTGCACCGCCGCTGATACCGACGTCCGTGGCAACCAGCTCTGCCTCGGTGTCTTCGCCAAATCCCAAGTCCGGTGCGACAAGTCGACCTGCTCGCGCGCGGCCGACCTCTCTTCGCTCAGGAAATTCCGCTTCGCGCTCGGCGTCATCGGAACGTTGCTGTTCGTCCGCGTCGAGTATGACGTCAACGCGTGATGCCGGATCGTGTTCTTCCTCCGCGAGCAGCTGGTCCATGCTCTCCGAGGGGCCGAAGGCGCCACGCCCGTACAGCCGCTCGGGCGGCGAGTATCCCTCATCCAGCACGTCGTCGATGCCGCGTTCGATCAGGGTGTCCTGCGGCTGCAGCTGGTTCTCGTTTTCCACGCCGTATTCGCCTGCTGCCGGGCCGGTCTCATAGTGAGTGCTCATGATCTGCTGGTCAGTGGCTGGCGAGGGCAGGCGGGGCGCAGACGGCCTTGACGAATTGCGCGACGGCGTATTCGGGTAGATGCCGCGCGATGTCGCCTTCGCTCACCATGCCGACCAGGCGGTGATCTTCGATCACGGGTACCCGGCGGACTTGGTGTTCCTCCATGACGTTCAGCATCTGCTCGATACCGGCGTCGGCGTCGACGTAATAGGTGCTGCCTTGGGCAAGCTCCGCGGCGGTGACCGTATTGGGGTCATGCCCGGCGGCGATGCATTTGATGACGATGTCGCGGTCGGTGATCATGCCGTGCAAGCGATCATCGTCCCCGCAGATCGGTAGCGCACCAACGCCCAACTCGCGCATGTGCTGAGCCGCCGCGGTCAATGTCTCGTGCTCTCCCACACATGTTGCTCCGGCGTGCATGATGTCACGGGCCCTTGTCATGGTGTGTCTCCTCAATATCGAAGGGAGCCGGGGGGCTTCGGCTCCTCGCACAGTTCGATATTTCACCGCGGCGCGAGCCCGATCTAGGGCCATTCGGCCTTCGAGGCGAGGGCGCTGGACTTCACCCCACGACTGGTTGGGAAACCTCGACGGTTTCCCGATTCGCTGTCGGCACTGCTGCGTTCGGCCCGGGGCCTTGGGGTCCACGGTCAGGGTCATTGGCCTCTATGGCCAGCCGATCTTCACCCTGCAGACTTGTCCACAACTTCGCGGGCGGCGTCGAAAATTTCACTGTAACAACAATTTAGGGTCCGGTCAGCAATCGCCGGACGCATCGACATCTCGTGAAAGAAAGAGAGATGAGGATCATGCCCTCTATCACCTGTCCCGTTTGTCATCGGCATATTGCCGTAACGAAGGAACATCACCAGAAGACGCCGCAGCATGACGACCACAAAGGACAGCCGTGCCGAGGTACTGGCCGCGAACCATTGCCGGGTCCTGAACCTGCTTGATCGTGGTTCGGCTGTCATATCGGCACTGACCATTTGATGCAGGTCGCGGTCTGAGGCTCCGCAAACCTTCGTGGTGATACGCGTCAGCGAATCCCGCCGGTACTAGCCGTGCTCACCTGGTTGCGCGCCGGTCGCCGACTCATCTGGCTCAGCCTCGGAGGCCAGCTCGATCGCGGCCAATGTGAACTGTTCTGCCAGTTCTTCGATGGTACTGGCGGAAAACCGGCCGGATGCATACCACCAGTCCAGCTGCAATATCCCGTCGCAACGGTAAGCACGCAACTCCAGCGTATGGGCCGGCCCCGGGTGAGCCCCGACGATGCGCGTCATGCCGTAGCCGAAAAGCACCTCCGACACCTGATCCGGGTCGGCGATCGCCTCGTCGAATGCGTTGCGCACATTACGCAGCATTTCCGTGGCCGAAACTTTGTCGTACGAGACACACTGCAGCGGGATACGCCGCACCACGGCCAGGGCGCCGCCGACGCGTTCGTTTGCCGCAGCCACGTCGAGGACGATCTGTCCCGGCCCGATCACCCGGTCGATCGCACGTCCGAGGGCGGCGATGAGGAGTACTTCGACGTCCAGCGTGAGGTACCAGCTGGCACCGTCGACCTCATCGGTGATCACTTGGGACATCGGAGCCTCGAGCCGAGCCATGTCGAGCGAGGTGCCGGACGAATCATCGGTACCGAAGTCGTAGTCGGCGACATGTAATGGGGTCGGACTGGCGGACGGACAAACGTCCGTCCTGGTGGAGTATGCGAGATTCATAGCTATGTCAGCTTTCGTTAAGTTCTGCTCTTTCTGTCCAGATCGGTAACGAACCGGTAGATCGGGTCCCTCGTTCATGGTTTCGGGCCCGAGCTTGGTCGGGTTCATCGCCAGGCCGGAGACTGGGTCGGCGGCCTTTCGACACCGTTGGTCAATCAGATGTCTTCGTTGTGAATACGCCTGAATTCGGTAGCTGAGCGACTCGCGAAAGGCCCCGCGCTGGGGGACTTAAGTCACCCGATTGCCAAGGTGGGCTACATATCTGCCGAGCCATGGGCCCGGCGACCGCGGTGTGGATGCAAGCAGATGGTTTGCCCGAGAGGTGATCGGGCGGCGTTTTCCGGCGCCCCGACGCCTACGCCAACGGTCGTGTGATCGTCCGGGCGGCGTCGCTGCACAGTAGTGACGTCGTCGCGGTAGGCGGGCCTCGCGGAGGCGAACGTGCCATGGCCGTGTGGGTTGATCCTTTATGTGGCAGGGGTTTTGGTTGAGGCTCTGGAGTGCGTGACTTTGAGCAATCCTGATACTGCGGTGATCAGCCCGGTTGCCGCAACGAGTAACGTCGCGATGGCGGTGATGATGGGGGGACCAGCAATTGTGTTCGAGCTGGGTTGAGCGACGCTGGGCGGCGGGGCGGTCACAGGTGTTGGCACTAGCAGAGTGGCGGTGACAGGGGAGTCTGGTGCCGCGGTCACGGTGATGGGTTTCTGCGGCTCCCCGAGATTGGGTGGGACTGCTATCTGGGTCTGGGTCTCGGGTGGCGTTCCGACCGACTTGTTGGGGTCACGCGGAACAATTGTTATGCGCGGTTCCAGAGGAGGCGGGACCGACGTGCTGGGCGGGTGGGGTAACGACGTGGTCTTGCTTCCTGAATGCGACGCGATGACTACCCCGAATAGGATCACGGCCAACGCGGTCAGCGAGAGTCCGACCGCGATCCACAAGCGACCCCGGCTTTGCTCGGCAGGCTTCGACCCCTCCACGCCTATAGCATGAGCGCCTTCGGCGTGACTTGGGGCCGGTCTGCACAATTTTCCTATACCTGCGTATTTGGTGAACTGTTCAGACGCGTGCCGAGCGTTGTCTCGGCACGTCTGGTCAGCGCCGCTGTACCAACAGTGTTTGCGCCGAGGTCCCGATGAACCCCTGCTCGTCGAACAGCTCGGCGGTCGTCGACCCGAGGCCGTCCGGACCGATCGAGCCGCGGGCCCGCAGGCAGAATTCGGGGCCCACGGGTGCGCGGTGCAGGTGCACCGTGGTGTCGGTGTTCATGAACATGAACTCATTCGGATCCAGCGCGGCGCCAACGCCATTCGCGGAATCGACGACCATCGCCAGCCGCTGCAGGTCGGTCGGCTCCTCGTCGTCGACCAGCGAGATCAACGGCCGCATCCACACCACGGAGGCGCCCGCGTCGTCGGGTTGCGGAACCCAGGTGACGGTCTCGAGATAACCGGGCCGGCCCTGCCAGTGATGCCGGAACCCGGTATCGGGCACGCGGGTCATCGGCGGGTACCGGTCCAGTACGGCGTCGCGGGTGTCGCTGCGGGCGATCAGCCACGCCGACAGCCGCGCCACCGCCCGCTCGGAACCATCAGGCTGGGTGGCCGTCATCTCCGCGGTCATCATGCAGATCCGGGATCCGGGCCGCGACACCCACGCCCGAACCGCAACGGGTGCAACGGGAATGGCGCCGAGAATGTCGAGAGCCAGCCGGCCCACCTGCATGCCGCTGCCGGCGGCCAGCTCTTCGATCGCCTTGGTCAGCAGTGCCAGCGGCGGCGAACCGTGCTGGATGCTCGTATCCCAGTTACTGCCGGTGCCTTCGGTCGATTCGAAGCGCTGCAGATCGCCGTCGGCGCCCCGCCGACGGTAGTAACAGTCGATCATGCGACCCCGAAGCCCTCGGGCCAGCCGGGATACGGCGGGGGAGTGCCACCGAAGGCGGGGCACAACTGCTGGTGCGAGCACCAGGAGCACAGCTTGGACGGGTTGGGCCGGAAGTCACCGGTCTCGCCTGACTTCTGGATGGCTTGCCAGATGGCCATCAGCGTCTTTTCGAACCTCTCCAACTCAGCAAGATCAGGGCTGTAGTCGAGCACCTGACTGTCGGCCAGATACAGCAACCGCAGCCTCGCTGGCACCACGCCACGCATGCGCAGCAGCGCCACCGCGTAGAACTTCATCTGGAACATGGCCTTGAACTCGGCCAGCGCCCGGGCTTCCGGTGGCGCCTTGCCGGTCTTGTAGTCGACCACCCGCAGTTCGCCCGTCGGTGCCACGTCGATCCGGTCGACGAATCCGCGCAGCAGCGTCCCGTCGGACAGCTCGACCTCGACGCGTTGTTCGCAACTGTGCGGGTCGAAGCGCGTCGGATCCTCAAGCCGGTAGTACCCAGACAACAACGTGCGGGCCTCGTCGAGCAGCGTCTCCCGCAGCTCGGGCGCGATCTCGTCCGCAAGCTCGGGCTTCTCGGCGACCACCGCGTCCCACGCCGGCGTCACCAGCGACAGCGCGGTCTCCGGGACCCGGTCGGTGGCGGGCAGTGCGTACAGCTGTTCCAGCGCGGCGTGCACCACCGAACCACGCAACTGCGCGGTGGACGGCGGCTCCGGCAGCCGGTCGATGGCCCGGAACCGGTAGAGCAGCGGGCACTGCTTGAAGTCACCGGCCCGCGACGGCGAGAGCGCCGGCCGTCGGACAGGGGCGGCAGAGGTCATGCGCGATCCGCCTTCGGCTGCTCGCTGGCGGTGCTCATGCGCGATCCGCCTTCGGCTCCTCGCTGGCGGTGCTCATGCGCGATCCGCCTTCGGCTCCTCGCTAGCGGTGGTCATGCCAGCAGCTTAGGTCGCGACAGCGACAAATCGGCTCAGCCGGGCCGTCCCCAGACTTCGTGAACCCCGGCCGTCAGCCGGGACAGGTCGGCTGGCAGGCTGACCCGGTGCGAATCACCGGACCCTTCACCGTCGGCGACCGCGTCCAACTGACCGACGCCAAAGGCCGGCACTACACCATGGTGTTGGCGACCGGTGGGGAGTTCCACACCCATCGCGGCATCATCGCCCACGATTCGGTGATCGGCCAGCCCGAGGGCAGCGTGGTGAAATCCACCAACGGTGACCCCTTCCTGGTACTGCGTCCGCTGCTGATCGACTACGTCCTCTCGATGCCGCGCGGTGCGCAGGTGATCTACCCGAAGGACGCCGCGCAGATCGTGCACGAGGGCGACATCTTCCCGGGCGCAAGGGTTTTGGAGGCCGGCGCCGGCTCCGGTGCGCTGACCTGCTCACTGCTGCGGGCCGTTGGTCCGGGCGGTTCTGTGACGTCCTACGAGGTGCGCGACGACCATGCCGTGCATGCCGTGCGCAATGTCGAGACCTTCTTCGGCGAGCGGCCCGAGAACTGGAACCTGGTCATCGCCGACCTCAACGCCTATGACGGCGGGCAGGTCGATCGCGTGGTGCTCGACATGCTCGCGCCGTGGGACGTGTTGGAGACGGTCTCGAAGGCACTTGTGCCGGGCGGCGTCCTGATGGTCTACGTCGCTACCGTCACGCAGCTGTCGAAGACGGTCGAGGCGCTGCGCGAGCAGCAGTGCTGGACCGAACCGCGGTCGTGGGAATCGTTGCAGCGCGGCTGGGACGTTGTCGGCCTGGCGGTGCGTCCGCAGCATTCGATGCGCGGCCACACCGCGTTCCTGATCAGCGCGCGCCGGCTGGCACCGGGCGCGGTGACGCCGCAGCCGCTGCGACGCAAGCGCAATATCTAGTCCTCGCTGCTGACCAGACCCCGCCGGACCGACAACAATTCGATCTCGGGCCGGGCCGCCACCTGACGCTCGGCGGCATCGAGCACCTCGACGACGTGCTGACGGTCAGCCGCGACGGTCGACACCCCGATCGCCGCGCGACGGTGCAGTTCCTGATTGCCGCTCTCGGCAGCGGACACGAAGAATTTGCGCTGCAGTTCGGCGATGATCGGCCGGATCGCCGAGCGCTTCGCTTTCAGCGAGTGCACGTCGCCCAGCAACAGGTCGAACTCCAGCCAGCCGACCCACATCGACAGCTCAGCGGGCCGGGGTTGTCGCGGCGTCAGGCCCGCCCGGCTGCCCCAGCTTCAGCAGCAGGTTCGCGGTCTGCCGATTCAGCTGCCAGGAGTCGCGGATGGGGCTGAATTCCATGGGGAACGTGAACTTGTTGTCCGGTGCGGCGACGGAACTGATCGTGATCGTGGCGATGATGTCGCCCGGCTGCCCGGCCGACCACAGCAGGTCCGCCGCCGTCACGTTCATCGGATTGAAACCGTTGTCGCGCAGTGCCCTGGTGAAGTTGTCCAGCCCGGTCTGATCCTCGGCGGTGCCGTATTGGATCAGCCCGATCTTTTGGGCCGAAGGCACCGCGGGGTCGGCGATCTTGTAGAGCACTGCGGTGAGCGCATCGGGCGATGGCAGCGGCGCTGTCGCGGGGGACTTGGCGTCGGTGGTGAGCAGGGAACGGGGCATCGGGTCGGCGGGCGGCTCGACGTGTTCACTGCACCCGGACAACCCGATCGCCGCCGCAATGACGGCGATCAAGGTCCCTCGGGTTGGGTTCACCGGGCGGCTCCTGGTGTGCCTACTTCACCGACGACAGCAGGGTCATGGCCGACCCCTTGGAGAGTTGCCAGCCGGTGGGGCTCGGGCCCGCGACGAAGGTCAGCGGCTGAGACGCGGTGGCGCCGGTGGCGGCAGTGGCTGTCACGTTGGCCGTCGCGGTGCCGTCGCCGAGGTCGTCGATGTCGGCAACGGCGAAGCTCATGGGGAACACGCCCTGCTTGACGGCGTTGCTGTACGCCCGGTCGGCGGTGATGGCCTCGAGCCGGCCGACGCCGCCCTGGATGTAGCTGCCCTTGGACCCGGCGAAGCTTCCGGCGGCCGTCAGCCCGGTGAGCGTCGACACCAGTGATGTCTGCAGGCCTGGCGCGGGCGCCTGCGGCAGCGGCACCTGGCGAACGACCGGCGCGACCGCCGCCCGCATCCCAGTGGTCGGGATGGCCGTCTGGGAAGTCACAGTCGTACCGACGGCTGCCGCGCCGACGAGGGCGGTGGCTGCGATGCCGGTGACGAGGGATTTGACGATCACTGCGGTCCTTTCGATGAGCCCGACTTGCGTATGAGGTTAACAGCGCGGTCAGAGCAACACCCGTGTGTCGTGATTCCTTCGACGCCCATGAACGGCAGATCGCCGGTAGCGTTGAGGTATCCGCCGCACCAACTTCCGGTGTGGGAAAGGAGCGCAAGATGTCTGAAATGGATCGCCCGGACGCCTTCGGCAACCCGGGCACATCTCATCAGAACCCCATGTCCAGCACCGATGCCGCCGAGTTGGCGCGGCTTCGTAGCGAAACGGCGGCGCTGCGCGAGCAGCTCACGACCGCGGCCGCGGCGCACCGCGGGCCGCGTGATGTGCAGCAGCTCGAAGCCCGCATCGATTCGCTGACGACTCGCAACGGCAAGTTGATGGACACCCTCAAAGAGGCGCGGCAGCAGTTGCTGGCGCTTCGCGAGGAGGTCGATCGGCTCGGGCAGCCCCCCAGCGGTTACGGCGTCTTGCTGCTGACTCACGACGACGACACCGTCGACGTCTTCACCTCCGGTCGCAAGATGCGGCTGTCGGTGTCGCCGAACATCGAGGTGTCCGAACTCAAACAGGGCCAGACCGTCCGGCTCAACGAGGCGCTTACGGTGGTCGAGGCGGGCTCGTTCGAGGCGGTCGGCGAGATCAGCACCCTCCGCGAAATCCTCAACGACGGTAAGCGCGCCCTCGTCGTCGGCCATGCCGACGAGGAACGCATCGTCTGGCTCGCCGAGCCGTTGATCGCGCTCGAGTACCTCGACCCCGAGATCGTCGAGCTGCTGGACGGCGCCGACGACCTGTTGGACGAGCGAGCGCGCAAGCTGCGGCCCGGTGACTCGCTGCTGGTCGACAGCAAGGCGGGCTATGCCTTCGAGCGGATCCCGAAGGCCGAGGTCGAGGATCTGGTCCTCGAAGAGGTGCCCGACGTCGCCTACAGCGACATCGGTGGCCTGACGCGGCAGATCGAGCTGATCCGCGATGCGGTGGAGCTGCCGTTCCTGCACAAGGACCTGTACCGGGAGTACTCACTACGGCCGCCCAAGGGCGTCCTGCTGTACGGCCCTCCTGGTTGCGGCAAGACGCTCATCGCCAAGGCTGTCGCCAACTCGCTGGCCAAGAAGATGGCCGAGCTGCGCGGCGACGACGCCCGGGAAGCCAAGAGCTACTTCCTCAACATCAAGGGCCCCGAGCTGCTGAACAAGTTCGTCGGAGAGACCGAGCGGCACATCCGGTTGATCTTCCAGCGGGCGCGTGAGAAGGCGTCCGAGGGCACTCCGGTGATCGTGTTCTTCGACGAGATGGACTCGATCTTCCGCACCCGTGGTACCGGTGTCAGCTCTGACGTCGAGACCACCGTTGTGCCGCAGCTGCTTTCGGAGATCGACGGTGTCGAGGGCCTGGAGAACGTCATCGTCATCGGCGCCTCCAACCGCGAGGACATGATCGACCCGGCGATCCTGCGGCCCGGCCGCCTGGACGTCAAGATCAAGATCGAGCGGCCGGATGCCGAAGCGGCGCAGGACATCTTCAGCAAGTACCTCACCGAGGACCTGCCGGTGCACGAGGACGACCTGCGCGAGTTCAACGGCGACCGGACGTTGACCATCAAGACGATGATCGAAAAGGTCGTCGACCGGATGTACGCCGAGATCGACGACAACCGCTTCCTCGAGGTCACCTACGCCAACGGCGACAAGGAGGTCATGTACTTCAAGGACTTCAACTCCGGAGCCATGATCCAGAACGTGGTGGACCGGGCCAAGAAGTACGCGATCAAGTCGGTGCTGGAAACGCAACAGCGCGGCCTCCGTATCCAGCACCTCCTGGACTCGATCGTCGACGAGTTCGCCGAGAACGAAGACCTGCCCAACACCACGAACCCCGATGACTGGGCGCGGATTTCGGGCAAGAAGGGCGAGCGGATCGTCTACATCCGCACGCTGGTCACCGGCAAGTCGTCGAGCGCCAGCCGCGCGATCGACACGGAATCCAACCTGGGGCAGTACCTGTAGGCACGACGCCTGTGAGGGCTGTGCACGCGAGACTCCGGAATCGCGTGCACAGCCCTCACAGTTGTTTGCGGTCGGCGAGATACCGGTCGCGGGCGTCCAGCCGGCGGCGCAGGCTGTCGATCTGGGGGTCGACGAACTCGGCCCGGTATTCGGCGTCGGTGGTGGTGCGCGCGGTGATGTACATGAAGGTCAGCGCACCCAGGAACAGCGCGGTCTGAATCAGCGCTTCCGGCACCGGCAGCGTCATGCCGAAGACGGTGCCGTCGGGCGAGCCGTTGTTGCGTGTCCACTCCGCCAGCAGTTTCGGGCTGATGAGGATCAGGCCGAGCACCAGGAAGATGAATGCGGTCACTAGGGCAACGATCAGCAGTTGCAACACCTGGGACATGGCCAGCACGAACACCACGTTGACCCGCTCGATGCGGGTCAACGGGATTCGGCGGGCGGGCTGAGGCATGTGCTCGAACGGGGTGCCGACCAGGATCGCGTCCTCGGCCTCGGGCGCATCCGGTTGCGTGGCCGTCAGGATCGGCCAAACCCGGTCGATGGTGGTCGTGATGACGAATGCCACGGCGATCAGGGCCAGGAAGCCCAGCGCGGACCACAGACGTGCTCTGCTGACGATCGCTGCCATGAGCCAGACGTAGGTGTTGAAGAACACCAGCACGGTCAGCAGCATGATCGGCAGGGCTCTCACGAACAGACTGCCGACCAGTGTCAGGTTGTGGGCCGTGACGTCCAGCGCCCAGCCTAAGATGGAGCCGATCCCGGTCGCGGTGCAGACCAGGATGGCGGCGATGATCACGGCCACGTACACGACGTTGCCGGGGACCTTCGGGCCCGGACCGCCGAGCACCGCGCCGGCGGCGCACACCGCCACCGCCACGGCGGCCGCCGCGGCCCGGTTGCGCCACGACGAGATGCGCGACACCAGCCAGCCGGCCAGCGCGGCCACCGGCGCCACCAGCACGACCAACGCCAGGACGAACCACTCGGTCCGGGTGGGTTGGCCTTCGATGTTGATGGTGTGTTTGCCGGTGACGGCGGTGACGAGGATCGAGTTCGCCATGAACACCGCGAACGCGGCCAGCGCCGGTGCCGACCGTTGCCACAGCCGCCGCACGAGCGCTCCTGGGCGCAGCACTGCGGGCAGACCCCGGCGCAGAAACCAGGTCTCGGCGGCGACCCGCTCGCTCGGCGATGACTGATCCCGTCGCTTCGCTCGCCCAGATGCGGTCATGCGCCCCATGGTGCAACACGGACACCCGGCTGTGTGCGTGGACGGCTTTCTCGCCGGGGCTCGGCTCCGGCCTGTCGGGCCGACGCATCGCCAGTCCGTCTACGCTGTGCGGCATGCAACGGATCATCGGAACAGAGGTCGAATACGGCATTTCATCGCCGTCTGATCCGACCGCGAACCCGATCCTCACGTCCACCCAGGCGGTGCTGGCGTACGCGGCGGCCAGCGGCATCCAGCGGGCCAAGCGCACGCGGTGGGACTACGAGGTCGAGTCCCCGCTGCGCGACGCCCGTGGTTTCGACCTGAGCCGCTCCACGGGACCGGCACCGATCGTCGACGCCGACGAGATCGGCGCCGCCAACATGATCCTCACCAACGGCGCCCGGCTGTATGTCGATCACGCCCACCCGGAGTACTCCGCTCCCGAGGTCACCGACCCGATGGACGCGGTCATCTGGGACAAGGCCGGCGAGCGGGTCATGGAAGCCGCTGCCCGGTATGTGGCCAGCGTGCCCGGGGCGGCGAAGCTGCAGTTGTACAAGAACAACGTCGACGGCAAGGGTGCGTCGTACGGCACGCACGAGAACTACCTGATGAGTCGGCAGACGCCCTTCAACTCGGTGATCGCCGGGCTGACGCCGTTCTTCGTGTCCCGTCAGGTCGTCACCGGTTCGGGCCGCGTCGGCATCGGGCAGTCGGGTGATGAGCCGGGCTTCCAGCTGACCCAGCGCGCCGACTACATCGAGGTCGAGGTCGGCCTGGAGACGACGCTCAAGCGCGGCATCATCAACACCCGCGACGAACCGCACGCCGACGCCGACAAGTACCGCCGGCTGCACGTCATCATCGGTGACGCCAACCTGGCCGAGACGTCCACGTATCTGAAGGTGGGCACCACGTCGCTGGTGCTCGACCTGATCGAGTTCGGGGCCGCCGAGGGCATCGAGCTGTCCGACCTGGCGCTGGCCCGCCCGGTGCACGCGGTGCACGTCATCAGCCGGGACCCGTCGCTGCGCGCGACGGTGGCACTGGCGGACGGACGCGAACTCACCGGCCTTGCGCTGCAACGCATCTACCTGGACCGGGTGGCCAAGCTGCAGGAGCGGCGCGACCCGGACCCGCGCGCCGACCACGTCATCGAGACCTGGGCGCAGGTCCTGGATCTGCTCGAGCGCGATCCGATGGAGTGTGCCGAAATCCTGGACTGGCCGGCCAAGCTGCGCCTGCTGGAGGGCTTCCGGCAGCGGGAGAACCTGAGCTGGAACGCCCCGCGTCTGCATCTGGTGGACCTGCAGTATTCCGACGTGCGGCTGGACAAGGGCCTGTACAACCGCCTGGTGGCGCGCGGCTCGATGAAGCGGCTGGTCACCGAGCAGCAGGTGCTCGACGCGGTGGACAACCCACCCACCGACACCCGGGCGTACTTCCGGGGCGAGTGCCTGCGCCGGTTCGGTGCGGACATCGCCGCGGCCAGCTGGGACTCGGTGATTTTCGACCTCGGCGGCGAGTCTTTGGTGCGGATTCCGACGCTGGAACCGCTGCGCGGCAGCAAGGCACATGTCGGCGCGCTGCTCGATTCGGTGGACAGTGCGGCCGAGTTGGTGGAACAGCTGACCACGTAATGGCTTGTGTTCCCGGGGAACCCGGGCACGGACCGGTAGTGTGAAGTTAGATATCGAGCAATCAGGAGGCGGCGATGGCTCAGGAACAGACCAAGCGTGGCGGTGGCGGCGGCGAGGACGACGACCTCACCGGTACGACTGCCGCAGGTCAGGAGCGTCGCGAGAAGCTCGCCGAGGACACCGACGACCTGCTCGATGAGATCGATGACGTGCTGGAAGAGAACGCTGAGGACTTCGTGCGCGCGTACGTCCAAAAGGGCGGCCAGTGACGCGAGCGTTCGGGCCTTTCTCTGACCGACTGGATGTCACCTCACCTCACCTGAACTTGTCCTCGTTTTCGGACTTTCTGAGCCGGCAGGCACCACACCTGTTGCCGGCCGCGGGCGTGAGGAACAATTGGGCCGCAGCGGGTGATCCTCGATCCGGCGCCGACCTGCCGCACGGCACGACCATCGTCGCGATCAAGTACCCCGGCGGCGTGCTGATCGCGGGGGACCGGCGGGCCACCCAGGGCAACATGATCGCGAGCCGCGACGTGCAGAAGGTGCACATCGCCGACGAACACACCGCGACGGGCATCGCCGGCACGGCCGCGATCGCGGTGGAGTTCGCGCGGTTGTATGCCGTGGAGCTGGAGCACTACGAGAAGGTCGAAGGCGTGCCGCTGACGTTCCGTGGCAAGGTCAACCGACTGGCCATCATGGTGCGCGGCAATCTCGGCGCGGCGATGCAGGGCTTCGTCGCGCTGCCCCTGCTGGTGGGCTACGACCTGGACGACTCCGACCCGGGCAACGCCGGCCGGATCGTTTCGTTCGACGCCGCGGGTGGCTGGAACATCGAAGAAGAGGGCTACCAGTCGGTGGGCTCGGGATCTCTGTTCGCCAAGTCGTCCATCAAGAAGCTGTATTCGCATGTGAGCGATGCCGATTCGGCGCTGAAGGTGGCCATCGAGGCGCTGTACGACGCTGCCGACGACGATTCGGCAACTGGCGGACCCGATCTGACGCGCGGGATCTACCCGACCGCGGTACTGATCGGCGCCGAAGGCGCCGAAGAGGTGACCGACGAACGGATTGCCGCGCTGGCCCGGGAAGTCATCGCCAACCGGACCAGCGCGAGAGGTAATGCCTGATGAGCTTTCCGTATTTCATTTCGCCCGAACAGGCGATGCGGGAACGTTCGGAGCTTGCGCGCAAAGGCATTTCGCGGGGCCGCAGCGTGGTCGTCCTGGCCTATGAAGGTGGCGTGCTGTTCGTCGCGGAGAACCCGTCGCGGTCGCTGCAGAAGGTCAGTGAGCTGTACGACCGGGTCGGTTTCGCGGCCGTCGGCCGGTTCAACGAGTTCGACAACCTGCGTCGCGGTGGTATCCAGTTCGCCGACACCCGGGGCTATGCCTACGACCGACGCGATGTCACCGGCCGCCAGTTGGCCAACGTCTACGCCCAGACGCTGGGCACCATCTTCACCGAGCAGGCCAAGCCCTACGAGGTCGAGCTGTGTGTCGCCGAAGTGGCGCACCACGGCGAGACGAAAGCCCCTGAGCTGTACCGGATCACGTACGACGGATCCATCGCCGACGAGCCGCATTTCGTCGTGATGGGCGGTACCACCGAGCCCATCATCGCCGCACTCAATGACTCCTACCGGGAGAACGCGAGCCTGGCCGACGCCGTGAAGATCGCCGTCGACGCGCTGCACGCCGGGGCGGGTGACCGCGTGCTGGAGGCGTCGACGCTCGAGGTGGCGATTCTCGACGCCAAGAAGCCGCGTCGCGCGTTCCGGCGGATCACCGGTGCCGCGCTGGACGCGGTGTTGCCGAAGGCCGAGGCGGAAGCCAAGGACGAGGACAAGGCCGCGGATGGCGAGAGCAAGCCGGAAGCCAAGCCCGAGGGTGACGCGTCCGAGTAATCACTCGGACGACGGAACCGCTGCCAGTCCGCGCAGCAGCACTGCGATGCCGAATTCGAAGGCATCGTCGGCGCGTTCGGGTTTGGTGCTTCCCGTGGCGAGTGCCGCGGCGAACTCTGGGCCGACCTCGGCGCCGGGCTGCCACGGTTCGTCGGGTGCGGCGACATCGAGCGCCGAGCCCAGCACGAACGCGTCGATCAGGGTGATGGCGCGCAACGTGTCCGCTGGATCGAATCCCGCGCGGCCGAACGTGACGGCCAGCACGTTGTACATGGTGAGGGCGTGGTCGCTGTTGACCGCATGCGAGGTCAGCAGGGGGATGAGCCGCGGGTAGCGGGCGTAGCTCTGCCGGTAGGACCGCATGATGTCGGCGACGACGTCGGTCCACGGGCGGTGTGGGTCGTCGGCGGGCAGCGCGACGTCGGACATCGCCCGTTCGCGTAGCAGCTCGACGATCTGTTCGCGCCCGGCGACGTGGTTGTACAGCGAGGACGGGCTGACCTTGAGGGCCCGGGCCAGTTCCGGGACGGTGAAGCCGCCCGTCTTGTTGACCAAATCCATTGCTGCGCCGGCGATGCGATCCGCGGAAAGCAGCGGTGTGGAGGGGCGGCCCATGGCTTCTTTCTACTACCTCTTTACAAGTGTGGGTAAGTGGGGCCACAATAAAACGAATTAAATTCGTTTTAGGAGTACAGCTGATGATCACCCTGACCGCCACCGCGCCCGAGTCGCTGTCCCGCAGCACCGCGTCGACGCGACCGCCGGTCCGGGTCGGACTGGTGCAGCACCGCTGGCGTCCCGAGGCTGACGAGCTCACCAAGGTGCTGCGCGGGGGCATCGATCGGGCGGCGGGAGAAGGTGCCACGCTGGTCTGTCTGCCGGAGATCACGCTGCTGCGCTACCCCGCCGACACCCCGGCCGGCCCGAACCCCGGCGACGTCGCCGAAGACCTGCTCGAGGGGCCGACGTTCGCGCTGGCCGCCGACGCGGCCCGGACCAACGGCGTCTTCGTGCATGCCTCGTTGTATGAAAAGGCGCCGGCGGCAGACGGTTTGGGCTTCAACACGGCCATCCTGGTGTCCCCGTCGGGTGAGTTGGCCGGCCGGACCCGCAAGATGCACATTCCGATCTCGGCGGGCTACTACGAGGACACCTATTTTCGGGCCGGCCCGGCCGAGTCCGGGGACAACCCGTACCCGGTCTACGACCCTGAGGGGCTCGGCGCCAAGCTGGGTATGCCGACCTGCTGGGATGAATGGTTCCCCGAAGTGGCCCGTAGCTACTCGCTCGGCGGCGCCGAGATCGTCGTCTACCCGACGGCCATCGGCTCCGAGCCGGTCTTCCCGGCGTTCGATACGCAACCGCTGTGGCAGCAGGTCATCGTCGCCAACGGCATCAACAGTGGCCTGTTCATGGTGGTGCCCAACCGAATCGGCGATGAGGGCGCCGTGACCTTCTACGGCTCGTCGTTCATCTCCGACCCCTACGGCCGGGTGCTGGTGCAGGCGCCGCGCGACGAAGAGGCGGTGCTGGTCGCCGACCTGGATCTGGACCAGCGCCGCGACTGGCTGGAGCTGTTCCCGTTCCTGCTGACCCGGCGGCCGGAGAGCTACGGTGCGCTGACCGCGCCCGTCGACGCGCAGCGTCCGTACGGCGCCGGCCACGAAGCCACGGCGGTGGTGAAGTGACCGGTTATGTGATGCCCGCGGAGAGCGCACCGCAGGACAGGGTGTGGATGGCGTTCCCATCGGCAGGTTATTCGTTGGGAGACAACGAGACCGAACATCACGAGGCCCGCTCGACCTGGGCCGCCGTGGCGCATGCGGTGCTGGAATTCGAACCGGTGACCGTGGTGGTGGATCCCGCTGAAATGGCTGCCGCGCGGCGGTATCTGTCCGTCGACGTGGACATCGTCGAAGCGCCACTGAACGACGCGTGGATGCGCGATATCGGGCCGACCTTCGTGCACGCCGACGACGGTTCGGTGGCTGCGGTGGACTGGGTGTTCAACGGATGGGGCGCCCAGGACTGGGCGCGCTGGGATCGCGACGCGAAAATCGCTGCCGCAGTCGCCGGTTGGGCCGGAGTTCCGGTGGTCGACTCGACGCTGGTCAACGAAGGTGGTGGTATCCAGGTCGACGGGCAGGGCACGGTGCTGGTCACCGAGACCGTCCAACTCGACCCGGGCCGCAATCCCGGCGCCACCAAGGCCGACGTCGAGGCCGAGCTGGCCCGCACCATCGGCGCCACCCACGCCGTCTGGCTGCCGCGCGGCCTGACCCGCGACTCGGAGCGCTTCGGCACCCGTGGGCACGTCGACATCGTCGCAGCCATCACCTCACCAGGGCGCCTGCTGGTGCATGCCCAGCGCTCCGGGGCGCATCCGGACCACTTGGTGTGTAAGGAGATTCGCGAGGTGCTCGCCGACACCTGTGACGCGGCGGGCCGGCCCTGGGAGATCGTTGAACTGCCCGCGCCGGACCTGCTGACCGACGCCGAGGGCTACGTCGACTACAGCTACATCAACCACCTGGTGGTCAACGGGGGCGTCATCGCGTGTGCGTTCGGCGATCCGCACGACGCCGACGCTGCAGCGATCCTGGCCGAGCAATACCCGGGCCGGCGCGTGGTCAGTGTCGATGCCCGGCCGCTGTTCGAGCGGGGCGGCGGCATCCACTGCATCACGCAACACCAGCCTTCTGCCCTGAGCTAGGGCGCGTTTGGTCCGGGCCGCGCTGGGTACCATCCACGACATGCCCATCAAACTCGAGAACGTCGGCATCGCCGTGCGCGATCTCGACGCGACCATCGCGTTTTTCACAGACCTCGGTCTCACCGTCGTCGGGCGCACCACCGTCAGCGGCGAGTGGACCGACACGGCTGTCGGCCTCGACGGCAACCACGCCAACGTCGCCATGCTCGAGACGCCCGACGGCCATGGCCGCGTCGAGCTCTTCGAGTACATCCATCCCGAGGCGATCGATTCGGAACCCACCCGCCCCAACGACATTGGGATGCACCGCGTCGCGTTCTCGGTCGACGACATCGACGCGGCCCTCGAGGTCGCGGCCAGGCATGGCTGCCATCCGCTGCGTGGCGTGGCCGCCTACGAGGACATCTACAAGCTGACGTATGTCCGCGGCCCCAGCGGCATCATCGTGATGTTCGCCGAGGAGCTCAAGAAGAGCTGACGGCGATCAACCGGCTGACCGCGGCACTCACCCGATCACGGTTGCCCGCGCCGTTGCGCACCACCCACGATGTCAGGTGCTCGAGCAGCTCACGGATCTCCAGCAGCGCCTGGATACGTTGGCTCTCATCGGTCTTGCCGGTCAGAACCTCGGCCCACAGGGCGTCGAGATCGAGGATCTCACGCACCGTCGCGTACGCCATCGCCACATCGGACGTGCTGACCGAAAGACGTTCCTGCATGCGGTAAATGGTGCCCGGGCCGACCCGGTTGATCAGCTCACCGGCGACCGAGGTCGCGACGATCTCGCGGCGCAGCGGGTGGTTCGCGATCTCGGTCCGAGCCTGCTCGGCAATGCTGGCCGGGAAGTACTGCTCCAGGCGGCCGACGAACAATTCGTGGTCCGGCACGTCGGAGGCCAACAGCTCGTGTGACACCAGATTCTTGGATTGCGCCAGCAGCACGGCGATTTCAGGACGGGTGAGCCCGAGCCCGACCAGGCGCCGCCGGTCCAGTTCCTGCTTCGACGGCAGTCCTTCGACGTCGGGGTCGACGCCGGCCTCGTCCTGCAGGTTGGCGATGAGCCTGATGTGCCGGTCCAGCAGAGACCCGGCCTCGGCCGCGGCCATGCTGATCGCCAGAATTTGGTCCGCGTTGTCGGCGAGCACCCGCGCGGCGACATCGTCCGTCGCTCCCGCGAGCAGCGAATTGCGAAGCGTCGTATCGATATTGCCGGAGTCCAGCGCGATCTTCAGGTTGACCTCGAGGTCGGAGGTGGCGACACCTGCGGCGTTGTCGATGAAGTCGGCGTTGACCCGCCCACCGCTCAGTGCAAACGCGACACGCGCCTGCTGCGTCAGGCCGAGGTTGCCGCCCTCACCGATCACCTTGCAGCGCAACTGCGATGCGGTGACGCGCACGCGATCATTGGCCTTGTCCTGGGCGTCGGCGTCGGTCTCGTCGTCGGCGCGCACGTAGGTGCCGACGCCACCGTTCCACAGCAAGTCGACGGGCGCGCGCAGCACGGCGCTGATCAGCTCGTCCGGAGTGCATTCGACGGTCTTGATGCCCAGGCTCACCCGGGCTTGATCTGACAGCGGGATTGATTTCGCGGTGCGCGGCCACACGCCGCCGCCCACCGAGATCAACGCCGGGTCGTAGTCCTGCCAGCTGGACCGGGGGAGGGCGAAGAGCCGCGCCCGCTCCTGATATGAGGCTGCCGGGTCCGGATTCGGGTCGAGGAAGATGTGTCGATGGTCGAAAGCCGCGACAAGCTTGATGTTGCGGGACAACAACATTCCATTGCCGAAAACGTCACCGGACATGTCGCCGATGCCGGCGACGGTGAATGGCTCGACGTCGATGTCATGACCGGCCTCGGCGAAGTGCCGACGTACCGACAGCCAGGCGCCACGGGCGGTGATGCCCATGGCCTTGTGGTCGTATCCGGCCGACCCGCCCGACGCGAAGGCGTCGCCGAGCCAGAAGCCGTATTCCGCGGCAATGGCATTGGCCAGGTCCGAGAACGTGGCGGTGCCTTTGTCGGCGGCGACCACGAGATAGGCGTCGTCCCCGTCAGGGCACACGGTGCGGTCGGGAGGGCGGACGGTGCCGTCCACGATGTTGTCGGTGACATCGAGCAGACCGCGGATGAAGGTGCGGTAGCCGTCAGCGGGATCGACAGTGGCGGAACGCAAGACGAAGGCGCCCTTGGCGCCCGTCGGCACGATCGGGGCGTTCTTCACGGCCTGCGTCTTCATCAAGCCGAGCACCTCGGTGCGGAAGTCCTCGGCGCGGTTGGACCAGCGGAGCCCACCGCGGGCGATGGCGCCAGTGCGCAGGTGCACGCCCTCGACGATGTCGGAGTGCACGAAGATCTCGCGATAGGGGACAACGGGTCCCGTGATCGACAGCCGCGATGAGTCGATCTTGAACGACATGTAGTCCTTCGAGCGGCCGTCGGGCCCGACCTGGAACCAGTTGGTGCGCAACGTCGCAGCGACGAATGCGTGCAGAGCCCGTCGGATCCGGTCGTCATCCAGCGAGGCCGCGGCATCCACCAGAGCGGTGACTTCACGATCTGCCTGCTCGATGTCCGCGGTGGCGTCCGGGTTGAACCGGGCGTCGAACAATGCCAGTAGCGCATTGACGAATTCGGGTGCGGCGACCAAGGATTCCACGATGTAGTCCTCGGAGAACCCCAGGCCCGTCTGCCGGACGAACCGGCACGCCGCGCGGATCAGGACAGCCCGGCGCCAGTCGATGCCGGCCGCGGCGATGAGCATGGCGAACCGGTCGACGTTCCAGCGCCCCGCGATGGCGGCCTCGCATGCCTGCGCGACCAGGTCACGTGTCGAGGCAGAGAGCGAGAGGTCGCCGAACTCGTAGCTGTGCCCGGCTTCGCCGCAGTGGTGGTAGGAGGCGACGCGCAGGCCGAAAGATTCGAACATGGCGCAGACGTCGGCCAGGAACGGCGGTTGGCCGGGCCACTGGATTTGGGCGTGGTTGTTCAGCCCGTCGGCGTCGAAAGACACCCGGGCAGCGGGATTCTGCATGGGGAGGACTACTCCGGTCTATTTACTTGGAGGTCTGCGTGTGTGGATGAAGGGCGGCGCAAGCTATTGCAGCGCGATGTACTTGGTCTCGAGGTACTCCTCGATACCTTCGCTGCCGGCTTCGCGGCCGATGCCGGATTCCTTGATGCCGCCGAACGGCGCGGCCACATCGGATATGACGCCACGGTTGACGCCCACCATGCCGGCCTCGATCGACTCGGCGACCCGCAGTGCACGGTCCAGGCCCTGCGTGTAGACGTATGCTGCCAGGCCGTATTCGGTGTCGTTCGCGGCGTCGATGCCGGCCTGCTCGCCGTCGAATCCGATGATCGCGGCAACCGGTCCGAAGATTTCCTCGCGCAGGAGGCGGGCGTCGGACGACACGTCGGCGAGCACGGTCGGTGGGTAGAAGAAGCCTTCGCCCTCGACGGGTTTGCCGCCGGTGGCTACCGTGGCGCCCTTGTTGACGGCGTCCTGCACCAGTTCGTCGACCGTGGCCCGTTGCTTGGCGGTGATGAGCGGACCGACCTGGCTGCCGGTCTGATCGCCCGGGCCGGTGGTCAGCGCCGCCATGCGCGCGGCGAGCTTTTCGGTGAACTCGGCACGCACCGCGTTGTCGACGTGGATGCGGTTGGCGGCGGTGCAGGCCTCACCCATATTGCGCATCTTGGCGGCCATGGCACCGTCGACCGCGGCGTCCAGATCGGCATCGTCGAACACCACGAACGGAGCATTGCCACCGAGTTCCATCGAGGTGCGCAGCACCCGATCGGCGGACTGCGCCAACAATTTTCGTCCGACACCGGTGGAGCCGGTGAAAGTCAGCTTGCGCAGTCGCGAGTCCGCCAGCAGCGGTCCGGTCAGGCCTGCGGCGTCAGTGGTCGGCAGGATGGACAGCACACCGGCGGGCAGGCCGGCGTCGGCGAACACCTGGCCCAGCAGCAGCATGGTGAGCGGCGTCTCGGCCGCGGGCTTGACGATCATGGTGCAGCCGGCTGCCAGCGCCGGCCCGATCTTGCGGGTGCCCATCGCCAATGGGAAGTTCCACGGTGTGATCGCCAAGGTGGGACCGACGGGCTGCTTGCTCACGAGGATGCGGCCGTTACCGGTGGGGGACTGGGTGTAACGGCCGTTGATCCGGACCGCTTCTTCGGCGAACCAGCGCAGGAACTCGCCGCCGTAGTTCACCTCACCCTGGCTCTCCGCCAAGGGTTTTCCCATCTCCAGCGTCATGGTCAGGGCGAAGTCGTCGCGACGATCCATGACCAGTTCCCACGCGCGGCGCAGGATTTCGGCACGTTCGCGGGCCGGGGTGGCGGCCCACGAGGCCTGCACGGCAACGGCCTCGTCGAGGGCGCGGGCACCGTCGGCGGGCGCGGCGTCGGCGACCTCGATGAGGACGGCGTCCGTGGCCGGGTCGTGCACGGCGAACCGTGCTCCCGTGGACGCCGGCACCTGCAGGCCGCCGAGCCACAGTTCGGTGGGCATGGACTCCAGTAGCGTGGCGCGGTCGATCATCGGGTTGCCGCCATTTCGCGCACGATATCGCCCAGCACGGCGATGCCTTCGTCGAGCAGCTCGTCGCTGATCACCAGCGGCGGGAGCAGCCGGATGATGTTGCCGTATGAGCCGCAGGTCAGGATGATGACGCCGCGCTTGAACGCTTCTGCCGCAATGGCTTTGGTGAGTACTGGGTCAGGGTCAGTGGTTCCCGGTTTGACGATTTCGACCGCCAGCATGCCGCCACGTCCGCGGACGTCGCCGACCACCCCGGTGTCGCGCAGGGCCTGCAACTTGGGCAGTACCGAGGCTTCGATGGCGCGGGCCCGGGCGGGCAGGTCCATCTCTGCCATGGCGTCGAGGGTGGCCAGTGCCGCGGCGCAGGCCACCGGGTTGCCGCCGTACGTGCCGCCCAGGCCGCCGGGATGCACGGCATCCAACAGTTCGGCACGCCCGGTGATGGCCGCCAGCGGCATGCCGCCGGCGATGCCCTTGGCCAGGGTCATGATGTCGGGGACGATGCCGTCGTGCTCGGAGGCGAACCACGCTCCGGTGCGGGCGAACCCCGTCTGCACCTCGTCGGCGATGAATACAACGCCGTTGGCCTTGCACCAATCAACCAGGGTGGCAAGGAATCCCGGCGCGGGCACGATGAAGCCGCCCTCGCCCTGAACGGGTTCGATGATCACGGCTGCGAGAGAGGCGGCGCCGATCTGGGTCTCGATGCGGCTGATGGCGGCCTTGGCCGCGGCTTCGCCGGTGAGCCCGTCGCGGTAGGGGTACGACGCCGGCATCCGGTAGATCTCCGGCGCGAACGGGCCGAACTGAGACTTGTAGGGCATGGCCTTGGCGGTCAGCGCCATGGTCATGTTGGTCCGGCCGTGGTAGGCGTGATCGAAGGCGACGACGGCCTGGCGGCCGGTGGCCAGCCGCGCCACCTTGACGGCGTTCTCGACAGCTTCGGAGCCCGAGTTGAAGAATGCGGTGCGCTTCTCGTGGTCGCCGGGGGTCATGGTGTTCAGCCGCTCGGCCAGCTCCACGTAGCCCTCGTAGGGGGTGATCATGAAACAGGTGTGGGTGAACCGGGCTGCTTGCTGCGCCACCGCGGCAGCGACACCGGGATGCGATGCGCCGACACTGGTGACGGCGATGCCCGAGCCCAGGTCGATGAGAGAATTGCCGTCGATGTCGACGATGACACCGCCGTCGGCGTCGGCCGCGTAGACCGGCGCGGAGGAGCTGACGCCACCCGCGACCGCGGCCTGCCGCCGCGCCGACATTTCGACCGATCGGGGACCGGGCAGCGCGGTGACGATGTTGCGCTTCTGCGCCAGTCGATAGGTGATGTCGGTCATCGGTTGCTCCTGGTGATCGAACGGCTTGTGTACTGCTGATTCTTGGCTGTTCGAGCGGCGATGACCATGTCCAAATTGTCGAATCGGCGCCGCTACCGCGCTCCACTTTGTCGCCCGCTGGGCACATCTGTGAAGGTCGACTATCGCGATCTACGGAAGTAGCTCGGTGCGGTGCCTTCCCAGCGCTTGAAAGCGTGGGTGAAGTTGGCCGTTTCGGCGTACCCCAGGTGCCGGGAGACCTCCTCCACCGACAAATCCTGCTGTAGCAGTTCGACGGCCAATTGGCGGCGCACCTCATCGAGCAGCGAGCGGTAGGAGGTGCCTTCGGCGGCCAGGCGGCGGCGCAGTGTGCGTGGATCGATGTGCAATTCGTCGGCGATGGTGGGCATCGCCGGTAGTTCCCCGGGGTTGTGCAGCAGCCGGCTGCGGACCTGCCCCGCGACGCCGACGCGAGACAGCCGGCGTTCGAGCACGTCTCGGCATTGTTGTTCGAGCTTGCGCGCCGTGTTCGCGTCGGCGAGTGGCGACGGCATGTTCAGAACTTCATGGGTGGCAGCGACGCGGTTCGTGCGTTGGCCGTGGCGTACCGCGGACTGAGGGAGCTGCCACAGCTCTGCGAGCTTTGCAGCGCGGTCGGCATCGAGTGTCGTCTCCGCCCACGCAGGTGTTAGCGCCAGGTTGGCGCCCTGCGTCGCGGCGACGAATCCGGCGAGGTCCCGCTCGACGATGAACGGCCTGACATCCGTGGGCAATTCACTGTCATCGCCCACCAGGTAGCCGTATTCGTCGTCGGTCTCCACCGAGAACCGCAGGTGGGTGGGGGAGAGTGCGAGATAGGGCAGGATCAGCTCTACGCCCTGTCGCAGGGTGGGACCGGCCAGGATCAGAAAGCCGAGCAAGCCGGCACGGCCGAGTGTGGAGTGCAGCCCCACCTCGATGCCGACACCCGGTCTGTCACCCAGTCCCGCAATGAGATTGCGGATCACGTCGAATTCCTGGTGCGCCCAGATCTCGGCGTTCTCGTCATCGAGGCCGGCTTCGGTCAGTCCGCTACCCGCGAGACATTCCGTGAGCGTCATCCCATGCGCGATGCCGCCCTGCACCATGATGCGGACGCCTTCGGTGCCCCGCGGCACCGCCCAGACCGGGGTCATTCCCACTGTCCGAAAATACCAAATCGTCGTCCCGTTGGAACATTCAATCGCTTGGCCGGCGTCCGTAGCGTCCTCGGGAGACGCAACCGGCCTTGGTTGCCTGACAGACGGAGTATCGAATGTCGCGAGTTGATGTGGTTGATCGGGCGGCCGGCCAACCCGGTGCGCGAACGGCGTTGCCGGATCCGGGCGAGCAGGTACCCAAGCTGGCCTGGCCGACGGTCGCGCTGTTACTCGCCGGACTCGCGGCATTTGTCGGGTCCACCGTCGGCTATCTGGACGGGGTGCTCCCGATGTGGGTCCCCATCGTGGTCAACGCGGTGGTGTCCTTCACGATGTTCACCGTCGTTCACGACGCCGTGCATTACGCCATCAGTTCCACACGTTGGGTCAACGGATTGGTCGGACGGTTGGCGGTGCCGTTCGTCCAGCCGATGATCTCGTTCCCCTCGTTCGGGTTCATCCACATCGAGCACCATCGGCATTCGAACGACGACGAGAACGATCCGGACACCTTCGCCTCGCACGGCCCGGCATGGCAGCTGCCGTTCCGCTGGGCCTTGCTCGACGTGTCCTACGGCGGCTATCTGATCCGCAAGATCAGTGGTCGCCCGAAGCCGGAGATCGCCGAAACTCTGGCATGCGTTGCCATTTCCGTGACCGGGGTGATCGTCGCGATCATGTCGGGCCACTTCTGGACGCTGGCCGTCATCTTCATCATCCCGCAACGGATCGCGGTTGTGGTCCTGGCGTGGTGGTTCGACTGGATGCCCCACCACGGCCTGGAGGACACCCAACGGAGTGACCGGTACCGGGCGACCCGGACCCGCGTCGGCATGGAGTGGCTCTACACCCCATTGATGTTGTCGCAGAACTACCACCTGGTGCACCACTTGCATCCGTCGGTGCCGTTTTACCGATACACCAAGACCTGGCGCCGCAACGAGGAGGCCTACCTGGACCGGGGCGCCGCCATTTCCACGGTGTTCGGTCGGGAGCTCAACTCCGGCGAATTCCGGGAGTGGAAGCAGCTCAACGGCAAGCTCGGTCGACTGCTGCCGGTACGGATGCCGTCCCGTTCGAGTTCGCCGCATGCCGTGTTCCACCGGATCCCGGTGGCCGCGGTCGATCCGATCACCGCCGACAGCACGCTGGTGACCTTCGCCGTTCCCGAGGGGCTACAGGACGAGTTCCGATTCGAACCCGGTCAGCATGTCTCGGTGCGCACCGACCTGGGCGGTCAAGGGGTGCGCCGCAGCTACTCCATCTGTGCGCCGGCCACCCGTGCGCAGCTGCGGATCGCAGTGAAACACATTCCGGGAGGAGTGTTCTCGGGGTTCGTGGCCGACCGGCTCCAGCCCGGCGATGTACTCGACGTGATGACCCCGGCCGGCAGTTTCAGTTCCGTGTTGCATCCGCTGCATCGCAAGCACTACGTGGGCGTGGTGGCCGGCAGCGGCATCACGCCGGTGTTGTCCATCCTGGCCACCGCCATGGAGCTCGAAACCGAGAGCCGCTTCACGCTCATCTACGGTAACCGAACCAAAGAGTCGACCATGTTCCGGACCGAACTCGACTGCCTTGAATCCCGATATGCCGACCGCCTCGAGATCCGCCACGTGCTGTCGCGCGAGCCGCTGCACACCGCGGAACTGTCCGGTCGCATCGACGCGGAACGGCTGACCGGCTGGCTCACCACGGATCTTCGTCCCGACACCGTGGACGAATGGTTCCTGTGCGGTCCTGCCGCGATGTCCACTGATGCGCGCACGACGTTGATCGAGCGCGGCGTGGCCCCGGAGCGGATTCATCTGGAGTTGTTCACGGGCTTCGGCCGCACCGACGCGCCCGCACGCGACTACCAGGCCGCTGCCGTAACCTTCCAATTATCAGGAAAGACAAAGACTTTCGGTCTCCGGGCCGGCGAGACGATCTTGGAGGGTGCACTGCAAACGGGCAGTGGCGCGCCCTACTCATGCATGGGCGGCGCCTGCGGCACCTGCCGAGCCAAGTTGCTCGACGGCACGGTCGAGATGGAACAGAATTTCGCCCTCGGCCGCGATGACCTCGAAGCCGGCTACATCCTCACCTGTCAGTCGCATCCGACCAGCGCGACGGTGTCGGTCGACTACGACGGCTGACGGGGTAGTAACGTCGCGGCGCATCGTGCGTCAGGAGACTTGCGGATCGCCCTGAGTTCAATCGTGGTGGTGAACTGCCGGTGGTTATAGAAGCCAGGGACATCTAACCCCCGAAACAGATACCTCGCTCCAATCGGGATGGCTTGTAGCGCATCGTGATTGAAGCGAGGTATTTTTCTGCCTCGGTGTTGATCCGGTACCCACGCACACGGTTACTCGGGTCGAACCGAATCAGGGGAGTGGCGGCGTATCCATGGTGAGCGTCTCGCCCCGGAAGTACGCCGGCTGGACGGTGCGCATGACGAGCATCAGGATGGCCCCGAAGAACAGGATGCCGAAGCCGAGGTAGAACACCAGGCCGATGCCGCCGATCTCCGCGCCGCTGCCGCTGGCCGTCGGGTCCATGCTGACGAGCACCGACTTCACGAAGACGGAGAGCAGCATGACGCCACCGAGCAGCGGGAATGTCAGCTTGTAGATGACGTTGTGCAGGCTCCGGAACAGCTCCTTACGGAAAAACCAGACACACGCGAACGCGGTGATGCCGTAGTACCAGCAGATCATGATGCCAAGGGCGGCAATGGTATCCAGCAGCGTGCGCTCGGACAGCAGCGTCACGATGGTGTAGAAGGCGGCTGTCACGACACCGGCGACGACGGTGCTGTACACCGGAGACAGTGTCCGCGGGCTGATCTGGGCGAATTTCTTCGGGAAAGCCCCGTATGTACCCATCGCCAGCATGGTGCGCGCGGCCGGCAGCACGGTGGTCTGCAAACTCGCGATCGACGAGGCGAACACCGCCAGCAGGAGCAGCGGCCCGCCCCAGTCGCCCAGCACCGGATAAGCCAGCGCGCCGAACACGTTGGCGGCGTTGTCTTTATTGCCAAGACCCAGCCCGGTATCGCCGATGCCCGCAAACATCATCACGGCGACCGCCACGAGGAGGTAGGTCAGCAGGATCGACAGCACACAGAGCAACCCGGCGCGGCCGGGGACCTTGGTCGGGTCCTTGCATTCTTCGCCGAGCGTCAGGCAGGTATCCCAGCCCCAGAATGCGAAGATGGAGCCGATCAGCCCGATCACGAAGGCGCTCAGCGTGAGTCCGGTGAACGGGTCGAACCAATCGATGTCGAAACTCAGGTGTCCTTCGGTGCCGCCCGACCGCACGATCGCGACGATCGCGAACGTGATCAGCACGATCATCTGGAAGCCGACCAGCACATACTGCACCTTTTCGCTGGTCGTGATGCCGCGGCAGGAGATGTAGGTGGCGATGGCCAGCAGCGCGACGGTGGAGCCGATGTTGACCCAGACATTGTCGGCCGAGAGTGTGGCGAGCTTTTCGTTGTGCAGCACCTTGCCGAGGAACTCATAGCCGAACTGGACGCCGATCGAGGCGAGGTTGGACAGCACGATGATGGTGGCGATCACCATGCCCCAGCCGCACATCCAGCCCACATACGGGCCAAAAGCCTTGGTGGACCACGTGAACGAGGCGCCGCAGTCCGGTGCCCGCGAGTTCAGCTCGCGGTACGCGTACGCCGTGAGGAACATGGGGATGAAACCGGCGATGAGGATGGCCGGCATCTTGAGCCCGACCGCGGCGACGATGAGCCCGATGCTGGCGGTGAGGGTGTAGCCGGGTGCCACGGTGGAGATACCGAGGATCGCTCCGGTGAACGTGCCGATTCTGCCTGCGGCGAGGCCCTTGGCGACCAGGCCTTCTTCCCGCTCTATACGAGCGAGGTCGGAATCGGCCAGTTGTTCAGTCATTATCAGCCCCTTCGTCTTTCGGAACCACGATCATCGGAACCTGCAGGACGCGCAGCATTTTCGCCGCGGTCGAGCCGAGGAACAGCCGGCGCGGCTGGGCCAGCCGACTGGACCCCACCATGATCACGTCGCCGTCATGCCAGCCGAGCTTGTTGACGGCGTCTTCGACAGTGGGGCCGGAGGCAACGCGCGAGGTGACCGGAATGTCCTCCGGCAGAGTTGATCTCGCCTGATCGAGGGCGTTCTGGGCGTGTTTCTGTGCCAGCTCCAGATTGTCGGAGTTGTCGACGGCGACGAGCGATACCAGGCGCAGCGGTGTCTGGGTGTCGCGGCAGAGCCGCAAAGCGGAATTCAGCAGCGCGTCGGCGCCGGGACGGGTGCCGACCGCGCAGGTGACTTCCCGAATCCGTTCGTTGCGAGTCAGGCGCGCGCCGCGCGGCGCGATGACCACGGGAATCGGAGACGCATGGACCAGGTCGTTGACCACCGATCCCAACGACAACGGTCCGGCGATGCCGCCGCCCGCGCCGCCAACCACCAGCGCCTCGGCTCCCACGGCCTCTGCCGCCGCGATCAGGCCTGCCGTGCTGGACTCGTCGAAGCTCAGGTGTGTGGTCACAGGGATGTCATTGCGGATCCCGGCCGCGGCGGCGGCAAGCCAGCCCTCCGCTTCCCGTAGCAGCACGTTGCCGGGGATCGCAGCCAGCGCCGGTCGCTCGCTGGGCAGCACCATGCAGAGGTCGATCTCTGCGCCGAGGGTGTGGGCGAGCTGCTCGCCGACGGCCACGGCGTCGTTACCGCCTGGTGTGGCGAGGTACGCGACGGCAATACGCGGGGTGCTCACGGGTCAGCTCTCCTCACATCCGGTGGGCATGTGGCACGCCTTCGGCGGCGTCGGCGCCACGTCGATCGAGGGGTTGCGGTCGAAGAAGCCGACCGGCTTGAGCCAGAAGCTCACGGTGTCCGCCGGCATGATCGGCCAGTCTTCCGGCCTCGTGATGTGGTGGATGCCGAACACGTACCACAGCACCACGTCGGTGTTCTCGATCGAGCGGTTGGCCTCGGTCCACATCGGCAGACCGGTGTCCTTCTTGCTCTGCGTGACGAATTCGCCTGCGGGCCAGCGCTCATCGGGGGAGTTGGGGGTGACCCACACAGTGTGTTCGATGGCCCTGCAGCGGGCCAGGATCGGCGACTCGGGATCGAACATCGCCGGGAAGGCGCCGCCGGGAACCAGCTTGTACGCCGGCGCGGTGCCGATGCCGTTGCGGACGTTGTCGTTGACGACTTTCCACGCCCGCTGGGTCTGGAAGTTCATGTCCTGCTTGCCTTCGGACTCTGTGCGCAGCGGGGTGTTGCGCTGCCGCAGCGACAGTCCGTAGGGGTTGTCCGGCCCCATCGGCTCGATCTCGGTCTCGGTGGCGTACACCGTGTTCTCGGTGCCGTCGACGTCGAGGTCCAGACGGGCCACCAGGAAGTGCTGGTGGTACGGCGCATAGGTGCGGTTGTCGACCAGCGTGCCGTGCGGGTGCGCTTGGCCCTCCGGGAAGTTGCTCACCACCATGATTCCCGTTGCGCGGACCTCACATTCGATGTTGCCGTCCTGGTAGAACCGCCAGTAGGTGAGGTATTCGTAGTTGGCGACGGTGACGTGGAACGACACCGTGAGCCGGCGCATACGTCGCACCTCTGCGCCGTGATGGTGGTCGACGTGCTTCCACAGCACGGCGTTGTCTTCTTCGTGGATGCAGATGGCGTTCTTGATGGTGTACGGCTCGCCCTTGCTGTTGTGCAGCACGGCATCCAGGTACCGAATCTCGCCGAGACAGTCACAGCCCAGCTCCAACGAGGTCGTCATGAAGCCGATGCCCCACTCGCCGATGTCGAAAGCCGTTCGGCGGTAATGGTCTTCGCAATGGTCGCGGTAGGGGACCATCATCTCGGCGAACGACATGCGGTTGGCCACCGACCGCACGTTGCCGTTGTCGTTGTAGCTCACGGCGTGCAGTGTCATACCCTCGCGGTAGTTGAACCCGACGCGCAGTGACCAGTTCTGCCATTTCAGCAGGTTGCCCTCGAGCGTGAACGAAACCCCTTCGGGCTGAGTGATGTTCAGCGGCTGCAACGGCTCCCGGGTGCCCGCGTTGCGGATGCGCTCGGGAATGTGCTGCGGCACGTACTCGCCCATCATCTCCGGGCGATCGACGGTGAAGGTGTCCTCGATCTCCAGCAGCTCCATGGTGTTCATATCGATGACGCAGTGGAATCCGTTGACCGGACCGGCGTAAGGGTTGGCGCCGTCGGCGGCTCGCACCCAGGTGTCGGTCCAGCCCAGGCGGCGGTCCTTGTACTTCTCCGGCATCACGACGTCGCCGTAGGTCCAGGTGTCCATGAACACCAGATCCATGTCGGTGACGCCGCGTTTGGCCAGGGCCGCAATGACTTCCGGGTGCTTACGCAGCACCTCGTCGGCCTCTTCCCATTCATCGACGGTGAAGTTGGGCTGCACCCCCGGGATGTGGTCCCACGACAGCACCGACCCGGCCGAGAGCGACACCACGCTCTTGTAGGTCCGGTTGTTCGACGTGTCGAGCACCGTGGCGAGCGCACGCCGATCCGGAACCGTGCCGGTGGCGTCGAAGGCGGCGACCTCTGCCTTGGCCGGTTCGATCATCTCGATGGAGGTGTACCGCCAGCCGTCCCCGACACCGTGCGCGGTCGCGAGGATTTCGGTGACCTCGGCGAATTCGGGTGCGCTCAGTGGGTCGAGGGGATGGAAAGTGTCAGTCATCGAGAAGGCTCCTGTTCGGCAGGGTGGGTTCGAGTCGGCGGGCGAAGTGAAGGGCAGGGATCAGTCGTGGGCACTCATGACGTGCTTGATCCGGGTGTAGTCCTCGACGCCGTAGATCGACAGGTCCTTGCCGTAACCGGAGTACTTGAAGCCGCCGTGCGGCATCTCCGCCACCAGCGGGATGTGGCAGTTCACCCACACCGCACCGAAATCGAGTGCCCGGCTGAATTTTTCAGCAGTTGCGTGGTCCTTGGTCCACACGCTCGAGGCCAAGGCGTAGCGGACGCCGTTGGCAAGGCCGATGGCCTGCTCGTCGGAGCTGAACGGTTGCACCGTCAGGATGGGCCCGAAGGTCTCGTCCTGCACGATGGAGTCGTCCTGCCGTACCCCGGTAATGATGGTCGGCTCGAAGTAGAAGCCCTTGTCGCCCGCCTGCTTTCCGCCCGTGACGATGTTGGCGTGCTCCGGGAGCGCGGCGATCTTCTGGCTCACCGCGGTGAAATGGTTGACATTGTTCAGCGGCCCGTAGAACGCGTCGGCATCATCGGGCAGGCCCGGGCGCAGGGCGTGGGCGGCCTCGACGAGCGCGTCGACGAACTGGTCATGGATCGACTCGTGCACGATCACCCGGGTGGCCGCGGTGCAGTCCTGGCCGGCGTTGAAGAACGCGGCCTGGGCGATTCCGGTTGCGGCCTTGGTGATGTCGACGTCACCGAACACCACCGCGGGTGCCTTGCCGCCGAGTTCGAGGTGGCTGCGCTTGAGCTGCTGGGCAGCGGCCGAGGCCACGGCGATACCGGCCCGCACCGACCCCGTGATGGACACCAGACCGAGCGCCGGGTGGTCGACCAGTTCGGCGCCTGTCGCGCCGGTGCCCAGCACGACGTTGAACACGCCGTCGGGCAGGATGCCCTTGCTGATCCGGGCCAGCACCAACGTGCTTCCCGGTGTGGTGTCGCTCGGCTTGAGGACGACGGTGTTACCGGCGGCCAGGGCCGGCCCGATCTTCCAGATGGCCATCATGAACGGGTAGTTCCACGGCGTCACCTGACCTACGACGCCGATCGGCTCGCGCCGCACGTAGGAGGTGAAGCCCTCCATGTACTCGCCGGCGGACAGTCCCTCGACCATGCGGGCGGCCCCGGCGAAGAAGCGGACCTGGTCGGCGCTCACCGCGACTTCCTCGGCGGCGATCATCGCCTTGAGCTGGCCGGTGTTGCGGCTCTGCGCCTCGACGATCTCGTCGCTGTGTGCCTCGATCGCGTCGGCGAGCTTCAGCAGGGCCTGTTGGCGCACGCTCGGCGTGGTCTTACCCCAGGTGGCGAACGCACGCTCGGCAGCGGCCACCGCGGTATCCACGTCGGCGCGGTTGGACACGGGTGCCTGTCCCACCACCGAGCCGTCCACCGGGCTGATCAGGTCGATGGTCTCCGACGACGACGAATCGACGAACTGTCCGTCGATGTAGTTCTGTAGAAGTCCGTCGGGCATCTCGTACCGTCGCTCTCTTGCTGGGAAGATCGTCACGTCTCTGGCGGCCTCAGTGTGCGCCAGGACACACCGGTGAGCATCGGACAATTCAGGGATTTTTGGCGGAGTTTTTCGACATTCTGTACATTCATCCCGGTGACGGTTCCGGTGCGATGGGTGCTGGACCAAGCTGATCTGCGGATCCGGCTGCGCGGGGGTGCGGCCGGCCTCGGCAGCGAGATCGGCTTGGTGCTGACCACAGAGTTGGCTGATCCGGCCAAGTGGCTGTCCGGTGGCGAGCTGGTGCTCACCACCGGCATCGGTCTGCCGCCGGGTGCGCGCGATCGACGGCGCTATCTCCAGCTGCTCCATGAAAGTGGAGTTGCCGGAGTCGGATTCGGTATCGGTCTGACCTTCGACGAGGTGCCCGAAGAATTGGTGTCCGCCGCAGAGGAGCTGGGGCTACCGCTGTTGGAGATTCCCTTGCGGACGCCGTTTGCGGCCATTGTGCAGCGGGTCGGTTCGCGGATCGCCGCGCTGCAGTATGACGCGGTGCTGCGCGCGTCCCGGGCGCAGCCGCGGATCACCCGGGCGGTCGTCAGCGGCGGCCCTCAAGAGGTCGCCGCCGAACTGGGCCGGGCCTTGCGGGCCAGCGTCGTGGTGCTGGATCCGTCGGGCACGGTGATCGCATCCCACCCACACAATCTCAACGTCACCACCGTCAACCTGGTGCGCGATGCGATCGAGTCGGGGGCTGCGTCGGCCGTCGCGGTGCTGGCGGAGGGCGTCACCGTCGCGCAGCAGTCCATCCGCGTCGGGGGCCGTTCGCACGGGGTGCTCGGGGTGGTCAGCGAGACGGCCCTGAGTCCGGTCGATCAGGTGCTCTTGGGGCACGCAAACTCCTTGCTCGCATTGGATTTCGAGAAACCGGTGCGACTGAAGGAGGCGCAGCAGCGACTCAACGAGCAGGCTCTGGGACTCATTCTCACCGGTGTGTCCAACCTGGAGCCGGCCTGGGCGCAACTGTCTCATGCGGCCGATCCGCGGGGCCGCATCAGGGCGCTGGTCGCTGCGGCCGATTCGGACTCGGGCGCCGAAGCTGATACCGCACAACTGTTGAAGAAGGTGAGCGCGGCAATTCTGGATCAGTTGGACCAGGCCGGTCAGCCCACCTTTGTGCATTGCGCCGACAACTGGCTGGCGGTGTTGTTGCCGGGAGCGGAGGCCGAGGAGATTGCGGCCGGGCTGGCGGCCCGGATCGATCCATCGCGGCGCCGCACCATCCGCATGGGGCTCAGCGGAATTCTGCCGCTGGCCAAACTGGCCGAGGCCGTCGACAACGCCCGGCTGGCGGCGTCGGTCGCAGAATGCGGCCGGCCTCCGCTCGAGTTCTCCGCGATGGCAGGCAGCACGCTGCTGGCGTTCGGCGAGAGCCGGGAGGTGCTGGTCGCGCTCGGTGCGGCGGTGCTGACTCCCGTCCTCGACCATGACGCCGAATTCGGTACGGGGTTGCTCACGTCGTTGCGTGCGTACCTGGAAGCCAACGGCCACTGGGAATCCGCGGCCGCGGCGGTCGGCGTCCATCGGCACACGATGCGCAAGCGCATCGAAACCGCAGAGGCCCTGCTTGGTTGCGACCTGGCGGTCGCCCGGGTCCGCGCCGAGCTGCTGTTGGCGATCTTGGCGCGGACACCGGGCGGCTGAGCGCCGGCTGACTGGTCAGCCCACGGGCAGTGCGGACTGCTGTTCGGACGACACGGCGGGCTTGGAGCCCGGCCGCAGTGGCCACCAGAACCACCGGCCCAGCAGCGCGGCGATCGACGGCGTCATCAACGACCGAACGATCAGCGTGTCGAACAACAAGCCCAGCCCGATGGTCGTGCCGGCCTGACCGATCGAGCTCAGGTCGCTCGCGGCCATCGACATCATGGTGAAAGCGAACACCAGACCAGCGGTCGTGACCACGCTGCCGGTCTCACCCATGGAGCGGATGATGCCGGTCTTCAGCCCGGCGCCGATTTCTTCCTGGAACCGGGAGACCAGCAGCAGGTTGTAGTCGGAGCCGACCGCCAGCAGGATGATCAGGCCGAAAACAGGTGCGATCCAGTTCAATTCGAGCCCCAGCAGGTCCTGCCACACCAGGACCGACAGTCCGAACGCCGCGCCGAGCGACAGTAGCACCGTGCCGACGATCACCAGCGACGCGACCAGTGCCCGGGTGATGAGCAGCATGACGACGAAGATCAACGTCAAGGCGGCAGCCCCGACGATCAACAGGTCGTACTGAGAGCCCGACTGGATGTCTCGGTAGATCGCCGCGGTGCCGGCGAGATAGAACTTGGCGTCGGTGAGCGACGATCCCTTCACGGATTGATGTGCCGCGTCGAGTGTCGGCATGACCGCGTCGATGCCGTCCGGGGTTGCCGGGTCTTTGGCGTGCGTGATGATAAAACGTGCGGCCTTGCCGTCCGGTGAGAGGAAGAGTCGCAGGCCCCGCTGAAAGTCCGCGTTCTCGAACGCTTCTGGCGGCAGATAGAAGTAGTCTCCGCTGCGGGACGCATCGAAGGCCTGGCCCATGGCGCCGGCGGTGTCGGTCATGGCGGACATCTGGGTGATCAGGCCGGAGAAGGTGCTGTGCAGCGTGAGTAGCGTGCCGCGCATGGACTCCACCGTGGCGATCATCGGCGGGAACTGCGCCTTCATCTGGGGCAGCAGGGCGACGGTGTGGTCCATGTCGGTGCCCAGCGTGGTCATGTCCGAACTGAACGTGTCCACATTGTCGATCGCGTCGAAGACCGATCTGGTTGCCGCACACACGGGAATGTCGGTGCAGTGCTGCTCCCAGTAGAAATAGTTGCGCAGCGGCCTGGCGAAATCGTCGAAGTCGGCCAGATGGTCACGGAGTTCGTCGAGCGTGGCGTGCATCTGGTGGACGTCGGCGGCCAGGTGCTGCGTCGAGTCACTCATCTGGTCGACCAGCGTCTGCAGTCGCTTCATCGGCGCGATCAGACCGCCGAGATCGTCACTCATCTTCAGGATGTCGCCCATCCGGTCCTTCATGATCTGCAGGTTCTGCTGGATCGGAATCGATTGGGCGCTGACCTGGAACGGGATCGACGTGTGCTCGGTCGGGCCGCCGAATGGCCGAGTGATGCTCTGCACCATCGCGATTCCCGGCAGCTTGAAGATGTCCTTGGCCAGCTTGTCCAGGATGATCATGTCACCGCTGTTGCGCATGTCGTGATCGGCCTCGACCATCAGAATGTCGGGATTCATTGTGGCAGCACTGAAATGGCGCTCGGCGGCCTCGTATCCGACGTTCGACGGAAGATCGCGGGGGATATAGAAGCGATCGTTGAAGCTCAGTTTCATAGTGGGCATGAACATGATTCCGACGAGGGCAACCAAGAGGGACGCCACGAAGACCGGTGCAGGCCACCGGACCGTGGCGGTGCCGATCCGACGCCAGCCCTTGGTCTTGGTCATCCGTTTCGGCTCGAGCAGGCCGCGGCGGGTGGCGACGGCCACGACTGCCGGCGCGGCGGTCAGCGCGCCCGCGACGACCACGATCAGTCCGAGCGCGGAGGGAATGCCCAACGCCTTGAAGTAGGACAGCCGCGCCAGATGCAGGCACAGTGTGGCGCCGGCGATGGTCAGTCCCGAACCCAAGATGATGTGGGCGGTACCGCGAAACATGGTGTAGTAGGCCGTCTCCGGGTCTTGCCCGGCTTGGCGTGCTTCGTGGTACCGGCCCACCAGGAAGATCGCATAGTCGGTCCCGGCGGCGATGGCCAGCGACGACAGCATGGCGACAACGAACGTCGAGAAGTTCAGCAGGTTGTGGTCTCCCAGCAGCGCGACCAAGCCTCTGGCGGTGCCCATCTCGAAGCCGACCATGACCAGCACCAGCGCCACGGTGGCCGCGGAGCGGTAGGCCAGGGCCAGCATGACGATGATGACCACGCCGGTCACGGCCATCATCACGAGCATGCTCTTGTCGGCGGCTTCGTTCATGTCGGTGGTCAGTGGCGCGGGGCCGGTGACGTAGGCCTTGAGGCCTGGGGGAGGGGTTGCGCGGCTGACGATTTCGCGCACCCCGTCGACCGACTCATTTCCCAGCGTACTGCCCTGGTCACCGGCGAGATTCAACTGCACATAGGCGGCTTTGCCGTCGCGGCTCTGCACCCCTGCTGCGGTGAGCGGATCACCCCAGATGTCGTGGACGTGCTGCACGTGCTTGGTATCCGCCCGCAGCGCCTGCACCAGCACGTCGTAGTAGCCGCGTGCTTCGGCGCCGAGTTTCTGGTCGCCTTCCAGGACGATCATCGCGATGCTGTCGGAATCCGACTCATGATATGTCGCGCCGATCTGCTTGGCGGCGATCAACGCCGGGGCATCCTGCGGCGACATTGTGACCGCATGGTTGCGGGCCACCGACTCGATCTGCGGCACAAGCACATTCATGGCGACGGTCAGCAGCAGCCAGCCGATGATGATCGGCCAGGCGAACCGCCGGATGAAGCGCATATATGCCGGCCGCGTGTTGTGGTCGCCGCTCATGCGTTCTTGACCAGACACGAGGTTTGGGCTTGCTGTGCGGCCGGGGGCCCGGTCACGACATGTTCTTGGCGGGCCTCGCCGTCGACTGTGATCCGGCACCCGAGCCGGCCGCCATCGCCTTGCGCCACCACGCTCGCGATCGTGGCCGGCGCGGTGGTGTCGACCGTGACGGTCCACGGCAGGCCGTGGAAACTCGCCTGCACGGGCTGCGCGTTCTGATCGAGGTAGTTGACGCTGCCGGCGGTGTCACTGGCCCCGAAAACCTCGTAGACCACGCGCTTGACGTGCGTGGGCTCGAGTGGTGCCGCGCTGCTTGCGGTCGCGGTGAAGATCGGCTCGGAGCCGAAAGCGCCACGCAGTTGCGTGACTGCCGCGGCGCCGAGCGCAACGGCCACCACAGCCACGGTGGGCGCCCAAATTCTCGCCAGGACGGTTGGCATCGTCGTATCCCTTCGCCGGTGGGCTGCTTGTCGCGTGGGCAGGGCAAGCGTGTCGGCCGCATCGCGGTCGCGCCCCCATATACCCCGATGGGTATACCCAGCGAGGTCAACGTACCATACCCCCTAGGGTATTACTGCGCGCGTGACGTGGTGCACAACGACGTTGACCTATACCCCATGGGGTATGTATAAATAAGGGGAGCGGTCTGCGGACTCGTCAGTGAAAGGTTCAAACATGTGTCAACCCAAACGTTGTTCGGTGTGCGGCAAGACCACCTGGTCGGGTTGCGGCATGCACGTGGACGCCGTCAAGGCGGCAGTGCCCGCCAGTCAGTGGTGTGACGGCCACCCCAAGGCCGATCGGCCGTCCCGCCTGAAGTTCTGGCGGTAGGAAGTGGCGGGCGCCATGGGATTGTGGCGCCGCGTCGGCTGGCCCGCTGATACCCTGTGGGGTATTGCGGGCAGTTGGCTGCAGCGTAATGAAAGGTAGGTGCGACATGGTTGGTGATGAAGAGGCCATGGCCGCGGTGCTGGCCCGGTTGCGCCGGGCGCAGGGGCAGTTGGCCGGTGTCATCTCGATGATCGAACAGGGCCGGGAGTGCAAGGATGTCGTCACGCAACTCGCGGCGGTATCCAAGGCGCTGGACCGCGCCGGGTTCAAGATCGTTGCCACCGGGCTGCGTGAATGCCTCACCGGCGGCACCGAAGATGGCCGGTCGCCGATGACCGAGGCCGAGCTGGAGAAGCTGTTCCTGTCGCTGGCGTGAGGCGGCTCAGCTGGTCGGCCGCTTGACGATGGTCAGCGACTGGTCGATCTTCTTCAACTTGGTGAAAGTGTCTGCGGGCACGCCGAACACGACGCCGAGAACGTCGGGCGGCAGCTTGCTGATCGATGCGCCGATGCCGATTTCGTCCGCGCCTTCCTGGGTGCTGGCGTTGAACACGATCAGCAAGCTCAGGTCCTGGGTGCCCTTGTTCTCGAAGTAGTGCAATGAACCCTGGGGCGTGAACACCACATCACCGACGGTGGCTTCGAAGTGCTCGGAGTGCCCCTGCGGATCGAGCACAGTCCACGTCACCACCCCATGGGTGATGATGTTGAGCTCCCAGGCGCTCGGATGCCAGTGTGGTTCGCGGATTCCGCCGGGGTGCAGCGTCACCATCACCACGCTGGCTTCCTGCCCCATCAATATCGGCCAATCTCCTTCGGAGACCTGGCGCAACGTCCCGCCGTCGAACTCGCTGGGCGGTAGCGCACCGAGGCGAAACACGTGCGGCTGCGCCGTGTCCAGTTCGGCCGGGATGCGGGGATTGCCGAAACGGGCGGCGTCTTCGGTGATGGTTGCTTCCTGGACGTTGGTGCGCGCCAAAGGGGATGAGAACGCGCGGCCGGCGCCCGCGCCGGCGATGGCGGTGACGCCGACTGCGCCCGCTCCGCCGAGCATCGTGCGTCGATTGATCATCATGCGGCCAGGCTCGTCCCGCGGGGCCGCGTTGTCCTCACCGCTGGCACCCAGTTGCGTCTTCCGGCTAGCTGCAATACGGAACGGGTGCCTGCAGTAGCGACTTTCACCTGGTCGGAGCAGACGATGAATGCAGTCCGAGAACGGACGAGCACTCCGACAGAAAGCGCCGATCATGAAGAACCCGATCAAGTTCATCGCCCCCGGACTGGCCGTGGCCGGCATCGCCGGCGCCCTGCTGCTGGCGCCGATCGCCAGCGCGGACACTGACCCCCTGGTGCCGGGCGGGACCGACCCGCACTCGTCGTATGCGCTGGGAGAGCACTTCTCCAACCACGACGAGGCCAACCAGAGCGCGGGCGCTCTGGACACGCCGTTCTGATTCCTGCGACCCGGCCTGGTTCTGCCCGCCCCCGATCAGGGGGGCGGGCAGAACCATTTCTGAGTCAGAAGCGCCGGACGAAATTCAGTGCGACGTCGGCCACCTCGCGCCAGCCGCTGTCGATGGTCAGCGAGTGTCCGCGTCCCGGAATCTCGACGATCTCGGTGACATTCGGG
This sequence comes from Mycobacterium sp. FW102-FHT13B02, assembly GCF_058790275.1. Lineage (NCBI taxonomy): Bacteria > Bacillati > Actinomycetota > Actinomycetes > Mycobacteriales > Mycobacteriaceae > Mycobacterium > Mycobacterium sp. FW102-FHT13B02. The sequence goes on from NZ_JBYTCM010000001.1 coordinate 173,338, forward strand.
TTCTTCTTCTGCCGCTTGTAGGAGGCGTTGGCGACCGCCCATGGCACCGTGTTGTCCTTCTCTCCCGAAATGATGAGCAGCGGACCGCGTTCGGGATTCTTGGTGTTCACCTTGGCCTCGGTGGCAGGGTTGAAGTTGGCGGTCGCGGCCTGGAACAGCGGCACACCGGAGCCGGCGACCGAGTGGCGCTCGTACAAGCTGCTCGCTTCTTGTTCGGAGACCTCGCCCGCGAACGCGAACCGGAACTGCTTGGGGGTCAAGGTGATTGCCCGTCCGCGGTTGACCGGGTTCTTGAGGACGGGGAAGGCTGCGCGCAGTGCCGATACCGGCAGCGGCAGCACGCCGCGGAACGGCGCCGGATCGATCGCGATCGCTATCTCGGCCAGCCCCAGGCCGGCGAGCTTCTGGGCGATCAAGCCGCCGAACGAGTGGCCGATGACGATGGGTTTGCGGTCCAGGGCGCGGATGACGTCGGCGTGATGCCGGGTGATCTCGCCGATGCTCTTGCGCGCGAACACCGATGGATCGCGGCGGGCTTCGGCCACGGTCGCCGGGTCATCCGGCCAGCCGGGGGCCAAGGTCACGAAGCCGTGCTCCTCGAACAGCGCACGCCAGTCGTTCCAGCTGGTCGGCAGTAGCCACAAGCCGTGTACGAACACGACGGGCTGTTGCCCGGAGGTGTTGGCGCGGTCGATGTCGGCCTGTTCGCGAGGGGTGATCGTGGTGGGCATCTGAACGTCTCCTTGGGGTAGATAGAACGGTCTTTCTCTCACTGTGAACCAGTGCCCGTCCCGATGTGTTCCCTAAATCAGAAAGAACGTTCTGCCTCATGGCTAGGATGGCGTCATGGACACCGCCGAACCGGCCCGGCGCCCACGCGAGCGACTGCTCCGGGTTGCGGCGGAGCTGTTCTATCGCGAAGGAATCCACGCGGTCGGCGTCGACCGGATTCTCGCCGAAGCGGGCGTCACGCGCGCCACCATGTACCGGCACTTCAAAGGCAAGGAAGGCCTCGTCGAGGCGTACCTCGGGCTCGAGGACGAGACCATCCGCGGCTACTTCCGTGATGCCGCCGCCGATGCCGGGCCTGACACCGACATGCTGGAACTGGTGATCGACGGCATCGCCGAAGACATCGGGCGGTACCACACCCGGGGTTGTCCGTTCATCAACGCCGCGGCGGAGTACCCCGCGCCGGACAGTCCGGTTCGGCAACTCATCGCGGCGCATCGCAACTGGTTTCGCGGTGCGCTGCAGGAAGCGGCCGGCGGACGGGACAATCCTGAGCAGATTGCGGCGTCGCTGGTATTGCTGCGGGACGCCGCACTGGTGGGTGGCTACCTCGACGGAATCGACACGACCAGGGCCGCCTTCGTGCGGGCCGCGCGGCAGGCCGCCGGTATCTCTCGGGTGAAGCCCGGCCCGTTGCCCACCTAATAGTTCTTCCCAACCCGTAAGCTCGATCATGTGCAGCGACGGATCATGGGAATCGAGACCGAGTTTGGCGTGACCTGCACGTTTCATGGTCACCGCCGACTCAGCCCTGACGAGGTAGCGCGGTATCTGTTCCGGCGAGTGGTGTCGTGGGGGCGCAGCTCCAACGTCTTCCTGCGAAATGGTGCACGCCTGTACCTCGACGTGGGCAGCCACCCCGAGTACGCGACTGCCGAATGCGACAACCTCGCGCAGCTCGTCACCCACGACCGCGCGGGCGAGCGCGTGTTGGAAGACCTGCTGGTCGACGCCGAGCAGCGGCTGGCCGACGAGGGCATCGGCGGCGACATCTACCTGTTCAAGAACAACACCGACTCGGCCGGCAACTCCTACGGCTGCCACGAGAACTACCTGATCGTGCGGGCCGGCGAGTTCTCCCGGATTTCCGATGTGCTGCTGCCGTTCCTGGTCACCCGTCAGTTGATCTGCGGTGCCGGCAAGGTGCTGCAGACCCCGAAGGCCGCGACGTTCTGTCTGAGCCAGCGCGCCGAGCACATCTGGGAGGGCGTCTCCAGCGCCACGACCCGGTCCCGGCCGATCATCAACACCCGTGACGAGCCGCACGCCGACGCCGAGAAGTATCGCCGGCTGCACGTCATCGTCGGCGACTCCAACATGTGCGAGGCCACCACCATGCTCAAGGTGGGCAGCGCCTCGCTGGTACTGGAGATGATCGAGGCGGGCGTCCCGTTCCGGGACTTCTCGCTGGACAACCCGATTCGGGCCATCCGCGAGGTCAGCCACGACCTGACCGGACGCCGCGCCGTGCGACTGGCCGGTGGACGGCAGGCCTCGGCACTGGACATCCAGCGCGAATACCACTCGCGCGCCGTGGATTACCTGCAGACCCGGGAGCCCAACGTGCAGCTCGAGCAGGTCGTCGACCTGTGGGGCCGCCAGCTCGACGCCGTCGAGAGCCAGGACTTCGCCAAGGTCGACACGGAGATCGACTGGGTGATCAAGCGGAAGTTGTTCCAGCGCTACCAGGATCGCTACAGCATGGAGCTGTCCGATCCCAAGATCGCCCAGCTGGATCTGGCGTACCACGACATCAAGCGTGGACGCGGGGTGTTCGACCTGTTGCAGCGCAAGGGATTGGCCGCCCGGATCACCACCGACGAGGAGATCGACGCAGCGGTCAACATCCCGCCGCAGACCACCCGGGCCAAGCTACGCGGCGAATTCATCACGGCCGCACAGGAAGCCGGGCGTGACTTCACCGTCGACTGGGTGCACCTCAAGCTCAACGACCAGGCGCAGCGCACGGTGCTGTGCAAGGACCCGTTCCGGTCGGTCGACGAGCGGGTGAACCGGCTGATCGCCAGCATGTGACAGGCGCCGTCGCGTATGTAGGCGCGGCGGTGAGCTGCCGGCCCACAGCAACCACTTAGTCTGTTGGTCGTGACGACGTCCAAGGTTGAGCGGTTGATGAACCTCGTCATTGCGCTCCTGTCCACCCGTAGCTACCTGTCCGCGGAGCAGATCCGGGCCAACGTCACCGGCTACCAGGACCCGCCGACCGACGAGGCGTTCTCCCGGATGTTCGAACGGGACAAGAACGAGCTGCGTGACCTCGGTATCCCGCTGGAGACCGGACGCGCCTCGATGATGGACGTCAACGACGGATACCGCATCAACCGCACCGCCTACGAGCTGCCGCCGGTCGAACTGACGGGTGACGAGACGGCCGTCGTCGCGATCGCCACCCAGCTCTGGGAGTCGCAGGAGATGGTGACCGCCACCCAGAGCGCGCTACTCAAGCTCCGCGCGGCGGGCGTGGACGTCGACGCGCCCGATGCCGGTGTCGCGATCACCACCGGCGCCACCCCGGGGCTGCGCGGCTCCGAAGAGGCATTGGGAATTCTCTTGTCCGCCATCGACTCCGGTCGCGCAGTGCAGTTCGCACATCGCCCCAACCGGAGCGCGCCGTACGTCGACCGGACGCTGGAGCCGTGGGGCGTGGTCACCTACCGCGGCCGCTGGTACGTCGTCGGCCACGATCGGGACCGCGACGACGCGCGCACCTTCCGGGTGTCCCGCATCGCCGACGGAGTGCGCGCCGTGGGGCCCGACCGCGCGTTCACCCGGCCCGACGGCGTCAACCTGCGGGACATCGTGCACCGCGCGGTCGCGGAATGGCCGGCCGGCGAGCAGGCCCGGATCTGGGTGGCCGCGGGCCGTGCGACGGCGTTGCGCCGGCAGGCCGTCGCCACGTCACCCAGCGCGCGCGGGGGGCGCGACGGCGACGAGATCGTCGTCGACATCGGCATGGTGGACCGGCTGGCCCGTGAGATCGCCGGCTATGGTGCCGACGCTGTGGTGCTGGAGCCGAAGTCTTTGCGGGACAACGTGATCGGTCGGTTACGTGCGCAGGCGGGGGAGAGCCTTCAATCATGAGTAACGTGTCCACCCGCCTCGTGCGGCTGTTGAACATGGTCCCGTATTTCCAGGCCAACCCGCGCGTCAGCCACACCAAGGCCGCTGCCGATCTGGGCGTGACGCGCAAGCAGTTGGAGGCCGACCTCTGGCAGCTGTTCGTCTGTGGGCTGCCCGGCGGAGGTCCCGGCGAATTGATCGACCTCGACTTCGAGGGCGACACCATCGAGGTGATCTTCTCGGCCGGGATGGACCGCGCGTTGCGGCTCACCTCGCCGGAGGCCACCGGCGTGTTGATGGCGCTGCGCGCGCTGGTCGACGTACCCGGCGTCGTCGACCCCGACGTGGCACGCAGCGTCATCGCCAAGATCGAGGCCGCGGCCGGTACCGCCGGGGCAACCGCGGCGGCGGTCCCGGCGCCAGAAGTCACCGGAGATGTCGAGAACAAGGCCACCGCGGCGGTGCGGGCCGCGGTCCGGGACAAGCGGGCCTTGTCCCTGGAGTACTACTCCGCTTCACACGACACCATCTCGCAGCGAGTCGTCGACCCGATCCGGGTGGCGCTCATCGGCGATCACAGCTACCTGGAGGCGTGGTGTCGCACCGCCGAGGGCGTGCGGTTGTTCCGCTTCGACCGGATCGTCGACGCCACCGCCCTGGACGAACCCGCGGCACCCCCGGCGCCCGCAGTGCAGGCCGAGCCCGACACGTCGCTGTTCTCCCCGGAGACCGCGGACCCGAGCTTGCCGGTGGCGACGCTGCTGATCGATTCGTCGGCGTCGTGGATGTTCGACTACTACCCGCTGGCGGTGCAGCGAGAGATTCCCGACGGCAGCTGGGAAGCCACCATGACCTACGCGTCGGACGAGTGGATGGCCCGTTTCGTGCTCGGTTTCGGTTCAGCGGTCCGGGTCCTGGACCCGCCGGCGCTCGCCGACCGCGTGCGGGAGTCCGCGGTAGCGGCGCTGGCGGCATATGAACCGGGTCTCGGCGAGTAGACTCGGCCTCAACATCTGGAGGTGACCCAAATTGGGCGGTTTGCAACCGTGGCACTGGTTGATCGTCATCGCGGTGTTCGTGCTGCTCTTCGGCGCGAAGAAGCTGCCGGACGCCGCGCGTTCGCTTGGTAAGTCGATGCGCATCTTCAAGTCCGAATTGAAGGAGATGCAGTCGGACGGTTCCGGGGAATCGACCGTGCAGCCCGGCGCACACCCAAGTCCGAGGCCCATCACTGCTGAGCGCGTCGAGAATCCGGCACCCGCACCGCAGCCGGCGCCGGACGCCACCGACAAGCACCCGGCCTGACCATTGCCGTGATCCCGCCGCAGGCCCAGCGCACGCGGCGGTTGGCTCCTACATACACACGTGCCAGCACCTGGAATTCTCCGAAAGCTTGACCCGCGCCGTCGACGGTCGCGGGTCAATCCTGACGGCACCATGTCGCTCGTCGATCACCTCGAAGAGCTCCGGACCCGTCTGCTGATCGCTGTCATCGCGATCTTGTTGACCACAGTCGTCGGCTTCCTCTGGTACGAGCACAGTTTCTTCGGATTACCGAGCCTCGGTGACTGGCTCCGCGGCCCGTACTGTTCGCTCCCTGCCTCATCACGTGCGTCCATCGCTCCGGACGGCGCGTGCCGGCTGCTCGCGACGGCGCCGTTCGACCAGTTCATGCTGCGCCTCAAGGTCGGCATGGCGGCGGGCGTCGTCATGGCCTGCCCGGTGTGGCTCTACCAGATCTGGGCGTTCATCACCCCCGGCCTGTACAAGAAGGAACGCCGGTTCGCGTCGCTGTTCGTCGGGGTCGGCGCGCTGCTCTTCGTCTCGGGCGCGGTCATGGCGTACGTCGTGCTGTCGACGGCGCTGTCGTTCCTGCTGACCGTCGGTAGCGATGTCCAGATCACCGCGCTGTCGGGTGAGCAGTACTTCGGTTTCCTGATCAATCTGCTGATCGTGTTCGGCATCAGCTTCGAGTTTCCGCTGCTGATCATCATGCTGAACCTGGTCGGAGTGCTCACCTACGACAAGCTCAAGGCCTGGCGCCGCGGCCTGATCTTCGGCTTGTTCGTGTTCGCCGCGTTCGTGACGCCCGGCTCGGACCCGTTCTCCATGTTGGCGCTGTCCCTGGCGTTGACGGTCCTGCTGGAGCTGTCGATCCAGGTCGCTCGGCTCCACGACCGGCGCAAGGCCCGGCTCGAAGCCGAGGCCGTTCCCGACGACGAGGCCGCCCCGATCGGGTCGGTGGAACCCATCGATGCGCCATCTGCCGTGCCCGCCCCGACCCGGCTGACCATCGATGACGACGCCACCTGAGTTTCGGGCGGCGGAGCCGCCGATCCCGACGGGCGCGGCCGTATCCGTCGAAACCGAGCCCGGCCCGCAGCTGCGCGACTTCGCCGCGGGCCTGTCGTTCACCCTGGACGATTTCCAGACAAAGGCCTGTGTGGCGCTCGAGAACGGTCGCGGCGTCCTGGTCTGCGCCCCGACCGGTGCCGGCAAGACCGTCGTCGGCGAGTTTGCCGTGCATCTGGCGCTGGCCGCCGGCCGGAAGTGTTTCTACACCACGCCGATCAAGGCGCTGAGCAACCAGAAGCACAACGATCTGGTGGCCCGCTACGGGCCTGACCGCATCGGCCTGCTCACGGGTGACCAGGCGATCAACGGTGACGCCGACATCGTGGTGATGACCACCGAAGTGCTGCGCAACATGCTCTACGCCGATTCCCCTGCGCTGCACGGCCTGTCCTACGTCGTGATGGACGAGGTGCATTTCTTGGCCGACCGCATGCGCGGCGCGGTGTGGGAAGAGGTGATCCTGCACCTGCCGGAGGAAGTGCGGTTGGTCAGCCTGTCGGCGACGGTGAGCAACGCCGAGGAGTTCGGCGGCTGGATCCAGACCGTCCGCGGTGACACCACGGTCGTCGTCGACGAACATCGCCCGGTCCCGTTGTGGCAGCACATGCTGGTGGGCAAGCGGCTCTTCGACCTGTTCGACTTGTCCAAGGGGGCAGGTGGCAGTAAGGGCTCGGGCAAACAGGCTGCTCGCGTCGACCCGGAGTTGTTGCGGCACATCGCGCACCGCCGCGAGGCGGACCGGCTGATGGACTGGCAGCCGCGGGGGCGAAGCGGAGACGGACGCGGACGTTCTGGCGGCCGGCCCGCGATGTACCGGCCACCGAGCCGTCCCGATGTGATCAGCACGCTGGATCAGGCCGGCCTGCTCCCGGCCATCACGTTCGTGTTCTCCCGCGCCGGCTGCGACGCCGCGGTCAAGCAGTGCCTGCGGTCGGCGGTGCGGCTGACCAACAAGGCCGAACGCGACCGGATCGCCGAGATCGTCGACCGGCGCTGCGCCGATCTGGCCGAGTCCGATCTGGCGGTGCTCGACTATCACGAGTGGCGCGAAGGGCTCCTGCGCGGCCTGGCCGCCCACCACGCCGGCCTGCTGCCGGTGTTCCGGCACACCGTCGAGGAGTTGTTCACTGCGGGGCTGGTGAAGGCCGTGTTCGCCACGGAGACCCTGGCGTTGGGTATCAACATGCCGGCCCGCACCGTCGTGCTCGAGCGGCTGGTCAAGTACAACGGCGAACAACACGCCCCGCTGACGCCGGGGGAGTACACCCAGCTGACCGGCCGTGCCGGGCGCCGCGGTATCGACGTCGAGGGCCACGCTGTCGTGCTGTGGCATGCCACCGACGAGATGGCCGACCCCGCCCAGGTCGCCGGCCTGGCGTCGACGCGAACGTTTCCGCTGCGCAGTTCCTTTGCGCCGTCGTACAACATGACCATCAATCTCGTTCAGCACATGACGCCGGCGGCGGCGCACCGGCTGCTCGAGCAGTCGTTCGCGCAGTACCAGGCGGACCGGTCGGTCACCGGACTGGTGCGCGGCATCAAGCGCGGTGAGCGGATGCTCGCCGAGATTGCAGCCGAGCAACGCGAGAGTTCGGATTCAGCGCAGGGTGACGACTGGGAGTCCGTGCTGGAGTACGCCCGGCTGCGGGCGAGCATCACCGAACGTGAGCGGGCGCAGTCCCGGGCCGGCCGCCTGACGCGGCGCAAGGGCATCAACGACGCGCTGGCCGCGCTGAAGCGGGGCGACGTCATCGCCATCGGCCTCGGCCGCCGCAGCGGATTGGCCGTGGTGCTGGAGCCGGCATTCGATGCCGACGACCCCAGGCCGCTGGTGCTCACCGAACATCGCTGGGCGGGAAGGATTTCCGCTGCCGACTACGCGGGCACATCACAGCGTCTGGGCAGCATGTCGCTGCCCAAGCGAGTGGAACACCGGCAGCCGAAGGTGCGCCGCGACCTGGCGTCGGCGCTGCTGTCAGCGGCCGAAGCGCTCGACGTGCCGTCAGTGCGGCGCAGCCGCGGTGCCGGGGAAGCAACGACGCCGGATATCGATCCGGAATTGGCGGGTCTGCGCGAGCAGATGCGCCGCCACCCCGCACATCAGCTGCCCGACCGCGAGGCCAAAGTGCGTGCCGCCGAGCGCTATCTACGCATCGAACGTGACAACGACCAGACCCGGCAGAAAGTCGCGGCGGCCACCAACTCGCTGGCTCGCACCTTCGACCGGATCACGGCGCTGCTCAGCGAGCGCGGTTTCATCGAGGGGGCCGAGGGCGAACCCGCGGTCACCGACGACGGCCGCCTGCTGGCCCGGATCTACAGCGAGAGTGACCTTCTGGTCGCCGAGTGCCTACGGGGCGGTGCGTGGGACGGACTCAACCCGGCCGAGCTGGCCGCGGTGCTGTCGGCCGTGCTTTTCGAGTCGCGCGGTGACGGCCCGACGGTGCCGCCGGGCTCCGAGCAGGTCACCGACGAGGTGCGGCGGGCGCTGGCGAAGACCCGCCGGTTGTGGACCGACATCCGGGGTGACGAGCGTCGGCATCGGCTGCCGTTCAGCCGGGAACCCGACGCCGGGTTCGCCGCAGCGATGTACAGCTGGGCGACCTACGGAGACCTGACCGCGGCGCTGTTGATGTCCGACAACGGCAATGGAAATGCTTTGCCCGCAGGCGATTTCGTGCGCTGGTGTCGTCAGGTGCTGGATCTGCTGGACCAGGTGCGCACCGCTGCGCCATCGCCGCAGTTGCGCGCCACGGCCAAACGGGCCATCGGCGCGGTACGTCGGGGCGTCGTTGCCATAGACACCATGTGATCGCAGGGTTGTTGTGACCGCAGGGTTGGTCAGGCTAGACCCAGGTCCAGCCAGTCGTCGACCATGAACCGGTCGCCGCGCGCCACGATGGTCGCGCCGCCATGGCCGGCATAGTGCGCCGGGACCACCGCCGCCCGCCGCCGGGATGCCTCGGTGAACACCCGCTTGCGGGTAACGGTCGCCTCGGCCGCGTCGACGTCGAAGGCGCACGGATCATCCGGTCGGGGAATCTGGATGGGGCAGTGGGTCAGGTCGCCGACGAACACGGCCGGCTTGCCGGCATCGAGCCACAGCACCGACGAACCCGGCGTATGGCCTGGGGCCGGGCGCAGCCACACCGAGTCGCTCAGCTGGTAGTCACCGGAGAACTGCTCGGTCTGGTCCGCCACGGGAATGACACTGTCCTCGAACACCGTTCGCATCTCGTCCGTGGTTTCCGGATTGTCGGGGGCGAAGAACCGGTAGTCGGCCTCGGACATCAGATAGCGGGCGTTGGGGAAAGTGGGGACCCAGGCGCCGTCGACCAATTGGGTGTTCCAGCCGACATGGTCGGTGTGCAGATGCGTATTCAGGACGACGTCGACATCGGCCGGGTCGATGCCGGCAGCGCGCATGTTGTCGAGAAACGGGGTGCTGAGGTGATCCAGCGGCAGCATGTGCGGGCGGTGCCGGTCGTTGCCCGCGCCGGTGTCGATGACGATGGTCAGCCCGTCGACCTGCAACACCCAGCTTTGGATCGCGATCCGGAACAGGTCGGTCTCGGGGTTCCAGAACCGCGGGGCGAGCAGTTCGGCCTCGGCGTGCCAGGCCTCCGGCGGTGTCGACGGCCACAGCGACGTGGGGATTTGAACCTGGGTTTCCGTGACGCGGGTCAAGATGGCGTTACCGAGCCGGATTTGGTCCGTCATACCGCGACACTAAGGCCGGCCGGGTCAGGTAATGCCCAGACACGCGCCCCGCGTGCAGGTCATCCAGGAACGGCGGCACCGGTAGTGTGGTTGACCAGCAGCCCGGATGATGTCCGAGCAGTAGAGCACCGAGGAGAGACGATGAGCGGTCCAGAGGGAACTGATCCGTCACAGCAGTGGCAAGGTCAGCAGCCCGCTTGGGGGCAGCCGGCGTCCGGCGCCGAGCAGCCGACCACTGCCGCCCCGGCGTGGGGGCAGCAGCCGGCCTACAACCCGGAGCAGTACCAGCAGCAGTACCCGGGAGTTCAGCCCGGTGCCGCGCAGCCCGGAGCGCAGCAGGTTCCCGGTTACCCGCAGCAGCAGTACCCGCAGGGCTATCCGCAGCAGGCCTACCCCCAGCCGGGCGCCTACGGTCAGCCGCAGTACGGACAACCGCAGTACGGCCAGCCCCAGTACGGCCAGCCCGGACAGTACGGTCAGCCGCAGTTCGGTGAAGGCGCCGCAGGGCAGCAGTTCGACCAGCAGTTCGGCGCATCGGCAGCCAAGAAGTCGAACAAGACACTGCTGATCATCGGTGGGGTCGTGGCCGCGATCATCGTCGCGGTCGTCGGCGTGCTCGGTTTCCTGTGGCCGGGCTTCTTCGTCACCACCAAGCTCGACGTCAATGCCGCGCAGTCCGGCGTGCAGAAGGTCCTGACCGACGAGACCAACGGTTACGGCGCCAAGAACGTCAAGGACGTCAAGTGCAACAACGGCACCGACCCTGAGGTCAAGTCCGGGCAGACGTTCGACTGCGACGTGAACATCGACGGCACCAAGCGCACCGTCAAGGTCACCTTCAAAGACGACAGCGGCACCTACGAGGTCGGCCGCCCGAAGTAGCGTTTCTCGCCACCAGTCCCCAATGTCCCCCCAACACGCCGAGCGTGTGGGGGGACATTTTTTGGTGGGCTAGAGCTTGTCGAGGGCTTTCTGCAGCCGCGCGATCGAGTTGGTGACGCCGTACTTGGCGGCCAGGTCGGTCACGCTTTGTGGATCGCGGGCTGCGAGCGGCAGCGCGTCGGACTCGGTTGAGATCGACACCGGCGCATCAGTCGCGACAAGGACGACGGGCAGTGCGGCGGTGATGTAGTCGGCAGCGGCAAGAAGTTTCTTGCGTTGTGCCGCAGCCATTTTCGAGGTCGGGTCCTGTGCGGCGGCCTCGATCGCCGTCAGCGAGCCGTAGGTCTGCAGCAGGGTCGCCGCCGTCTTCTCGCCGATGCCGGCGACGCCCGGCAACCCGTCGGACGCGTCGCCGCGCATCAATGCCAGCTCGGCGTACGCGGCGCCGGCGCGATGCAGCGGGACGCCGTAGCTCTCGGCGACCTCGGCGGGCCCGTAGAGCACCGCCTTGGCCAGACCGCGGCCGATGTAGAACACCCTGATTCCCGGTCCGTCATCGCTGGCCAACTGCAACAGGTCACGGTCGCCGCTGACCACGATTGCGGGGCTGGTCTGTTCGCGGGTCGCCAGCGTGCCGAGCACGTCGTCGGCTTCGAAACCCGGTGCGCCGGCGGTGGCGATACCGAATGCGTCGAGCAGCTCCATGATCATGGCGACCTGCGGGGTGAGGTCGTCGGGCACTTCCTCGATGTCAGGGGCGTCGCCGGGAGTGATCTCCTCGACCCGGTGCGCCTTGTACGACGGGATCAGGTCGACGCGCCACTGCGGACGCCAATCCAGGTCCAGGCACACCACCAGGCGGCTGGGGCGATGCTGGGTGACCAGGGCGGCGATGTTGTCGATGAAGCCGCGGACCGCGTTGACGGGGCGGCCGTCGGGTGCGGTGATCGAGGACGGCACCCCGAAGTACGACCGGAACCACATGCTGGCGCCGTCGAGGAGCAGGATCGGCTGGCTCACGCTCGGCTCATTCATCCTCGGGCCCGCCTGTCACGGATGTCGATCAGCATCGCACTAGCCTATTGCCATGAGCTCAGGCCGATTCAACACCGACGTCTATGCCGCGCGCCTGCGCTCGGCCGCCGCGGCTGCGCACGCCGCCGGGCTGGCCGGGCTGGTCATCACCCCGGGGTATGACCTCCGGTATCTGGTGGGCTCGCGCGCGCAGACCTTCGAGCGGTTGACGGCCCTCGTGGTGCCGGCTGACGGGTCGACGCCGACGGTCGTGGTGCCGCGGCTGGAGCTGGCGTCGCTGAAAGAGTCGGCCATCCTGGAACTGGGCCTGACGGTTCGGGATTGGGTCGACGGCGACAACCCCTACGAGCTGGTGGCTGCCGCGTTGCCGGGCAGTGCCGTCGCGGTGACCGATGCCATGCCCGCACTGCATCTGCTGCCGTTGGCGTCGGTCCTCGGGGCCGTGCCGGTGCTGGCCACCGACGTGCTGCGGCAGTTGCGAATGATCAAGGACCCCAGCGAAATCGACGCCCTGATGAAGGCCGGCGCGGCCATCGACCGGGTGCACGCGCGGGTACCGGAGTTCCTGGTGCCGGGCCGCACCGAGGCCGACGTGTCTGCCGACATCGCCGAAGCGATTGTCGCCGAGGGTCATTCAGAGGTGGCGTTCATCATCGTCGGCTCCGGCCCGAACGGCGCGGACCCGCACCACGAATGCTCGGACCGGCAATTGCAGGTGGGTGACATCGTCGTCGTCGACATTGGCGGGCCGGTCGAGCCCGGCTACAACTCGGATTGCACCAGGACCTATAGCATCGGCGAACCCGATCCGGTCGTGGCGCAACAGTATTCGGTGCTGCAGCGGGCACAGGCGGCAGCAGTGGCGGCCGTGCGGCCCGGGATGACCGCCGAACAGATCGACGCCGCGGCCCGCGACGTGCTTGCGGCGGAAGGGCTTGCCGAGGCGTTCGTACACCGCACCGGCCACGGCATCGGGCTGTCGGTCCACGAGGAGCCCTACATCGTGGCGGGTAATGCGCTCACGCTCGAGCCGGGCATGGCGTTCAGCATCGAGCCCGGCGTGTATTTCGCGGGGCAGTGGGGTGCCCGGATCGAGGACATCGTCGTGGTCACGGACGACGGCTGTGTGTCGATGAACAACCAGCCGCACGAACTGGTGGTTGTGCCGGTTTCGTAGGGTTCTGGCCGGGGTTGTTGTCAAGATCGGCTAAGAAAGCCAAGATCGACGCCATGGCTGAAATTCGCCGTGGCCGCACCGGGCGTGCCGTCAAACTGGCAACCCTTCCGGCCGGTATCGCCGGCCGCGCCGTCCTGGGCGTCGGCAAACGCATGGCCGGCAAGTCGAAAGAGGACGTCAACGCCGAGCTGGTCGAGAAGGCTGCCGAGCAGCTGTTCCAGGTGCTGGGGGAACTCAAGGGCGCCGCCATGAAGCTCGGGCAAGCGCTTTCGGTCATGGAGGCCGCCATCCCGCCGGCGTACGCCGAGCCCTATCGCGAAGCGCTGACCAAACTGCAGAGTGACGCCCCGCCGCTGCCGGCGGACAAGGTGCACCGAGTGCTCGATGCCCAGCTGGGCACCAAATGGCGCGAGCGCTTCCAGTCCTTCGACGACAAGCCCGTCGCCTCCGCGAGCATCGGCCAGGTGCACAGCGCCGTGTGGAGCGACGGCCGCAGAGTGGCGGTGAAGGTGCAGTACCCCGGTGCCGAGGAGGCGGTGCGCGCCGACCTCAAGACGCTGCGAATGCTGACGTCGCTCTTCAAACAGGTGGTTCCCGGTGCCGACGTCAAGAGCATCATCGACGAGCTCATCGAGCGCACCGAGGAAGAACTGAACTACCGCATTGAGGCGGACTATCAGCGTGCGTTCGCCAAGGCGTTTGCGGGGGATCCGCAGTTCTACGTCCCGGCGGTCGTCGCGTCGTCGCCGAAGGTGGTCATCACGGAGTGGATGGAGGGCCGCAAGCTCTCCGAGATCATCGCCAATGGCACCGAGGAAGAGCGCAACAACTGCGCGCACCTGCTGTTGGAAGTCACCATCAGCGCTCCGTATCGCTGCGGCCTGCTCCATGTCGACACCCATCCCGGCAATTTCATGTTGCTCGATGACGGCCGGTTCGGTGTCATGGATTTCGGCGCCGTCGCGGTCCACGAGGGCGGTCTGCCGCGCGCGACCGGTCCCATCCTGCGACTCGCGCGCGATGAGAAGTGGGAGGAGATGACGGCCTACCTCAGGGAAGAGGGCTTCATTCCCGCTGGGGCCACCGTCTCTCACGAAGAGATCAACGCCTACCTGCTGCCGTACATCGAACCGTTGCGGCACAAGAGCTTCCACTTCAGCCGCAGGTGGCTGCAGGGCGTCGCCGCCACCGCGGCAGACATCCGCAGTGAACAGTTCGCCGCGACGTTCAAGACCAGCCGTCAGCTGAACCTGCCGCCCAACTATCTGATGATGTTCCGGGTACTGGGTGGCCTGCTCGGTATCGCCGCGCAGCTCGACGCGACCATCAACTATGCCGAGATCGTCGAGAAGTGGGTGCCCGGATTCCACGAGGACTGACGGTGTGGCGCAGCACGGCTCGGGTTGACGGGCCGGATCAGTCTGCGGTCACATGCGTGGCCAGGGCGGCGAGTTCGCGGTGCGCCTCAGCGGGGTAGACGATTGCCGGCTCGATCGCCGCGGCCGTGAGCAGGGTGCTCGCCAGCGCTGCGGTCGCGAGTTCGACGAGGGCATCTGCATCGGTGTCGCGGTGGGTGATGCGGTCGATCATCATCTCATCGAGGTACCCGACCCAGCCCCGCATGGCGGTGCGCAAAGTGGGCGGCACGGGTTCGGTGATGCCGAGGGCGAGCAGGATCCGTTGTGCCCCAATCCAACGCAGATTGGCGATGGCAGCTTGATGTTCAGGGTCGGCGCCGAGCGCTCCGCGCATCAGGGGAATGAAGGTGTCGGCGTGGGTGTCGATATAGGCGATCTGATGGCGCAGACCGTGCCGCAGCCGGTCGGCCAGCGATGAGCCGGGCGGAGGCGGCGCGAGTTGCACCGCGGCGATCTCGTCGGCGATCTGACTCATCACCGCGAGGTAGAGGCCGCGCTTGTTTTCGAAGTGGTGGGCGATGAGCCCGTAGGCCACCCCGGCCTTCTTGGCGATTTCGATGGTGGTCACCTGGTCATACGGCCGAGTCGCGAACAGTGCCCGTGCCGCGTCGATGATCGCCTGCCTGCGGTCGACGGTGGCTGCGGCGGCGTTGTCGGCGGTCATCACTGCAGGCTAGCCGGTGAGGTTGCAACGACTGGGTTGGCGAGGTGTCCGATGCCGTCGATTTCCACCCGAACGGTGTCGCCGGACTGCAGGAATCGCCCGGAGGGCCATCCGGTACCGGCGAAGGTGCCGCAGGCTATGACATCGCCGGGTTGTAGCACGCAGAATCGACTGAGCCGGCTGACGATCTCGGCAGGGGACAGGATGAGGTCGGCGATGCGGCCTCGTTGCCGCAGTTCGCCATTGAGGTAGGTACGCAGTTCCATGTCGGCTGGATCGACGCGGTCGACGGTGACCAGCCACGGTCCCAGGGGACCGTGGCTCGGGTAGCTCTTCGCGAGCGCCGCGGATGTCGGGTTGTCGAACTGCCAGTCGCGCACGGAGACATCGTTGGCGACGAGGTACCCGGCAATGCTCCGACGCGCCGTTTCGCGATCGACATCATGGATGGTGGCACCGATGACCACGGCAAGCTCACCCTCCCAGTCGACGCGAGAGGTGCTGCCCGGCAACAAGATCGGATCAGTGGGGCCGACAACGCTCGACGTGGCCTTGGCAAAGAAGAACGGGTGCTTCGGCCGGGGATGGGCCAGTAGATAGCCCGCCGCAAGCAGGATGAGTTTGGGCTCGCGGATCAACCACCGGGCATTGACGTCTTTGCGGTGGTCGCGGGCGTTGAGTCCGATCGCCATGAACTTCGGCGGTGCGGGAACCGGTGCATGCAGTTTCGCCGCTGACAGCGCGATTCGGGGCGCCGCGCCGAGCAGCGATGTGACCGACTCGCGCCAATCCGGGCGCGCCAGCACGCTCAGCATGCTCCGCGGACCTCCCGGGGCGGCGGTCAGATCGGCTATTTCGTCGGCGATCACGACGCCGACGTGCATCGACCTGTCATCGGTGGAGAAGGTGGCCAGGCGCATTGTCGTCCTCAGAGAGTTTTCCAGCGCAGCGTGCGCAGTCCGGACCGGGGCCTGCGGCCGTCGGGCGGCGCGGATCCCCGTTCGGCCAACGTCGTCGCGGGCACACCGGCTGAGAGCCGGCGTTCGAGTACCTCGGGGTCGAATTCGACGCCGATGGCGTTCTCGTCGAACTCGCCGCTCGACAACCATTGGAGCAGTTCGGAGTTGGTGGCGAAGTTGTCGACTTGCAGCTCGACTCGATTGCCGTCCGGGTCCTCGTAGTACATCGATGTGGTCGGCCCATGGTTGATGCACCACACCGGTGCGATACCGGCATCAGACAGACGTCGGTACGTTGCGACCAGATCATCGAGCCGGTCGTAGGTGAAGGCGACGTGGTCGACGCCGTACACCTTGCGGTGCAACTTCCAGACCGTTCCCGGAAAACGCAGCACGCCGGGAACTTTGATCAATGCCACCCGGTGGTGTTCCTGGTCGTAGGTCAAGAAGGCGATCCGCTTGTCGGCGAACACCACTACGGCATCCAGAACGGTGGCGTACCAGTCGGTCATCTCGGCAGGGCGCGGGGTCTTGAATACGATGTGCGCCAACCGGTTCGGTGCACCCGCCCGGGTCTGATCGAGGTCAGCTGCGTCGATTCTGAGACCGGCGCAGCGCGTCGGCGACGTCATGCCGGGGCCCCGATGGCCCCGAGCGTGTCGACGCGGCGCCCGCCGATGGTCGCGACCAGGCGTCCGAACGCCGGCACCTCCAGCGGGACCAGCGAGTACGCCGGGTAGACGACGCGGTCGGCGCCGCGCTTGAGGGCGCGAACGATGACTGTGGCGGTCGCTGTAGGTGCGACGGGTGGCAGAGTGCGTGGCGGCGTGGTCTTCCACGGCAGTTCATCGATGTCACGAAGTGCGGTGTCGGTGGCTCCGGGTATCACTTCCATGACGTTGATCGGAGTTTCGGCGAGTTCCCGGCACAAGGAACGGGTTGCCTGTGCCAGGGCGGCTTTCGATGCTGCGTAGTAGCCGAGAAGCGGTAACGGCACCGATTGCACAGTCGAGGTGACGTTGACGATGGTGCCCGAGCCGGCGGCGTGCATCGCGGGCAACACCGCAGCCGTCAGCGCGAGGGGCGACCAGACGTTGGTTTCGAAGACGGCACGTGCTTCCGGTGCGTCCGCGATGCGCGACTGGGCGCCGGTCAGATTGGTGCCGGCGTTGTTGATCAGGATGTCAGCGGTACCGCCGAACGTCTCCAGCGCCGCTGCGCCCAGAACTGATGCCGCGCCGGGCTCGGACAGGTCGGCGGTGATGACGGTGGGGCGAGCATTGCCGCGATCGTTGATCTCGGTGGCGAGTTCGTCGAGCAGCGGTTTGCGGCGGGCGGCCAAGACCAGCAGCGCACCCTCGTCTGCGAGGGCGCCGGCAAGCGCTCGCCCGATCCCGCTTGATGCGCCGGTGAGAATTATTCGCTTGTCCCGCAGAGTCATTCGGCCGTCTGTGGTCATGGAGTCCTCCGACTGAATTGGGCCGGAAGCGTTGACCTTTCCGGCTGACCGGTTCTACTGTGGCAGATTGACTGATAATCAGTCAATAGGAGGAACAATGTTCGATATCGCAGGCAAGGTGCGGCCGGAATCGCGCCTCAGCTCGGGCGAGTGGTTTATCGGGACTGGCGCTCTCGCCATGGCCGTCGGCGCCTTCGGCGGCCACCTGCTCGCGCCCGACAAGGTCGCGGACCACTACGGATGGGAGCGAAACCGGTGGTACCAAAGGGAGATCGGTGCTCTCAACGCTGGATTGGGCTACGGCCTGGTGGTGTACGCGAGGGGTCGGGATCGGGATGCTTTCGTGAGCTCCTGGTCAGCGGCCGCGCTGCTGCTGGCCGTCGTCCGGCTGTGGGCGATCGTCAGCGGCGATCGCGCAGGGGCGTGGAATGTCGCCACCGTCGTGGAGGATGCTGCGCTGGGCCTCGGTGGAGTATGGCTCCTGCACCGGCGGGCGCGGCTAGCATCGAGTCCTGACTGAATGGCGTGAAGCGGAGGTGGTTTCGGCGTGCGTGACAGTGCTGCCGTGGAGCCCGAATTTGTCGCGATGACCCGTGACGGCTACGACCGCAGTGCCGCGCACTACGTCGCGCGCTTCCAGCGCCATCTCGACGACAGGCCGGTGGACCGCGCCATGATCGGCGCCTTCGCCGCGCTCGTGGACCCCGCGGCCGGTGTGCTCGATGTGGGGTGCGGTAGCGGCGTGGCCACCGCGGCACTTGCCGCCGCCGGCCTGGACGTCACCGGAATCGATCTGTCGCCCAACGTGATTGCGCAGGCACGACAGCACAACCCGGGTCTGTCTTTTCGGGTTGGGTCGATGCTGGACCTCGATGTGGCCGACGGCAGCGTCGGCGGGCTCTGCGCCTGGTACTCGATCATCCATGTCCCGGACACGCATCTGCCGGCAGTGTTTGCCGAGTTTCACCGGGTGCTGGCGCCCGGCGGGGTGGTGCTTGTGGCGTTCCAGATCGGCGAGCAACCGCGGGTGCTGACGGACTTCGATGGTGCGCAGGTGAACTTGACGTTCATCCGACGTCGACCGGATGCCGTCGCAGACCTGTTGTCGAAGAGTGGACTGCGCGTCTACGCCGAACTGGTTCGGCAACCCGACGACGGAATCGAGTGCACCCCGCAGGCGTACCTCATCGCTCGTCGAGCAGCTTGACCAACCGTTTCGTCGCGATCAGCCGGAACGATGCGTCCACCAGTTCGCGGACCTCGTCCCAGTCGACCTTCGCCACGGTGAAATCGAGCCCGAGCCAGCCCGACGGGCCCAGGTAGGCGGGGTAGTAGAAGCGCGAATCCTGTTCCAGTGCGGCGCGGTCGGACTCGTCGACCTTGACCAGGACCGAATGCGGATACGCGACCATTTCGCCCGTCGTCTTCGAGTTGCCGCCGTACATCGCGAACATCTTGGGCGCGCAGAATACGGGCCGGCCCCAGGACACCTTCTCGAAGGCCTCGGGGAAGCTCAGTGCCGCCGTCCGCAACTCCGCCAGGCCGGGGTCGTCATCGTCGAACATGATCGGATGCGGCACATGCCCAGCCTATCGACACTCGCCGTGTCCGACCCCTTCGCTAGCCTTACCGGGTGAGCTCACCCGATCCCGACGTGCGCCGGCAATGGCTGGAACTGGCCGAAGAAGTTCGCGGCCATCAGTTCCGCTACTACGTCAAGGACGCACCGGTCATCTCCGACGGTGAGTTCGACAAGCTGCTGGGGCAGCTGCAGCAGCTGGAGGACATGTACCCCGAACTGCGGACCCCGGATTCGCCGACGCAACTCGTGGGCGGCGCCGGGTTCGCCACCGAGTTCGGGGAGGCGCAGCACCTGGAACGCATGCTGTCGCTCGACAACGCGTTCAACAGCGACGAGCTGACGGCATGGGCGGCCCGGCTCACCAACGAGCTCGGCAGGGATCTGGAGTACCTTTGCGAGCTCAAGGTCGACGGCGTCGCGCTCGCGCTGGTCTACCGCGACGGCAAACTGGTCCGCGGCGCCACCCGTGGCGACGGCCGCACTGGTGAGGATGTGACGCTCAACGCCCGCACCATCACCGACGTGCCCGAGGTGCTCACCGGCACCGATGAGTTCCCGGTGCCCGCCGTGCTGGAAGTCCGCGGCGAGGTGTACTTCCGCCTCGAGGACTTCGCCGCGCTCAACGCCAGCCTGGTGGAGGAAGGCAAGCCGCCGTTCGCCAATCCGCGGAACAGCGCCGCGGGGTCGTTGCGGCAGAAGAATCCGGCCGTCACCGCACGCCGTCGGCTGCACATGATCTGCCACGGTCTGGGCCTTACCGAAGGCTTTGAGCCGGCGTCGCTGCACGACGCGTATCGCGCGCTGAAGGGCTGGGGGCTGCCGGTATCGGACCACACCACCCGCGTCACGGGCATCGCCGCGGTGGCCGAACGCGTCGCCTACTGGGGCGAGCATCGTCATGATGTCGATCACGAAATCGACGGTGTGGTGGTCAAACTGGATGACCGGACGCTGCAGCGGCGGCTCGGGGCCACCAGTCGCGCGCCCCGGTGGGCCATCGCCTACAAGTACCCGCCCGAGGAAGTCACCACCAAGCTGCTCGACATCCGGGTCAGCGTGGGGCGCACCGGCCGCGTCACGCCATTCGCCTATATGGAGCCCGTCACCGTGGCGGGATCGACGGTCGGGTTGGCGACGCTGCACAACGCCACCGAGGTCAAGCGCAAAGGCGTGCTGATCGGCGACACCGTGGTGATCCGTAAGGCCGGTGACGTCATCCCCGAGGTGCTCGGCCCGGTGGTCGACCTGCGTGACGGCACCGAGCGCGAATTCGTCATGCCCGCAACATGTCCCGAGTGCGGCAGCACGCTGGCGCCGTCGAAGGAAGGCGACGCCGATATTCGCTGCCCCAATACCCGGTCATGCCCGGCGCAGCTGCGTGAGCGCGTGTTCCACGTCGCGGGCCGCGGGGCCTTCGACATCGAGGGCCTCGGCTACGAGGCGGCCACCGCGCTGCTGGCCGCCGGTGTGATCACCGACGAGGGCGACATCTTCGATCTCACCGCCGACGACCTATTGCGCACCAACCTGTTCAAGACCCAGAAGGGCGAACTCTCCGCCAACGGCGCTCGCCTGCTGGCCCACCTCGGCAGGGCCAAGCAGCAGCCGCTGTGGCGAGTGCTGGTGGCGCTGTCCATCCGGCACGTCGGCCCGACAGCGGCCCGCGCGCTCGCCGCGGAATTCGGCGACCTGCAATCGATTACCGAAGCCTCCGAGGAACAGCTGGCCGCGGTCGAGGGCGTCGGTCCGACCATCGCCGCGGCGGTGATCGACTGGTTCACCGTCGACTGGCACCGCGCCATCGTGGACAAGTGGCGGGCCGCAGGTGTGCGCATGGCCGACGAACGTGACGCCGGCATCGAGCGCACGCTGGAAGGCCTGTCCATTGTGGTGACCGGCTCGTTGACCGGGTTCTCGCGTGACGAGGCCAAAGAAGCGATCCTGGTCCGCGGCGGCAAGGCGGCCGGCTCGGTGTCGAAGAAGACCGCCTATGTGGTGGCCGGTGACGCACCAGGGTCCAAGTACGACAAGGCCGTTGAGCTCGGTGTGCCCATCCTCGACGAGGACGGCTTCCGGCGGTTGTTGGAGGATGGGCCGGACGCGCTCTGATCTCGATGGCGGCGGCAGCGTCCCGCAGAATCCCGGCAATCACCGCGCGGTTCTGGGTGAGCAAGACGTTGATCACCGCCGCGTCGGTGTTCTGGCCGGATTACCTCTATGACCACCTTGGCCGGGCGGTTGCGACGGCGCTGCTCATGGCGGCCCTGGCCATAGCCTTTGTGGTTCAACTGCGCGCCGACCGCTTGAGGCCGCTGGCGTTCTGGTCCGCAATGCTGATGGCCGGTGCCGTGGGAACGGAGATCGCAAACGGGTTGCACGTCGCGCTCGGGCTCCCGTACCCGGCAATCGCCGCCGTGTGCCTCGCCGGTTCACTAGGGCTGCTGGCGCTGGGTCGCGCCAACGTGGGGATGACGGCGTTGCTCGCTGTGGGCACCCGCCGATCCGAAGGCTGGTTCTGGGCGATTACCTTGGCGGCGTTCGGGATCGGGACTGCGCTGACCCATATGACGCCGATGTCGATATTGCCGCATCCGGCGCTGCAGGTCGTGCTGTGGGCGGCTCTGATCGGCGGTGTGGCGCTGGCGTGCCGCCGGTTCGGCGGGATGTCGACAGCAGGTTTCTGGGGCTGCTTCGTCCTGACGCGCCCACTGGGCGCGGCGGTGGCCTATCTGTTGACGAACGAAAGCGCGGCCGGCGGACTCGGCTTGGGCCGGCCTGTGGTCAGCGCCGTGTTGGCCGCGGTGCTCGTCGGTTCGGTGCTCTACCGATAACCACGGCGCATGTCGTCGACGATCAGTGGATGCTCGAGGGTCGACGGCGGCAGGTGTTGTGGCGCAGTGTCGGGCGCGAAGACCATGGCGGCGTCGAGCACCTGCTGATTCAGAAAGCGCAGCGGGGGAGCGTCTTTGGGCATCATCGGCGCTGGTGGTACCGGACCGCGTCGGGCCAGCGTGAAACCCCAGTCGCCGAATGTCGGCACCTCGACGTGGTAGGGCGTCACGGCCAATCCCGCGGACGCGATGGTGGACACCGTGCGCCAGAACACCGTCGGCGTCGAGTACGGACTGCCGGACTGCACCACCAACAGTCCCTGGGGCGCCAGTGCCCGGGCGGCAAGGCTGTAGAACTCCGTCGAATACAGCCGGCCGAGCACCGGGTTGTCGGGATCCGGCAGATCGACGACGACCGCATCGAATCCGCCCGCCGGCACGACATCGGGGTGCGGGACCCGCAGCCATGTCATGGCGTCATCGAGAATCAGATGAAGGCGCGGATCGTCGAGCGCACCGGCGTTGGCGTCCCGCAATGTGGTGCGCGCAATCGTGACCACCGCGGGGTCCAGTTCGACCTGGACGATTCGGTCGATACCTTTCTGACGCAACAATTCCCGCGCTGCCAGGCCGTCGCCACCACCGATCACGAGCACTGAGTGGGCGCCGTGGCCCAACGCCGGATACACCAGCGATTCGGTGTACCGGTACTCGTCGCGGGTCGAGAACTGCAATCCGCCATCGAGATACAGCCGGGTGTCATCGCCACGGCGGGTCACCACGATCTCCTGGTAGGCCGAATGCCGATAGGCCACAATCGGATCGGCATACAGCCGCTGTCGCGACGTGGTCTCGATGCCGTCGGCGGCTGCCATCAACCCGGCCAGCACCGCGAACGCCAGCACCAGTGCGCTCAGCGCGCCGATGAATTCCCGCCGGCTCAGGATGCGGCGCAACAGAAAAACCGAAACCACCGCTGCGGCAGCCAGGTTGATCATTCCGGTGGCGGCCGCGCCGCGGATCATGCCCAGGTACGGCAAGACCAGAAATGGCCACGCCAGGCCGCCCAGCAGGGCGCCCAGATAGTCGGCGGCATTGAGGTTGGCCAGCACCCGGCCGGCATCGGTGGCCCCGGCGACCCGGCCCCGCTGCAACAACGTCATCAGCAGCGGTACTTCCGCGCCGACCAAACCGCCGATCAGGGCTGTCGCGACACCCAGCACCCAATCGGAATCACCCAGGAATGCGAACGTCACGTACAGCACCGTCGCCGACAGGCCGCCCACGACACCCAGTGCCGTCTCCACCGCGATGAAGCCGATCGCCGCGCGGGCCAGCAGGGCCTTGGCCAACAGCCCACCGACGCCCAGGGCTGCGACGTAGCCCGCGACGATCAGTGACGTCGACACCACGCCGCCGCCGTTCAGGCTCGTCGAAAGGGTCAGCAGCGCAAGCTCATAGACGATGCCGCACGCGGCGCACGCCGCCACCGCCGCCAAAAGCAGCGCACGCCAACGCGTTCCGACCGCGGGTCCAGGGGCCGCCTGGGCCTCTGGGGTTTCCGTCACCATCAGGTGAGAGCGGCGGCGTTGATGCCGCCGACGGCCAGCAGCACCACGGCGACCGCCACGGCGGCGGGGTGGAAGTTCTCGGCGTGGATGTCGCCCCGGAAGTGGCCGGGCGCCAACAACTCCACGGCCACCAGGGCCAGGCCCTGAAGGGCGACGCCGATCAGCCCGTAGATCAACGTGTCGATCAAGCCCTGCCCGAGCCGGTCGGAGCTCGAGTGGATCGCGGTGATGATGATGGCGGCCAGCGAGACATCCATCGCGGCGGTGACCGCCACCGCGTTGGGCCGCCGTTCGACGAACACCTGCCGGCGCAGGTTGCCGGGTGTCAACACGTCGACCATGAGGAAGCCGGCGGCCAGCACCAGCACTCCCACCAAGAAGTACAGCACTGAACCGACGATGTTCTGGATGATGGCGTCGGTGTGGACGGTGCCGAAGTCGATGGCGGCCAGGTACATCGGAGTCTCCTCGGGTTTCATTTGATTGCCTGATGTATCACTTGACGCCGCCCGGTCCGCCCGAGCTGCCACCGGAACTGTGCGACGGCGAACCCGGACTGAAGCCAGGGCCCAGAAAGAAGTAGCTGCCGTGGTTGTATCCGGAATTCAGGCTCTCCAGCCGGATGGAGCACGACTGACCTGAGCCGGGCCCGACGATCGCGATGGAGTCGCTGTACCGCAGGTAGTAGTTGCCGCTGTCCGTCGCGCGTGCCTGCGGCGCGTGGGCCTCGGCGAGGTCGTCGGCCACGTCGCTCGGCGACCCGTCGCATCGGTAGGTGTTGTTGCCGACATGCTGATAGTGGTCTTTGACGTAGGACTGGATCGTGCGGCCCGTGCTGATGCCGATCGCCAGGCAGATCACCGATGCGACCGCGAGCACTCCGGCGAGGATCAGCATCTTGCCCCGGGTCATGGCGCCTACGAACCCGCGGGGGGAGCCGGGTACACCGTGAGCTCACCGGGCGACATGACCTTGCCGGTCGACACCTCCCACGGTGAATTCGGTGACCACTGCTCGAAACTCAGCAGGGCGGCGCGGCCCGCGGTGGCGTAGTCGACATAGTTCATCTCGCCCTGCGCCGGCAGGCCCGTCGTGCCCTCGCAGGCGTATCGCGCGGTGCCGCGCTCGACCTCGCTGTACTGCCCGCCGTCGACGGTGTGGGGGCCGCCGGGCTGCAGGAGCAGGTCGGGCCGCTTGGTCCAGAACGCGAGTTCCAGACGTCCCTCGTCCTCCTCGACGCTGAACCAGATCGGTTCGCCCTGAACGCCTTCCAGCAGATGCTCCCACCAGACGAAGGGCCCTTCGCGGTAGGTCACCGAGCCCCGCACGACGTAGTCGACGCCGCCGTAGCTGACGATTGCGCCGGGGCCCAGCTGTTTGGGGCCGAACACCGGCACCTCGCCGGATTTGAGCGGGTCCTGGCGGGCGCCGGGCTTCTCGGGCTTCTTGGCTCGGGTGAAGGCGAGCACCACCACGACGATGGCCGCGATCATCAGCAGGACACCGATGACGATCAGAAATGTGCTCACGTGCGCCTCCAGCGAGATGTCGGCTCACGCTAGCAGTTTCGGCGCTGTAGGAACCGTATTCCCGCAGGTGAAGTGGCTGAGAGCGATCAGCTAGCGCACGATGGTCGCGACGATGCCCGCGAGGTAGCCGAGCCGGGCGACCTCCGACGGCCGGAAGGCCGGTCCGCCCGGGCGCCCGAGCATGATCGCGGTATGCGGGTCGCCCAGCGGCGCCGCGGCCAGGGTGGTGTCGATGTCCCGCCAGAACTGCGGCACCCAGTCGCCGGTGGCGTCCAGAGCAGCAGCGTGTTCCAGCGGCAGCCACGGCGCCGAATCGGCGAGCGTCTCGGGCGCACCGGGGCTGCCGGTGATGCGGTGGGGCAGCACACCTTCCTTACCGCCGGTCACCACGACGCACCAGCCGACCCGCAGAACCCGCGGTGCTTCGTCGGCCAGTACCTGCAGGCGCGCGGCCTTGCCCTTGGCGGCGGCCACATGGTCGATCAATTCCAGTTCGCGATGAGCCTCGAGCAGCCCGGTGTGGGGCCGGATGCTGTCTACATACACGCCCTTGAGGGTCTCGGCGGCGGTGATCAAGGTGTCGGGCATGGACCCGAGCGGCAGCTCGACCACCAGGTCGTCGATGGCGTAGCCCGTACCGCGCTCGACAACGTCGAGCGACAGGATGTCGGCGCCCACCGAGCCGAGAGCCACCGCCAGCGAGCCGAGGCTACCGGGGCGGTCTTCGAGCTGGACCCGAAGCAGATAGGAGGACACGCCACAACTGTGGCACAGCGTCGTGGCTACGGCAGGACGGGCGGGTGCGGTGCGCGTCACGGTTACATTCTCCGTCGCTGCGCTCGCCTCAGCTGCATTTCCCGTGGCTGCGCTCGCCTCAGATGCATTCCCCGTGGCTGCGCTCGTCCCGGCCCCCACTAGGCTGTTTCGCTGTGTCGAAGATTTCCCGGGACGATGTCGCCCATCTGGCGAATCTGGCCCGGCTCGCCCTGACCGACGGTGAGCTGGACAGTTTCGCAGGCCAGCTCGATGCCATCCTGGCGCACGTCGGCAAGATTCAGGCCGTCGACGTCACGGGGATCGAGGCGACCGGTAACCCTCTCAAAGAGGTCAATATCACGCGGCCGGACGTCGAGGTGGCGAGCCTCACGCAGGACCAGGCGCTGGCTGAAGCGCCGCGGGCCGAAGAAGGCCGGTTCGCCGTGCCGCGCATTTTGGGAGAGGCAGAATGAGCGACCTGATCCGTTTCGACGCGGCCACCCTCGGCGAGAAGATCGCTGCGGGCGACGTGTCGGCGACCGAGGTCACGCGGGCGCACCTGGACCAGATCGCCGCCACCGACGAGCGCTACCACGCGTTCCTGCATGTCGGCGCCGACGAGGCGCTGGCCGCCGCCGCCGCGGTCGACAAGCAGGTGGCCGCGGGCGAGCCGCTGGCGTCGCCGCTTGCCGGAGTTCCGTTGGCGCTCAAGGACGTTTTCACCACGATCGACGCGCCGACCACGGCCGGCTCGAAGATTCTGGAGGGCTGGCGGTCGCCGTACGACGCGACCCTGACCGCCAAGCTGCGCGCGGCCGGAATCCCGATCCTCGGCAAGACCAACATGGACGAGTTCGCCATGGGGTCGTCCACCGAGAACTCGGCCTACGGCCCCACCCGCAACCCGTGGGACGTCAACCGCGTGCCGGGTGGTTCCGGTGGCGGTAGCGCCGCGGCGCTCGCGGCGTTCCAGGCGCCGCTGGCTATCGGCACCGACACCGGCGGCTCGATCCGTCAGCCTGCCGCGCTGACTGCGACCGTCGGCGTCAAGCCCACCTACGGGACGGTGTCGCGGTACGGCTTGATCGCCTGTGCGTCGTCGCTGGACCAGGGCGGGCCGTGCGCTCGCACGGTGCTGGATACCGCGCTCCTGCACCAGGTGATCGCCGGTCACGATCCGCGTGATTCGACCTCGGTCGACGCTCCCGTGCCCGACGTGGTCGGGGCGGCCCGCGCCGGCGCCACCGGTGACCTGTCGGGCGTCCGGATCGGTGTGGTCAAGCAGCTGCACACCGGCGAGGGCTACCAGCCCGGTGTGCTGTCCTCGTTCAACACCGCGGTGGACCAGCTGACCGAGCTCGGCGCCGAGATCACAGAGGTCGACTGCCCGCACTTCGACTACTCGCTGGCGGCCTATTACCTGATCCTGCCGTCCGAGGTGTCCTCGAACCTGGCCCGCTTCGATGCGATGCGCTACGGCCTGCGCGTCGGCGACGACGGCACGCGCAGCGCCGAAGAGGTCATGGCGCTGACTCGCGCCGCCGGCTTCGGCCCGGAAGTCAAGCGCCGCATCATGATCGGCACCTACGCCCTGTCGTCGGGTTACTACGACGCCTACTACAACCAGGCCCAGCGGGTGCGCACCCTGATCGCCCGCGACCTGGACCGGGCCTACGAGAAGGTCGACGTACTGGTCACCCCGACCACCCCGACCACCGCCTTCGGCATCGGCGAGAAGGTCGACGACCCGCTGGCGATGTACCTGTTCGACCTGTGCACGCTGCCGCTGAACCTGGCCGGGCACTGCGGTATGTCGGTGCCGTCGGGCCTCTCGCCCGACGACAACCTGCCGGTCGGTCTGCAGATCATGGCGCCGGCTCTGGCGGACGATCGGCTGTACCGCGTCGGCGCGGCCTACGAAGCCGCCCGCGGCGCGCTGCCGACCGCGCTGTAGCGCCGAGCGAGCCCGTTCGGCGAGAGCGAGAGCGCGCGAGCGGGCAGTATGGGGGCATGCGGATAGGCGTACTGACCGGTGGCGGTGACTGTCCTGGCTTGAACGCGGTGATTCGGGCGGTGGTCCGCACGTGCGATGTGCGGTACGGCTCGACGGTCGTGGGGTTCCGCGACGGCTGGCGCGGCCTGCTGGAGAACCGTCGGGAACAACTCAGGAACGACGACCGCAACGACCGGCTGCTGGCCAAGGGCGGCACCATGCTGGGTACCGCGCGGGTCAATCCCGACAAGCTGCGGGCCGGGCTGGACCAGATCAAGCAGACGCTCGAGGACAACGGCATCGACGTGCTGATCCCGATCGGCGGGGAGGGCACGCTGACGGCGGCGCACTGGCTGGCCGAGGAGAACGTGCCCGTCGTGGGCGTGCCCAAGACCATCGACAACGACATCGATTGCACCGACGTCACTTTCGGCCACGACACCGCGCTGATGATCGCGACCGAGGCCATCGACCGGCTGCACAGCACCGCCGAATCGCATCAGCGGGTGATGCTCGTCGAGGTGATGGGTCGCCATGCCGGCTGGATCGCGCTCGGCGCCGGCATGGCCGCCGGCGCCCACATGACCCTGATCCCGGAACAGCCGTTCGATGTCGAAGAGGTGTGCCGACTGGTGAAGCAGCGCTTCGTGCGGGGTGATTCGCACTTCATCTGCGTCGTCGCCGAAGGGGCGCGGCCGGCCGAGGGGTCAATGCAGTTGCGCGACGGCGGAATTGACGAGTTCGGGCATGTGAAGTTCACCGGCGTCGCCCAGCAACTGGCGATCGAGATCGAGAAGCGGATCCGCAAGGAAGTCCGCACCACCGTGCTCGGCCACGTGCAGCGCGGCGGCACCCCGACGGCGCATGACCGGGTGCTGGCCACCCGGTTCGGGATCAACGCCGCCGACGCCGCGCACTCGGGGGAGTACGGGATGATGGTGTCGCTGCGGGGCCAGGAGATCGGCCGGGTGCCGTTGGCTGATGCGGTGCGTCACCTGAAGCTGGTGCCGCAGACCCGGTACGACGACGCCGCGGAATTCTTCGGCTAGCGGTAGGCCGGCGGCAGTGGCATGCCCAGTTCGGACTCCACCGCGCGTAGCCGGCTCGGGTAGTCGGTGATGATGCCGTCGGCGCCGGCGGCGATCTGGGCCCGCATGGTGTCGGGGTCGTTGATCGTCCACGGAATCACCGTGAGCCCGAGGGCATGGGCGCGGTCGATGAACGCAGTGTCGGCCACGAGCGCGAACCCTGGATCCTTCGGCGTCAGTCCGTAGGGGACGGAGTAGCCGGGGGACAGGATGTTCGCGCCGACCGACGCTGCCCCAGCGATGGGATCGGTGACCACCGCCGGGTTCACGTCGGCCGTCCACACCGAGTTCGGCACCCAGGTCGTCTCGTCCCACAGCGCCACCAGCGGGATGCGCGGCTCTTGCCGACGGACCAGCGGCAGTGTGCGCCAGTCGAAACTCTGGATCTCCACTTTGTCGGCCTTGCCCGCAGCCCGCACGGTGCCGAGGATGACGTCGATGAATTGTTGTGGGGTGGCCGAGGATTCGGGCTTGTCGGCTTCGATCTTGGTCTCGATGTTGTACCGGACGCCGGCGTGATGCGAGTCGGCCAGCGCGAAGACCTGATCCAGGGTGGCGATCTTGTTCCCGGTCACCACCTCTGCAGCCGGGAATCCGCTGAGCAGCCGGCCGCAGTCCAACGTGTGCAGCTGCGCGCGGGTGAGGTCGTGCACGAGCTTGCCCACATAGGGGTACTGCGGGTCGCCGGGGAAGGCGGGGCCGGTGTCGGTGCACTTGTCGGGCTGGATGGTCGGGTCGTGCCAAACCATCGGCGCACCGTCCTTGGAAAGGACGATGTCGAGCTCCAACGTGCTGACGCCGAGTTCGATGGCCTTGGTGAAGGCACGTAGCGATTCCTCGGTGGTCTCGCCCCGGCCGCCGCGGTGCGCTTGCAGGTCGAAACCGTCTGGGGCGGCCGCAGCGACAGGCGTGGTGGTCAGCGCGAAGGTGGTCAGCAGGGCGCCGATACGTGCGAGCATCCGCGGAGGGTAACCGGGCCGAGGAAATGGCCGGTGAACGACAACTAGGATTCAACGCATGGCTGACGCAGACCTTCTCGACTACGACGACGTCCTCGCGACGTACGAGCCCGTCATGGGCATGGAAGTCCATGTCGAGCTGTCCACCGAGACCAAGATGTTCTGTGGCTGTGCGAACCGGTTCGGCGCCGAGCCGAACACGTTGGTCTGCCCGGTGTGCCTGGGCCTGCCGGGCGCATTGCCGGTGGTCAACGGGGCCGCCGTGGAGTCCGCCATCCGGATCGGCTTGGCGCTGAACTGCGACATCGCGCCGTGGGGCCGGTTCGCGAGGAAGAACTACTTCTACCCGGACCAGCCGAAGAACTACCAGATCAGCCAGTACGACGAGCCCATCGCCGTCAACGGTTACCTCGATGTCCCGTTGGAGGACGGCAGCACCTGGCGCGTCGAGATCGAGCGCGCGCACATGGAGGAGGACACCGGCAAGCTGACCCACCTGGGCAGTGACACCGGCCGCATCGCGGGCGCCACCACCTCGCTGGCCGACTTCAACCGCGCGGGTGTGCCGCTCGTCGAGATCGTCACCAAGCCCATCGAGGGTGCCGGCGAACGTGCCCCGGAGATCGCCCGCGCCTACGTGACGGCGCTGCGGGATCTGTTGCGCGGCTTGGACGTTTCGGACGTGCGCATGGACCAGGGATCGATGCGGTGTGACTCGAACGTCTCGCTCAAGCTCAAGGGCGCCACGGAGTTCGGTACCCGTACTGAGACCAAGAACGTCAACTCACTCAAGAGCGTCGAGGTCGCGGTCCGCTACGAGATGCGCCGGCAGGCTGCCGTGCTGCAAGCCGGCGGCACCATCACGCAGGAGACCCGGCACTTCCATGAGGACGGGCACACCACGCCCGGCCGCAGCAAGGAGACCGCCGAGGACTACCGGTACTTCCCGGAGCCGGACCTGGAGCCCATCGCTCCGTCGGCCGAGTTGGTGGAGCGGCTGCGCGGCACCATTCCCGAGCTTCCGTGGTTGGTACGCAAGCGGATTCAGGACGACTGGGGCATCTCCGACGAGGTCATGCGCGACCTCGTCAACGCCGGCGCGGTGGAACTCGTCGCGGCGACCGTCGAGCACGGCGCGTCCAGCGAGGCGGCCCGCGCGTGGTGGGGCAACTTCCTGGTGCAGAAGGCCAACGAGTCGGAGGTGACGCTCGACGAGCTGGCCATCACCCCGGCCCAGGTCGCCGCGGTGGTCAAGCTCGTTGATGAAGGGAAGTTGACGGCGAAATTGGCCCGTCAGGTACTCGAGGGTGTGCTGGCCGGCGAGGGTGAGCCCGAGCAGGTGATGAACGACCGCGGACTTGTTGTGGTGCGCGATGATTCGCTCATCCAGGCGGCCATCGACGAGGCGTTGGCCGCTCAGCCGGACATCGCCGAGAAGATCCGCGGTGGCAAGGTCCAGGCCGCGGGCGCAATCGTCGGTGCGGTGATGAAGGCGACCAAGGGCCAGGCCGACGCGGCGCGCGTCCGCGAACTGGTGATCGCGGCCTGCAGTTAGTGCAGCGCCTCCTGCGGCGCGGGCGTCGTCCTCGGACGCAGTGACGACACGCCCGCGACGCAGTAGCCCGCGATCACGAAACACACCGCGGCGCAGGGCAGATTGCCGGTCGGCGTGCCAGTGCCGGTGACGCCGTCGATGGCACCGGCGAAGTCCGGCAGCGCGGCCAGCCAGAGCACCGTGAAGGTGAGTAGATAGAGCACGCCGAACACGCGGACGTACGGGCTCGGGTGCCGCGTGCCGACGCGCCGCGTGATCCGCCAGTCCTGTATCAGGACCGGCACCGCCACGAGGGTGAACACCGTCACCTCGACGCCGAGGACCGCGTACTGCGTCGCGCTGTGGTGGGCGGAGAGCAATGTCGGCAGGCTGAGCAGGCCCATGATGACGGGGGCCAGCACGCTGATGACCGGTATGCGCCACGCCAGCGACCGCGGCCCGGGAGGTTCGCCCGCGTCCGCCCGACGCCCGACCAGTACCCGCGCCAGGAACGCGACCGCCGCGGGTCCGACCACCGCCAGGCTGACCCAACTGCTGACCGGCACGCAGCCCAGCGTCGGGTGATTCAGCGGGTTGGCGGTGTTCCAGACCCACCAGCGCAGCTGCGGACCGAGATGGTCGAACACGCCGTAGACACAGCCGTGCACGAAGCCGACGCAGATGGCGCCGATGACGGCACCGCGCCGTTCGAAGACTCCGGTGGCGCGGACGATGTCATAGGCCAGGGTGATGGTCGCCGGATACAACGCCACGATGTACAGCGGCAGCCGTCCGTCGACGAAATCCACACTGAACACGTTGTGCACCATCATGACCCCGAGCCGGGTGCCGGCGAAGATGTCCGGTGGATGGCGGGGCAGCTCGGTCACCAGGGCATAGGCCACCGATGCCAGCCAGATGGCGATCCCGGTCGGATCCCGGCGGACCCGCCGCAGCGCGTACGCCAGGGCCAGCGCCGCGCCGATCAGCATCAGCAGCTCGACGACCGGCATGGTCCAGTTGGTCAGGGTCAGTGGGTTGCGCAGCTTGACCCACGAATCGTCATCGCAGGCGAAACCCAGATAGCCGGCCAGCCGCGCGAAGTCGGCCGGGCACGAGCGCATCATCGAGCGACCCCTCGCACGTTGGTCGCCAATTACGTCTTGTCGTCGGTGCTACGCGGGAATCCGCCCTGCGGGAACAGCGGGAACACGACGTCGTCGAACTTCTCCACGTCGCCGGCAGTCTTGTTCACGGTGGCGCCCCAGACGTTGCCGTCGGGCGAGAGCTTCAGCGCGAAGACGTGGCCGTGGGTGTCTGTGCGGAGGGCCTCAGGGTCGCCGGTGACGGCGCCGGTGTCTTTCGACAGCCGCAGCGCCACCGTCTTCTTGGTGTTGACCAGATTGACCATGACGGTGTTGTCGGTCGCCACGCAGCCGGCGACGCCGGGACGGTCGGGCCAGCTCCACACCGTGGACACCTTGGAGTCCTTGGTGATCTTCTGCAGCCGATCGGCGGTCGGGGTGCGATCGGTGACATACAGCGCGCCGCTGGCGCCGTCGATGCACAGTGAGCCGCCGGCGCCCATGCCCGACAGTGCGGTGGTCGGTGGTGCCTGGCCGACCGTCGTCGGCTGTTCGATGCGTAGCAGCTTGCCCGCCAGCGAAGCCGGATCGGCAGCTGCCGCCGGGTTGCCGGCGTCGCCGGTGAGGACCATGAGGGTCGTCGGGCTGGTGAAGATCAGTGCCCCGGTGTTACCCGTGGGGCCCTTGGGGATGCCGGTGAGGATGGGCTTCGGCACGTCGCCGTCGGCTATCCGGACCACCCGGTTGTCGGTGGGCGTGGTGATGTACGCGTACATCAGCCGGTCCTGCTGGTAGCTCGGTGACAGCACGATGTCCATGAGCCCGCCGTCGCCCGATGCGTCGACCGGAATCACGGTCTTGACCTTGGGTTCGGCGTTCAAGGCGATGTCCTTGACGGCGCCGGTGACGCGCTCGGCGACGATCGCCGTCTTGCTGTCGCCGCCCATGATCAGGCCGCTGGTGCTCTCCAGGCAGCCCTGCATGACGGCCGGTGCCGGGCAGGCCTTCGGGAACGGGGTCGGCGGCAGCGGAGGCGGTGGCGGCGGGGTCGAGCTCGGCGCCCCTCCGAGGTCCGGCTCGATGGTGAACGGCTCGGACGCGGCCGAGTCGAAACGGGCGCAGCCGGGCAACGCCAGCAAAGCGATGGCGCACAGCGCCAGGACCCGTCGGGCGGATGCAGAGCTGGGACGCTCCGGCCGGCGTTCGGGCCTCGTCAGCGCAGTCCGCCTCGACCGCCGCAATGTCATGCCCGCCAGGTTACGGACTGTTCGACAGTGCTCGCCACGTCGGGGCCGCGCGCCGGACCGGGCAAATCCCGTCAACAAGCCGGTCAAACCACCGCTTAAATCCACGGTCAGCAGTGCAATTGCACTTACCCTGGCAACTATGACCAGTACTTCCCATGACCCGCGCGCATGGAAACGGCCCGATGAGTCGGCCGCCAGGCCCGCGTCGGCACGCCTGGTCGATCCCGAAGACGACCTGCCCATCACGACCTATCGCGGCAGTGGCGGTGCGGATGGCAGTGAGACGGCGGCTACCACCGCGATCCCGCGGTTCGACACCGCGTCGTCCGACGATGCAACCGAGGTCACCGCTACACCGTCGGCGATGTCGTCCGGGGCGCCGTCCTCGATGGCGTTCGATCTCATGCACGAACCCGAGCCGCTCCCGTACGTCCAACCCCGCGAACGGGGCTCGCAGCAAGCCGTCGAGCCGGCAGAGATTGAGCCCGACCCGGAGACCGACGCGCGCGTGCGCGTGGCCAAACGCCGCGGCTCCCAGGATCTCGGGCTCATGGTGTTGCGTGTCGGTCTGGGCGCCTGGCTGGTGG
Source organism: Mycobacterium sp. FW102-FHT13B02 (assembly GCF_058790275.1). NCBI lineage: Bacteria > Bacillati > Actinomycetota > Actinomycetes > Mycobacteriales > Mycobacteriaceae > Mycobacterium > Mycobacterium sp. FW102-FHT13B02. The sequence continues at coordinate 207,639 of NZ_JBYTCM010000001.1, forward strand.
TCCACGGGCTGCAGAAGGCGTTCGGCTGGTGGGGCGGTCAGGGGCTGAACGGGTACCAGCACGCACTTGCCGCGGCCGGCTTCCAGCACGCCGGGATACTGACCTACCTCGCCACCGGAGCGCAGATCGGGGCCGGCGTCCTCCTGGTGCTGGGGCTTTTCACGCCGGTGGCCGCCGCTGTCGCCCTGGGTTATCTCGTCAACGCGCTGGCCGTGGAGGTCGCCGCACAGCCCGTCCACGGTTACTTCCCGTATTTCCTGCCCGAAGGCCACGAATACCTGGTCACCATGATCGTGCTGGCGGCGGGGCTGACCCTGACCGGTCCGGGGCTCTACGGCTTCGACGCCGGCCGCGGGTGGGCGCGGCGGCCCTTCATCGGGTCGTTCCTGTGCCTGCTGATCGGCATCGGCGCGGGCATCGGTGTGTGGATGCTGCTGAACGGATCAAACCCGCTGCACTGAGCGGCGTCCGCTCGATCGATGTTGAGCGGGCCGGCTCATTCGTTGTAGGGGTTGGGCACGACGCCACCGCTGGCCGAGGTCAGCAGCGGCAGTGACGCGAACGTCACACCCGGCAGGCGCAGATCGGTGCCGTCGGTCAATTCGGCCTTGGCCCATTTCGAGCCGTCGAAGCGCAGGCCCTTGATGTCCTGCCACGTCACGGTCCGGCTGCCGAGCAGCGACCGCGCGGTGACACCCGTCTTGTCGGCCACTGTGCGGTAGCGAATCACCATCGCAGACAACAGGATCGGGATGACGAGCAGTGCCGCGCACCAGGTCGGTCCGGCGAACACCAGGGCCAGCAGTCCGATGGCGAAGAACCCCACCGCCAGATGGGCGACCCCCGGAATCTTGATCACGAGGGGTCGGGCTGCGGTCGATGCGGTTCGGCGGCTCACGTCATCCATCTTCCCAGGCGGCGGGTCAGCGGGTTGCCGGGTGTGTCCGGCAAGGGATCTGATTTGACCTGCGTGCGCCGTGAGGACTACCGTCCTTGCTTATGCAGAACTCGGGATTGCTTGTAGTAACTGGGCGCGTTGGTGCGTGACCAGGCTGAGTAAGCCGACTACAAGCATCGACGCGCAACCCTCGTACAGCCACCCACGCTGACGGGGGTTTTTTGTTTGCCCGAGAACGCCAAAACCGCAACACGATCAAGAGGACAAGAGTGAGCGCACCCACCACGCGACCGCCAGAGTCGACGCAGCAGCCCAACGGCCCCGGTGGCCTCAGCGGTGCGGTGAACGGTTCTTCCAAAGCCGTTGCCCCGCAGCAGATGACCGGTGCACAGGCGGTCGTCCGGTCGCTCGAGGAACTCGACGTCGACACCATCTTCGGCATCCCCGGCGGTGCCGTGCTGCCGGTCTACGACCCGCTGTACGACTCGAAGAAGGTCCGCCACGTCCTGGTCCGGCACGAGCAGGGTGCGGGCCACGCCGCGTCGGGCTACGCGCACGCCACCGGCAAGGTCGGCGTGATGATGGCCACCTCGGGTCCGGGTGCCACCAACCTGGTCACGCCGCTGGCCGACGCGCAGATGGACTCGATCCCGGTGGTCGCGATCACCGGCCAGGTCGGCCGCGGGCTGATCGGCACCGACGCGTTCCAGGAAGCCGACATCTCCGGCATCACCATGCCGATCACGAAGCACAATTTCCTGGTCCGCAGTGGCGACGACATCGCCAAGGTGATCGCCGAGGCGTTCCATATCGCGGCCTCCGGCCGTCCCGGCGCCGTCCTCGTCGACATCCCGAAGGACGTGCTGCAGGCGCAGTGCACCTTCAGCTGGCCGCCGGTCATCGACCTGCCGGGCTACAAGCCGAACACCAAGCCGCACAGCCGACAGGTCCGCGAGGCCGCCAAGCTGATCGCCGCGTCGCACAAGCCCGTGCTGTACGTCGGTGGTGGTGTCATCCGCGGTGAGGCGTCAGCTGAGCTGCTGGAGCTCGCCGAACTGACCGGCATCCCCGTCGTCACCACCCTGATGGCGCGCGGTGCGTTCCCCGACAGCCACCCGCAGCACATGGGTATGCCGGGCATGCACGGCACGGTGTCCGCGGTGGCCGCACTGCAGAAGAGCGACCTGCTGATCGCCCTCGGCACCCGCTTCGACGACCGGGTCACCGGCCAGCTGTCGTCGTTCGCGCCCGATGCCAAGGTCATCCACGCCGACATCGACCCCGCCGAGATCGGCAAGAACCGGCATGCCGACGTGCCGATCGTCGGTGACATCAAGAACGTCATCGTCGACCTGCTCGAGGCGCTGCGCCGCGACGGCGTCTCCGCCGACACGCTGGACCTGGCCGACTGGTGGACCTACCTGGGCGGCATCAAGGAGACGTACCCGCTGAGCTACGGCCCGCAGAGCGACGGCAGCCTCTCGCCGGAGTTCGTCATCGAGAAGCTGGGGCAGATCGCCGGACCGGACGCGCTGTACGTCGCGGGCGTCGGCCAGCACCAGATGTGGGCCGCGCAGTTCATCAAGTACGAGAACCCGAAGACCTGGCTGAACTCGGGCGGTCTGGGCACCATGGGCTTCTCCATCCCCGCCGCGATGGGCGCCAAGTTCGCCCGCCCGGAGGCCGAGGTGTGGGCCATCGACGGTGACGGCTGCTTCCAGATGACCAACCAGGAGCTGGCCACCTGTGCCCTCGAAGGGGCGCCGATCAAGGTTGCGCTGATCAACAACGGCAACCTGGGCATGGTGCGGCAGTGGCAGACGCTGTTCTACGAGGAGCGTTACAGCCAGACCAATCTCTCCACCCACTCGCACCGCATCCCGGACTTCGTGATGCTGGCCGAGGCGCTGGGTTGCGTCGGTCTGCGCTGTGAGCGTGCCGAGGACGTCGAGGACGTCATCCGGCAGGCCCGCGAGATCAACGACCGCCCCGTCGTCATCGACTTCATCGTCGGGGCCGACGCCCAGGTGTGGCCGATGGTCGCCGCCGGCACCAGCAATGACGAGATCATGGCGGCGCGCGATATCCGGCCGCTGTTCGACAACGAGGATCAGGTGTAAGCGCCCATGACCACTACCCACACATTGTCGGTCCTGGTCGAGGACACCCCGGGTGTGCTCGCCCGCGTGGCGGCGCTGTTTTCCCGGCGCGGCTTCAACATCCAGTCGCTGGCGGTCGGCGCCACCGAGCAGAAGAACATGTCCCGCATGACCATCGTGGTCTCGGTCGAGGACCTGCCGCTCGAGCAGATCACCAAGCAGCTCAACAAGCTGATCAACGTCATCAAGATCGTCGAGCAAGAGCCGGACAACTCCGTCTCCCGCGAGCTGGCGCTGATCAAGGTGCGCGCCGACGCCACCACCCGTGGTCAGGTGATCGAGGCGGTCAACCTGTTCCGGGCGAAGGTCGTCGACGTGTCGACCGAATCGCTGACAGTCGAGGCCACCGGCACCCAGGAGAAGCTCGAAGCACTGCTGCGAGTGCTGGAGCCGTATGGTATTCGCGAGCTGGTGCAGTCCGGTGTGGTCTCGTTGGCGCGCGGCCCGCGCGGCATCGGCGCGGTCAAGTAACCGAGCTGGACCCCGAGCAAGACTTCGAACAACACAGCTTCAACAACAGAAACAAGGGTAAGGAAAAGCAAGTGGCAGTTGAGATGTTCTACGACGACGATGCGGACCTGTCGATCATCCAGGGTCGCAAGGTCGGCGTCATCGGCTACGGCAGCCAGGGTCACGCGCATTCGCTTTCGCTGCGCGACTCGGGTGTGCAGGTCAAGGTCGGTCTGAAGGAGGGCTCGAAGTCCCGCGAGAAGGTCACCGAGCAGGGCCTCGAGGTCGACACCCCGGCCAACGTCGCCGCCTGGGCCGACGTCATCATGCTGCTGGCGCCCGACACCGCGCAGGCCGAGATCTTCACGAACGACATCGAGCCCAACCTCAAGGACGGCGACGCGCTGTTCTTCGGCCACGGCCTCAACATCCACTTCGGCCTGATCAAGCCCCCGGCCAACGTCACCATCGGCATGGTCGCCCCCAAGGGCCCCGGCCACCTGGTGCGTCGTCAGTTCGTCGACGGCAAGGGCGTCCCGGCCCTGATTGCCATCGACCAGGACCCCAAGGGCGAGGGCCAGGCGCTGGCGCTGTCCTACGCCAAGGGCATCGGCGGCACCCGCGCCGGCGTCATCAAGACCACCTTCAAGGAAGAGACCGAGACCGACCTGTTCGGTGAGCAGGCCGTCCTCTGTGGTGGTACCGAGGAACTGGTCAAGACCGGTTTCGAGGTCATGGTCGAGGCCGGCTACGCACCGGAGATGGCCTACTTCGAGGTGCTGCACGAGCTCAAGCTGATCGTCGACCTGATGTACGAGGGTGGCATCGCCCGCATGAACTACTCGGTGTCCGACACCGCGGAGTTCGGTGGCTACCTGTCCGGCCCGCGCGTCATCGACGCCGACACCAAGGAGCGCATGCGCGCCATCCTGAAGGACATCCAGGACGGCACCTTCGTCAAGCGCCTGGTCGCCAACGTCGAGGGCGGCAACAAGGAGCTCGAGGGTCTGCGCAAGGCCAACGCCGAGCACCCGATCGAGGTCACCGGCAAGAAGCTGCGTGACCTGATGAGCTGGGTCGACCGGCCGATCACCGAGACCGCCTAGTCTCCAGTTCCCAACGCCGACTGGCCAGTTGCCGCACGCGATTCACGAAAAAGCGTGCAGTAACTGGCCTTTCGGCGTTTCAGGGCAACGCGGCGGCTATTCGCCCAACCGGTCCGCCACCGAGACCACGCGTCGGGCCAGGTGATCCAGCGCCGCATAGGTGTTGTCGTCGAACTGGCGGATGTTGTCGTGGTTGGCCAGCAGGCTCACGCCGTACGGATTGCCGTCGGCGAACTTGAGTGGGTCGGTGTAGCCGGGTGGGACGATGATGCCGCCCCAGTGCATCAGCGTGATGTACAGCGACAGCAGCGTGGTCTCCTGCCCGCCATGCGCGGTGTTGGTCGAGGTGAACCCGGCGTAGACCTTGTCCGCCAGTGCGCCCTGCGACCAGAGTCCGCCGAGCGAGTCCAGGAACCCCCGCAACTGCGACGCAACCGAGCCGAATCGGGTCGGCGAGCCGAAGATCACCGCGTCGGCCCAGACGATGTCGTCACCCGTGGCGGCCGGAAGATTCTTGGTCGCTTCGTAATTCGCGGTCCAGGCCGCGTTGTGGGCGAACGATTCAGGGGCTGCGGTCTCGGCTACGGGCCGCAGCCGCACCTCGGCGCCCAACGATTCGGCGGTACTCGCGACCCGCTGTGCCAGGGAAGTGCCGTGCCCGGTCGCCGAGTAATAGATCACAGAAAGCTTGGCCATGCGCCAAGCCAACACTATGGCGCCAGCGACGGCAGCGTCTTCACTCCGAATTCACGACGGAGCACGGTCCGGGCGGCGTAGAGACCGGCCATGCCGTGCACGCCGGTGCCCGGCGGGGTGGCCGACGAACAGAGGTAGGCCTTGGGGATCGGCGTGGTCCACGGGTTGGCCCGCAGCGTCGGACCGATCATCGCGGCCTTGAGCGTCGCGCCGCCGACGATGATGTCGCCGCCGACGTAATTTGCGTTGTAGCGCGACATTTCGGCGGCCGGCACCGCGCGGGCCGCCACCACCAGATCACGGAAACCGGGCGCGGCGTCCTCGAACAATGCCATGACGGTCTCGGTCTGATCGACGGTCGAACCCGCGGGCACGTGGCAGTACGTCCAGAGCGGCCGCCGGCCCTGCGTGTCCAAGCGGGTCGGGTCGGCCAGGTGGGGGAGCGAGGCGAGCGTCATGGGGTGGTGGGCATGGCGGCCCTGCCAGATCTCGCGTTCGGCGTGCGCCATCTGGGCTCGGGTGCCGCCCAGGTGGACCGTCGGCGACAATGCCATCCGCGGATCACGCCAGGGGATGTCGCCCGACAGCACGAAGTCGATCTTGCAGACGCCGGGGCCGAATTTGTAGCGCCGCAACGCGTTTGCATAGCGGTCCGGTACCGCGGACCCGTAGATGTCGAGCAGGGCCGTCGGCGAGGTGTCGTAGACGACCACGCCGTCCGGTGGACTCGTCACGGGAAAACCGGTGATCAGCTCGCCACCATGCGCCCGCAGATCGGCGATCAACGCATCGGTGATGGTCTGTGTGCCGCCGATCGGGACGGGCCAGCCCGCGGTGTGCGCGACGGTGCTGAGCATGATGCCCGCGCCGCTGTTGACGGGCGACGGGATGGGATGGATGGCGTGGGTGCCGACGCCGGTGAACAGGGCCTGCGCGTCGTCACCACGCAGAAGACTCCACGCCGGGCTGCCCTGAACCAGCACCCGGAGGCCGGCACGGACGGTGCTCGGCAGGTCCGGCGGCAGGGAACGCTTGTCGCCGAGGAAGAAGCCGAGGACGCCATCGACGTGTTCGACCAGTGGGCCGAGCAGTCGCCGCCAGGACGAGCCGTATTCCAGCTCCGCGCAGGTGCGATCCAGCGAGCGGTATGCGATGGCTGCGCAGCCGGAGGCCTTTTCCGTCGCTTCGCTCGCCCCGGAAGGCAGGGGATTGGCGTACGAGATCTCGGGCGTCACCATCTGGACGCCGCGGGCGGCCAGGTCGAATTCCGCGAAGAACGGCGACGCCACCCCCAGTGGATGCACCGCTGAGCAGACGTCGTGCAAAATGCCTGGATATTCGGGATCGGGGGCGCTTCGGGCGCCGCCGCCGGGGGTCGGCTGGCCTTCGATGACCCGGACCGACAGTCCGGCTCGGGCGCAGATGACGGCCGCGGCCAGTCCGTTGGGCCCACTACCGACGACGGTGACGTCCACCACTCGATCGTAGTGACGCGTGGTGACAACCCAGATCGAGGCAACCGCGATTGGAGCGACAGCCATACCGACCACTAGTCTGTGCGCGTGAGCCTTCCTGTCGTACTCATCGCTGACAAACTCGCCGAATCGACCGTCGCCGCCCTCGGCGACCAGGTAGAGGTCCGTTGGGTCGACGGCCCCAACCGCGCCGAACTGCTGGCCGCCGTCCCGGACGCCGACGCGCTGCTGGTGCGCTCGGCCACCACGGTGGACGCCGAGGTGCTGGCCGCGGCACCCAAGCTCAAGATCGTCGCCCGCGCCGGCGTCGGCCTGGACAACGTCGACGTCGACGCCGCCACCGCGCGTGGCGTGCTGGTCGTCAACGCCCCGACCTCCAACATCCACAGCGCCGCCGAACACGCCCTGGCGCTGCTGCTGGCCGCGGCCCGGCAGATTCCGGCCGCCGACGCCACCCTGCGCGAACACACCTGGAAGCGCTCGAAGTTCTCCGGCACCGAAATCTTCGGCAAGACCGTCGGCGTCGTGGGCATGGGCCGCATCGGCCAGCTCGTCGCGCAGCGTCTCGCCGCCTTCGGCGCGCACATCGTCGCCTACGACCCCTACGTCTCGCAGGCGCGTGCCGCCCAGCTGGGCATCGAGCTGCTGAGCCTCGATGAGCTTTTGGGTCGCGCCGATTTCATCTCGGTGCACCTGCCCAAGACCAAGGAAACCGCCGGCCTGATCAACAAGGACGCGCTGGCCAAGACCAAGCCCGGCGTCATCATCGTCAACGCGGCCCGCGGTGGCCTGATCGACGAGCAGGCCCTGGCCGATGCGATCACCAGCGGCCACGTGCGCGGCGCCGGCCTCGACGTGTTCGCCACCGAGCCCTGCACCGACAGCCCGCTGTTCGAGCTGCCGCAGGTCGTCGTCACCCCGCACCTGGGTGCCTCCACCGAAGAGGCGCAGGACCGCGCCGGCACCGACGTCGCCGCGAGCGTGAAGCTGGCGCTGGCCGGCGAGTTCGTGCCGGACGCCGTCAACGTCGGTGGCGGTGCCGTTGGTGAAGAGGTCGCGCCGTGGCTCGACCTGGTGCGCAAGCTGGGTCTGCTGGTCGGTGCCCTGGCACCGGCGCTGCCGACATCGCTGGACGTCCAGGTCCTCGGTGAGCTGGCGTCGGAGGACGTTGAGATTCTGAAGCTTTCGGCGATGCGCGGGCTGTTCTCGGCCGTCATCGAGGACCAGGTGACGTTCGTCAACGCCCCGGCGCTGGCCGCCGAGCGTGGCGTCGAAGCCAACCTCAGCACCGAGACCGAGAGCCCCAACCACCGCAGCGTCGTCGATGTGCGCGCGGTTTTGGCAGATGGCTCGGTTGTCAACGTGTCGGGCACCTTGAGCGGCCCGCAGCTGGTCGAGAAGATCGTCCAGGTCAACGGCCGCAACCTGGATCTGCGCGCCCAGGGCGTCAACCTGATCCTCAACTACGGTGACCAGCCGGGTGCCCTGGGCAAGATCGGCACCCTCCTCGGTGGCGCCGACGTCAACATCCTGGCCGCCCAGATGTCGCAGGACTCCGACGGCTCCGGAGCGACGGTCATGCTGCGCCTGGACCGCGAGGTGCCGGCCGACGTGCTCGGCGCGATCGGCGAGGCCGTCGGCGCGACCACGCTGGAACTGGTGGACCTGTCGTGAAGCTCGCCGTCATCGCCGGTGACGGCATCGGCCCCGAGGTCATCGGTGAGGCGCTGAAGGTCCTCGACGTCGTGCTGCCGGGTGTCGAGCGCACCGAGTACAACGTGGGTGCCAAGCGCTACCACGAGACCGGGGAGACCCTGCCCGAGGGTATGGTCGACGAGCTCAAGACGCACGACGCAATCCTGTTGGGCGCCATCGGAGATCCTTCGGTGCCCAGCGGCGTGCTCGAGCGCGGCCTGCTGCTGACCATGCGGTTCGCCCTGGATCACCACGTGAACCTGCGGCCGTCGCGGCTGTTCGCGGGCGTCGACAGCCCGCTGGCCGGAAACCCGGACATCGACTTCGTCGTCGTGCGCGAGGGCACCGAGGGGCCATACACCGGCACCGGCGGCGCGATCCGCGTCGGCACCCCGCACGAGGTGGCCACCGAGGTGTCCACCAACACGCGGTTCGGTGTCGAGCGCGTCGTGCGCTATGCGTTTGAATTGGCGCAGGGAAGGCCTCGTCGTCACCTGACCCTGGTGCACAAGAACAACGTGCTGGCGTACGCCGGTTCGCTGTGGAAGCGCACGGTCGACGAGGTGGCCACCGAGTACCCGGACGTCGAGACCGCGTACCAGCACGTCGACGCTGCGACCATTCATATGGTGACCGCTCCTGAGCGGTTTGATGTGATCGTCACCGACAACCTGTTCGGCGACATCATCACCGACCTGGCGGCGGCCGTCTCCGGCGGCATCGGCCTGGCGGCATCGGGCAACATCGATGCGACGGGCACCAACCCGTCGATGTTCGAGCCGGTGCACGGCAGTGCGCCCGACATCGCCGGCCAGGGCCTGGCCGATCCGACCGCCGCCATCATGAGCGTGGCGCTGCTGCTGACTCACCTCGGTGAGAGCGAAGCCGCGGCCCGCGTGGACAAGGCCGTGGCCGAGCACCTTTCGACGCGCGGCGATGCCAAGCTTGCGACGTCGGAGACCGGCGAGCGGATCCGCAGCTACCTGTAATGCCGTGACCGGCTTCGCCACTCTCACCAGGCAGTGTTGGCTGTTCGCGGTCGGGTCGTCGTTCTTCGCGCTTGCCACGGTCCCCGGGTTTCCCTCGGTGGCCGGAGCCGGTGCGACGAATGTGCTGTGCTTCATCGGGTCGTGGTTCTTCACCACTGCCGCCTTGATGCAGTACATGCTGGCTGCGCCGGGGATTCAGTGGTGGTCGGCGGCAATCCAATTCATGGGCACCGTCCTGTTCAACGTGAGCACCGGTGCGGCGGTGTGGGCGCATGCTGTCCTTGCCGAGCGCCGCTACGTGTGGGCGCCCGATGCCGCCGGGTCATTGGCCTTCCTGCTCAGTGGTCTGCTGGCGGTCATGGTCGTCGGCCTGTGGTCGCCGAAATCCGTTGACTGGCAGGCCTCTTGGATCAACATGATGGGCTGTGTCGCGTTCGAGATCTCGGCGCTGGCGGCGTTCGTCCGCAAGACCGGCGTGACGGTCGACGAGTGGCTGGCCAACTTCGGGACGTTCGTCGGGGCATTGTGCTTCCTGGTGGCCGCCCTGTTGGTGCGGCCCAAGGGTGATCCGCAAAAATCCCGCTTGGCGTCGGGTGCCGATGCATGATTGGCTGGTATGTGTGGGGGTACAGCTGAGCCGACGGGATTTCATCGTCGGGTTGGCCGCGACAGGTGTACTGGCCGGATGCCAGCCCGCCAAGTCGGAAGAGCCAACCAGCTTTGAGGATCTGGAAGATCGCTACCAGGCGTTAATCGGCGTCTATGCAGTGGATTTGGAATCATCGGCGACGGTCGAGCACCGCGCCGACGAGCGGTTTGCGATCTGCTCGACCTTCAAAGCGTATGCGGCGGCCCGGATCTTGCAGATGGCCAAGGCCGGTCACGCGAATCTCGATGCCATGGTGCCCATCACCTCGGCAGACATCGTGGTCAACTCGCCGGTACTGAGTCCGGCGGTGGGTGCGCGGATGGCGCTGCGGGACATCTGCGCCGCGGCCCTGACCCAGAGCGACAACGCAGCAGGAAACATCATGCTGCGCACCATCGGTGGGCCGTCCGCCGTCACCGATTTCGCCCGTTCGATCGGGGACTCGCAGACGCGGCTGGATCGCTGGGAACCGGACCTCAACACCGCGGCGCCCGGCGACCTGCGGGACACCACCACGCCGCGGGCTCTCTGCGGCGGGTACCGTGCCATCCTCGTCGGCGACGCGCTGCCCGAGGTGAGCCAATATCAGCTGCAGCGGTGGATGTCCGAGACCACCACGTCGACCCGACGCTTTCGCGCAGGTCTGCCGGCGGAGTGGACCAGCGCGGACAAGACCGGCAGCGGCGATTACGGCTCGACCAACGACGCCGGCATGCTCATCGGCCCCAAACATGAGCGGGTCATGCTCACAGTTCTGATCCGGACGCGTACCCTGCGGCGGGACGCCGGGCCGTTCAACGAGGCGGTGGCGGAGAGCGTGCGATCCGTGCTGGCACGCCTCGGCCACAGCTAGTGTTGGATCGTGGGGATCCGGAAGCTGGCGCTCGTGGTGGCCACCTGTTGGTCTGTGGTGACGGCGTGTTCGACGACCACCGCCGGCACGGCGCGGTTCGGAGGGTCCCTGAGCGACCCGGAACCCGCCGTCAGTCAGCTGCGGACCGGTAACTACCAGATCAAGCCGAGCACCCCGTTCTTCAGCGCCGGGCCCAACCCGCTTACGCAGTCGATCGTCGAATCGACCAGGCTGGCCGAATTCGTGGTCGGCCCTTGGGAAATCGACTCGTCGGTGACGACGTTGGGATCGCTCGGGACGGGCACCATGACGTCGGAGTTCGGCGTCGACAACACGCTCGGCGTATCCACGGACAATGTCATGCAGGGTATTGCCAGGGCGCACAAGCTCGTCGCCGGTTTCGGCTCATTCCGGGCGTCAGGGAGCAAGGAAGCCGATCTGGAAATCCAGAATGCCGTCCTCATGTTCCCCGACGACGCCCAAGCTGCCGCGGCGGCAGGCGAATTCACGGCCCAGATCGGCCCTTTGATCGCCGCCCCGTTCCCGACGTATCCCGTTCAGCTCTCGCTCGGTGCAACTTCGGTGCCGGCGGTCGGCATGGACTTCGGCGCCGGGGCCAGCGCAGTTGCGGCCTACACCGTGCAAGGACGGTTTGTGCTGTACCAGTTCGTGACGGCCAAGGCCACCAAGTCCACCCGGGCATCGTTGCGGGCCGAGCTGATGGTTTCCAACCTGCTCGGCAGGCAGCAATCGCTGCTCAAGGGCTTCGTGCCGACCGAGCCGGCGAAACTCGCGGACCTGCCCAAGGATCCGAGCGACGACCAGTTGTTGTCCAAGACGATCACCACTCCGGACCGTCAGCAAGGAGTGCTGATCGGGACCTGGCGGCCGCGGGCGTGGTTGCACTTCGAGGTCGACCCGGTGAGCATGACCACCCAGTTCGAGCGGGCCGGTGTCCAATGGGTGACTCAGCGGTGGGGACGCGTGTATCAGGCCCCCAACGCCGATTCGGCCGCGCAGCTGCTGGACTTCACCAGCGCCGAGATCATGAAGAACCCGGACGTGCAGATGGCCGGTCCGGTTCCGGGATTCCCGGGCGCACGGTGTTTCGAGCACATGCAGGACTATGCGCGCCCGGACGCAACCGTGACGTGGCGCATCCTCGGCTGGCACTTCAGCTGTCTCGCGCGCACCGAGAGATTCGTGTTTCAGGTCTTCGGGGACGATGAAACTGCTGTGGACCAACAGATTTCGGCGCAGTACCGGGTTCTGTCGGGGAAGTAGCCGGACTGCCCCGATGAGTTTGGCGGCGGTCGGTGGTCTATCTCACCGACAGACACCGTCGACTCGTCAGGAGCTGGAAATGGGCCAGATTCGCCTCGCATTGTTCGCCACCCTCGACCTCGTCGGGCAGGCTCCGGGCGGTCCCGGTGAAGACCCTGATGGTGGATTTCCGTTCGAAGGCTGGCAGGCGCCGCTGATCGACGACGTCTCGGGGGAGCAGGTCGGCGCGGCTTACGAGGGCACCGACGCGCTGCTGCTCGGCCGGCGGACGTACGACATCTTCGCGGGCTATTGGCCGCACCAGGACGACGCATTCGGCCAAATGTTCAATCGCATCCCCAAGTACGTGGCGTCCCGGGGCAAACCCGATCTGTCGTGGGCCGGTTCTGCGCGAATCGGCGCGGACCTGGTGACCGAGGTGCGGGCGCTCCGGCAGCGGCACGAGCACGTCAAAGTGGTCGGCAGTCTGAACTTCGTACAAACCCTGTTGCGCGAAAAACTGTTTGATCGGATGGATCTCTGGGTGCATCCTGTTGTCCTGGGAGTCGGAAAAAAGGTGTTCGACGGGGGCGCCGTGCCGGCCAACCTGACGCTGCTCGCGCCGCCGGTGTCCAGCCCGGCGGGCATCGTGCATCTGCAGTACGGGTTGGCAGCAGGTGTGCCGGCGACGGGGGACATGAGCGCACCGGATCGGGGGGACGTTTGACGGATACGGACTGGACTCGCGGCGTGCTCGCCGGCGCAGTCTCTGGCGGAGTCGGCTGGGGCCTGGTGGCGGTCGATGCGGTAGGCGCAGCCGCTCACGACGTGCACATGAGCCGGCCCAGTGGCACGAATTTGCCTGTTGCGGTGGTTATTTCGTTGATATGTCTGGTGGTTTCGGGGGTACTCCCGCGAGCGGGGGCTCACCGATAGCGGAAGGGGGTGCGCATGTCTTTCGAGCATGAAAGCTCACTTGACCCACGCACCGAGCGGAAGACCGATCCGCGGTATCTACTCGGTGGTTACGCGGCTGGGCTGGCGGCAATGTCGCTGGCGCCGCTGGCGTATTACTGGCTCTTCGCCCCGGCGGGAGCGGTGCTGGTCGCCGCGGTGGCCGTGCTGGTCGCGACGGTGCGGCCACGGTTCGACGATGCGGCGTACGGCGCCTTCTTCGCAGCGCTGTTCGGCTTGGTGGCGGTGCTCGTGCTGTTCTTCGTCGACGCACAGCGCTGACTGATGCCCACGATCGGGCGCGCGTGTGACTGCTGCGCCGAAAGTGGCTGGGCGCCACAGCTTTCTGTGCGTCGCTGTGTACGCGCTATGGGTTGATGAGAATCCCGCTCAGACACTGGCGAGAGCACCGCGGCTGCGTAGCCTTTAGTTGTGCTTAGTAGTTCTGGCCGGCCTGAATGCCGGCCGGACCAGCGGGCACTTGTATCCGAAATCGCGCGGGTCGGGAGCGACGCGACGACGGCCACCGGTCGTAGTTGAGGAGGTCGACATGACGACTTTCAGTTCCCCACCCATCCACGTCGTACCGCCTCCCGCGCCCGCACCGCGGTGGCACAGATTCCTGCCGCGGACCCGCAGGCGCAAAGCGGCCGTCGCCGCCGGAGTCACGGTGGTACTGGTCGCGGGCGTGCTGGGCGCGTCCTACGAGGCCACACCCGGAGGCACGCTCTGGGGCGTCGAGAAGACGATGTTCCCGGGTCACGCGCAGGACGTCGCGCTGACGGCCGTCGTGAACTACCTGAAGGCGGCCCAGGACATCCTGGGCAGTGGACAGCAGCCCACGCCCGACCAGTTGACAGCCGCTCGTACGTCGCTCAACGAAGCCAAACAGGGTCTGGACTACCTGTCGCCCTCGCCACAGCGGACGAGTCTGCAGAACCTCTACCTACAACTGACGCAACAACTTCTGCAATACACCCCTGATTCGGCGCAGCAGTTGCCGGCGTTGCCCACGCCACCCGCCGAGCCGCAGGCCGCGGACCCGGGCAGCGGCGCGCAGATACCCGCAGTGGCACTGATGAGCGCCACCGCACCCACCTGGGGATACCAGGACTCGGCCGGGAGCGCGGCACCCATCGATCAGATGTCGGACACCTTCGTCCCGCCGCCGCCAGACGTGCCCGACGCGCCTGCCGCGGACTGGTCGCAGCCGGTGAATCCGCCGTTGACGCCGAACCTCCAAGACCTCGGCTACTACGACCCGTCCTGGGGCCAGCTCTACGGCTACAACGCCGGTGACTGGTACAACTACGACCTCGGCGGCTACAACCAGTACGGCTACGACGTCGTCGGGTTCGACCGGTGGGGATATGACCGCTGGGGCTACGACCGGTGGGGATATGACCGCTGGGGCTACAACTGGGGCGGCTACAACTGGTCCGGCTATGACCGCGACGGTTGGGATCGAGGCGGCCGCAACGAATGGGGCCAGCGGCGCGACCATCCCGACGACCTGCGCAATCAGGCCTGGTACGACAACCACCACCCGTACGAGCAGTACTACCAGTGGAAGTTCCGGAACGACGATCCGGTGTACGAACGCACACAGTGGGATCATGCCCACGGCTTCAACCCGAACCAGTACCAGAACTGGAACATGAGCCGGGACTGGCACGATCCGCGCAGCCGTGACTGGGCACCGCCGGCCACCGCCGTGACTGCCGCACATTCGATCACTGATGTGACAACGCATGCCTCGTCTCCGGTCGTGAAGCTGAATGTCTCGCTGGCTCAGTTCATCTCGACTGACAAGGCGACGGCTGCCTCCGGGTCGCTGATGACGGACCTGGCGCGAAAGCCTGCCCGCGACGTCGCCAAAGACCTCGATGCGACCGCGGCCAAGGTTGCCGCGGTGACGCCCGCGACGCCGGTTCCGGGCATTGGTGCGCGCGTGGACAACTACCGAACACCTGCTGCGCCGCCGGCGTTGACGGCGGTCGCCCCCAGTGCGCCGCCGTCGAAGGTGCCGGCCGGATTCGCCGCACCCGAGCTCGCGCCGGTACCCATGCCGGCACCGCAAGGCAAGCCGCAGACTGCGCCGAGTGGTCGCACAGCCGGCACTGACCTGAGCAACGTTCCTGGAGCCACGGCTGTTGTGCCCAAGGACGGTTCGCCGAGCCCGGTTGCCGTGCCGAAGCCCGTCGTGGTGCCGCCGGCCGAGCCGAAGGCCGCGACTCCTTCCGTACCGGATCTCGCGCCGCCCAGCGCGGCACCGCTGCCGCAAGGGGCGGCGAATCCGATTCCGCAGGAGTCACTTCGGCGGCAGCCCGCGGCCGGGCCACCGATGAAACATGCGCCGGTGCCCGAAGGGCCGGCGCCTGAGGCCATGGCTCCACCTGCTCCGGTTCGCCAGGCGCCCGTACGTCAAGCCCCGGCGCCGCAGGAGCAGGCTCCGGTGCGACAGGCACCGCCGCCGGTCCACGAGGCTCCGCCGCCATCACCGGTGCACGAGGCGGCCCCGCCGCCACCGGTACATGAAGCGCCCCCGCCGCCACCTGCGCCCCGTCAGGCACCCGAGCCGCAGCGGGGATCCAGCAAGTGTGTCGGCCCCATGTGCCCGCCTGCGTAGCAGGTTCGGCAGTCGACTTGTATCCGAGTTACACCCCTGACCGCTCGTCCTCGTCAACAAAGTTGGTGCGCAAGGGATCTGCGGCCACCGGGACCAGTGGCACGGCCAGCACCGGGAATAGTGCGCACACCGCGAACGCGGCGGGGAAGCCGAAGGCTCCGATCAGCGCACCGAATGCCGGCGGTACGATGCCCGCCGTCAGCAATTGTGTGGTGTTCTGCACACCCAATGCGCGTCCGCTCCAAAATGGCCCGGCGATTTCGGCAATTGCGGTGAAGGACAAGCCGTTATCGGTGACCGTGACAACGGATGCCACCACCATGACGAATACCGCCACGGGCCAGTGCAGGTAATCGCACACAGCGAGCAGCCCCATGGTGACACCCGCCAAGACGGCAATCACCCGGACCGGATGTAGCCGCGAACCCGCCAGATCCGACCACCGCCCGGCGCCGATTCGCCCTGCAGCGCCGCACAATTGGGCAACCGTCACCATCGTGCCGGCAGCCCCGGCCGACCAGCCGTGTGCGGTCATCAGCCACACCAGTGAGAAAGTCCACACCAGGCACTGCGGCACGACCAGTAGCACCGACACCGCGTGGATGCGGGCCAGCGCCGAGGACCCGCGATACGGGTTGGCCAGATCGGTTGCGGGGGCCGATGATCGGGGTGGCCGCGGCGGATCGATGACGCCGACGGCGGTCACCACAGCCGCGACCAAACACGCAATGGCGGGAAACAAGAGTGCGGCGGAGACTCCCGACGATTCGGCCAGTCGTGGAATCACCAAGGCGCCCAACCCCACTCCCAGTGGTTGCGCCGTCTGCCGAATGCCCATCACCAGTCCACGCTGTTCCGGCGGGAACCAGCCGACGACCAGCCGGCCGCTCGCGGAATTGGAGCTGGCGGCCGCCATGCCGCCCAGCAGCAGGAACGCACCGACCGCCACCAACGACGAAGCCCACGCCGCCGCGAACGCCGCCAGTGAGGTCAGCAACGCCCCGGCCGTGAGCACGAATCGCTCACCGACCCGATCGACGACCCAGCCCCAGGCGATGAGGGTCAGCACCATTCCGAAGCTCGGCATGGCCGACACCAGCCCGGCGCGAGACAGATCCAGACCGCGCTCCCCGTGGAGCGTCGGGATCAGGAAGGCGGCCCCGTTGATGAAGACGTTGGCGCACATCGTCGAGCCGAGGGCGATCGCCAGCATCGACCAGCGGCGGACGGCGGAGACGGAAGTGGCCATAGGCCCATGGTGCCACCGGACTTCTCAAAATATGAATGAATATCTCACTATATAAGACGGCTAGAGTTGGGCGCATGGCTTTGCGGGCGAACCTTTCCCGGGCGACGGCGGCCCTCACTGCCGGCTTGATCCTGGTGGCGGCACCGGCACCAAGGGCATCGGCGGCCGCGCCGAACTGGTCAGGCTTGGATACTCGGGCATTCACAGCCCCGGTGCCGCGGTCGGGGGAGCTCATCAGGGCGGTCCCACTGGATCCGCTGTTGTCGGTCACCGCGGCGGCTCACGCCTACCGAATCCTGTATTCGACCACCGACCAACACGATTCGTCCGCGGTGAGCACCGCAGTGGTGTTCGTCCCCAAGGGGTCGGTGCCACAGGGCGGATGGCCCGTCCTCGCCTGGGCGCACGGCACCGTCGGCCTCGGTGATGACTGCACGCCCTCCGCGCAGCCTCGCAGTCAACGTGACAACGAGTATCTGTCCCACTGGCTCGAGCAGGGATACGCCGTCGTCGGATCCGACTACACCGGCCTCGGCACGCCGGGCCTGATGAGTTACCTCAACAGCGTCGCCACCGCACACGCCATCATCGATTCGGTGATCGCCGCGCACCACCTGGACGTGCCGCTGTCGCCGAAGTGGGCATTGGTCGGCCAGTCCCAGGGCGGTGCCGCCGCAGTGGCGAGTGCCCGGTGGGCGACGGAATTCAGCCGGGGGACAGGCCTGGACTACCGCGGAGTAGTCGCCACCGGGACACCGGCCAATATCGACGACGTGGTCATCGCCGCCGGTCCCGACATGGTGCTGCCACCCGGCTTGGGACCCATAGCGTCGGCCTACACCGCCTACATTCTGGCCGGTTTCCGTGAAGCGCGACCCGACCTCGCCGTCAACAGTGTGCTCACGCCGGCGGGGCTGGCCGCGGCTGACAAAGCCGAGACGTTGTGCACCGCACCGCTCAGCGCGTCGCTCGATGGCTTGACTCCACAACAGTTCTTCGCCGCGCCGCTCGCGTCGTTACCCGGCATGCGCGGCGCGCTGGCCGACTTCATGGGCACCCCGGTCGCGGACTACGACCGGCCGATCTTCCTGGGCGTCGGCCTCAAGGACCGCGACGTGCCGCCGTCGTCGACGCTGAAGTTCGCCGACCGGCTCAAGGCCAACGGCCAGCATGTGACGCTGCAGGTCTATCCCGAGGACGACCATTCCAGCGCGGTGCTGACCTCGATGGCGGACTCCACCCCGTTCCTTCAAGCCCAGTTCGCGGGCTGACCAGCGGCCCTCACTAGGCTGGGCGGATGCGTCTAGGTCGAATTGCCAGTCCAGACGGTGTCGCTTTTGTGGTGATCGAGGGCGACCCGAACTCCGATGCGGTCTGCAAAGAAATCGCCGAGCAGTACCTGTCCCGCAACCCCACTTTCACCGGACGCTCGTGGCCGCTGGCCGACGTCCGGCTGCTGGCGCCGATCCTGGCCAGCAAGGTGGTCTGCATGGGCAAGAACTACGCCGCGCACGCCCGCGAGATGGGGAGCGAACCGCCCGAGGATCCGGTGATCTTCCTCAAGCCCAACACCGCGATCATCGGGCCGAACATCCCGATCCAGTTGCCCGCCGATGCCAACCCGGTGCACCACGAGGGCGAGCTGGCGGTCGTCATCGAGCGCCCGTGCAAGGACGTCCCGGCGGCCAAGGCCAAAGACTTCATCCTCGGCTACACCATCGCGAACGACGTGTCCGCACGTGATCAGCAGAAGAAGGACGGCCAGTGGATGCGGGCGAAGGGACATGACACCTTTTGCCCCGTCGGCCCATGGATCGAGACCGCCGTGGACCCGGCCGATCTGGACATCCGCACCGAGGTCAATGGCGAGAAGCGTCAGGACAGCAATACCGCGCTACTGCTGCACGACGTCGGTGCCATCGTCGAATGGGTTTCGGCGGTCATGACGCTGCTGCCCGGCGACATCATCCTCACCGGAACCCCCGAGGGCGTCGGCCCGATCGAAGACGGCGACACCGTCACCGTGACCGTCGACGGCATCGGCACCCTCTCCAATCCTGTTGTACGTAAAGGGAAATAACGTGACCACACCTGTCAGGGTTCGCTTCTGCCCGTCACCGACCGGCACCCCACACGTCGGCCTGGTCCGCACCGCGCTCTTCAACTGGGCCTACGCGCGACACACCGGTGGCGACTTCGTCTTCCGGATCGAGGACACCGACGCCGCGCGCGACAGCGAGGAGAGCTACAACGCCATTCTCGACGCGCTGCGCTGGCTGGGCTTGAACTGGGATGAGGGTCCAGAGGTCGGCGGCCCGTACGAGCCCTACCGGCAGTCGCAGCGCAGCGACTTCTACCGCGACGTCATCGCGAAACTGCTTGCCGCGGGCGAGGTTTACGAGGCCTACTCGACACCCGAGGAGGTCGAGGCACGGCACATAGCGGCCGGCCGCAACCCGAAGCTGGGTTACGACAACTACGACCGTGACCTCACTGCCGAGCAGAAGGCCGCCTTCGAGGCTCTGGGTCGAAAGCCGGTGCTGCGCCTGCGGATGCCCGACGAGGACATCACCTGGGTGGACCTGGTGCGTGGCGAGACGACCTTTGCCGCCGGCGTGGTTCCGGACTACGCGATCACCCGCGCGAGCGGAGATCCGTTGTACACCTTGGTCAATCCGGTCGACGACGCGTTGATGAAGATCACCCATGTGCTTCGCGGCGAGGATCTGCTGCCGTCGACGCCACGGCAGATTGCGCTGTACCAGGCACTGATGCGGATCGGTGTCGCTGACGCGGTGCCCCAATTCGCGCACCTGCCAAGTGTTCTCGGTGACGGCAACAAGAAGCTGTCCAAGCGCGATCCGCAGTCGAACCTGTTCCTGCATCGTGATCGTGGCTTCATTCCGGAAGGCCTGCTGAATTACCTGGCGCTGCTGGGCTGGGGTATCGCCGACGACAACGACATCTTCAGCCTCGATGAGATGGTGGCCGCCTTCGATGTGGTCAACGTCAACTCGAACCCGGCACGTTTCGACCAGAAGAAGGCCGACGCCATCAACGCCGAGCACATCCGCCGGCTGGCCCCGGACGACTTCGCGAAACGACTCGACGCCTACCTGAAACAGCACGGCCACGACACCACATTGGACGCCAAGGGTTTCGCCGCGGCGGCCGAACTGATCCAGACGCGGATCGTCGTGCTCGGCGACGCGTGGGACCTCGTGAAGTTCTTCAACGACGACGCCTACGTGATCGACGAGAAGTCGGCGGCCAAGGAACTCAAGCCGGAGGCTGCAGAGGTCCTGGACGCCACGCTGAGCGCTTTGGAGGCCGTCACGGACTGGAACACCGCCAACGTCGAGGCCGCGCTCAAGGCAGCGCTACTCGACGGTCTGGAACTCAAGCCGCGCAAGGCGTTCGGTCCCATCAGGGTGGCGGTCACCGGCGCCGCCATCAGCCCGCCGCTGTTCGAGTCGATGGAACTGCTCGGACGTGAGCGCAGTCTGGCGCGGCTGCAAGCGGCCCGAAACGGGCTGTGAGCGGGCGATTTAAAGACAGGGCCAACTGTTTGGTAGTCTGCTCGTCGGCCCGGAAAGCAGAAGCGGCGAACATCCGCTGAGGCTTTCGGTCCGAAGATGCCCGTGACCTGCGGTGATGGGCATCAAATGGGGTATGGTGTAATTGGCAACACAGCGGTTTCTGGTACCGCCATTCTAGGTTCGAGTCCTGGTACCCCAGCTGCCGGAGCGATTAGGTCAGTCAGCGCGACTGAGCTAAGCTATCGCTCCGGAAGTTCTAGCCCCCGTCGTCTAGCGGCCTAGGACGCCGCCCTCTCACGGCGGTAGCGTGGGTTCGAATCCCATCGGGGGTACGTACGAACGCCGGACCTGACAACAGGTCCGGCGTTTTGTCTTTACCGGGGTATTACTTTCCGCCGGCCAGGAATCCGATGTCCCGCCGTCCGCGGCCCACCGAAGGCTCCGGATCCGCGCCGAGGGTGCCGTGGAGCAGTTCGTGATAAACGTCACGGAAGTCGACGGTTGTCTTCAGATCGCCGTCGGTGAGGTCGGTCAGGCTCGGCTCGTCTCCGTAGAAGCCGCCCTTGACGGGAGTGCCCGCGATGAACACCGGGCCCGACGTGCCGTGGTCGGTGCCCTGCGAGGCATTGGCGGCCACGCGCCGCCCGAATTCGGAGTACATCAGGACGACGACGTTGCGGCCGTAGGGCGTGCCCTGGAGTTTGTGGAAGAAGGGCGTCAGGGCATCGTCGAGGGTCTTGAGCAACGCCTGCTGAGGGGCGCGCTCGTCGGCGTGGGTATCGAAGCCCAGTAGTTGCGTCATGTACACCTGCGTGGGCACGCCGGCCCGGATGCAGCGGGCCACCAGTTCGAGGTCGCTGGCCAACTGGTTGTCGGCCTGGCCGATGGTCTGCAGGCCGCCGTTGATCACCGGGGCGAAGCGGCTGTTGGTGGAGTGATTGGACCGGTAGGACTCGCATACCTGGCTCATGGCGGTGGTGTCGTGCGGGTCGTCGGCGCTGAGCGCGGCCAACGTGCGCGCGACATCGGGCGGGATGGCCGGCACGAAGTCGGAAAGCGATGCCGCGACGTGCTTTTGACCGACGGCCAGCGGCGGCAGCACGGTGCCGATGTTCACGGCCCGGATCGGGTCGTCACCGCTGGTGTCCAGCCAGCGGCCGATCCAGCCGCTCGTGACCGCGTCGACGGGATTGGCCGTCTGCCAGATGTCCATCGAGCGGAAGTGGCTGCGGTCCGGCTTCGGGTAGCCGACACCGCGCACGATTGCGAGCTTGTTGGATTGCCACAGCTTCGACATCCCGGTCAATGCGGGATTGAGCCCGAATGCCGGGTCGAGCCGCAGCACTTCCTCCGGCTTGTAGGCCAGCTCGGGGCGGGCGTCATGATAGGCGTTGTCCGCGTACGGGATAACGGTGTTGAGGCCGTCGTTGCCGCCGTAGAGGGTGACGATCACCAGGATGCCCTGATTGGCCTGCAGCGGGCGGTCCCGGGCTTCGTGGAGCAGATCAGGCAGCGTGACGGCGGCGACGCCGCCGAGCAGACCGGCCGCGCCGACCCCGGCGCTGGCGATCAAGAACTTGCGGCGATTGAACTCGGGCATGGGATCTGCGCGATCTCCTCAGGACGTCACGTATTCGGGGGCGATGACGGCCGCTGCCACCAGCCGGTGCGGATCGGAGACCAACGGTTTGAGTGCGGCCGCCGAGCGATCCGACCAGGCGCCGATGCCGAACAGGTAACCCACGCCGTCGATCCGTTCACTGGATGACATCTTCTCGACCGCGCTGATATCGCTGAGGGCCAGCAGCCGGTTCGCGGCCCAGACTCGCGCTGCGGCACTGTTGGTCGACAGCCAGAGCTGCCCACGGGGCCAGCCGCCGACGTCCGGCGGGTAGAAGGGGCGCTGGCCCATCACGCGGAGCACCTGGTCGAGGTCGGCGAGCACGTGGTCGTCGTCGAGCGGGACCGCCAGCGACCGGACGATGCCCATCAGCCATTCCACCGGCGTGCTGACCACCGTGCCGGCGGCCTTGGTGAATTCGGGATCGAGCACCACCGCCTTGGTGAGTGCCTTGAGATCCCGGTTCGGGCCGTAGGCCGCAACCAGGCGGGCCACGGTGTCGGGGGAGGCCGGCTGGTCCGAAGCCAGCAGGCGCCACAGGGTTCCGGCGACGAAAGCGGCGGAGGTGGGCTGGCGCAGCACGATGTCGCAGAAGTCGGTATCGGTCAGGTTGCCCGTCACTCCGAGCACGGTCTTGCTCGACTCGTCGTGGTGTTCGGGGTAGACGACGGTGCTGCCGTCGGGCCGCAGGTGTCGTCCTGTGAGTGCCTTGGCGCCTTCCTTGACGTCGAACTCGGTGTAGCCGTTGGCATGCCCCATGGTGAAGAGCTCCATGAATTCCCGGGACAGGTTCTCGTTCGGCGCCGCGGCGGTGTTGACGTCACCGTCCAGCCAGTGCAGCATGGCCCCGTCCGTGAGCATGGCGTACGCCAGGGTGTGGAAGTCGCCGAGCGCCAGGGTGCGGAGCTTCTCGTTCTGCTCGCCCATCAGCTGTGCCGCGTTGACCTTCTCCGCGGAAGTGGCAAAGTGGTTGTGCCACAACAGGGTCAGCTTCTCGTGGATGGGCTGCTGCACCGCGGCCATGCGGCGCAGCCACCAGCCGGAAAGCACCTGCATGCGCGCCACGAGTTCCTGGCCGAAGGCGGCGATCTCGGTGGCCGACGCACCCGACGACGGATACTGCGGGATGGCGGATCTCGGCATCGGGGTCGCGATCGCGCCGGGGTCGGCGTTCGGATCGAGATTCAGCACGGTGTCCAGGTAGGCCGACCAGTTCTGGTTGACCACAGCGTCCACCTGGGCTCCGGTGGTTCCGAAGCCCGTGCGGCGCAGCATCCGTGCGGTTGCCAGCCACTGTGGTGGCTGCGACACGATGAAACCTACTTTCCGGCAAGGGGCGACCCGACCCCGCGGGGTCCCCTAAGAACTTAGGTGATCGGCGCCGTCGTCGTCGACGTATGCAGCGGATTCAAAGGTTGGCTGGTCTGCGTCACAGCCGGCGGGTGAGCGCTTCGGCCGCAGCCAGTAGATCGCTCGCCCAGCGGACACCGGGACGGCGGCCCATCCGGTCGATCGGCCCGGACACCGACACTGCCGCGATCACCGCGCCCCGGTTGTCCCGCACCGGTGCCGAAACGCTGGCGACGCCGGGTTCGCGCTCGGCCGCGCTCTGCGCCCAACCGCGCCGGCGGACCTCGGCCAGCACGCGATCGGTGAACTTCGCCGTCGGCAGCACCGCCTGCTGGGTTGCGGGATCGCTGTACGCCAGCAGTACTTTGGCGCCGGAGCCGGCGGTCATGGGCAGCCGGCTGCCCACCGGCACGGTGTCGCGCAGGCCGGACGGCGGTTCGAGCGCCATGACGCACACCCGCACCAGGCCTTCCCTGCGGTACAGCTGCACGCTCTCGCCGGTGATCTCGCGCAGTCGGGGGAGCACCGCGCCTGCCGCACTGAGCAGCGGGTCGTTGACCTGCCCCGCCAGTTCGGTCAGGGCTGGGCCCAGCCGCCATCGTCCTTCGTTGTCGCGGGCCAGAAGTCGGTGAACCTCAAGCCCGGCTGCCAGCCGGTGGGCGGTGGCCCGGGGCAGCCCGGTGCGGGCGCACAGTTCGGCCAGTCCACACGGGGAGTCAGCCACCGAATGCAGCACGCCCACCGCTTTGTCGAGGACGCCGATGCCGCTATCCTGTCTCACAGGGAGATACTAGCGTTCCGCATCGTGAGACGGTAGGTCAGCCTCCCGGGTATCGCGGAAGGAACTGCACAGTCATGACGAACAAGCCACGCACCATGGCGGAGAAAGTCTGGGCGGACCATGTGGTGGTCGAGGGCGCCGGCGAAGGCGCTGCCCGCGAACCCGATCTCATCTATATAGATCTCCATCTGGTGCATGAGGTCACCAGCCCGCAGGCGTTCGACGGCCTGCGGCTGGCCGGTCGGCCCGTGCACCGCCCGGACCTCACCATCGCCACCGAGGATCACAACGTCCCGACGGTCGACATCGACAAGCCGATCGCGGACCCCGTGTCGCGCACTCAGGTTGAGACGCTGCGGCGCAACTGTGCGGAATTCGGCATCCGCCTGCATTCGATGGGTGACGCGCAGCAGGGCATCGTGCACATCATCGGTCCGCAGCTGGGTTTGACCCAGCCCGGCATGACGGTGGTGTGTGGTGACAGCCACACGTCCACGCACGGCGCCTTCGGTGCCATCGCCATGGGCATCGGCACGTCCGAGGTCGAGCATGTGCTGGCCACCCAGACGTTGCCGCTCAAGCCATTCAAGACCATGGCGGTCAACGTCGACGGCGTGCTGCCGCCGGGCGTCAGCGCCAAGGACATCATCCTGGCGGTCATCGCCAAGATCGGCACCGGCGGCGGTCAGGGCCATGTCATCGAATACCGCGGCAGCGCCATCGAATCGCTGTCGATGGAAGGCCGGATGACGATCTGCAACATGAGCATCGAAGCCGGCGCCCGTGCCGGCATGGTGGCCCCCGACGAGACGACGTTCGAGTTCCTCAAGGGCCGGCCGCACGCGCCGAAGGGCGCCGATTGGGACGCGGCTGTGGAAGCCTGGACCGCGTTACGTACTGACGAGGGTGCCGAATTCGACACCGAGGTCCACATCGACGCGGCGACGTTGAGCCCGTTCGTCACCTGGGGCACCAACCCCGGACAGGGCGTGCCGCTGTCCGCGAATGTTCCGGATCCAGAACAGATGTTCGATGAGAGCGAGCGGCTGGCCGCTGAAAAAGCGTTGGCCTATATGGACCTTCAGGCCAATATGCCGATGCGGGACATCGCGGTGGACACGGTGTTCGTCGGTTCCTGCACCAATGGCCGGATCGAGGACCTGCGCGTGGTGGCCGATGTGCTGCGTGGTCGCAAGGTCGCCGACGGGGTGCGGATGCTGGTGGTACCCGGGTCGATGGCGGTGCGGGCGCAGGCCGAATCCGAAGGGTTGGGCGAGGTTTTCACCGCTGCGGGCGCGCAGTGGCGGCAGGCCGGCTGCTCGATGTGTCTGGGCATGAACCCGGATCAGCTGGCTCCGGGCGAGCGCAGCGCGTCCACGTCGAACCGGAATTTCGAAGGCCGCCAAGGCAAGGGCGGCCGCACCCATCTGGTGTCACCCGCCGTCGCCGCCGCCACGGCGGTGCGCGGAACCCTGTCCTCACCCTCTGACTTGAGCCCTGTTCTGAGCTAGGAGCGCATCATCATGGAAGCTTTTCGCACCCACACCGGAATCGGCGTTCCGCTGCGCCGGTCGAACGTCGACACCGACCAGATCATCCCGGCGGTGTACCTGAAGCGGGTCACCCGAACGGGTTTCGAGGACGGACTGTTCGCCGGGTGGCGCACCGATCCGTCGTTCATTCTCAACCTCCCGCCGTTCGACCGGGGCTCGGTTCTGGTCGCCGGCCCCGACTTCGGCACCGGCTCCTCGCGCGAACACGCGGTCTGGGCGTTGATGGATTACGGATTCCGGGTCGTCATCTCGTCGCGATTCGCAGATATTTTCCGCGGCAATTCCGGCAAGGCCGGATTGCTCGCCGCGGAGGTCGCGCAGGACGATGTCGAACTGCTCTGGAAGCTCATCGAGCAGAATCCAGGCCTGGAAATCACTGTGAATCTTCAAGATCGGAATTTGACCGCCGGAACGGTCGTGCTGCCCTTCAAGATTGACGATTACACCGCGTGGCGGTTGCTCGAAGGACTCGACGATATAGGCCTTACGCTGCGGAAACGCGATGAGATCGAAGCGTACGAGCAGCGCCGTCCGAGCTACAAACCCCGCACGCTGCCGGCCTGAAGCAGGCGCTCCGCAGGTCCCGTCTGAGGGCCTGCGGAGCAATTTCGGCACTCGGGTGCAGCTCGAATCCCTGCCCCCGCAACCACCTTTCGAAACCTGTTAACCACCTCCCAAGTGGGCCAACCGGATTGCCGAAATTCGCGATAGCTATGCCCGAAACCGGGCGTGGCTCTTGGAAATCGGCGGGTACTGGGTTTACCGTGTGCAGTAGTCGGTCCACCCAGGGCCACTGACATCGGAGGTTTTGGATGAACAAAGCAGAACTCATCGATGCCCTGACAGACAAGTTGGGCACCGATCGTCGTCAGGCCACCGCGGCCGTCGAGCACATCGTGGACACCATCGTGCGCGCCGTGCACAAGGGCGAGAGCGTCACCATCACGGGCTTCGGCGTCTTCGAGCAGCGTCGCCGTGCTGCCCGTGTTGCGCGCAACCCGCGCACCGGTGAGACCGTCAAGGTGAAGCCGACGTCGGTTCCGGCGTTCCGCCCGGGCGCCCAGTTCAAGGCTGTTGTGTCTGGTGCGCAGCGTCTTTCGGCCGAAGGTCCCGCGGTCAAGCGCGGCGCGACCGCAGCTCCGGCCAAGCGTGGTGCCGCCAAGAAGGCTGCCCCCGCCAAGAAGGCCGCTCCGGCCAAGAAGGCTGCCGCCACCAAGGCTCCGGCCAAGAAGGCCGCTCCCGCCAAGAAGGCCGCCGCTCCGGCCAAGAAGGTCGCGGCTCCGGCCAAGAAGGCCGCCACCAAGGCTCCGGCCAAGAAGGCCGCACCCGCCAAGAAGGCCGCACCGGCTAAGAAGGCTGCCGCTCCGGCCAAGAAGGCCGCACCGGCCAAGAAGGCTGCGCCCGCCAAGAAGGGTCGCCGCTAAGCCCTACCGATAGGTCCGACTCGGACACGCCGTGGATCATGCGATCCACGGCGTGTCTGTGTGTGGGCTGGGCCCATCGGAACGGGCGGCCGCTAAAGCTTTGTCGGTAGGGGGCTGCCGATGTGGTCCGCGGCGACCAGCGCGTCACCGTGCAGCGTCATCACCCACATGCTGCCCTTGCGATTACGTGATTTGTCGGGCCGGATACCGCTGCGCTCGCACCACCACGAAATCAGGCCCGGGATCACCTTGCCCTGGGTGCAGATGACGGGGACTGTTTCGCTGTCGCTTTTCGCGGCAATCTTCAGCACCCGCTTCCGTGCCGCATCGGCGTCAGCTGCATAGGCCTCTTCTGTGAGGGTCGGCTCGTCCCGTATCTGGACACCGAGCTCCTGCGCCAGCGGCTCCATCGTCTGGTGGCACCGGGTCCGCGATGCCGCGTAGACATCGCTGGCGCCGAAGGCGAGCAGTTGGCCGACAAGCGATTCCGCTTGTGCCCGGCCCGTCATGTCGAGCGGTCGCAGCCGATCGTCGCCCTTGTACCGGGCTTTGCGCCCCGCGGTGGCGTGCCGGACGATCAGCACCGTGCGGGTATCGGCAGGTCGACGGACGAAGCGCCGCAGTACCTTTCGATCATGGGGATACTGCAGCCGGAGCATGGCGTCGGCAACCGGTAGCCAGTCGAGCTTGTCCGCTTCGGCGTTGGGGCTGAACCCACCACCGGTCGTGCGGGCCGCCCAGTAGCGGACCTTCTTGGTGCCGTACTCCAGCGGATAGGTGACGGACGCCAGCCGCCGGCCCAGTACCGATTCATAGCCGGTCTCTTCCAAGATTTCGCGCACGGCGGTAACCGGTTCGGTCTCACCGGGATCCACTTTGCCCTTGGGTAGTGACCAGTCGTCGTAACGCGGGCGGTGGATGACGGCGATCAGCGGATCCCCGGATTCGCCGGGGCGCCACAACACCGCTCCGGCCGCGAACACCGGCGTCGCGGGGGTGTCGTGCGCCGTCTTGTTCGGCACCTGTGCTCCTGGGTGTGGTCGTCGGGATCAGGTTTTCGCGGGGCGTGGCTTGCCGGGCGAAAAACTACGGTGTCCGGTGCCGCTCCATGATCGACACCTGGTGATCCCGTACCTTCTCGCCTTCCCGTGGCAGCGCCGTCCAGTGCCCGTCGGGACCCAGCTCCCAGCAGCGGGTCGCGGGATCCATCGCGGAATCGAACACCCCGCTCAGTTCTTCGGTCAGTCTCGGATCCTTCACCTGAGCCATCACCTCGACGCGACGGTCGAGATTACGATGCATCATGTCGGCGCTGCCGATCCAGAATTCATTGATGGCGTTGAAGTGAATAACGCGTGAATGTTCAAGGAAGCGGCCGAGAATCGAGCGCACCACGATGTTCTCGGAGAACCCTTCGGCACCCGGACGTAGCGCACAGATGCCCCGGACCACGACCTCCACCCGCACCCCGGCCTGCGACGCCCGGTACAGCGCGTCGATGACCTGCTCGTCGACCAAGGCGTTCATCTTCATGCGGATACGGCCGTCGCCGCCGGCCCGTTTGGCTTCGATCTCGCGCTCGATGCGCTCGATGATGCCGCGCCGCACACTGTGCGGGGCCACCAGCAGATTGCGGTACGAGACCTTGCGCGAGTACCCGGTCAGCGAGTTGAACAGATCGGTGAGGTCGGCACCGATCTCGGGTGCCGCGGTCAGCAGGCCCACGTCCTCGTACAGGCGCGCGGTTTTCGGGTTGTAGTTGCCGGTGCCGATGTGGCAGTAGCGGCGGATGGTCGAACCTTCGCGTCGCACCACCAACGCCGTCTTGCAGTGCGTCTTGAGACCGATCAGTCCGTACACCACGTGCACGCCTGCCTGCTCCAGTTGCCGGGCCCACTTGATGTTGGCCTGCTCGTCGAAGCGGGCCTTGATCTCGACCAGGGCCACCACCTGCTTGCCGGCCTCGGCGGCGTCGATCAGCGCGTTGACGATCGGGGAGTCGCCCGAAGTCCGGTACAGGGTCTGCTTGATGGCCAACACATTCGGGTCGGCGGCGGCCTGCTCGATGAAGCGCTGCACCGTGGTGGAGAACGAGTCGTACGGGTGGTGCACCAGGACATCGCCGTCGCGGAGCGTCGCGAAAATGCTCTTGGGTGTCTCACGTTCGCCGAACGCCGGGGGAGTGGCCGGTACGAACGGCCGGTCTTTCAGGTCGGGCCGGTCGACGCCGTAGATCTGCCACAGCGACGAAAGATCCAGCAGTCCAGGAACTTCGATGACGTCGCCAGGGTGCACATCCAGCTCGCGCAGCAGCAGGTCGAGCATGTTCTCGGTCATGTCCGTGGCGACCTCGAGCCGCACCGGGGAACCGAATCGGCGCCGGGCGAGTTCGCGTTCCAGCGCCTGCAGCAGATCCTCGTCGCGGTCCTCTTCGACCTCGAAGTCGGCGTTACGGGTGATCCGGAATGCGTGATGTTCGACGATGTCCAGCCCCGGGAACAGCACCGGCAGGAATGCGGCGATCAGCTCTTCCATCGGCAGGAACCGCACGCGGAACTTGACGCCGTCGCCCATCGACTCCGGATCGGGCAGCTCGACGAAACGATCGACGTTGTCCGGCACCTTGATTCGGGCGAAGTGCCGAGTGCCGTCGTCGGGGTTGCGCACGGTGATGGCCAGGTTGATGCTCAGCCCGCTGACGAACGGGAACGGGTGCGCGGGGTCGACGGCCAGCGGCGTCAGCACCGGGAACACCTGATCGTGGAAGTAGGTCGAGAGTTTGGACTGCTCGTTCTCGTCGAGCTCGCTCCAGTTGACGATCGTGATGCCCTGCTCTGCCAGCGCCGGGCGCACCACCTCACCGAACACCGCGGCGTGCCGGGTCGAGATCTGCTGGGTGCGTTCACCGATCCGGCGCAGTTGTTCGCGAGGGGACAGGCCGTCCGCCGACCGGACCGACAGACCGGTCTCGTCGCGGCGCTTCAGCCCGGCCACCCGAACCATGTAGAACTCATCGAGATTCGACGCGAAGATCGCCAGGAACTTGGCCTGCTCCAGCAGCGGCAGCGACCGGTCGGCGGCGAGCGCCAGCACCCGGGCATTGAAGTCCAGCCAGCTCAGCTCACGGTTGAGGTAGCGGTCATCGGGTAGCGCGCCGTCTGTCGGATCCGCGGTGGCCGCGGGCAGCGGCTCCGGGTCGGAGTCGACAGCCGCCCGCGCACGCGGGCCGTCGACTGAGGCCCGCTCGGTCTGCATTGATCGGGTGTCGGCTTCGGTCACCCAGACGATCATTCCCTATCGGCAGGGTGCAGGCCACATGGTTGGTGATGCTCGATCGTCAGACCGGGGCGTCTGCCCTCACCGTGCGGCGCTGACGATCCGGGTCGTCGCGGGACCCACGCCGAGTCTGCGCGCTGTCTCCAGATCGTCCGGGGTGTCGATGTCGCAGCGCAGTCCCGGCCATTCGCCCGACAGCTCCACCGCACCCGAATTTGCATGGCGCCGTGCGGAATCGGCACCGAATTCGGGGTCGAGGCGGGCGCCGAATGCGAAGAGCGCCGCGGTGCCGGTGCGGTGCCGGTCAGCGATGAAACTGCGCGCATGCCGACTGGCGCCGGCGATGGCGTCGGCCAGTTCCGCGGTGCGCAGCGCAGGCAGATCGCCTTGCAATACCGCGATGTTCGTCACCCGGTCCCGCAAGGACCGCTCCGTGGCCGCGAGTGCGTGATTCAACGGGTCGGGGTGTCCCGCCGGAGTGGGGTCCACCAGCACGTCGGCACCGAGCTCGCGCACCGCGGCGGCCGCCTCCGCGTCCGGGGTGACGACGGTGACGGAGCCGACGGCGGGCACGGCCAGGGCAGCGGTGATGGTGTCCAGGAGCATCGCGAGCACGACCTGCTCGCGCAGATCGCCGGCGAAAACCGGGGCCAGCCGCGTCTTGGCCGCGGCCAGCCGCTTCACCGCGATGATCAACCCGACACCGGTGCCGCCGTCGGCCGTGTCCACACTCGGGTCGATGCTCATGACCGCCATACTGCCAAAGGGTCGGCGGGACTACTGTTGACGCCGTGGTGGAGGCAGCGGTGATGGGTGCCGGAGCGTGGGGGACGGCACTGGCAAAAGTCCTGGCGGACGCGGGCAACAATGTGACGTTGTGGGCGCGCAGCGCGGAGGTGGCGCGCGAGGTCAACGAGACGCACCGGAACTCGAAATATCTCGGTGACCGGGCGTTACCGGCGTCCATCAAAGCGACCGCGGATCCCGCCGAAGCGCTGACGGGTGCCTGCACGGTGCTGTTGGCCGTGCCGTCCCAGACGCTGCGCACCAACCTGACCGACTGGACCGGCCACCTGGGTGGCGACACCACGCTGGTCAGCGTGGCCAAGGGCATCGAACTCGACAGCCTGCTGCGCATGAGCCAGGTCATCGTCCAGGTGACCGGTGCTGATCCGAGCCGGGTCGGCGTGCTCAGCGGGCCCAACCTGGCCAGTGAGGTGGTCGACGAACAGCCCGCCGCCACTGTCATCGCGTGTACCGACTCGGGTCGGGCGGTCGCCCTGCAGCGCGCGTTCGCGACAGGATATTTCCGGCCGTACACCAACGCCGACGTGATCGGCGCCGAGATCGGCGGGGCCTGCAAGAACGTCATCGCGCTGGCGTGTGGAATGGCTGCCGGCGTCGGTTTCGGCGAGAACACCGCCGCCGCGATCATCACCCGCGGCCTGGCCGAAATCATGCGGCTGGGAATCGCGCTGGGTGCCAAAGGCGTAACGCTGGCCGGCCTGGCCGGCGTCGGCGATCTGGTCGCCACCTGCACTTCGCCACAGTCCCGCAATCGCAGCTTCGGTGAGCGCCTGGCCCGCGGCGGCACCATGGAATCGGCGATGGCTGCGGCCAGCGGGAAAGTCGCCGAGGGCGTCACCTCCTGCCAGTCGGTGCTGGCCCTCGCCGAGAGCTACGACGTCGAGATGCCGCTGACCGACGCCGTGAACCGGGTGTGCCACAAGGGGTTATCGGTCGACGAAGCCTTCGCACTGGTCCTCGGCCGCAGCACCAAGCCGGAGTGAGCAATGGACGGCCAGTTCGGCGATTCCACCCGTAGCGTCAAAGCGACTGCATCACAGCGGGTTCCAGGGCAGCCGGTGGCGCCGCCGCCGGTTCCGGTGGCGGCGTATCACCTGTCCGACGACGAAGCCGACGGTCTGGACTTCTACGGCCGCAACTCCAATCCAGTTTGGCGCCAACTGGAATCGGCCCTGGCCGAACTGGAAGGCGCCATCTCGGCGTTGACGTTCTCGTCGGGGATGGCCGCCATCTCGTCCGCACTGCGGGTGCTGGCGGCCCCGGGTACCACTCTGGTGGTCCCAGCCGATGGTTATTACCAGGTACGCCGGTACGCGGCCGAGTATCTCGCCGTCCGTGGCGTCACCGTGATCGAGGCGACCGCCACGGAAATCTGTGACGCCGCCGAGCAGCTGTCCCATGCCGACGTCGTGCTCGCCGAATCTCCGGTAAACCCCACGCTCGATGTCGTCGACCTGCACCGGTTGTCCACGATCTGCCGCTCCCGCGGCGCGACCCTGGTGGTGGACAACACCGCCGCGACCCCGCTGGGTCAGCAGCCGCTGTCGCTCGGTGCCGATCTGGTGGTCGCCAGTGCCACAAAGGGCCTGTCCGGGCACAGCGATCTGCTGGCCGGCTACGTCGCCGGATGCCACCGGGAGCTGATGGCGGCCATCGAGCGGGAACGGCTGCTGGCCGGTGCGATCCTCGGGAATTTCGAGGCCTGGTTGGCGTTGCGCAGCCTGGGCACCGCCGGTCTGCGGTTTGAACGGCAGTGCGGCAACGCCCTCGCGCTGGCCATGACGCTCGACGCCCACCCGGCTGTGCGGGCCGTCCGCTATCCCGGGTTGCCCACCGATGCGGCGCATCCCGTGGCCCGAGATCAGATGCGGCGATTCGGCGGGCTGCTCGCGATCGAGTTGGCCGACGCCGCCGCCGTGCACGATCTGGTGAACCGCAGCCGGCTGCTGGTCGCCGCCACCAGTTTCGGCGGCATCCACACCTCGGTCGACAGGCGTGCACGCTGGGGCGATGCGGTGTCGCCGGGTTTTGCGCGGATCTCGCTCGGCATCGAGGACATCGATGACCTACTGGCCGACATCACAGGTGCCCTCGAGTAGCCAGGTAGCCTCTCTAGGTTGTGACTGCCCCTCATTCCTCAGGAGCCGCCGGCCGTACCCGGGTCGCCGTCGTTTACGGCGGACGGAGTTCGGAGCACGCCATCTCCTGCGTTTCGGCCGGGAGCATCCTGCGCAACCTGGACCCGGCCCGCTACGAGGTCGTCGCTGTCGGCATTACCCCGGACGGCTCGTGGGTGCTGGGCGACGGTCGCCCCGAGACCCTTGCCATCACCGACGGGCAGCTGCCCGGCGTCACCGCCGCGTCCGGCACCGCGCTGACGCTGGCCGCCGACCCGAACCGCCGCGGTGAACTGCTGTCTCTGCAGGACGGTGTCGCGCAGGTCCTGACGGCCGTCGACGTCGTTTTCCCGGTGCTGCACGGCCCGTACGGCGAAGACGGCACCATCCAAGGCCTGCTGGAACTGGCCGGTGTGCCGTATGTCGGCGCGGGCGTGCTGGCCAGCGCCGCGGGTATGGACAAGGAATTCACCAAGAAGCTGCTGGCTGCCGACGGTCTGCCGATCGGCGACCAGGTGGTGCTGCGGCCGCGCGATGTGACGTTGAGCCTGGATGACCGCGAACGCCTGGGCCTGCCGGTGTTCGTCAAGCCGGCCCGCGGCGGATCGTCCATCGGTGTGAGCCGCGTCGCTTCGTGGGACGAGCTCGATCAGGCCATCGCCTATGCGCGCCAACACGACCCGAAGGTGATCGTCGAAGCGGCGATGCCGGGCCGGGAAGTGGAATGCGGGGTGCTGGAGTACCCCGACGGCCGTGTCGCGGCCAGCGAGCTGGGCGAGATTCGCGTGGGTGGCGGGTTCTACGACTTCGCCACCAAGTACCTCGAGGACGCCGCCGAGCTGGACGTGCCGGCCAAGGTCGATGACGAAATGGCCGACGAGATAAGACAATTGGCCATTCGCGCGTTCAAGGCGCTGGACTGCCAGGGCCTGGCCCGCGTGGACTTCTTCCTGACCGAGAACGGGCCGGTGATCAACGAGATCAACACCATGCCCGGCTTCACCACCATCTCGATGTACCCGCAGATGTGGGCCGCCAGCGGTGTCGACTACGCCACCTTGCTGAGCGTCATGGTGGATACGGCGGTCGGACGGGGGACCGGCCTGCGTTAGCGGGCCGGCGCCGGGTCCAGCGGGCGGGCCGGCATCACCTTCTCGATGAGCTCGGAGACGGTCTGGATCGGCGTCGGACCGGAGCCCTGCGGCAGCGTCAGCGCCACGTAAGTGGCCCCTTTTCCGCCGTCGGCTACGCCGTGGTCGACGGCGTACCAGGTGCTGGCCGAGGGGCCGCTGGCTTCGAACCACGACACCGTGTTCACCATCTGCAGCGGTGCGCCGACCACGAAGCCGTCGGGGCGCTCGACACCGCAGCGCAGCACCACGGTGTCGATACCGGTCGGTCCCAGCCAGGCGGCGGCTCCCGTGGGGGCCGGGTCGGCGAGTGTCGCCCGCCGGAAGTCGCCCATGGTATCCGGGAGCGCCGAGAGGAGTGCGCGGCACTGCTCGCTGTCGGCTTGTGGTGCCGGCGCGTCGGCCGGCGGGAGGGCAACCGGCCTGTCCGCCGGCGCCTGCCGCAGCGCCGCATACGCGAGCAACCCGACGATCGCCGCGACCGCCACCACGATGGCCGCGATGATGGCGCCGCGCGGCGGGCCATCCAGATCATCGGGGTCACCGGTTTCGGTCATGACGGCAACTCTAGAGCGCCGGTCGCCCCGGCAGGCCGACGGCGGTCAACCGGCATCATCGACTTGCCGCACTCTTCAACGCGGCTCGTGCCTCGCCGCTTGATCGTCGTGCGCCCTAGACTCCACCACCATGACCAGCGCTGAATCCGGGGAGACCCTGGCGGAGCTCGGCGAGTTCGCGGTGATCGGGCGCTTGACCGCCCGCCGTACCCAGCCCGCCGAGGTCGTCGTCGGTCCGGGTGACGATGCCGCGCTCGTGTCCGTCCCCGACGGCCGGGCTGTGGTCTCCACCGACATGCTGGTGGAGGGTCGGCATTTCCGCCGGGACTGGTCCACGCCGCATGACGTGGGGCGAAAGGCTATTGCGCAGAACGCCGCGGATATCGAGGCCATGGGAGGACGGGCGTACGCGTTCGTCGTCGGCTTCGGCGCGCCGGTCGACACCGCGGCCGCGGACGCGCAAGAGCTGTCCGACGGAATGTGGTCGGAGGCAACGAGATTCGGCGCCGGCATCGTCGGTGGTGACCTGGTCGCGGCGCCGCAGTGGGTGGTCTCGGTGACCGTACTCGGGGATCTGGGCGGCCGTCCACCGGTGCTGCTGTCTGGTGCGCGGCCGGGAGACACCGTCGCGGTGGTCGGTGACCTGGGGTGGTCAGGTGCGGGATATGCCCTGTGGCACAAGGGTATCCACGAATTCGATGAGCTGCGCCGGCGGCATCTGGTGCCGCACGTCCGGTACGGGCAAGGGGCGGCTGCCGCAGCGGCGGGCGCGACCTCGCTGACGGACGTGTCCGACGGATTGATCGCCGACGTCGGCCACATCGCGGAGGCCTCCGGCGTAGCCGTCGACCTCTCGACGGCGGCGCTCGAGGCCGACGTGGCCACGCTGATGCCGGCGGCCGCGATGGTCGGGGGCGACGCCCGCTCCTGGGTGCTCGGCGGCGGCGAGGACCACGTGCTGGTCGGCACCTTCGGCGGCGCACTGCCGGACGGGTGGCGCGCCATCGGGACCGTCCTGCCCGGCGCGCCGCGCGTGACGCTTGACGGCGCGTCATGGCAAGGAGTCGGCGGCTGGGAATCGTTCGGTCAGTAGGGTGGCTACCCGTGAGATCTCAGGTGCCCGCATGACCGCCCGCCCGCTATCGGAACTGGTGGAGCCCGGCTGGGCCCGCGCGCTCGAACCGGTCGCCGAGCAGGTCGCCGCGATGGGTGAGTTTCTGCGCGCCGAGAACGCGGCGGGCCACGGCTACTTGCCGGCGGGGGAGAACGTGTTGCGCGCCTTCACCTTCCCCTTCGACGAGGTGCGGGTGCTGATCGTGGGGCAGGACCCATATCCGACCCCTGGACACGCCGTCGGGCTCAGCTTCTCGGTGGCTCCCGAGGTACGTCCGCTGCCGCGCAGCCTGTCCAACATCTTCACCGAGTACACCGCCGACCTCGGCTACGAGCCGCCCGGTTGCGGCGACCTGAGCCCGTGGTCGAAGCAGGGCGTCATGATGCTGAACAGGGTGCTGACGGTGCGGCCGGGCAATCCGGCGTCGCACCGCGGAAAAGGCTGGGAGGCCGTCACCGAGTGCGCCATCAAGGCACTGATCGCGCGGCCCCAGCCGCTCGTGGCGGTGCTGTGGGGGCGCGACGCGCAGACCCTCAAGCCCATGCTCACAGGTGAGCGGTGCGCGAGCATCGAGTCGGTGCACCCGTCGCCGTTGTCGGCGTCCCGCGGCTTCTTCGGGTCTCGTCCGTTCAGCCGGGCC
Source organism: Mycobacterium sp. FW102-FHT13B02 (assembly GCF_058790275.1). Taxonomy (NCBI): domain Bacteria; kingdom Bacillati; phylum Actinomycetota; class Actinomycetes; order Mycobacteriales; family Mycobacteriaceae; genus Mycobacterium; species Mycobacterium sp. FW102-FHT13B02. The sequence goes on from NZ_JBYTCM010000001.1 coordinate 244,613, forward strand.
AACGAGCTGCTGACGGGTCTCGGCGCGGAGTCGATCGACTGGCGGCTGCCTTAGGCCGCCATCACGTTACGGTCGAGACCGTGCCCGGCGTCTTGGGACTGAAGACACACGAAAGCGCTGCGCGGGTTTCGCGCAGCGCCTCGGTGTACAGCTTCAGTGGTAAGCGGAATCAATCCGCCCCGGGTAGCCGAAACTAGCCGCGGGTGACCTTGCCGGCCTTGATGCAGGAGGTGCAGGCGTTGACACGCTTGCGGTTACCGCCCGGACGGTCGACGGCACGCACGGTCTGGATGTTCGGATCCCAGCGGCGGTTGGTCCGACGGTGGGAGTGCGAGACGGACATACCGAAGCCCGGTCCCTTTCCGCAGATGTCGCACACGGCGGCCATGAAGAACTCCTCGAAAATCAGTACTTGGGGTCTGAGTCCGACGGCCACAGACTTGCGAGGCGCGAACAGACAACCTGACCAGGATACCGGGCAGCCTGACGATCACCAAAATGGGTCTGGTGGCGGGGTGTTCCGTAGGAGTTGGTCAGGAGATCTGTCGGTGCCACTGGCTAGGCTGGCGGGCACCGAGGGTTGCCGGGCGGGCGACTGCAGAATCGGGGTGCACCCGGGTGAACGCGATGGAGGTCACATGTCAGCTGGCGTGGGTCGCACACCCCGTCCGCTGGATGGGATCGCGTTACGCGACTGGGCTCACACCGCGGTCCTGCATCTGATTGCCCACACCGACGAGATCAACCGGCTCAACGTCTACCCCGTCGCCGATTCCGACACCGGCACCAACATGTTGTTCACCATGCGTGCTGCCGCAGCTCAGGCTGACGAGGCGGCTAAGGCGGCGGGCAACGACGTGGCGGCAGTGTCGGCCGCGTTGTCGGCAGGGGCCTTGCGCGGCGCCCGGGGCAACTCCGGGGTCATCCTGTCCCAGATCCTGCGTGGGGTGGCCGACGTCGTCGCCGAGGCTGCGCTGCAGCGCGGCGAGGACGGAGAGTGCGGTGAGATCACCGCGCCGGAATTCGCCGCGGCCTTGCGCCACGCGCAGGTCCTGGCCGTCGCGTCCGTCGGGCAGACGGTGCCCGGCACCATCGTCTCGGTGCTCCAGGCAGCCGCAGTGGAAGCCGAGAACCAGAACGGCGTGACCGACCTTGCGACCATCGCGGCCGCGGTCTCGGATGCCGCCGCGGTGGCGCTCGAGCGCACCCCCGATCAGCTCGACGTGCTGGCCGAAGCGGGTGTCGTAGACGCCGGCGGACGCGGGTTGCTGGTCCTGCTCGACGCGCTGACCGCGACGCTGTCCGGTGCCTCGGCCCCGCGGCCCCAGTACCAGCCGGACGCCGCGCGCCCGCCCGCGGACCACGACCGCGGGCATCATGAGATCAACGGCGCACCACCACAATTCGAGGTGATGTACCTGCTGGGCGACTGCCACCCGGACAGCGTCGAAGTGCTGCGCGCCCGGTTGCTGCGGCTGGGTGAATCGGTGGCCATCGCCGCCGCGATCGCCGGTGTCCAGTACAGCGTGCATGTGCACGCCGACGATGCCGGCGCCGCGATCGAGGCCGCCCTCGACCTGGGCGCAGTCAGCAGAATTCAGGTCACCGCGCTGATCGGGGCGGCCGGTGCCCGGCCGTCGGGCGGCTGGAGCCGGGACCGCGCCGTGCTCGCGATCGTCGACGGCGACGGTGCGGAGGAGTTGTTCGGCGGTGAAGGCGCGCACGTGCTGCGGCCGGACGGCGGGCCCGTCAGCGCACAGCAGTTCCTCGCCGGGCTGGTCGGCACCGGCGCCGCCCAGATCATGGTGCTGCCCAACGGTTTTCTCGCCGCCGAGGAGCTGGTGGCCGGCTGCGCCACGGCGATCAGTTGGGGCATGGACGTGGTGCCGGTACCGGCCGGGTCCATGGTGCAGGGATTGGCGGCGCTGGCCGTGCACGACCCCACTCGTCAGGCGGTCGACGACGGGTACACCATGGCGCGCGCGGCGGCGGGCGCCCGGCACGGTTCGGTGCGGATCGCCACCGAGGCAGCGTTGACCTGGGCCGGCAGGTGCCGTCCCGGCGACGGGCTGGGTATCGCCGGTGACGAGGTGCTGATCGTCGGCCACGATCTGGTGAGTGCGGCCAGCGGGCTGATCGACCTGTTGCTGTCGTCGGGCGGAGAACTGGTGACGGTGCTGACCGGCGCGGGGGTCGACGCCGAGGTGGGCGCCGCGCTGGCCGAACATGTGCGCCAGGAACACCTGGCTGCCGAGCTGGTGACCTATCACACCGGTCACCGTGGGGATGCGTTACTGATCGGAGTGGAGTAGCGGTGGTCGCGCTGACCGACTCACTGGTGCACGTACTGGGCGCCAAATCCGCTGCGCCACTCGAAGAATTCTTCGGGATCCGCACCGTCAATGATCTCCTGCGGCACTATCCGCGCAAGTACAGCCAGGGTATGACGGTGCTCGGCGAGGACACCGAGTTGCCGGAGGAAGGCGATCACGTCACGTTCGTCGATGTCATCACCAAGGCGGAGACGCGCTGGACCAACCGGGCGCCCAAGCGCGAATACCTGGTGGTCACCCTCGGTAACCGTAATCCGAAGGTCACCGCAACCTTCTTCAACGCCAAATTCCTCAAGAAATCCCTTGTCGAAGGCACCCGGGTGATGTTGTCGGGTGTCGTCGGATTCTATGGGCGCACAATGCAATTGACGCATCCCGCGCATCTGGTCCTCAATTCGGGTGCGGGCCGCACGTTCGGTTCCCCGGCGCTGAAGAAGATCGCCGACGCCTCCGAGAAGATGCACGGCGAGCTGCAGATGTCGGCGTTCGAGCGGGAGTTCTTCCCGATCTACTCGGCATGCGCCAAGGTGCAGAGCTGGGACATCTACGCCTGCATCCTGCAGGTGCTCGCCGTGCTGGACCCGGTACCCGACCCGCTGCCGGAATCGATCCGGGGGCAACGTGGTCTGATCTCTGAAGATCAGGCGCTGCGCGACATCCACCTCGGTGAGCGCGAAGCGGACCGCGAACAGGCCAGGGAGCGCCTGACTTTCGATGAGGCCGCGGGCCTGCAGTGGGCGCTGGCTGCCCGTCGGCACAGCGCGCAGTCGCAATCCGGCCCGGCGGCACCGCCGCGGGACGACGGTCTGGCCGCCGCGCTGCGCGACCGGTTGCCGTTCGAATTGACGGCGGGCCAACGTGATGTCCTCGAGGTGCTGTCGGCCGAGCTGTCCGAGTCCCGGCCCATGAACCGGATGTTGCAGGGCGAGGTCGGCTCGGGCAAGACCATCGTCTCGGTGCTGGCCATGCTGCAGATGGTCGATGCCGGCTACCAGTGCGCGCTGCTCGCGCCGACGGAAGTGCTTGCCGTGCAACATGCCCGGTCGGTTCGCGACGTACTCGGGCCGCTGGCCATGGCAGGCCAGCTCGGTGCGCCCGACGACGCGACCTCAGTGGCACTGCTCACCGGATCCATGACGGCGCAACAGAAGCGCCAGGTTCGTGAGGAAGTATCGAGCGGACGGGCGGGCATCGTCATCGGCACCCACGCGCTGCTGCAGGACGCCGTGGAATTCGACCGGCTCGGCATGGTGGTGGTCGACGAGCAGCACCGGTTCGGTGTAGAGCAGCGAGATCGCTTGCGCGCCAAGGCTCCCGACGGCCTGACACCGCACCTGCTGGTAATGACGGCGACGCCGATCCCGCGCACCGTGGCGCTGACGGTGTACGGCGATCTGGAGACCTCGACCATGCGGGAGCTGCCGCGCGGCCGCCAGCCGATCGATACCAAGACCATCTTCGTCAGCCAGAAGCCGGCCTGGCTCGACCGGGCGTGGGCCCGGATCCGCGAAGAGGTCCAGGCGGGGCGGCAGGCGTACGTGGTGGCCTCCCGGATCGACGAGAACGACAAGCAGACCGAGAACAACGAGGCCGGGCCGCCGCCGGTGACCGTCGTCGAACTGTACGACAAGCTGCGCACCGGCCCCCTGCAGAACCTGCGCCTGGGACTGATGCACGGCCGGCTGCCGGGCGACGAGAAAGACGCGATCATGTCGGCCTTCCGGGCCGGTCAGATCGATGTGCTGGTGTGCACCACGGTGATCGAGGTCGGCGTCGACGTGCCCAACGCGACGGTCATGGTCGTGATGGACGCGGACCGCTTCGGGATCAGTCAGCTGCACCAGCTGCGGGGCCGCATCGGTCGCGGCTCGCATGCCAGCCTGTGCCTGCTCGCGACGAGGCTGCCGGAGGGATCGAAGGCCGGCGCGCGGTTGCAGGCCGTCGCCGGCACCCTCGACGGTTTCGAGCTGGCCGACCTGGATCTGCAGGAACGCCGCGAGGGCGATGTGCTGGGCCTCAACCAGTCCGGGCGGGCCGGGCATCTGCGGTTCCTGTCGCTGGCCGACCACCAGGAAGTCATCGAGTCGGCCCGCGCGTTCTGTCAGGCGGCTTATGCGCAGAATCCGGATGATCCCGGGATGTCCGCGCTGGCCGCCCAATTCGTCGACACCGATCGCGTCGAGTACCTGGACAAGGCGTGACCAGGCGAGCGCAGCGACGGGGGTTGTGGTGAAGCGCCTGCTGTGGCTGGTGGCCGCGGTGGTGCTGGCCGTCGTGGTGGCCATCCAGGTGGGTACGGCCGACGAACCCCCAGCAGTCGCCGACGGCCCTGACGGCGCGTCGGTACCGACCGTCGCGCCCGGTACCGACGTCCTGGCCGGAGTGGTCGTCATTCCGCGGCGCGTGCGGGACCCCAACTACCGGCGCGCGGCGTTCGGCGAGCCCTGGACAGACGACAACCCGGCGCCCGACGGCCACAACGGCTGCGACACCCGCAACGACATCCTGAACCGCGATCTCACGGACAAGACCATCGTGTCGCTCAAGCGCTGCCCGCAGGCCGTGAAGACGGGAGTGCTGCACGACCCGTATACCAACGACACCATCGCATTCACGCGTGGTAACCAGCTCGGCGCGTCGGTGCAGATCGACCACATCGTGCCGCTGGCACTGGCCTGGGACCTGGGCGCCCGGGACTGGAATGACGAGCTTCGGCTCCGATTTGCCAATGACCCGGCGAATCTCCTTGCCGTGTCCGGGAAATCCAACCAGGACAAAGGGGACAAGCAGCCGTCCGATTGGATGCCGCCCAACCACGGGTTCTGGTGCCAATATGCGGTGCAGTACATCGCGGTGCTGCGCGGCTACGGACTCCCGGTCGACGAGCCGTCGGTGCCCGTTCTCCGCGATGCGGCCGCGGCCTGCCCGACAGGCTAGGCAGCAGCCCGCCAGGCAACGCGCCGGCGCAGCCATGGCAAAGGGGATACCTGCTGAGCGCGAGTGTTCGAGGGTGCGGTGACCGCCATCGCACAGTGCTCCGGCACTGATCGCCAGAACAGAACGCAATCTTCGGGCCTTTGTTGCCTACGGGGATGACTCTGCACGAAAACCGGTGCTGAATTGTTTGCTGAAAAGCCGACCGGCGGCGGCGCCGCTAATCTGGGCGTAGTCGGCGTCGATTGTTTGGGTATTGGTTGCCGAGCTAATGCACCTCGGCAACCAATCCCCGGTCACGCATTTTGGCGAACACGGCGAATAACCGATAGCGGAAACCGAATTTCGCCGACAGAATGGCGCCATTCAGTAACCGGCCATATTGGCCGCGCTCTGGATATCGAATTCGCGCCTAAGCGCTGTCAGTGGCGCCCAAAAAGACCTCCGATGGTCAACAACGTGCCGTTGAGGTCGCCCGCGAGCGTCTTGGTGGTGCCGTCGAGCGCGCCGGCGACGGTGTGGGTGGTGCCGTTGAGGCCACCGGCGACGGTCTTGGTGGTGCCGTCGAGATCGCCGGCGAGGGTGTTGGTGCTGCCATTGAGCGCACCCGCGACGGTGTGAGTGGTGCCGTCGAGGTCGCCCGCGAGGGTGTGGGTGGTGCCGTTGAGTGCGCCTGCCATGGTCTTGACCGTGCCGTCCAGTGCGCCCGCGATGCCGGACACTGGGCTGCCGGCCGCTGCTGCCTTCGGTGTGGCGGCTGCTGCCTTCGGTGTGGCTGCTGCCGCCTTCGGGGTGGCCGCGGCGGCTTTCGGCGTTGACTTCGCCGCACCGGCGCTGGCCGTCGTGCTGTGGGTGGTGCTCCCCGAATGCGATTTGTCGGCATAGGCGGTGCCAGTTGCCCCACTGATTATCAAGGCGCCGAATCCCATTGTTGCCGCGCCTATTGCCAAGCGACGGGAGATGACGACAATTGTCGGTTTCGTTAATTCTGAGGTGCTACCAAATGGACGGATCACTTTCTTGAACCCCCTCTTTGATGCTGCATGGTTGCGTCGGATTAGCGGACGCAATATCAAATTAACGCACCAGAGGTAATAGCGGGATAGTTAATGCAAATCAATTGCTGCGAGTTGCTCTACAACTGACACATGCGACGCACTGGACACATCTGTGACAGTCGAGCGAGGGTCGCCTCCGTTGCTACCCAAACTCGTTCGGGCTAAACACAAATGGTCGTCCTCCCGATGGGAGGACGACCATTTGTGTTGGGTTTACGCAGGAAACCCCGGTGGCCTAGATGCCCGTATAGGTGGCGGGGTCCGGGCGGTACCGGGTGCCGCTGTCGAGACCGTTCAGGGCATCCATGTGCTCGGCGGCCAGCTCGAAGCCGAACACGTCCATGTTCTCCGCGATGCGTTCCGGCGACGACGAGCGGGGGATGACCGAGTTACCCAGCTGCAGGCTCCAGCGGATCAGCACCTGCGCCGGGGTCTTGCTGTACTCGCCGGCAATCGACTGCACGGTCGGGTTGGTCAGTAGATTGCCGACGCCCAGCGGGCTGTAGGCCTGCGTGACGATGCCGCGCTCGGCGTGCACCGCGCGCAGCGCCGCCTGGTTGAGCAGCGGGTGCAGCTCGATCTGGTTGACCACCGGGCTGACGTAGCTCAGGTCGATGATGGTGGACAGGTCCTCGTCGGTGAAGTTGCACACGCCGATCGACTTGGCGCTGCCGTCGTTGTGCACCTTGATCAGCGCACCCCAGCTGTCCACGTACTTGCTGATGTCGCCGGCGGGCCAATGGATCATGTAGAGATCCACGTACTCCATGCCGAGCTTGTCGAGGCTGACCTTGAGGGCGTCCTGGCCGGCCTGGAAGCCCTGGTCGGCGTTGGCCAGCTTGGTGGTGACGAAAATCTCGGCACGCGGGATGCCCGACGCGGCGATGGCCCGGCCGACGGCCTCTTCGTTGCCGTAGACGGCTGCGGTGTCGATCAGACGGATACCCATCTCGAGCGCAGCCGAGACGGCGCGCTCGGTCTCGGCGTCCGACAGCTCGGCAACACCGAGGCCGAGCGCCGGAATCGTGTTGTCGTCGTGGAGCGCCACATTGGGAATCTCTGCGGAGGCCATGTCACCTACCCTGTGAAGTTGAATGTTCGTGGATCCGGGCCCAGGCGGGTGCCGTCGTCGAGGGTCGCGATGGACGCGATGTCCGCTTCGTTCAGCTCGAAATCAAACACGTTGAAATTGCTCGCAATCCGCTCTGGGTTCACCGATTTCGGGATGACGATATTACCCAGCTGGATATGCCACCTAATCAGGACCTGTGCTGGCGATTTTCCGTGTCGCTCGGCGATGGTGGTGATGGCCGGGTCCTGAAGCAGGGATCCCTGCCCCAGTGGGCTCCAGGCCTCGGTGGCGATGCCGTACCGGGCATGGGTCTCGCGCAGCTCCGCCTGCGGCAGGCGCGGATGCAGTTCGATCTGGTTGACGGCCGGCACGATTCCCGTGGCGTCGATGAGCAGTTTCAGGTGCTCGGGCTCGAAGTTGCTGACGCCGATCGCCCGGATCCGGCCCTGGTCACGCAGGTGGGCGAACGCCTTGAAGGTATCGACGAACAGGTTCTGCGCGGGCGTCGGCCAATGAATCAGGTAGAGATCCAGGTGGTCGAGCCCCAATCGCTGCATGCTGGCGTCGAACGCGGCGAGGGTCTTCTCGTAGCCCTGATCGGAGTTCCACAGCTTGGTGACGACGAAGATGTCCTCACGTGCGACATCGGACGCGGCGATGGCCTGGCCGACCTGGGTTTCGTTGCGGTATGCCGCGGCGGTGTCGATATGTCGGTATCCGGCGTGCAATGCTGCCGTGACGGCGCGTTCGGTGTCCTCTGCAGGTGTCTGCCACACTCCGAGGCCGACCACCGGGATGGACGTACCGTCGTTGAGCATCAGCGATGGATTCGGAACACCTGAAGGATCAGCCATGACCATGAGCATGCCAGGCGATGCTGTGCAGTCCGCGGTGACAAGTCACGCCGAACTGGTCGTCCGACCGGAGCATCCGGTCGCGGGGCGACCCAGCCGACTCCGCTTGACGGTCATGACCAAGATCGGCGGCGTCGCCCTTCGGCTGCTGCCCAAGATCCCCGACTGGCTCAAGCGGGTCCTGCTCGGCGGGCGCCGGGTCACGATCGACGGCAACACCCTCGACACCACCCTTCAGCTGATGCTGGCGGCGCAGAACGCGAGCGGCGCCGGCGGCCTGATCGTCAGCAGTGACATCGACGTCTCGCGAAAGCAGTTGACCGCGTTGTCGCAGTACCTCGACCCGGCCATCGCCGTGACGACGGCCGACCTCACCATCCCCGGTCCGGTCGAACCGCTGCGCGCCCGGCACTACCAACCGGATGTCACCGGGCCCGCCCCGATGCTGGTCTTCTTCCACGGCGGCGGATTCGTCGTCGGCGGCATCGAGTCACATGACGGGCTGTGCCGGCTGATCTGTCGTGACGCCGGCGTGCACGTCGTGTCCGTCGAGTATCGGTTGGCTCCCGAGCACCCGGCGCCGGCCGCCTCCGACGACTGCTACGCCGCCTACCTCTGGTGCGTGGAGAACGCCGCGCGTCTGGGCGCGGTCCCGGCGAAGATCGCGGTCGGCGGGGACAGCGCAGGCGGCAACCTGGCGGCCGTGGTGTCTCAGCTGGCCCGCGACAATCACAAGCCGCTGCCGGCTGTGCAGTTGCTGATCTATCCCGTGACCAACTTCGCCGGGGACACCCGGTCGAAGGTGCTGTTCGCAGACGGCTACTTCCTCAGCAAGATCGACATGGACTGGTTCCGGGCGAACTACCTGGCCGAGTCGGCGCTCGAGCCGTCGGACCCCCGGGTGTCACCACTGTTGGCCGACGATCTGTCGGGGCTGCCCCCGGCGCTGGTGCTCACCGGCGGCTTCGACCCGCTGCGCGACGAGGGTGATGCCTACGCCGCGGCGCTGGCCGCAGCCGGGGTGCCGGTCGATCACCGCAGGTACGGCTCGCTCGTCCACGCGTTCGCGAATTTCTTCCCGCTCGGCGGCGACAGCGCGACGGCGACCGCGGACTTCGTCTCCGCGTTTCGGGCTCACCTCAGCCGCTGAGGGCACGGGTCCGGCCGACTTCGGCGACCGCGTCGGTACCCTTGACGCCGTGCCGTCGAAATCGTCGAAGTCATCGAAGAACGCCAGCTACGACCTGAAGGCCGCGGACCGGAAGCGGGACTGGGTGGTCAAGGGCGGCCTGACCGCGCTTGTCATCGTCTTCGCCGTGGTACTGGTGGCGTACATCGTCATGAACGGCAAGCCCAAGGCCGACCCGCACAAGGTCCAGGCCGTTCAGATCGCGGCCAGCAATGTCGTCACCAATCCCGGCACCAAGGACCCGAAGGTCACCCTCACGATCTACGAGGATTTCCTTTGCCCGGTCTGCGGCGTCTTCGAGAAGACCTACGGCCCGACCATCGCCAAGCTGGTCGACAACGGCGACATCGCCGTCGACTACAACATCGTCTCGATCATCGGCCGTGGCGACCCGAAGTCGTACTCGACGCGCGCCGGCGCCATGGCGTACTGCGTCGCCGACGAGGACAAGACCGCGTTCCGGCGCTTCCATGAGGCGCTGTACAAGAACCAGCCCGAGGAAACCGCGGCCACTTTCCCGGACAACGCCAAGCTGCTGGAGTACGCGCGCCAGTCCGGTGTCGCCGTCGGCCCCAACGACCCGCTCAGCAAGTGCGTCGAGAACGGCGTCTACACCGAGATGGTCAACAACATGGCCCGCAACGCGCAGATTCAGGGCACCCCGACCATCAAGATCAACGGCACCGAGACCAGCCTGGTCCCGAACGGCGACCCGGGCAGCCTGATCGAGAAGATCAAGGCCATCGCGCCCGATCTGCCGAACCTGTCCACGGCATCGGTGGCACCCGCCGCACCTGCGCCCGCCGCTCCGGCACCACACCAGTGACCGACGTCGAGACCTCCGAGCGGCCGGCCGGGGTAGCGGTCAGCCGCCCCGCCGCCGTCTGGGTCCTGCTCGCGGGCCTCATCGGAGAGCTCGCCGCGTTCGTGCTGACGGTCGAGAAGATCCGGCAGATCCAGAACCCGTCGTACGTCCCGTCGTGCAGCATCAACCCGGTGCTGTCCTGCGGGTCGGTGATGCTGACCAAACAGGCCTCTGTGTTCGGGTTTCCCAACCCATTGATCGGCATCGCTGCCTTCAGCGTCGTCATCGTCACGGGTGTGCTGGCGGTGGCGGGGATTCGGCTGCCGCGGTGGTACTGGGCCGGTCTGGCCGGTGGCACGCTGCTCGGCGCGGTGTTCGTGCACTGGCTCATCTACCAAAGCCTGTACGTGATCGGCGCTTTGTGCCCCTACTGCATGGTGGTGTGGGTCGTCACCATGGCGCTGCTGGTCGTGGTGTCATCAATTGCCTTGCGGCCCTTGGCCGGTAACAAAGTGTTGGACGTCGTGTACCAGTGGCGGTGGCCGCTGTACGCCGTGTGGGTCACCGCGATTGCGTTGCTGATCCTTGATCGATTCTGGAGTTACTGGTCCACGCTGATCTAGCGCACCAGTCGGCCATAGCCGCTAGGGTCACTGGGTGATTTCCAAACTCCTGGTGGCCAATCGCGGTGAGATCGCGATCCGGGCCTTTCGCGCAGCCAACGAACTGGGTATCGCCACCGTCGCGGTGTACCCGTTCGAGGATCGCAATTCGCTGCATCGGCTCAAGGCTGACGAGTCGTACCAGATCGGCGAGAAAGGCCATCCGGTACGGGCGTACCTGAATATCGATGACATCGTCGCCACCGCAGTGGCGTGCGGCGCCGACGCGATCTACCCGGGCTATGGCTTCCTGTCGGAGAACCCCGAACTGGCGGCAGCCTGTGCCGCCGCGGGCATCACATTCGTCGGACCCAGCTCCGACATTCTCGAACTGACCGGTAACAAGGCGCGGGCCATCGCGTCCGCCCGCGCTGCGGGGCTGCCTGTGCTGGCCTCGTCGGAGCCGTCGTCGTCGGTGGACGACCTTCTCGCGGCTGCCGAGCAGATGCAATTCCCATTGTTCGTCAAGGCCGTCGCCGGTGGTGGCGGCCGCGGCATGCGCCGGGTGGCAGACCCGGCCGACCTCCGAGAGGCGATCGAAGCCGCGTCCCGCGAGGCCGATTCGGCCTTCGGTGACCCGACGGTGTTCCTGGAGCAGGCCGTCGTCAACCCGCGGCACATCGAGGTACAGATCCTCGCCGACACCCACGGCAACGTCATGCACCTCTTCGAGCGCGACTGCAGCGTCCAGCGCCGCCACCAGAAGGTCATCGAGCTGGCGCCCGCGCCGAACCTGGATCCCGAACTGCGGACGCGCATGTGCAACGACGCGGTGGCCTTCGCCCGGCAGATCGGCTACTCGTGCGCCGGCACCGTCGAATTCCTCGTCGACGAGCGCGGCCAGCACGTCTTCATCGAGATGAACCCGCGTATCCAGGTGGAGCACACGGTGACCGAGGAGATCACCGCCGTCGACCTGGTCGCCTCGCAGTTGTGTATCGCCTCCGGCTCGTCGCTGGAGCAGCTGGGGTTGAGCCAGGAGACCATGCAGACCCGCGGCGCCGCGCTGCAGTGCCGCATCACCACCGAGGACCCGGCCAACGGCTTCCGTCCCGACACCGGCCGGATCACCGCCTACCGCACCCCGGGGGGCGCCGGCATCCGGCTCGACGGCGGCACCAACCTGGGCGCCGAGGTGTCGGCGCACTTCGACTCCATGCTGGTCAAATTGACCTGTCGCGGAAGGGATTTGACGACCGCGGTGGCGCGCGCCAAGCGGGCCCTGGCCGAGTTCCGCATCCGCGGCGTCTCGACCAACATCCCGTTCCTGCAGGCGGTGCTCGATGACCCTGATTTCGTCGCCGGAAAGGTGACGACGTCGTTCATCGACGAACGTCCGCAGCTGCTGACCGCGCGCACCAGTGCCGACCGTGGCACCAAGATCCTCAACTATCTGGCCGACGTGACGGTCAACCAGCCGCACGGACCGCGTCCGTCGGCGGTATATCCGCGCGACAAGCTGCCCGCCGTCGACCTCAAGGCGGCGCCGCCCGCGGGCTCGAAGCAGCGGTTGGTGGAGCTGGGCCCGGAGGGCTTCGCGCGCTGGCTGCGCGACACCCCGGCCGTCGGGGTCACCGACACCACCTTCCGTGACGCGCACCAGTCGCTGCTGGCCACCCGCGTGCGGTCCACCGGGCTGCTGGAGATCGCTCCGTACATCGCCCGGTCGACGCCGCAATTGCTGTCGGTGGAGTGCTGGGGCGGCGCCACTTACGATGTGGGCCTTCGTTTTTTGAAGGAAGACCCGTGGGAGCGGCTGGCCGCATTGCGTGAGGCCCTGCCGAACATCTGCCTGCAGATGCTGCTGCGCGGCCGCAACACTGTCGGCTACACGCCGTACCCCGAACTGGTGACGTCGGCTTTCGTCGAAGAGGCCACGGCCACCGGTGTCGACATCTTCCGCATCTTCGACGCGCTGAACAACGTCTCGTCGATGCGTCCAGCCATCGAGGCGGTGCGCGAAACCGGTTCTGCGGTAGCGGAAGTCGCGATGTCCTACACCGGCGACCTGACCGATCCCGGCGAGAACATCTACACGCTGGACTACTGGCTGGGGCTCGCCGAGGAGATCGTCGCGGCCGGCGCCCACGTGCTGGCCATCAAGGACATGGCCGGCCTGCTGCGGCCCCCGGCCGCGGCAAAGCTGGTGTCGGCGCTGAAGTCTCGCTTCGATCTGCCGGTGCATGTGCACACGCACGACACCCCGGGCGGCCAGCTGGCGACCTACATGGCCGCCTGGCAGGCGGGTGCCGATGCGGTCGACGGTGCCTCGGCGCCGATGGCCGGCACCACCAGCCAGCCCGCGCTGTCGTCCATCGTCGCGGCGACGGCGCACACCCAGTACGACACCGGGCTGTCGCTCACGGCGGTCTGCGACCTGGAGCCGTACTGGGAAGCGCTGCGTCGGGTGTACGCGCCGTTCGAGTCCGGCCTGCCATCGCCGACCGGCCGCGTCTACACCCACGAAATCCCGGGTGGCCAGCTCAGCAACCTGCGCACCCAGGCGATCGCGCTGGGCCTGGGGGACCGGTTCGAGGAGATCGAGAACGCCTACGCCGGGGCCGACCGGATCCTCGGCCGCCTGGTGAAGGTGACGCCGTCGAGCAAGGTGGTCGGCGACTTGGCCCTCTCGCTGGTCGGTGCCCACGTCACAGCCGACGACTTCGCGGCCGACCCGTCCCGCTATGACATCCCGGACAGCGTCATCGGATTCTTGCGCGGCGAGTTGGGCGACCCGCCCGGCGGTTGGCCGGAGCCGTTGCGGAGCAAGGCACTGGAGGGACGCGGCCCGGCCCGGCCCGAGCAGCAGCTGACCGAGGAGGACGAGGCCCAGCTGGCGACGCCGGGCCTGGTGCGCCAGGGTGCGCTGAACCGGTTGCTGTTCCCCGGACCGACGAAGGAGTTCCTGGCGCACCGCGAGGAATACGGCGATACCTCGCGACTCAGCGCCAACCAGTTCTTCTACGGTCTGCGCCGCGGGGAAGAGCATCGCGTGCAGCTGGAGAAGGGCGTGGAGCTGCTGATCGGCCTGGAAGCGGTGTCCGAGCCCGATGAGCGCGGCATGCGTACGGTGCTGTGCCTCATCAACGGACAGCTGCGGCCAGTGCTGGTGCGTGACCGCGCCATCGCCGCGGACGTGCCGGCTGCCGAGAAGGCCGACCGCACCAACCCCGACCATGTGGCGGCTCCGTTCGCGGGCGTGGTCACGGTCGGCGTTGCGGTTGGTGACCAGGTCGACGCCGGTCAGACCATCGCCACCATCGAGGCGATGAAGATGGAGGCGGCCATCACCGCACCCAAGGCCGGCACCGTCGCGCGGATCGCCGTCACGCCTACCGCGGGCGTGGAAGGTGGCGATCTGCTCGTGGTGATCAGCTGACCCGGATCATCGGCGGCCGCCACGGCGGCCGCCGGATCTCGGTGCCGGCCAAAGGGACTCGGCCGACGACGGATCGGGTACGCGAGTCGCTGTTCAACGTGCTGGCGGCCCGGGTGGATTTCGATGGGGCGCGCGTGCTCGATCTGTACGCCGGGTCGGGAGCGCTCGGACTGGAGTCACTGTCCCGCGGCGCGGCCTCGGCCTTGTTCGTCGAGGCCGACCGGCGTGCCGCGGCGGTGATCTCACGGAACATCGCCGAGCTGGGTGTCGACGGCGCGGCGGTGCGGTGCGCCACGGCGTCCAGCGTGGCGGGGACGTCCGCGACGCGGCCGGTGGACCTGGTATTCGCCGACCCGCCGTACGACGTGCCGGCCGCCGACGTGGAAGCCATTGTCGGACAGCTGGTTTCAGGTGGCTGGCTGGCGCCGGGGGCGATCGCGGTGATCGAGCGCCCGACGTCAGGCCCGGCGCTCGTCTGGCCGGACGGCTGGACCGTGCTGCGCGAGCGGCGGTACGGCGACACCCGGCTGGAGATGGCGGAGTGGGCAGGCTGAGCACTGGCATTGCCCGGCCTTGTACCGTCTTGGGCTATGAGCGGTGCGGTCTGCCCGGGATCCTTCGACCCGGTAACCCTTGGTCACCTCGATGTCTTCGAGCGGGCGGCGGCCCAGTTCGACGAGGTGGTGGTGGCGGTGCTGGTGAACCCCAACAAGAAGGGCATGTTCACCGCCGAGGAGCGCATCGCGATGATCACCGAGGCGACGTCGCACCTGCCGAACCTGCGTGCCGAGACCGGATCGGGGCTCGTCGTCGACTTCGCCCGGGCGCGCGGGCTGACGGCCATCGTCAAGGGCCTGCGCACCGGCACCGACTTCGAGTACGAGCTGCAAATGGCGCAGATGAACCGGCACGTAGCCGGTGTCGATACCTTCTTCGTCGCCACCAAGCCACAATTCTCGTTCGTGTCGTCGTCGTTGGCAAAGGAGGTGGCGGCCCTCGGCGGCGACGTCACCGACCTGTTACCGGCGGCGGTGAACAAGCGGCTGCAGGCCAAGCTGTCCGGATAGTTCTGCGCGACACACCGACCGCCAAAGCGGAGTCACACGAGTAACACCAGGCACACTGGTAACAACAACTACGCCTGGAGGATGTTGCCGTGTACCGAGTATTTGAGGCGCTGGACGAGCTCGGCGCGATCGTGGAAGAGGCGCGTGGAGTGCCGATGACCGCGGGCTGCATGGTGCCGCGGGGCGATGTCCTGGAACTTCTCGACGACATCAAGGACGCGATCCCGGGTGAACTGGACGACGCCCAGGATGTTCTGGATGCCCGCGACGGGATGCTGCGCGAGGCCAAGCAGCACGCCGACGCGATGGTGTCGTCGGCCACGGCCGAAGCCGACTCCCTGGTCAATCACGCCCGGTCCGAGGCCGACCGGCTGCTGGCGGACGCCAAGGCTCAGGCCGACCGCATGGTCGCCGAGGCCCGTGCGCACAGCGAGCACATGGTCGGGGAGGCTCGTGAAGAGGCCAATCGGATCTCCGCCACCGCCAAGCGCGAGTACGAGGCCAGCACCAACCGGGCCAAGGCCGAGGTCGACCGGCTCCTGGAGAGCGGCAATCTCTCATATGAGAAGGCCGTGCAGGAGGGCATCAAGGAGCAGCAGCGCCTGGTGTCCGAGACCGAGGTGGTCCAGACCGCCCACGCCGAGGCCACCCGCATGGTCGATTCGGCGCATGCCGAGGCCGACCGTTTGCGGGGCGAATGCGACATCTACGTCGACACCAAGCTCGCCGAGTTCGAGGAACACCTCCAGGGCACGCTGCGCTCGGTCAGCCGGGGCCGGCACCAGCTGCGTACCGCGGCAGGCACGCACGACTACGCCCAGCGCTGAATCGGTTAGCGGGAATGGCGTCCGGTCGGCGATCGGCGCCGACGTAGGATTGACCAATGCCTGGCCCGAGTCCGCTGACCATTGACATTGTGCGATTGGGCCGACGGCCCGGGTCGAGGATCACGTACGTCGAAACCGTGCCCAGTCCCGGACGAATCGGCCTGGATCTGATGGCGATCGAGGCCGGCGCGCCGATCGATCTCGACCTGCAACTGCAGTCGGTGTCCGAAGGCGTGCTGGTGACGGGGTCGGTGTCCGCACCGACATCCGGCGAGTGCTCGCGGTGCCTCAACCCGCTGTCCGGGCACGTCACGGTCGACCTCACCGAGCTGTTCGCCTACCCGGACAGCACGACCGAGGCCACCACGGAGGAAGACGAGGTCGGCCACGTCGTCGATGACACCGTCGACCTCGAGCAGTCGATCATCGACGAGGTTGGGCTGACGCTGCCATTCGCGCCGCTGTGCACCCCGGACTGCCCGGGCTTGTGCCCGGATTGCGGAGTGCGCCTGCTCGACGCCGAACCGGGCCATCACCACGACAAGATCGACCCGCGGTGGGCGAAGTTGCAGGCACTGATGCCGGACGGTCCCGACGTCGACGGCGCTGCGCCGGAGGACGGTCCGTGACGGTAGATCGTGCGCCGCTGCTCGCAGCGCTGGGCGTGCCGTTGCCCGACGATCTGCTGACTGTGGCTCTGACTCATCGCAGCTACGCGTACGAGAACGGCGGTCTGCCGACCAACGAACGGTTGGAGTTCCTGGGCGACGCCGTGCTGGGTCTGGTGATCACCGCCGAGATTTTCCGCCGGTATCCGGACCGCAGCGAGGGCGAGTTGGCCAAGCTCAAGTCGGCAGTCGTCAACACTCAGGCGCTGGCGGAGATCGCGCGCAGCATGCCCCCCGATGGGCTCGGCAGCTACCTGCTGCTGGGCCGGGGCGAGATGGCCAGCGGCGGCGCGCAGAAAGCCAATCTGCTGGCTGACGGACTCGAATCCCTGCTCGGCGCAACCTATGTCGAACATGGACACGAGGTGGCCCAGACCGTGGTGATAGGACTGTTCAGCACCGCACTCGACACCGCGGCGAGTCTGGGCGCGGGTCTGGACTGGAAGACCAGCCTGCAAGAACTGTCCGCAGCCCGCCGGATCGGCGTCCCGTCGTACGTCGTGACGTCCACGGGCCCGGAGCACGACAAAGAGTTCACCGCACGCGCGGTGGTGGGCGGCATCGACTACGGCGAAGGCACCGGGCGCACCAAGAAGGAAGCCGAACAGCGTGCTGCCGCGGCGGCGTACCAGGCGCTGGAAGCCAGTGCCGACGTCGACCCTGACGCTGACGCCGTCAGCAATGCCTGAACTCCCCGAAGTCGAGGTTGTCCGGCGCGGCCTCGAAGCACATGTCGTGACAAAGGGCTTCACCACTGTCACGGTGTTGCACCCGCGCGCGGTGCGACGGCACGACAACGGTCCCGCGGATCTGGCGGGCCGGCTGGCCGGACGCCGGATCACTGGGACGGGGCGCCGCGGCAAGTACCTGTGGCTCACTCTGGACAGTGACGAGGCACTGGTGGTGCACCTGGGGATGAGCGGCCAGATGCTGATCGGGCCGCCCGCGCGACCGTCGCACCTGCGGATCGCGGCTGTGCTCGACGACGGCACCGAGCTGAGCTTCGTCGACCAACGCACCTTCGGCGGTTGGCAGGTTTGCGACCTCGTAGAGGTCGACGGCAGCGTCGTCCCCCTGCCCGTGGCGCACATCGCCCGCGATCCGCTGGATGCCGCATTCGACCCGGACTCGGTGGTGAACGTCTTGCGGCGCAAGGACTCTGAGATCAAGCGTCAGCTGCTGGACCAAACCGTGGTGTCGGGTGTAGGCAACATCTATGCCGATGAATCGCTGTGGCGCGCGCAGGTCAACGGCTTTCGGCCGGCCTCGGCGTTGGCCAGGCGCCGGCTCGGGGAACTGCTCGGCCACGCGGCAGACGTGATGAATTCGGCACTGGCGCAGGGCGGCACGTCGTTCGACTCGCTGTACGTCAATGTCAACGGCGAATCCGGATACTTCGACCGGTCACTGGACGCCTACGGCCAGGAGGGCGAGCCGTGCCGCCGCTGTGGCACGGCGATCCGGCGGGAGAAGTTTATGAACCGCTCGTCGTACTACTGCCCGAAATGTCAACCGCGGCCACGGATCCCGCGCGGGATCTGACAGCCCAAGCTACTTCAGTCCGGGCAGGCCTTTGAACTTCGGCGAATCGGTCATGCAGAACTTCCACTCGCCGCCTTCTTTGCGCAGCGGGACGTTCGTGGTCGTTCCGCTCGACGATTTGACGTCCACCGTCGCTCGATCGCCGTTGACGTTGATATCGGTGATCTCGGCGCCGCCGGTTGGACCAGGGCTGTCGCTGCCCTTGTCGAATTTGCCCGCTATCGAGGGCAGCTTGTCGTAGAGCTTTACGTCATTGGCGCAGGAGTGCGCCTTGAAATCGTCGAAGGTATCGATGCGCGACGTCATCAGGTCGCGAATCTGGTCCTCTTCCGACGTCGGGCCGGCGGCCGTCACTCCGCTGCTGCCGGATGCCGACTGCGAGTCCGAACCTGACATCGCGATGAGGATGACGACCACGATGACCAGGACGACGGCGAAGATTCCCGCACCGATGAGCGCGAACGTCCGGTTCCGATTGGGCGGAGTGGGCGGCGGGAATCCGGGCTGGCCGGGGTATCCCGGACCCATCGGATACCCGGGGACCGGACCGTATCCGGGCTGGCCGTAGCCGCCCGGGTACCCGTACTGCGGCTGGCCGTAGGCCGGTTGTCCGTACTGCGGCTGCCCGTACGCGGGTTGCCCGTACTGCGGTTGCCCGTACGCGGGCTGGCCGTATCCCTCGGGCGGCTGCTGTGGCGGCTGCCAGGGCTGAGCGCCCGGATCCGAGCCGGACGGGGGATAGGTCATGTCTGCGCGCTCCCTGTGAAATGTGCCTGGTGTCCAACGTAACACCAGCTTGACTGCCCGAAATGCCAACCGCGGCCGGGCAAGTCACAGGTCGGTCACTTCATGCCGGGCAGGTTCTGCAGCTGCTTCAGTTGCGGTGAGTCGGTGAAACAGATCTTCCACTCACCGCTTTCTTTGCGGAAGTACAGCGTGCCGGAACGTTCCAGGCCGGTGCTCGACGTTGCGGTTACCTCCGCGGTGGCGGTGTCACCGGTCACGTTGACACTGTCGACCGTCGCTTTGCTCTTGGCACCGGTCGGATTGGTGCCCGTGCTGTCGGCGATGCCGGGGAACTTGCTGAAGAACTTCTGGTCGTTGGCGCAGGCTCGTTCTTTGATCGACGACGGTCCGGAGCTCATCAGGCTCCGAATCTGGTCTTCGTCGGAGTTGCCGCCCAGAGCGCTGAGCCCGCCACCGGAGTTCGAGAGGAGCACCACGGCGAGCACGATGCCGACGACGATGATGACCGCGAGGCCGCCGATCAGCGCCCACTTCGGGCCATTCGATTTGGGTTGCGGTGCACCGGGGAAGCCCGGACCTGCCGGGTAGCCCGGCGGCTGCCCATACCCCGGTTGGCCGTACCCCGGTTGGCCGTACCCCGGTTGTCCATATGTCGGCTGCCCGTAGGCGGGCTGGCCGTACGCGGGTCCGGGTTGGGGTTGGCTGTATCCCGGTTGGCCGTAGCCGCTCGGCGGGAACCCGGGGGCAGGCTGCTGCGGCGGCTGCCACGGCTGAGAGCCCGGCTGCGGCCCGAGCGGGGGATAGGTCATGTGTGGTCGCTCCCTGTGAACTGTGCTTGCAGTCCAACGTAACACCGCGGGCCGCCTACCACCGGAAACGCCGGTCGGCCCGGCCCTACTTCATCCCGCGCAGCTGCTGAATCTTCTGCATCTCCGGCGAGCTCGCCAGGATCACCGGCAGCAAAGGGGTCGCGCACGCACGGTACAAATGACGCATGACGGAACTGTGGGTCGAACGCACCGGGGTGCGCCGCTATACCGGGCACAGCTCGCGCGGAGCAGAGGTCCTCGTCGGATCCGAGGACGTCGAGTGCGTCTTCACCCCCGGTGAACTCCTCAAGATCGCGTTGGCGGCGTGCAGCGGGATGAGCAGCGACGCACCGTTGCGTACCCGGCTCGGCGACGACTACGGCGCCACCATCCGGGTTTCGGGAGCTCCGGACCGGGAGAACGAGGTCTATCCGCTGCTGCAGGAGTCCATGGAACTCGACCTCTCGAGCTTGTCCGAGGACGAGATCAAGCGACTGAAGATCGTCGTCGAGCGGGCCATCGACAAGGTCTGCACGGTGGGCCGCACGCTGAAGGCGGGCACCGAGGTCACCTTCGAGTTCACCGACAAGTGACCACTGACGGTCCAAATGCCGGCTCCGCCGACGTAGTCCGGCTGTCGGCCTGGGTGCACGGCCACGTGCAGGGCGTCGGCTTCCGGTGGTGGACCCGGGCCCGGACGCTGGAGTTGGGCCTCACCGGCTACGCCAGTAACAAGCCCGACAGCCGCGTGCACGTCGTGGCGCGGGGTCCGCGCGCCGACTGTGAGCGATTGTTGGAGCTCCTGCGCGGTGGCACGACCCCGGGCACGGTGACCACCGTCGTCGAGGACTGGGCCGCCGCGGGCGACCCGATCGACGGCTTTTCCGAGCGTTAGACGCCCAGGGGTCCCCGGCATTTAACCGTCGCGACGGTAGGGTTTCACCCCATGCATCTGAAGAGTCTGACGTTGAAGGGCTTCAAGTCTTTCGCGTCGCCGACGACTCTTCGCTTCGAACCCGGTATCACGTGCGTGGTGGGGCCGAACGGTTCGGGCAAATCGAACGTCGTCGACGCCCTGACCTGGGTGATGGGCGAGCAGGGCGCCAAGACGCTGCGCGGCGGCAAGATGGAAGACGTCATCTTCGCCGGCACCTCCTCGCGGGCCCCGCTGGGCCGGGCCGAGGTGACGCTGACCATCGACAACTCGGACAACGCCCTGCCGATCGAATACTCCGAGGTGTCGATCACCCGCCGCGTGTTCCGCGACGGCGCCAGCGAGTACGAGATCAACGGCAGCAATTGCCGGCTGATGGACGTGCAGGAACTGCTGTCCGACTCCGGTATCGGCCGCGAAATGCACGTCATCGTCGGCCAGGGGAAGCTGTCGGAGATTCTGGAATCGCGCCCCGAGGACCGTCGCGCTTTCATCGAGGAAGCCGCCGGCGTGCTCAAGCACCGCCGGCGCAAGGAAAAAGCGGTCCGCAAGCTCGACGCCATGCAGGCCAACCTGGCCCGCCTCACCGACCTGACCACCGAACTGCGTCGTCAGCTCAAGCCACTGGGCCGGCAGGCCGAGATGGCGCGGCGCGCGCAGACCATCCAGGCCGACCTGCGTGATGCCCGGCTGCGGCTCGCCGCCGACGACCTGGTGACCCGGCAGGCCGAGTTCGATGACACCAACCAGACCGAGACCACACTGCGGCGTGAGCACGGCGAGGTGGCCGAACGCCTCGAGGCCGCGTCGGCCGAACTGGCCGGCCACGAAGCCGCGGTGTCGGGCCTGTCCGGCCGGGCCGAGGCTGCCCAGCAGACCTGGTTCCGGCTGTCCGCGCTGGCCGAGCGGGTCAGTGCCACCGTGCGCATCGCCACCGAGCGCACCAACCTGCTGGACTCCGATCCGGAGGTGTCGACGGGACCGGACCCCGACGCACTGGACGCCGAGGCCGACGCCGTTGCCGAGCACGAGGAACAGTTGCTCGCCGAACTCGCCGAATCCAGGACCCGGCTGGAGGCCGCCCGTGGCGCGCTGGCCGAATGCGAACGTGCCGCGGCCGACGCCGAACGTGCCCAGATGGCGGCGGCCCGCGCCGAGGCTGACCGGCGCGAAGGCCTCGCACGGTTGTCCGGCCAGGTCGACACCATGCGCACCCGCATCGAATCGATCGACGAGCGCACGGTCCGGCTGAGCGGCAGCATCGAGGAAGCGGCCGCCCGGGTCGAGCAGGCGAAAGCCGAGTTCGAGCTCGTGCAGGGCAAGGTCGGTGAACTGGACGCCGGCGAGTACGGGCTCGATGAACATCACGGGCGGACCATCGCGGCCATGCGCCAAGCCGACGAACGGGTCAGCGAGCTGCAGGCGGCCGAGCGTGCTGTCGAGAAGCAGGTGGCTTCCTTGCGGGCCCGCATCGACGCCCTGTCGGTGACCCTCGACCTCAAAGACGGATCGGCGTGGTTGCAGAAAAACCATGACGGCTCAGGGCTTTTCGGCTCGGTGGCGGAGTTGCTCAAGGTGCGGTCCGGTCATGAAACCGCAATTGCGGCCGTACTGGGTGCCGCTGCTGACGCCTTGGCGGCCGACAGCTTCGAAGCCGCACGCGCCGCGGTGGCCGCGCTCAAGCAGGGCGACGGTGGCCGTGCGGCCATTGTGCTCGGTGACTGGCCTGCCGAAACTGCTTCGCCGCGTGGCGAATTGCCGTCCAACGCCCAATGGGCGCTGGATCTGGTCGAGGTGCCGGCCCGGCTCTCGGGCGCGATGAGCGCCATGCTGGCGCGGGTTGCGGTGGTCGCTGATCTCCCTGCGGCGTTGGATCTGGTGGCCGCGCGTCCGGAACTGCGGGCAGTGACGGCCGACGGCGATCTGGTCGGCGCCGGCTGGGTCAGCGGTGGCTCCGATCGCAAGCCGAGCGCCCTGGAGATCACCTCGGAGATCGAGAAGGCACGCACCGCGCTGATCGACGCCGAGCGCCAGACCAGCGAGTTCGGTGCCGCGTTGGCGGGTGCGCTGGCCGAGCAGTCGGCGCGGCGGGACGCCGTCGAACACGCGCTGGCCGCGCTGCACGAGTCTGATGCCACCATCTCGTCCGTCTATGAGCACTTGGCACGGCTGGGGCAGGAGGCCCGGACGGCCGATGCCGAATGGCAGCAGCTGATGGCGCAGCGCGATGAGCTGGAGGCCGGCCGCAGTCGTACCCTGGCCGAGCTGGCCGAGTTGGAAGATCGCCTCCACAACGCGCAGCAGGAGCCGATGTTCGACGCTGAGTTCGTCGACCGCTCCGAGACGACGGCGGCCGCAGAAGAGGCGCGAGCGGTCGAGGTCGAGGCCCGGCTGACGGTGCGGACCGCCGAAGAACGAGCGAACGCCGTTCGCGGCCGGGCGGATTCATTGCGCCGAGCCGCGGCGGCCGAGCGTGAGGCCCGAGTGCGGGCCGCACGGGCCCGGGAAGCACGGGAGAACGCGGCGAAGGTCGCCGCCGCGGTTGCCGACTCCGGCCGGCTGGTTGCCGAAAAGCTGGCTGCCACAGTGGCGCTGGCGGCACGCGAGCGCGACGCACTGGCCACCGAGCGGGCCCAACGCTCCGAGGGATTGACGCGCGTCAGGGCGGAAGTGTCCGAACTCAGTGCCCGCGCGGGCGCGCTGACCGAGGCGCTGCATCGCGACGAGGTCGCGAAAGCGCAAGCGGCCCTTCGCATCGAGCAACTCGAGCAGCAGGCGCTCGAGCAGTTCGGGATGGCGGTGGCCGACCTGGTCGCCGAGTACGGCCCGGATGTGCCGCTGCCGCCGACCGAACTCGAGATGGCCGAATACGAGCAGGCCAAAGAACGAGGCGAGCAGGTCACCGCGCCCGCGCCCATGGCCTTCGACCGGCCCGCCCAAGAGCGGCGCGCGAAGAAAGCCGAGAAGGAACTGGCCGAGCTCGGCCGGGTGAATCCGCTGGCGCTGGAGGAGTTCGCCGCGCTCGAGGAGCGCTACAACTTCCTGTCCACCCAGTTGGAGGACGTCAAGGGTGCCCGCAAGGACCTGATGGACGTCATCGCGGACGTCGACGAGCGCATCCTGCGGGTCTTCACCGAGGCTTACGCCGACGTGGAAGCGGAGTTCAGCCAGGTGTTCCAAACGCTGTTCCCCGGCGGCGAGGGCCGGCTGCTGCTGACCAACCCCAGCGACATGCTCACCACCGGCATCGAGGTCGAGGCCCGGCCGCCGGGTAAGAAGGTCAAGCGGTTATCCCTGCTGTCCGGTGGCGAGAAGTCGCTCACCGCGGTCGCGATGCTGGTGGCGATCTTCCGGGCGCGCCCGTCACCCTTCTACGTCATGGACGAGGTCGAGGCCGCGCTGGACGACGTGAACCTGCGCCGTCTGATCAGCCTGTTCGAGCAACTGCGGGAGAAGTCGCAGCTGATCGTCATCACGCACCAAAAGCCGACCATGGAGGTCGCCGACGCGCTGTACGGCGTCACGATGCAGGGCGACGGCATCACACAGGTGATCTCGCAGCGCATGCGCGGCCAGGAGTTGGTCTCGAACCCCTCCTAGACGAGGGCCTTTGGTTGCGGGCGGTCTTCACGGTCGATCTGCATCTCGACTTCGGTGGCGCGTGTCAGATGGCGCGTGTCAGACCAGCCTGGCATAGTAGAACATGTGTTCGAACATGTGGGGATCGGGGCCGGCGGTGTGCTGGTCCACGATGCCGGCGTGGTCGACGCCATCACTCACAGTGCCCGGGTGGAAGCGCGGGCCGCGAGCATCCGCTTCGCCGCGATCGCCGACCTGGTCGCGTTGCGGGTCGATGGTCAGGGCGATCGGCAGTGGTGGGCCTGTGACGGCTGGGATGCCGCGGCCGCTGAGGTCGGTGCTGCCTTGGGGATCGGGTCCAGGGAAGCGTGCGGGCAGATGGCTACCGCGGTCGCGCTGCGCGATCGTCTGCGCGCGGTGGCGGCGGTGTTCGCCGACGGTGGTGTCTCGGCGCGGACGGTCGGGATGATCTGTTGGCGCACCCGTCTGGTGGAGGACGCCAACACCCTGGCCGTGATCGATGCTGCGCTGGCGGGGGCGTTGTCGGAGTGGGCGGGGTTGTCCCGCAAGAAGATTGAGAAGAAGATCGACGGTTGGGTGCATAAGTTCGACCCGGCTGCGGTGCTGAAGGTCCGGTCGGTGGCCCGCTCGCGTGGGATTGGGGTCGGCAAGCCCGATGATGACACTGGGGTGGCGTCGATCTGGGGTGCGCTGCTGGCCACCGATGCAGAACTGTTCGATCGGGCCTTGACTGCCCTGGCGAGCCAGGTCTGCGAGAACGATCCGCGCACGTTCGCACAGCGCCGCGCCGATGCGTTGGGGGTGCTGGCGGTGCGCGGCGACCGGTTGGTCTGCCAGTGTGGCACCGCCGAGTGTCCGGCCGCTGGGCCTGATGTGCGGGCGGCGGCGGTGGTGATCCATGTGCTGACCGATGCGCTGCCGGCGCCGGTGGCTGATCGGTTGCTCAGCGGGGACCCGGCCGCACCCCTGACCCCGCCGGTGCCTGAGCCCGAGGCTGAGTCGGTCGTCGAGACGACACCCGCCATTCCAGCCGCGGCAGATGTCGCGCCCACGCCGGTGCCCGACGCGGCAGCGACGCCTGTCGCGGCCACCGCTGCGGCCAAAGTCCCGGCCCCCGTGCGCACGCCGGTCGGCTACATCGTGGGTGGCGCGGTGGTGCCGCCGGCGATGTTGGCCGATCTGGTGGCCCGCGGCGCGAAGGTCCGCACCGTCGCCTCGGCGATCGGTCTGGGTGGGGTGTCGCGGTACCGGCCGTCGGCCGCGATCGATGAGTTCGTGCGGATGCGGGCGATGACGTGCATGTTCCGGGCTGCGATCAGCCGGCCACCGCCTGCGACCTGGACCACACGGTGCCGTGGCCGGGCGGGCCGACCCATCCGGGCAACTTGAGTCCTAAGTGCCGCAAACACCATTTACTCAAGACCTTTTACGGTGGGCCCGAGGGCTGGCGTGACCGTCAGCTCGCTGATGGGACGATTGTGTGGACTGCACCTACTGGCCACACGTATACCAGCGTGCCCACTAGTCGAATCTTGTTCCCCGGCAAGGTCACCGACACGCCGCTCCCGGATCCGCCGCCGCCGGATGCCACTGATCTGGACACCCCACCAGCGCCGGGGCGGGGTGTCATGATGCCCGTTCGGCGCCGCACCCGCGCCCAAAACCAGGCCCAACAGATCGCCTACGAACGCGCCCTCAACGAAGCCGACATCCACGCTCGAGAGGCCGCCCAAGAAGCCGCCGCCCGCCGCCGCGAGGAGCTGCAAGCCGCCCGCGAAGCCGGTCGTCGGGCAGGCGAAGCAACGGCGTCCGGCGAGCAACATGCACCCGCAGAAAACGACATCCCACCACCGCCGTGAACACTCGGATGGATTGATATCCCCGCCTGAGCCGATCGTTGTGCCGATCTGCGCCAGCCGGGCGGACGTCTGCCATGCGCGGCGGGACTTGGTGCGGCTGACAGAATGGCACGGTGTCGGAAGGTCTCTGGATCGCGCTAGCGGTCGTCGCAGTTCTCGTTGTCACTGCCCTGGTCGTCGGATTCGTCCGCTACCGGCGCAGCCGCATCTCCCTCGCCGCGCCGGAGGAGACGCCGAAGCTGGACCGCTCCGGTGGCTACAGGGCGTCGTCGGGTTTCACGTTCAGTAGTTCTGACACCGCGGAGAAATTGCCGACCGTAGGCGACGACGCCGAGATTCCGCGTGACTCGCGTAAGCGCACCATCGCCGATGTCCAGCTCCCGGAGCCGGAAGTTGTGGCCGAGCTGGAAGTCGTGGCTGAGCCGGGAGTCGTGGCCGAACCGGAACCGGACGTCATCGTGGCGCCCGAGCCGGCTCTCGCTCCCGAACCCGAGCCAGAAGCCGAGGTCACGCCGCGCGACGAAATCGCGCCCACCGCCGGCCGGTTGGAGCGGCTGCGCGGCCGCCTGGCCAAGTCGCAGACCACGCTGGGCCGCAGCATGCTGGGCCTGTTGGGCGGCGGCGACCTCGATGAGGACTCGTGGGAGTCCATCGAAGACACCCTGCTGATCGCCGACCTGGGGCCGGTCGCCACCGAATCGGTCGTCACCGCGCTGCGCAGCCGGATGGCCGAGGCCAACGTGCGCACCGAGGCCGATGCCCGCGCGGTGCTGCGCGAGGTGCTGATCAAGGAACTGCGGACCGACCTGGACCGGTCCATCAAGGCACTGCCGCACGCCGACAAGCCGTCGGTACTGCTGGTGGTCGGGGTCAACGGAGCCGGCAAGACCACCACCGTCGGCAAACTGGCCCGCGTGTTGGTCGCGGACGGTCGCCGCGTCGTGCTCGGGGCGGCCGATACCTTCCGCGCCGCCGCTGCCGACCAGCTGCAGAGCTGGGGCGCCCGCGTCGGCGCCGACATCGTGCGCGGTCCAGAGGGCGCCGATCCCGCCTCCGTGGCGTTCGACGCCGTCGACAAGGGCATCGCAGCGGGCGCTGACGTCGTCGTGGTCGACACGGCGGGCCGCCTGCACACCAAGACCGGCCTGATGGACGAGCTGGGCAAGGTCAAGCGCGTGGTTGAGAAGCGCGCCAAGGTCGACGAGGTGCTGCTGGTCCTCGACGCCACCATCGGACAGAACAGCCTGCCGCAGGCCCGCGTCTTCGCCGAGGTGGTCGACATCACCGGCGTGGTGCTCACCAAGCTCGATGGAACCGCAAAGGGTGGCATCGTGTTCCGCGTGCAGCAGGAGCTCGGTGTGCCGGTCAAGCTCGTCGGCCTCGGCGAGGGCCCGGACGACCTGGCGCCCTTCGAGCCCGCGGCCTTCGTCGACGCTCTCTTGGGTTAACAGGACTCCCGCGAGCTGGGCATACCTCGCGGTTGCGGGGGTTCTCACGTCTGCTCAGCAGGGGTGAGAGACGTCATTAACCGCGCCGAAACGTAACTGGTCAATCCGTTCACATATGCGAAACGCCCGCGCGCCGTCGGCGAAACAACCGATGCGCAAAGTTCTGGCCTAGGTCATTGGCATCTGCCCGTGACATGGGTTAAGGAGGAAGCGGCCAGTGGATGGATTCCCGATCTTGGGCACGCCGGACACCGGTGACACAGCATGGATGCTGGCGAGCTCAGCGCTTGTCCTGTTGATGACACCGGGTCTGGCGTTCTTCTACGGCGGCATGGTGCGCCGTAAGGGTGTGCTCAACATGATCATGATGAGCATCAGTGCCATGGGTGTCGTCACGGTGTTGTGGGTACTGTTCGGCTACTCGATGGCGTTCGGCAATGACAAATGGAACATCGTCGGGGATCCCACGCAGTACTGGGGGCTCAAGGGCTTGATCGGCGGTAACTCGCTGGTTCCGCACCTTGCCGCGGGTGCCACTGCGGCGGTGAAGATTCCGCTGGCCGGAACCATTCCACAGCTGGTGTTCGTCGCGTTCCAGCTGATGTTCGCGATCATCACCGTCGCCCTGATCTCCGGTGCGGTCGCCGACCGCCTCAAGTTCGGTGGCTGGCTGCTGTTCGCCGGACTGTGGGCGACCTTCGTCTACTTCCCGGTCGCGCACTGGGTGTTCGCCTTCGACGGCATCACGGGCGAGCACGGCGGCTGGATCGCCAACCACCTCAAGGCGATCGACTTCGCCGGTGGTACCGCGGTCCACATCAACTCCGGTACCGCGGGTCTGGTGCTGGCCATCATCCTGGGCAAGCGTTCCGGCTGGCCGGGCACCATGATGCGCCCGCACAACCTGCCGTTCGTCATGCTGGGCGCCGGTCTGCTGTGGTTCGGCTGGTACGGCTTCAACGCCGGCTCTGCGCTGAACTCTGACGGTGTCGCAGCCTCGACCTTCATCACCACCACCGTGGCGACCGCCGCCGCGATGCTGTTCTGGCTCCTGACGGAGAAGATTCGTGACGGTCACGCCACCTCGCTGGGTGCGGCGTCGGGCATCGTGGCCGGTCTCGTTGCGATCACCCCGTCCTGCTCGTCGGTCAACGTCCTCGGCGCTCTGGCGATCGGTGCGGGCGCCGGTGTGGTGTGTGCCCTGGCCGTCGGTCTGAAGTTCAAGCTGGGCTTCGACGACGCGCTGGACGTCGTGGGCGTGCACCTGGTCGGTGGTCTGTTCGGCACGCTGATGGTCGGCTTGGTTGCCGCACCCGAGGCTCCGGCTGCGGTCAAGGGCCTGTTCTACGGCGGCGGATTCGATCAGTTGTGGCGTCAGGCCGTCGGCGCGTTCGCGGTGCTTGCGTACTCGGCGATCGGTACCGCTATCTTGGCGTTGATCGTGAAGTACACCGTGGGCCTGCGCCTCGACAAGGAGGACGAAGCCAACGGTATCGACGAGGCCGAGCACGCGGAAACCGCTTATGAATTCGCGTGATCGGGAAGGATTCACGATGACATCCACGGGTATTTGGAAGGACTCAACCAAATGAAGTTGATCACGGCGATCGTCAAGCCGTTCACGCTCGAAGACGTCAAGACCGGCCTGGAGCAGATGGGCATCCTCGGGATGACCGTCAGCGAGGTACAGGGCTACGGGCGGCAGAAGGGCCACACCGAGGTCTACCGTGGCGCCGAGTATTCAGTGGACTTCGTGCCGAAGGTGCGGGTCGAGGTAATCGTCGACGACTCTTCCGTCGACAAGGTCGTGGATGTCATCGTGCAGGCCGCGCGGACGGGCAAGATCGGTGACGGCAAGGTGTGGGTCACCTCCGTCGAAACCGTGGTGCGCGTCCGTACGGGCGAGCGGGGCAGCGACGCCATCTGACGGCGGCTGACCACCAGATGACCAAGCAGACACCAGATTCCGCTGCCGGGGCCGACGACACTTCGGTTTCGCAGGCTTCGGCAGCGGGATCACCCCGTCCGGCAAGCGACCTGAGCGCCGCTGTCGAGCAGTTGCTCGCCGGTGGCGCGCGCCGGCTCGATTCGGCGGCGTTGCGCGAGGCTCTGGTTGATCTGTATGAATTTTGGCTTGCCGCAAAGGCAACCGAGATCGGCATCACTGAGACCAGCGGCTTCGCCATCGTGGCGACCGGCGGCCTCGGACGGCGGGAAATGCTGCCGTACTCGGACCTGGACTTGATGCTGTTGCACGACGATCTGCCGCAGGACGTCGTCACCGAGGTCGCCGAAGCGCTCTGGTACCCGTTGTGGGACGCCAACATTCATCTGGACCACAGCGTCCGGACCGTGCCGCAGGCACTCAAGACCGCGGCCGGCGACATCTCCGCGGGGCTGGCCATGCTCGATGCGCGGCACATCGCCGGCGATTCGGATCTGTCGTCCCTACTGGTCGGCGGTGCCCGGCGGCAATGGCGGACCGGGATCGCCTCCCGTTTCACCGAACTGATCGAGCATGCCGCGGCGCGGTGGGAGCGTTCCGGTCAGATCGCGCACCGCGCCGAGCCGGATCTGAAGAACGGCCGCGGCGGCCTGCGTGATGTGCAGCTGCTGAACGCGCTGGCCATGGCGCAGCTGGCCGACGTCTACCCGAGCCGTTCGGTGGCATCACCGATCGGCACCCTGGCCGACGCGCATCTGGCGTTGCTCAACGTTCGCACCGAGCTGCATCGGGTCTCTCACAAGGGGCGCGAGATGGTGCTGGCCCAGTACGCCGACGAGGTCGGCGGTGCGCTGGGTATCGGTGACCGCTTCGATCTGGCCCGGATGATCAGCGATGCCGCCCGAACCATCACCTTCTATGTGGACGCCGGCGTGCGTACCGCGGGGAATGCCTTGCCGCGCAGAGGCTTCGCCGCACTCAAGCGACCGGTACGACGGCCGCTCGACGAGGGCGTGCTCGAGTTCGGCGGTGAGGTCATCCTGGCTCGCGACGCCAAACCGCAGCGCGACCCAGGCCTGATTCTGCGAGTGGCTGCGGCTGCGGCCACCAACGGACTGCCCATCGCGGGCTCGACGCTGGCGCGGCTGGCCGAGTCGGCGCCCGAACTGCGGGCTCCGTGGCCCAAGGAAGCGCTCAACGACCTACTCGTGATGCTGACGGCCGGGCCGGGCACGGTGGCCACCGTCGAGGCCCTCGACCGAACCGGGTTGTGGGGCCGGTTGTTCCCGGAGTGGGGCGCGATCCGCGACCTGCCGCCACGCGACGTCGTCCATATCTGGACCGTCGACCGGCATCTGACCGAAACCGTCTCCCGGGCAAGCGCTTTCACTACCAGGGTGGACAGACCCGATCTGCTGGTGTTGGGCGCGCTGCTGCACGATATCGGCAAGGGGCGAGGCGGCGATCACAGCAGGATCGGTGCCGAGCTGGCCAACCAGATCGGTCTGCGGCTGGGACTGTGGCCGGCCGACATCGAAGTGCTGGTCAAGATGGTCCGCTACCACTTGCTGCTGCCCGATACCGCGACTCGCCGAGACCTGCAGGATCCCAACACCATTGCCGCCGTGGTCGACGCACTCGGCGGCGACCCTGTGCTGCTGGAGCTGCTGCATGCGCTGGCCGAGGCGGATTCACTGGCCACCGGCCCCGGCGTGTGGGGTGACTGGAAAGCCTCCCTGATCGGCGATCTGGTGCGGCGGTGCCGGCTGGTGATGGCGGGGGAGAGCTTGCCGCACCCTGATCCCATTGATTCGAAACTACTTTCGCAGGCCAACCAAACCGGGGTCCATGTCGAGCTGGCGGCGGCCGACAGTGCGCACCTGTTCAACGTCACGATGATCGCTCCGGACCGGCGGGGCCTGCTGTCCAAAGCGGCCGGGGTGCTGGCGCTGCACTCGCTGCGTGTGCACTCGGCGTCGGTCAACAGTCACGAAGGACTCGCCATCAACACGTTCGTGGTGTCGCCGCACTTCGGCTCGCCACCGGCCGCCGAACTGTTGCGCCAGCAGTTCATCCTGGCGCTCGACGGGGAGCTGGACGTGCTCGCCGCGCTGGAGCAGCGCGACGAGGAAACACCGGCCCCGACCCGGCGCGCCGGTGAGATTCCAGCAGCCGTGCCCGGCTATCACACGATCGCGCCGCCGCGCGTGCGGTGGTTTGCCGGGTCCTCGGCCGGTGAGCTGGTGGTGCAGATTCGCAGCGCCGACCGGCCCGGCCTGCTCGCCCGGCTGGCCGCCGTGGTCGAGCGCAAGGGCGTGGACGTCGCCTGGGCCAAGGTGACGACGCTCGGCGCGACCGTCGTCGACGCCTTCGGTCTGGTGGTTTCCGAGGCCTTCACCACCGCAGAGGCGCAGGCCGCGTTCGAGCAGGACTTGTATGCGGTGCTGCCTGCCCCGCTACCGGTCAAGCCGGCTACAGCCGCCAGCTGATACCGGTTCAGCCGGCGCTGACTTTCACCCACGTGTTGTTGACGGCCGCCGTCCCGGTGAAGGGGTCCACCAACGCAGGATCGTGGAGGTCGTTGACATTGGCGCCGGGCAGGGTTTCGGCGTGACGCCAGCCGGTGTTCGTGTGTCCCCAGCCGTGCGGAACCGCAACGGTGCCAGGGCGGATATCGTCGCTGATGTCCAGCGGCACTTCGATCTGCCCTACCGCTGAGGTGACGCGCACCTGTTCGCCCTGGGCAAGGCCGCGGGCGCTCGCATCGTCGGGGTGCATCAGCAGCGTGCACTTGTTGGAGCCGCCGGTCATCGACGGCAGGTTGTGCAGCCAGGAGTTGTTGCTGCGCAGTTGACGCCGCCCGATGAGCTGCAGGTCGCGGCCGGATTCGTCGGTGGCGTTGGCGGCCTCGTCGAGCAGCTGGACAGCGGCCGCGATGAATTCGGGGGGCGCCAGGGCCACCTTGCGGTCGCGGGTGGCGATCACCTCGCGCAGCCGCGGTTGCAGGGGGCCGAGGTCCAGCCCGCCGGCGCTGGACCTCAGGTCGTCCATGGTCTTGCCCTTGCGGCCCTTACGGATTCGTCCATGCGGTCCGGTTGCCAGCGCTACCGCCGCCATGCGCATCGGGTTGGCGAACCCGATCAGCGCGGTGCGCAGCGGTGCGGTCAATTGTCGCAGTGGAGCCGGGAGGAGTTCCATGGTCAGGCGACTGAGGATTTCCCAGTCCTCCAAAGCGCCTGCGGGCGGGTCGAAGGACCGGTGCTGATAGCGAATGTTGTTGCGTACGCTGAAGATCGTCGTCAACAGCCCGACATCTTCGCGCTCCAGTGGTGACACCGGCGGCAGGATGAAGTCCGCGTGCCGGGTGGTTTCGGTGACGTACATGTCCACTGCCACATACAGATCCAGCGATGCCAGCGCCTCACCCAGTCGGCCCTTCTGTGGCACGGAGGACGCCGGGTTGCCGGCGTAGGTGATCATCGCGCGGATCTGGCCGTCCCCGGGGGTGAGGATTTCGTCGGCCATCGCGACGGCGGGCAGCTCGGCGCGGAAGGATTGGTAGCGGCCGGACCGGTCGGTCCACGCCCCGTGTCCCACCGGGACGTACTTGGCCAGCCGTGGCAGGTCGACGATCGGCGTGGAGAACATGGTCCCGCCCGCGCGGTCCAGGTTGCCGGTGACTGTGTTGAGGACCATGACCAGCCAGCTCGCCAGGGTCCCGGTCCGCTGCTGGCAGATTCCGATCCGGGCGTAGATGGCGGCCGATTCCGCGGCCGCGTGCTCGCGGGCCAGGCTGCGGATCGTGTCCGCGTCCACCCCGGCGCGCTGTGCGACAGCCTCCGGACTGGCGCCGCCGACCAATCCCTTGAGTTCGTGCCATCCGGTCGCGATCTGATCGAGAGCCGCGGTATCGCAAAGGTTTTCATTGATCAGCACATGCAGCATGCCCAGCAGCAGGTACGCGTCGCCGCCCGGGCGTACCGACACGTGCTGGTCGGCCATCCGGGCGGTCTCGGTCCGGCGGGGGTCGATGACGACGACTGTGCCGCCGCGCTCGCGGACCGCCTTGAGGCGGCGTTTGGCGCCCGGCATGATCGACATCGAACCGTTCGACACCGCGGGGTTGGCGCCCAGGATCACCAGCCGCTGGGTGCGGTCGATATCGGTGATCGGGACCAGGACGTTGGAGCCGAAGACCCGCCACGCGGCATATTCGTGCGGCATCTGGTCGAGCGTGGATGCCGAGAAGAAGTTCGGGGTCAGCAGGGCCGCTCGCAACATCAGACCGTAGAACGCGCCCGAACTGTGCGCTGCCGGGTTTCCCAGGTACATCCCGGCCGAGCGAGCCCCGTGCTCCTTGCGGATGCGGCGCAGCCGGACCCCGATCTCGGCGAAGGCGTCGTCCCAAGTGACCGGTTCGAAACTGTCGCCGACCCGCCGCATCGGCGTGCGCAGCCGGTCGGGATCGTGGTGCAGGGCACCCATGGCGGTGGCCTTGGGACAGATATAGCCCTTGGAGAAGACGTCGTCGGGGTTGCCCTCGATGCGGCTGACCTTGCCGTCGGTGACCGTGACGTGGATGCCGCAGTGCGCCTCACACAGCGTGCACTGGCTGACGTGCGTGGTGGCGACCGCATCGTCTGTAGCGCGGTGTACTCCGGGTAGGGGCATGTCGATCGCTGTCACAGGGCCTCCGGGACGATCTGGCTACGTGCGTGACCAGACTATCCACGACAGTGCGCTCCAGGCCAGACCCGGCCGCCCGTTAGGCTTGTCCCGTGTTTGAATCCCTGTCCGACCGGTTGACCGGTGCGCTGTCGGGTCTGCGCGGCAAAGGCCGGCTGACCGACGCCGATATCGACGCCACCGCCCGCGAGATCCGCCTGGCACTGCTCGAGGCCGACGTGTCGCTGGCGGTGACGCGCGAGTTCATCGGCAGGATCAAGGACCGCGCCAAGGGCGCCGAGGTTTCCGGTGCGCTGAACCCGGCGCAGCAGGTCGTCAAGATCGTCAACGAGGAGCTCATCGGCATCCTCGGTGGGCAGACGCGTCAGCTGGCATTCGCCAAGACCCCGCCGACGGTCATCATGCTGGCCGGTCTGCAGGGCTCCGGTAAGACCACCCTGGCCGGAAAGCTGTCGAAATGGCTTGCCGAGCAAGGACATACACCGCTGCTGGTGGCCTGCGACCTGCAACGTCCAGGCGCGGTCAACCAGCTGCAGATCGTCGGTGAGCGGGCGGGCGTCAGCGTCTTCGCCCCGCACCCGGGAGTTTCGCCCGACGGCGTGACCATCGACCAGATGACCACCGGTGACCCGGTTTCGGTTGCCGCCGCGGGTCTGGCCGAGGCCAAGGCCAAGCACTTCGACGTCGTGATCGTCGACACCGCCGGCCGACTCGGTATCGATGAAGAATTGATGGCCCAGGCCGCCGCGATCCGCGACGCCGTCAAGCCTGACGAGACGCTGTTCGTCCTCGACGCGATGATCGGTCAGGACGCCGTCACCACCGCCAACGCCTTCCGTGAGGGCGTCGGCTTCACCGGTGTCGTGCTGACCAAGCTGGACGGCGACGCCCGCGGTGGTGCCGCGCTGTCCGTGCGTGAGGTCACCGGCGCGCCGATCCTGTTCGCCTCCGCCGGCGAGAAGCTCGAAGACTTCGACGTCTTCCACCCCGACCGCATGGCGTCGCGCATCCTGGGCATGGGTGACGTGCTCACCCTCATCGAGCAGGCCGAGCAGGTCTTCGACCAGAAGAAGGCCGAAGAAGCCGCGGCCAAGATCGGGTCCGGTGAGCTCACGCTCGAGGACTTCCTCGAGCAGATGCTGATGATCCGCAAAATGGGTCCCATCGGAAACCTGCTGGGCATGCTGCCCGGTGCCGGTCAGATGAAGGAGGCGCTGGCCGCCGTCGACGACAGCCACCTGGACCGGATTCAGGCGATCATCCGCGGTATGACCCCCGCCGAGCGGTCCGACCCGAAGATCATCAACGCCTCCCGGCGACTGCGCATCGCGAACGGCTCCGGCGTCACGGTGGCGGACGTCAACCAATTGGTCGACCGCTTCTTCGAGGCCCGCAAGATGATGTCGCAGATGGCCGGCCAGATGGGAATGCCGTTCGGCCGCAAGAACACCCGTAAGGCCGCCAAGGGCAAGAACAAGCAGGCGGGCAAGGGCAAGAAGGGCGGACGGGGCCCGACGCCGCCGAAGGTCGCCAACCCGTTCGGCCTCGATCCGAGCGCGTTGCCGGGCGGCTTCCCGGACCTGTCCAACATGCCGCAGGGGCTCAACGAGCTACCGCCGGGGCTTGCCGACTTCGATCTGTCGCAGCTGAAATTCCCGAAGAAGTAAGCGCGTGATCCTGCACGTGCGCGGCCGGGCGTTGCCCGATGGCGAACAGGTGCAGTGGTGGATACACAGCGGAGTGCTGTCGGCTGAACCGCTAGCAGGCGCCGAGACCATCTTCGACGGTGGCTGGATCATCCCCGGCCTGGTCGACGCGCACTGCCATGTGGGCCTGGGGCCGGGTGGTGCGGTCGAGCTCGACGAGGCACAGCGGCAGGCCGAGACCGAACGACAGGCCGGTGCGTTGCTCCTACGCGACGCCGGCTCGCCGGTGGACACCCGCGCCTTCGACGACCGCGATGACCTGCCACGGATCATCCGGGCAGGTCGGCACCTGGCCCGGCCCAAGCGCTACCTGCCCGGGCTGCCGATCGACATCGAGGACGAGTCGCAGCTGCCGCAGTACGTCGCCGAACAGGCCCGCCGTGGTGACGGCTGGGTCAAGCTCGTCGGCGACTGGATCGACCGGGGAGTGGGCGACCTGGCCCCGCTGTGGTCCGACGACGTGCTCAAACAAGCCATCGCGGCCGCGCATGCCAACGGCGCGCGGGTGACGGCGCATGTGTTCGGTGAGGAAGCGTTGCCGGGGCTGATCAACGCGGGAATCGACTGCATCGAACACGGCACCGGGATCACCGACGACACCATCGAACTGATGCTGGCCCACGGTACGGCGCTGGTCCCGACCCTGATCAACATCGAGAATTTCCCCGGCATCGCGGAGAAGGCGGCCAAGTTCCCGGCGTACGCCAAGCACATGCGCGATCTGTACGCGACGTGCCCGCAGCGGGTCGGGGCCGCGCACGAGGCCGGGGTGCCGATCTATGCGGGCACCGACGCCGGCGGCATGATCGCCCACGGCCGGATCGCCGACGAGGTCACCGCCCTCGGCCGCGTGGGGCTGAGCCCGACGGAGGCACTGGGGGCGGCCAGTTGGGACGCGCGAAAGTGGTTGGGGCGTCCGGTACTCGAGCACGGCGCGTCGGCTGACCTCGTCTGTTACCACGACGACCCGCGGTTGCTGGGTGTGCTCGACCACCCCGCGCTGGTGGTCCTGCGCGGCCGCGTCTACTGACTTGCGGGGTACTGGCTGAAACCCCAGTCGAACAACTGTCTTGCCTGCGGGTAGAGGTCGCCGGTGCCGTACATCTGCACCACGACCAGCCGGTGGCTCCCGCGCTGCGCGGCGCCGACGTACGTCTTGCGGGCCCGGTCCGTATAGCCGGTCTTGCCGGCGAAATCGCCCGGATACCCCGTCAACAGCTCGTTCTGACTGGTCAGGGTACGGCCGGGGAACTGCGCGGACGTCTGTCGGAAAATCTCGGCGATCACGGGATACGTCAGTGCGGCGCGGTAGATCACTCCCAGGTCGCGCGGCGTGGTGATCGACTCCCAGCCGGGGCCGTCGAGCCCGGAGGGCGAGCCGGCGTGCGTGCTGCGGGCCCCGAGCGCGGCCGCCTTGCGGTTCATGGCGGCCACCGTGACGCGTTGCCCGCCGAGCATGTCGGCCAGCATGTTGGCGGCATCATTGCCAGACACCATCAGCAACCCGTCCAAGAGCTGGCGCACGGAGTACACCTGGCCCGGTTTGAGCCCGACGCACGAGCACTCGACCTTGGTGTGTGACTCGTTGGCCCGGCCCAGGGCATCCGGACGCAGGTTGTCCAGCACGACCATGGCCAGCAGTGGCTTGATGGTGCTGGCCGGGGCGTACGACCCGCCCGGGTCCTGCGATGCCAGCACCTGCCCGGTGTCGAGGTCGGCCACCAGCCAGGCTTTGGCAGGACCATTGGCCAGCGCCTGCGCGCCCGTGGGCTGCCCGGTGGGTTCGGCTGCGGCTCGATTGTCGGCACCGCCGACGGCGGCGATCGGGGCCGCCAGTGCCGTGCTGAGGGCCAGTACCGCTGCCGTGAACAGTCTGCGCACGAGCGCCGACGCTACGGACCGGAGGCTGCGATGAGCTCGCGCCGAGATTCCGGTCGGGTATCGGTTAGAGGGAACCGATACTGACCGAGCGCTCCTGCGCGAAGCCCCAGTCCAGCAACTGCGAGGCCTGATCCCAGTAGGTCGGGCCGCCCTCGTGCACCATGCCGTACATCATGGCGATGACCAGTCGGCGTCCGCCGCGGTCGGCGGCGGCCACGTAGGTCTTCTTGGCGGCGTCGGTGAAACCGGTCTTGCCGCCGATGGTGCCCGGGTACCGCTGCAACAGCTG
Source organism: Mycobacterium sp. FW102-FHT13B02 (assembly GCF_058790275.1). Classification (NCBI taxonomy): domain Bacteria; kingdom Bacillati; phylum Actinomycetota; class Actinomycetes; order Mycobacteriales; family Mycobacteriaceae; genus Mycobacterium; species Mycobacterium sp. FW102-FHT13B02. The sequence continues at coordinate 282,907 of NZ_JBYTCM010000001.1, forward strand.
GTTCTCGTTGACGATCTGCTCGGTGCCGTTCTTGCCGGGGAACGTCGCGGCGGGCTGCGCGGTGATCTGCGCGAAGTAGGGGTTGGCCATGGCGGCGCGGAAGATGATCGCCAGATCGCGGGGCGTGGTCCAGCCCGAGCCGCCGGCGCCGTCCAGCCCGGACGGGGTGGCCGCGTGGGTGTCGACGGCGCCGATGGAGGCAGCCTTGGCGTTCATCTTGGCGACCGCGACGTCGTAGCCGCCGATCATGTCGGCCAGGGCGTCGGCGGCGTCGTTGCCCGACGTGAGCAGCACCGCGTCCAGCAGCTGGCGGGCGGTGTATACGTGGCCCGGGACGATGCCGGCGCAATTGCACTCGACCTGGGTGTCGGCGACGGTGCCGGCCACGGTCGCGTCCAGGCTCGGCAGCTCACTGAGCGCGGTCAGCGCCAGCAGCGTCTTGATGGTGCTGGCGGGCGGGTGCCGCAGGTCGACGTCGCGGCCGGCGAGAATCTGGCCTGAATCCATGTCGGCGACGATCCAGGCCGGGGCCGGTCCCGCCGGAATCGGCACGGTGCCGACCGGCTGGATGTCGGGATCAGCGGCCGCCACCGGCGGCACGACCAGGACCACGAGCGTCAGCGCGGCCATGACGGCCGTTGCGAACCTTCCCATGGAGCCAGCAGCCTACTGTCCGAACCTGGACGGTGCCGTCTCTGCGGCGCCGCGGTGGTGTTCAATCGGACCATGTTGAGTCTGGAAGAGATCTCGGACCGTCTGGAAATCCAACAACTGTTGATCGCGTACTCGACGGCCATCGACACCCGCCGATTCGACGATCTGGCGCAGGTTTTCACGCCTGACGCCTACATCGACTACCGCGCGATGGGTGGCATCGACGGGCATTTCCCCGAGGTCAAGGAATGGCTGTCCCAGGTGCTGCCGAATTTCCCCGCCTATGCGCACATGCTCGGCAACTTCGACGTGACCATTACCGGGGATACCGCGACGTCACGGACCATCTGTTTCAACCCCATGGTGTTGCCCGGTTCGGAGCCGCCTCAGGTGCTGTTCTGCGGTCTCTGGTACGAGGACGAGTTCCTCCGCACGCCAGAGGGCTGGCGCATGACGCGCCGTGTCGAGACGAAGTGTTTCGACCGGGTGGTCTGATCCCGCACCGCGGGATTTGGGCCGCTCGCAGCCGCTCTGGCAGAATGGTCGGCTGTCTGTCCGCGACTCGTTCAATGCGCCGCGCGGCGGTCACACACGTGAGGCAAGACCGGACCGGGCAATCCGCCCGAGTCGCTGAATTGCAGCGTGGCAATCATCAGGAGAAGTGCAGAACATGGCTGTCAAGATCAAGCTCACTCGGCTTGGCAAGATTCGCAACCCCCAGTACCGCATCATCGTCGCCGACGCGCGCACCCGCCGCGACGGCCGCGCCATCGAGGTCATCGGCCGGTACCACCCGAAGGAAGAGCCGAGCCTGATCGAGATCGATTCGGAGCGCGCGCAGTACTGGCTGGGCGTCGGCGCACAGCCGACCGAGCCGGTCGCTGCCCTGCTGAAGATCACGGGTGACTGGCAGAAGTTCAAGGGCCTGCCGGGCGCCGAGGGCACCCTGAAGGTCAAGGAGCCCAAGCCCTCCAAGCTGGATCTGTTCAACGCCGCGCTGGCGAACGCCGACGCCGCCCCCGGTGGCGAGGCGGTGACGCTGAAGAAGCGCAAGGACAAGACGGAAGAGGCCGCCGAGGTCGCCGCCGAGACTCCTGCCGCCGACACCGAGGCTTCTGCAACTGAGGCCGAAGCGCCCGCCGAATGAGCAGCGTCGTCGTCGACGCGGTAGAGCACCTGGTCCGCGGGATCGTCGACAACCCCGACGATGTCCGGGTCGACATGGTGACCAGCCGCCGCGGTCGCACCGTCGAGGTGCACGTGCACCCCGATGACCTGGGCAAGGTCATCGGGCGCGGGGGCCGCACGGCCACCGCGCTGCGGACGCTGGTCGCCGGTATCGGCGGCCGGGGCATCCGCGTCGACGTGGTGGACACCGACCAGTAAATATGGACCTCGTGGTCGGCCGCGTCGTCAAGGCGCATGGCATCAGCGGCGAGGTAGTCGTCGAAGTACGTACCGATGATCCCGGCGAGCGTTTCTCGCCGGGATCATCGCTGCGTGGCAAGCCGGGAGCCCGGAATCCCGGTCCCGAACGCACCTACGTCGTCGAATCGATGCGCGAGCATGGCGGCCGGCTGTTGGTGCGCCTCGATGGCGTGACCGACCGCAACGCGGCAGATGCGTTGCGCGGCACCCTGTTTCTGGTGGACTCCGCCAGTCTGCCGCCCATCGAAGAACCCGACGAGTTCTACGATCACCAACTCGAGGGCCTCAAGGTCCGCACTGTCGACGGTGTCGACGTGGGTGTGGTGACCGAGGTGCTGCACACTCCAGGCGGCGAATTGCTGTCCATCAAAAGAGAGTCCGGCGCCGAGCTGCTGGTGCCGTTCGTCACCCACATGGTGCCGACGGTGTCGCTGGCCGACGGTCTGGTGGAGATCGATCCGCCCGACGGCCTGCTCGAGTTGGACTGACATCCATGCGGATTGACGTCGTCACCATTTTTCCGGCGTATCTCGACGCGCTGCAACAGTCCCTGCCGGGCAAGGCCATCGCCAACGGCACGGTCGAACTCGGTGTGCACGACCTGCGGAACTGGACGCATGACGTCCACAAGTCGGTCGACGATTCCCCGTATGGCGGGGGTCCCGGCATGGTGATGAAAGCGCCGATCTGGGGCGCCGCCCTCGACGAAATCTGCACGCCGGAAACCGTTTTGGTAGTCCCGACGCCGGCGGGCCGGTTGTTCACGCAGGAACACGCGCACCGCTGGACCGGCGAGAAGCACCTGGTGTTCGCCTGTGGTCGCTACGAGGGCATCGACCAGCGGGTCGCCGATGATGCTGCGCGGCGGATGCGGGTCGAAGAGGTGTCCATCGGCGACTACGTGTTGCCCGGCGGTGAGTCCGCGGCGCTGGTCATGATCGAAGCCGTGGTGCGGTTGCTCCCCGATGTCTTGGGCAATCCGGTTTCGCACCAAGATGATTCACATTCCGCGCATGTCGGGGGAGTGCTGGAGGGGCCGAGCTATACGCGGCCACCGGTCTGGCGTGACCTCGAAGTGCCCCCGGTGTTGTTGTCCGGCGACCATGCCAAGGTGGCGGCGTGGCGTCGCGAACAGGGTCTGCAGCGGACGCGCGAGCGCCGGCCGGACCTGCTGAATCCGGATCGCTTGGGGGACTAGCTGATTCGCCCGCCCGGGAACATCGTCTTGACGGCGTTGGTAATGGTCGCGCGGGCCGTGGCGTCATCAGTGGGCTGCAGCGAGCCGATCGCCATGACGTAGCGTCGGTCGGCGCCGATCACACCGGTGGACATATGCATCCAGTTGTTGCCGTTCCACTCCGGCATCCAGCCCTGCTTCACCGCAACCGGTTCGCCATACAGGCCATCCGGGATGCCGAAGCGCTGCGGGTAGCCGTCGGCGCCGGAGGGCGTGGACGCGGCGAGATCAGACAGGATGATGCTGGCCTGCTCCGGAGGCAGCCCACCGGAACCGTTGAGCAACTGGTCGTAGTAGTGCACGAGATCGGTGGGGGTGCTCATGGTGTTCCACCACTTGCCGTCGTAGGGCACCGAGGTTCCGGTCAGCCCATAGCGGGCTGCGACGCGGGTGATGACGCTGTTGCCGCCGCTGCGGTTCCAGAAGACCTCGGCCGCGGAGTCGTCGGACGACCGCAGCATGGTGTCCAGTGCCTGGCGGTCGGTCGCGGTGAGCTCGATCTGGCCCTTGGCTTCCTGCAGCAGCAGGTCGTCGGCGATGAACAGCTTGGCCACTGACGCGATGGGCATCGGGGACCCGTCGCCGGTGGCGATCAGCTGGCCGGTGTTGCGATCGAGCACCGCGGCGCTGATCGACGCCCCGGCTGCCGAGGCATCGCTGCTGGCACTGCGTTCGCGGCCGTCGAGGCCCGTCATGGCCGCAGCGGGTTCGGCGGCCGGGGCATCCGGCATCTCCAGCGCGGTGACCACTGGTACGACGGTCAGCGCGATCCGATTAGGCGGCGGCGCTCCGTACACCTTCGCCTCACAGCCGGCTGTGAGCATCACCGCTGCTGCCGCGGCAGCGGTGATGGTCAGCAGCTTCAACGGCTGCGGGCGCATGGTTCTCCTAAGCCTGATGACGAACAAAACGTCACGACGGATAAAATTCTGGTTGATTAGCGTAACGGGTAAAGCTGTGTTGGGTGTGGCGTCTGTGACTGCGCCGAGTGTGATGTCTGCTGCACCGGGCCCGGTGGGGTCACGATTTCGTCACCCGGCGGCCGTCTGGCACAATTGAGCAGTTGTCCGCGCTGGGCGCGGGGTCGGCGTCTGTTTCGGATGTGTCCCCGCCCGCTGTGGCATCCGCCAAGTACGTCCGTAAAGAGAATGGCTGTTCCGTCGCGCCGCATGGCGTCCGGCGGCTGTAGCCCGCGAGTTAGCAAGGAAGTGTCACCGATGAAAACGCTGGACTTCGTCGATCAGGCGTCGCTGCGCGACGACATCCCGGCCTTCAACCCCGGCGACACCCTCAATGTGCACGTCAAGGTCATCGAGGGCAACAAGCACCGCATCCAGGTGTTCAAGGGCGTCGTGATCCGTCGCCAGGGTGGCGGCATCGGTGAGACCTTCACCGTCCGCAAGGAGAGCTACGGCGTCGGCGTCGAGCGGACCTTCCCGGTGCACTCGCCGAACATCGACCACATCGATGTCGTCACCCGCGGTGACGTGCGTCGCGCCAAGCTGTACTACCTGCGCGAGCTCCGTGGCAAGAAGGCCAAGATCAAGGAAAAGCGCTGAGCTTGTTCGGCGACCTTTCAGCCGAACTGATTAGCCTGGTGCCGTGACCGGCCCAAGCGAAGACAGCACCACCCCGGACAGTCCGACGACGGACGACGCCGACACCACCGCGACCGCTGACTCGGCCGGCAAGGCTGACTCGGTCGACGAGAAGCCGAAGTCGAAGCTGGCCGCGCTGCGCGAAGGCGTCGTTCTCGTCCTCACCGCGGTGCTGCTGTACTACGTCGTGCTGACTTTCGTCGCGCGGCCGTACCTGATTCCGTCGGAGTCCATGGAGCCCACGCTGCACGGATGTAGCGGCTGCGTCGGCGACCGGATCATGGTCGACAAGTTGACCTATCGGTTCGGCGCGCCCGAGCCCGGTGACGTCGTGGTCTTCAAGGGCCCGCCGAACTGGAACATCAGCTACAAGTCGATCCGTTCGGACAACCCGACCATGCGCTGGATCCAGAATGCGCTCTCGGTGATCGGCTTCGTGCCGCCCGATGAGAACGATCTGGTGAAGCGCGTGATCGCGGTAGGCGGCCAGACGGTGCAATGTCGTAACTCGACGGGGCTGACGGTGGATGGCAAGAAGCTCAAAGAGCCGTACCTGGATCCGGCGACCATGATGGTCGACCCCGCGACCGACCCGTGCCTGGGCAACGAGTTCGGCCCGGTGAAGGTGCCGGACGGCCGGCTGTGGGTGATGGGGGACAACCGCACCCACTCGGCTGACTCGCGGGCCCACTGCACCAACACGCCGGCCGACGCCATCAACGCGCTGATGTGCACCGGTGACCCGATGGCGGGCACCGTGCCGGTAGCCAATGTGATCGGGAAGGCCCGGTTCATCGCGTGGCCGCCGTCGCGCTGGGGCGGTGTGGTCACGGTCAATCCGCAGACCGGTCAATAGGTTTTGCCTTGCCCGTTTGGCCACCTCGCACGGTGATCCGCAAGTCCACGGGTCTGCGCACCCTGGAGTCCGCGCTGTACCGCGGCGGGTTGGGCCCGGTGGCCGGAGTGGACGAGGTGGGCCGCGGGGCCTGTGCCGGCCCGCTCGTTGTGGCGGCTTGTGTGTTGGGGCCGAATCGACTGGAAAGCCTGGCGGCCCTTGATGATTCGAAGAAGCTGAACGAAGCCGAACGGGAACGGCTGTTCCCGTTGATCCGGCGCTACGCCCTCGCGTACCACGTGGTGTTCATTCCCTCGACCGAGGTGGACCGGCGCGGGGTGCACATCGCGAACATCGAAGGCATGCGCCGTGCTGTCGCGGGGCTGTCTCTGCGGCCGGGCTACGTACTCTCCGACGGGTTCCGGGTGCCGGGCCTGTCGGTGCCATCGCTGCCGGTGGTCAGCGGAGACGCCGCGGCTGCCTGTATCGCCGCGGCGAGCGTGCTGGCCAAGGTCAGCCGCGACCGCCTGATGGTCGAGATGGATACCGTGCATCCGGGCTACGGGTTCGCGGTGCACAAGGGGTACAGCACCGCCGCGCACACCGCGGCACTGGCGGAACTTGGGCCGTGCCCCGAGCACCGGTTCTCGTTCGCCAATGTGCGCAAGCTGGCTGCCAACCCGGCGATAGGGCAGCGCTGCCGATCCGGGTGAGGAAAAATGGGAACTAGTCGCAATCCGAAGAAGACATGGCCCGCAAGAACCGAAGGACCGTTGAACTGATGAGTCTGTGCCGATGAGTGCCGAGGATCTCGAGAAGTATGAAACCGAGATGGAACTCTCGCTGTACCGCGAGTACAAGGACATCGTCGGGCAGTTCAGTTACGTCGTGGAGACCGAGCGCCGCTTCTACCTGGCCAACAGCGTCGAGCTGATCCCGCGCAATGCCGACGGCGAGGTCTACTTCGAGCTTCGGTTGGCCGACGCTTGGGTCTGGGACATGTATCGGCCGGCGCGATTCGTGAAGCAGGTCCGGGTCATCACCTTCAAAGATGTCAACATCGAAGAGGTCGAGAAGCCCGAGCTGCGCCTGCCCGAATAGCCCGTGTCGACCATCGGCGAGCTGTTCGCCGTCATCGACCTGGCGGGCGTCCTGACCAACGCGGTCCTGGGTGGCATCGTCGCCCGCGACGAGCGCATGGATCCCATCGGCTTTCTGACCCTGGCGTTGCTCTCCGGGCTCGGCGGCGGCATCATCCGTGACACCCTGCTGCAACACGGACCGCCGGTGGCGCTCACCGATTTTCGCTACGCGCTGTGCGCGGTGATCGGTGCCGCGATCGCCTTCCTGATGCCCATCGGCGGCCGCGGCTGGCATGCGGTGTTTCCCTACGTGGACGCACTGGCCCTCGGTTGCTGGGCGACGGCCGGTGCACAGAAGACATTGGCAATCGGCCTCGGCTGGGTGCCCGCGCTGCTGCTGGGCACCGTCACCGCGGTCGGCGGCGGCGCGCTGAGGGACCTCACGACGCACCGGGTGCCGCAGATTTTCGGCGGCAACACCCTCTACGCGACCAGTGCGCTGGCGGCCAGCGCCGTGGTCACCGGCTTCTGGTATGTCGGGCTGGCGCAAACCGGCGTGCTGGTCGGCACCGCGGTCGGCGCCGGCCTGTGCCTGATCTCCCGCCGCCGTGGTTGGCAACTGTGGGGTGGTCTGTCGTGGGAGTACAGCTTCGGCCGGAAGCCGGGGCAGCGGCTGCCGCACGTGTCGGTACGGATGCTGCGTGACGAAGCCGGTGGTTCGAGCGGCAGCGCCGGCGACGGTCAGCGGTAGCGCAGCTCCAGGCGGCGGTGCCTGCGCACCATGAGGCTGGGCACCCATTCGGCCTCGACGAGCTCGAACCAGTCGGTGGCCTCCAGCAATGTGGTGATCCCGATGCGGGCGTCCGTGCGGGCGAGGGCCGCCCCGACACAGAAGTGCAGGCCCTTCCCGAACGCCAGGTGATTGCGCAGGTTCGGCCGGCCCAGCTGCAGCAGGTCGGGATCGTCGAACGCCGCCGGGTCGCGATTGGCCGAACCCCAGAGCAGCAGCAGATGCCCGTCCTGGGGCAGTGGTACGCCGGCGAGCGTGGTGTCCCTGCGGACGTGCCGGTGATGGTTGCGGAAGGGCGACTCCAGCCGCAGCGTCTCCTCCAACAGGGCGGGCACCAGTCCTCGATCGTCCCGCACCTGCTCCTGGACGTCGGGCAGAGTGGCCAGCAGCCGGACGGCGTTGCCCATCAGCCCGGCCGTGGATTCGCCACCGGCACCCACCAGCTGGAGCAGCATCAGCACCGCCGCGTCGCCGTCGAGGGCGCCGGCGGCGACGGCGCGGGCGAGGTCGCCGAGCAGATCGTCGCGCGGGTTGGTCTGGGCCTCGGCGAATTTGGCGTGCAGGTAGCAGGCCAGCTGTGTCGAGGTTTCGACCGCGGTGCTGATGTGTTCGAGATCGAAGACGCCGCTGAGCAGTTCGGTGCTGCCGTAGCCCCACTGCACCAGCTGCGGCACGTCGTCGTCGGGCAGCCCGATGAGCCTGGCCACCAACGTCATCGGCAGGCGGTCACCGATGGCGGACATCCACTCGATGTGACTGTCCACCGCCGCATCGCGCCACAGCCGTCGGGCAACATGGTCGATCACCGGCTCGAGGGCCTGGATTCGTTTGGCCACCAGGGCCGGCAGCACCAGCTTGCGTTCGTGCGCGTGCCGCGGGTCGTCGCCGGTGGCCAGGACATGTCCAGCGGTATCGACGGCCCCCATGTCGAAGGTCGACGGCTGTGTTCCCGCAGTTACCAGCGTGGCGGTCAGATTCGACGAGAAATCCTCCGGGCGGCTGACGGCCTCCTGGACCGCGTCCCAGGTGGTGGCCAGGTAGAAGGCCGTGCCGGGCACCTGGTGCACCGGACCGGCGAGTCGGAGCTGCGCGTACCAGGCATACGGATCGTCCAGCGTGGACCGGCTGAGAGGATCTGAAATCAGTTGCACGCCTTGAGTTTTGGGTGCAAGAATTGCCGTGTCAAGGGTGATCTTGGGCTGTCTCACTCACGGTCCATGAGCTGCGCCGACGCGGACGATTCCGGAATATATGTCTCGCTATGAGACATATTCGTTGATTAGTATCGGTAAATGGACTGGCTGATCGGCACCGAGCGCCGCGATGCGGGTATCGAACGCATCTATGCCGTCGCGGCGGCCAGTGCCGCAGCCCGGGGCTTGGACCGGTTGAACATCGACGAGGTCGCCGCCCGCGTGGGCTGTTCGCGCGCGACGGTGTACCGGTACGTCGGTGGCAAACAGGCGTTGCGGGACGGGGTCTTGGTCCGCGCCATCGCTCGGGTTGGTCGGGAGATAGCCCAGGCCGTGTCCGGACTCACCGGGCAGGAGCGGATCGCGGCGGCCGTGCTGTCCGCCGTGCGGGTGGTCCGGGCCGATCCGGTGGCCTCGAATCTGGTGCGCAGCGGCGCCTTGGCCGACTTCGACTCACCCCGGCTGGCACAGGCGGCAGGCGAGCTGTCCGGGACCGCCGATCCGCTGCTGGCGGACTGGATCGTCCGTGTCGTGCTGTCGTTGCTATGTTGGCCTTTGGCCGACGAAACGGCCGAAGAGCTGGTGGTACGTCGGTACGTGGCCGCCGTAGCCGGGCCGGGTGGGTCCCGATGACCGTTCCGACAGGCGGTCATGACTGCGGCCTTTGTGGCGGTGGATTGTTAGGCTGAGCAGATGGCAAACAAGCCGCAGAGCAAACCGTCGCTGGCGGCGACGAGTTGGACGCTGCTGGGCATGTTGTCGTATGAAGAGGAACTCAGCGGCTACGATATCAAGAAGTGGATCGACTGGAGCGTCGGTTTCTACTACTGGAGCCCGTCCTACAGTCAGATCTACACCGAGCTGAAAAAGCTTGAGGGACTGGGTTATCTGGAGTCCCGCGTCGAGCAGGACGAAGGTCTGCGCTCTCGCCGCCTCTACAAGATCACCGAGTCCGGCATGGCGGCGGTGACCGACTGGACCAACAACGCGCCTGTCGACCCTCCGGTGCTCAAACACAGTGTGCTGCTGCGGGTTACGTTCGGTCATCTGAGCAACCCGACCCGGCTGCGGGAGCTGTTGGAGCAGCACGTCGCCTATTGCGAGGCCATGGAGCGCCAGGCTGCCGAGGACTCCGATGGTGCCAAAGCTCAGCCGGTGTGGGCGTATTCGGTGATCGCGCTGCGGTGGGCCGCCAAGTACTACGCCGCCGAGCGGGAACTGGCGCTCGAGCTCATGAAGGATATCGACGAGGCCGACGCGGTCCTGCAGACCGCGGCGAAAGGCGTTGCGGGTATGCCACGTTCCATGCCGGGCCTGTGGCGCGAGGTCGAGCGCGAAGTGCAGGGCTACCACGAATAACCGGCTGTTTGCGCGCTGTCGTCCTTCGCTGGAGAATCTCGACGATTTCGCTTTCATGGCCTCGGCGCACAGAAGGATGGATCGGTGGCAGATCGCAATGTGCTCGGTGCCCCGCTGGAACCGTGCGGCACCGAACCGCTGACCGGCTTCTACCGCGACGGCTGCTGCTCGACCGGACCCGAGGACGCCGGCCGGCACACCATCTGCGCGGTCGTGACGGCCGAATTCCTGACGCACCAGCGCTCCATAGGCAACGACCTGTCCACGCCGATGCCGGAATACCGCTTCCCGGGCCTGTCGCCTGGAGACCGCTGGTGCGTGACCGCGGTGAATTGGCTCCGGGCGCACACTGACGGATACGCGGCACCGGTGGTGCTCGCCTCCACACACGAGCGGACCCTTGAGGTCGTGCCGCTCGAGGTGCTCAGGGCGTACGCCGTCGACGTGCCCGACGATCTCGGCTCTCTCTGAGCGCTACAGCTTCCCCGCAGCATCCCGTCCGGCGATGTAGCCGTACACCAGCCCCTGTGCGATGGTCGCGCCCGCACCCGGGTACACCGCGCCGAAGGCGTTGGCCGCTGTGTTGCCCAGCGCGTACAGCCCGTCGATGATGCCGCCGTCCTCGCGGTGTACGCGGCCACGTTCGTCGGCCACTACGCCGCCGCAGGTGCCGAGGTCGCTCAGCGTCATCTTCACCGCGTAGAACGGGCCCTTGACCAGCGGTCGCAGGTTCGGGTTGGGAGTGACCGTGGGGTCGCCGTAGTAGCGGTCGTAGGCGCTGAGGCCGCGATCGAAATCAGGATCGATGCCGGCAGCCGCGCTCTCGTTGAACCGCATCATGGTCTGCTCGAAATCGGCGATCGGGACGCCCATGCGGGCGGCCAGCTCGGCGAAGGTGCCGGCTTTGACGGCAATGCCCGCCTCGTACCAGGACGTGGGCAACGGCATCCGCGGGAACGATCCGGCGGCGAATACATAGCTGTTGCGGTACTTCTGGTCGAACACGATCCACATCGACTCGATCGGGGTCCCCACATGCTCGAGCTCGAGCACGCGCTGGCCGAACGACATGTAGTCGGTCGACTCGTTGACGAAGCGCTTGCCGTTCTGATCGACGATGAGAGAGCCCGGCAGCGAGCGCTCGGCCAGCAGCACGGCCGGCGGACGGCCGCCCGCGGACGCGACCGCGGGGAACCACCAGGCCTGGTCCATCAGTGCCGTGGCGGCACCCAGGTCGGTGGCGGCCCGGATGGCCTCACCGGTGTTGGAGTCGGCGCCGAGGCTCTCGTGGTCGCCGAGCGAATCGGACTGGTGCTTGTGGCGCATCGCCATGTCGTGGTCGAAGCCACCGGCCGCCAGCACCACACCACGCCGGGCAGTGACGGTGACCTCGCGGCCCGCGTGCGCCAGCACGGCGCCGGTGACCCGCCGGCCGTCGGCGGTCAGCCGAACCAGTGCGGTATCGGTCCAGATCGGGATACCGGCCTGCAGCACGCCGGCAAACAGCCCGGCCGCCAGTGCCTGGCCGCCGGCGATGTACTCGCGGCCCAGCAGCTTGCCGCCGACGCCCTGCGCCAGCCGTTTTACGATGAGCGGTAGGCCTTTTCGTGGCACCCGCGTCATCAGGTTCATCCACTTGTAGTCCGCGCCGGTGGTCGGCATCGGCACCGTGACCTCCATGACGCCACCGCGCAACCGGTCGCGGTACTTGCCGAGCACGCGGGCATTGAGTGGGCGGCACTCGCAGGTGCGTCCGGTGGCCCGGCCACCCGGAAGCTCGGGGTGGTAGTCCGAGTATTCGCGGGCCCAGAACAATCGCATCGGCGTGGTGCGCCCGAGCATGTCGACCGTCGCATTGACGTGCTTCAGGAAGCCGGTGGAGCGGGCCGCCGGTGCGGTCCCGTTCACCACCGCGTCGAGGTAGGTCGCAGCGCGATCGGCGGTATCGGCGGTGCCCTTGTCGGTCAGCAGCGGAGTGGTCGGCAGCCAGAGGGCGCCGCCCGAGCGGGCGGTGGAACCGCCCACATCGGAGGCCTTCTCGACGACGAGGACGTTCAGCCCGGATTCATGACCGCTCAGCGCCGCGGCCAGGCCGGTGCCGGAACCGATCACCAGCAGATCGACGGTCGTGTCTGTGATGTCGAGGCCGGCCGGAATCGTGGCCGCGGCAGATGTCGTCACGGCCGCTACCGTATTGCGGCAGATGGCTTTCCGGCCTCAGGCGTCCCTACCAGTGGGAGAACACGTGGATTGCCCACCCCGTTGCTGTTAGACCTGAAAGATCAAAACTGCAGCCCAGATTTCTACGTGAGGATGGTCGCCTGAGATGAGGCTGGATGATGTCGACGTTCGCCAGATCGAAGCCGGCGATGCACCGACCCGGTTCGCCCGCGGTTGGCACTGCCTCGGCCTGACCAAAGACCTCGGTGACGGCAAGCCGCACTCGATCAACGCGTTCGGCCAGAAACTCGTGGTGTTCCGCGGCGACGACGGCCGGCTGAATGTGCTGGACAGCTACTGCCGGCACATGGGCGGCGACCTGAGCCAGGGCACCGTCAAGGGCAACGAGATCGCCTGCCCGTTCCACGACTGGCGCTGGGGCGGCGACGGCAAGTGCAAGCTGGTGCCGTACTCCAAGCGCACGCCACGGCTCGCGCGCACTGTGCAATGGAAGACCCTCGAGCAGGACGGGATGCTCTTCGTCTGGAATGACCCCGAGGGCAACGCGCCGCCGGAGGACAACTACATCCCGCGCATCGAGCAGGCGAGCAGCGACGAGTGGACCGATTGGCACTGGTACACAACGGTTGTCAACGTCAACTGCCGCGAGATCATCGACAACGTCGTCGACATGGCGCACTTTTTCTACATCCACGGCTCGGTGCCGTCGCACTTCAAGAACATCTTCGAAGGCCAGATCGCGACGCAGTACATGAATGGTGGTGGCCGTGAGGACATGCAGGGCACCGAAAGCGCGAAGATGCTGGGCACGACGTCGGTGGCGTCGTACTACGGACCGTCCTTCATGATCGACGACCTGACATACCACTACCCGGACGCCGATCACAAGACCATCCTGATCAACTGTCATTACCCGATCGATGCGAATTCCTTTGTGCTGCAGTACGGAATCATCGTGAAGAAGGTTGAGGGATTGCCCGAGGACGCCGCCATGGCGACCGCGGTCGCGCTCGGTGACTGGGTGGCACGGGGCTTCGAGCAGGACGTCGAGATCTGGAAGAACAAGACCCGCATCGACAACCCGCTGCTGGTGGAAGAGGACGGCCCGGTCTACCAGCTACGCCGGTGGTACGAGCAGTTCTACGTCGATGTCGTGGACGTGGTGCCGGAGATGACCGATCGATTCGAATACGAACTGGACACCACCGTCCCCCGCGAGGCCTGGACCAAGGAGATGGCAGCCAACGTCGCCGCGCGGGCCGCGGAGTCGGTCCGATGACTGCGCGGCCGGACGTGCGGTTGGCCGACATGCCGATGGTGCCCATCGCCTGTCGCGCTTGTGGCGCAGAGGTTTTGGCGCGCAAAGGCAGCTGGCAGCAGACCAGTGTGCAGTGGACTCGCGACTCGGCTGCGATGTGTGCGGAACGCCGGACGTTTGAGCAATTGCCGGGCCGGATCTTCCTGGCCTGTGGCCGGCTGAAGGAGTCGATCGCCGCCGCGGTGGCGGCCGGTGTCGTGCACGTCGTCGAAGCGGAATCGGACTGACGAACCGGGCGTGGCACCATAGCCGCATGAGCTCAGACAAGCGGGTCGCGGTCGTCACCGGTGCCAGCAGGGGTGCCGGCAAGGGGATTGCCGCGGCGTTGGTGGCCGACGGATGGACGGTTTACCTGACCGGCCGCACCGTAACCGATCCCGGTGACGGCGGCATCGCGGTTCCGGTGGATCACCGCGACGACGATGCGGTGGCCGCGCTGTTCGGCCGGGTGGCCGACGAGGCCGGCCGGCTGGATCTGCTGGTGAACAATGCCGCCGTGGTGCACGACAATCTCGTGGACCCGAAGCCGTTCTGGGAGAAGCCGATTGGTTTGGGCGACGTACTCGATGTGGGCCTGCGGTCGGCCTATGTCGCGTCCTGGTACGCCGCCCCGTTGCTGGTGGCCCAGGAGCGCGGGCTGATCGCGTTCACGTCCTCGCCCGGCGCGGTGTGCTACATGCACGGGCCCGCCTATGGTGCGCAGAAGGCCGGCGTGGACAAGATGGCGGCCGACATGGCCGTCGACTTCCATGGCACTGGGGTGTCGACGCTGTCCATCTGGATGGGCATCCTGCTCACCGACAAGTTCAAGGAGGCGTTCGACGCCGAGACGCTGGCCAAGGCTGCCGGCAATTTCGAGACCCCGGAATTCGTCGGGCATGTGATCAATGCGCTGTACCAGGACCCGGATCTGGAGGGCATCAGCGGGCAGACCGTGATCGCCGCGGAAGAAGCCCAGCGATACGGCATCACCGACGTCGACGGCCGGACGCCGCCTTCGCATCGGGCGATGCTTGGTGATCCACGGGTGCCCAGCGACGTCGTCGTCCGCTGAGCGGGCAGTCGGACACAGTTCGCTGAGCGGAAGCTGAGTACCCGCGGAGGTCTACTCGAGTGTGTGCACCAGGCATTCGTCTTCGGCCGGGGCCGGGGCGTCGTCCTCGGCGACGGGTGCGGCACGTCGCCGAACCACCTCGAAGGCGCCCAGGATGACCAGCAGCGTGACACCACTCATGAGGAACTGGGATCGCGTGCCCGGCAGGAACGCCATCGCCAGGATGACGGTCGCCATCAGGACGATGGTGGCGTAGCTCAGCCACGGGAACAGCCACATTTTCAGTTTCAGCGTGCTCGGCGCGGTCCCCTCGACGCGGCGGCGCAGGACTACCTGGGAGATCGCGATGATCAGATAGACGAACAGCGCGACGGCGCCGTACGAGTTGATCAGGAAGTTGAACACCACGTCACCCCACACGTAGGTCGCGGCCACCGATGCATAGCCGACCGCGGTACCCAGCAGAATCGCGCGCCGCGGGACGCCGCTGGGGGAGAGCTTGGTGAAGAACCGAGGGGCATCGCCGGAGGTGGTGAGCGCGAACAACATTCGCGAGGTGGTGTACAACGCAGAGTTGAGGCACGACAGCACCGCGGTCAGCACGATGAAGTTCATGATCGTCGCGACGCCGGGGATCCCGAGCACCGTCAGCACCGAAGCGTAGGGACTGATGTTCACGCTCTTGGTGTTCCATGGCTGGATGGCCACCACCACGAGGATCGAACCGACGTAGAACCCGATGATGCGGAACACAATCGACTTCATCGCGCGCGTCACCGCGCGTTCGGGCTCATCGGATTCGGCGGCGGCGATGGTGACGATCTCGGCGCCCGTGTAGAACGCGACGCAGGGCACCACGGCGGCCAGCACGGCACCCCAACCGAGCGGCGCGAAGCCGCCGTGATTGATCAGGTTGGTGAGGCCGGGCGTCGAATGCGGCCAGAGTCCGGTGATCCAGAGGGCACCCATGGCCAGGAACACCACGATCGCAATGACTTTCACCGACGAGAACCAGTACTCGAATTCTCCGAATGAGCGTGCGGAGACCAGGTTGCTTGCGGTGAGCGCCAGCATCAGGCCGAGGCTGAGCACCCACAGTGGCACGGCGGGGAGCCACAGATGCAGGATGCGTCCGCCGGCTACGGCTTCGACGGCGACGACGATGACGAAGAAGTACCAGTACATCCAGCCGGTGACGAAACCGCCGCGGCGACCGAGTGCTTCCCGGGCGTAGACGTAGAACGACCCGACCACCGGCCGCGCCACGGCCATCTCGGCGAGCATCCGCATGATCAGCAAGGTGATGAGGCCGCCGATCAGGAACGACACGATGGCCGCGGGGCCGGCACTCCCGATGACCACGCCGCTGCCGACGAACAGCCCGGCACCGATCACCCCACCCAGCGCGATCAGGTTCAAATGCCTGCGCTGCAGGCCTTTTCCCAGCTGTGCGTCACGGGTTTTGCTCTCTGAACTCACCACCGAAGCGACGATGCCGCAGTTTCGCGCGCGGGCCCACCGTTGTGGTCACCGTGCGTTTATCAGGCGTCAGCCCCTGGCCGGTACGGCGAGCGCCCAGGCCAGGACACCGGTGGCCGCGGTGTTGGCCAACGCGCGAATGATGTTCCAGCGCACCCAGGTCGACTCGAACTGTTGCCGGAGCGACGCGAGATCGGCAGGGTTGGCCGAGCCGGCCGCGGTGGCGAGCTTGTCGTTCAGTGGCACGTTGATCCCCGATGTGATGGCGAGGCTGGCGATGTTGAGCGCCAAGCCGATGCCGATCCAGACCAGGACCGGGCGCGCGCCGGGCTTGAGGTAGCCCGCCCCGGCCAGTGCGGTGAAGCCGACCGATCCGAGGAAGGTCAGCAGGAACGGCGGATTGACGATGACGACGTTGATCTTGTTCATGACGTCGATGAAGGTCCGGTCGTCGAACGCGCCGAGCGCGGGCATCACCGACACCGCGTACGCGTAGTAGAGGCCGGCGAGGAGCCCGGAGGACAGCAGAGCGACGATGAGCGCCGTCGTGCCGAGCGGCGGGGGCAGCTTGCTGAGAGTCATGAGCTGAATGTATTGATCGAGGGTTGGACGATCCATCGTCAAAAGGCTCACTTCCATACGTGAGCGTCTACGCTTTCACTGTGGATGCCCTCGCCGGGTTACTGGAAGGGCCACGTGCGCGTGGCGCATTTCTGATGCGGTCATTGCTCGACCCGCCGTGGTCGCTGCGGGTCGAGGATCACGCTCCCCTCACCATCGTGGTGGTGGCCCGCGGGTCGGCGACCGTCCTCCCTGACGGCGCCGTCGAGCGGCACCTCGAGGCGGGCGACATCGCGATCTTCCGCGGACCCGACGGCTACACCGTCGCCGATGACGCCGCCACCGCACCCGGAGTCATCGTGCACCCGGGACAGGTCACCACGACCATCGATGGTGAATCACTGTGCGAGGCGCTGAGTCTGGGGATCCGCAGCTGGGGCACCCGCCCCGATGCGCAGACCCTGTTGATCACCGGGGCCTACGAGGAAGTCGGAGCGGTCTGCCGCAGACTGCTGACCGCGCTGCCGCCGCTCGTGGTGGTTCGGCGGGGCGAGGTCAACAGCATGCTGGTCGATCTGCTGCTCGACGAGATGTCGCGCGACGAGCCGGCCCAAGGTGCGGTGCTGGACCGAATGCTCGATCTGCTCACCATCGCGGCGTTGCGCAGCTGGTTCTCTCGTGAAGAGGCGCCGGCCTGGTATCGCGCGTATCGAGATCCTCAGGTGGGCAAGGCTCTTCGGCTCATCGAGAACAACCCGGCGCATCCCTGGACCGTCGGCTCGCTGGCTGCCGAGGTCGGGCTGTCCCGGGCGGCGCTCGCGCGGCGATTCACCCAACTCGTCGGCGAACCACCGATGGCGCTGCTGACCGAGATTCGCCTGGCGCTGGCCGTCGACCTGCTGCGTGGATCCGATGCCACGATCGAAGCCGCGGCGCGCCACGTCGGCTATGGCACCGCCTTCGCGCTGAGCGCCGCGATCAAGCGCCGTTACGGCATGAGCCCCAAGGTGATTCGCGCCCAGGGTAGCTCGCCGGGTGGTTAACGCGTCTTGGCGAACCGGCGGTATCGCCACAGGTAATTCGGAATGCCGCGCCAGGGGACACCTTTGGGCCAGTCGTCGGCCCGGAAATAGGCGTCGGTGCCGCCATCGACGAAAATGACGCTGCCGCAGAGGAAATCGGCGGAGTCCGACAGCATGAAGGTGATCCAGTTGCCGAGGTGCACCGGGTCGCCGAAGTGGCCGGCCGGGATCGGGAAGGCGCGCACGGCCTTGCCTTCGCGCGGCGAATCGAGCTGGGCCTGCAGCAGCGGGGTCATGATGGCGCCGGGCGCCAGGACGTTGAGCCGGATGCCGCGGCCGGCCCAGTCGGCCGTCACCGCGGCCCGCCGGACCCAGCGGGACACCGCGATCTTCGAAGCGGCGTACATGAGCGCTGAGGCACCGGGGCCGAAGAATCGCACCGCACGGGCCGCGCGGTCGGCGTCACCGGCTAGCAGGGCTCTGATGGCGCGGTGCGGGACTGCGGGCACCGTGGTGCTCGAGTTGCTGCCCAATGCAACAACTTTCGCGTTCCCGGCGGCGGCGAGCGCCGGGCGCCAGGCAGTCAGCAGCTCGACGGTGCCGAGGTAGTTGATCTGGGCGATCAGCCGGGCGCGGTCGGCGCCGGCGCCGGGCCCGATCCCCGCGGCCAGGACGGCGCCGTCGAGCTTGCCCTCGGACAGTTCCAGGACGCGGGTGGCAGCGGTGCGCCGGCCGCCCGCGGTGGACAGGTCGGCGATGACGTCGGCGTCTTTGAGGTCGACCCCGATCACCGTGTGGCCCTGAGCGCGTAATTGCTCCGCCGCTTGGTATCCCATGCCGGATGCCGAGCCCGTCACAGCGTAGGTACTGATGATGACCTCCTCGATGGGTGGGAATCGCGGTCTAGCCGGCGAGCAACTTGGTCACTGCGTCGGCCACGTCACGGCGGGCGCGGTGCGCAAGGTCGAGCACCGGCATGGTCAGGAAGCCGTGAATGGCACCGTAATACAGCTCGGTGACCGGCACGTCCGCCTCGCGCAACGCCTCGGCGTAGGCCAGGGCCTCGTCCCGCATCGGGTCGTAGCCCGTGACCACCAGCACGGCCGGCGCCACTCCGTCGACCGACGCGGACAGCGGTGCCGCGTAAGGGTTTTCGCGGTCGGTGGTGTTGGGCACGTACTGGTCCCAGTACCACTGCATGGCAGCGGTGGTGTTGTAGTAGCCGGTGCGGAACTCGTGGTAGGACCCGTAGGTGAAGTCGGCGGTCAGTACCGGGTAGAGCAGTATTTGAGCGGCCAGCGGCGCGCCGCCGCGATCACGGGTCATCAATGCGGTGACCGCCGAAAGGTTGCCCCCGGCACTGTCGCCGCCGACCACGAGCTTCGTCGGGTCTCCGCCGAGTTCGTCGGCATGAGCTGCGGCCCATTGGGTGACGGTGTAGACGTCTTCGGCCGCCGCCGGCCACGGGTGCTCGGGCGCCAGCCGGTAGTCGACTGAAACCACCACGGCGGGAATCGAGTTCGCGAAGCTGCGGCAGAGGCCGTCGTGCGAGTCCAGATCGCAGAAGACGAAGCCGCCGCCGTGGGCGAACACGAAGATCGGGAGCCGGCCGTCTGGCCCGTCGGTGGCGGGCCGGTAAATCCTGACGCGGATGCCGTCGACCTCAGTCTCGGTGACCGACGCGACCGGCTCGGGTTCGGCGGGCGGGACGAAGCGTGAGCGGATGGTGGCGCGCGCCCCGGCGCCGGTCATGCTCGACAGATCGGGGAAGCCGCCGTTGAGTGCGCCGAGGAGTCCGGCGATCTGCGGGTCGAGACTCATGCGTACTGCAGCGCCGGGCCCATGCGCAGCGGGCGCATCGGCTGCAGCGTCGGTGCCACGCGGGAATCCTCGGCGTTGCGCCAGATGCCCATGGCGGTCATGCGCACCGGCGCGGTCAGCTGCTCGAAGGCCATACGGTTCATTGGACCACACACGGAAACAGCGGCGACAGCCTCACCCTGGCGACCGATCGGTGCTGCGACGCAACCGAATCCGGGCACCGACTCCTCGCGTTCGAAGGCGACACCGTGGGCGCGGACCTTGGCCAGCTCGGTGGCGAGCTGGGTGCGGCCCGCAATCGAGTACTTGGTCTTGCGGCTCATGAGGTCAACCTCGGCGTCCTGGTTGTAGGCCAGGATGGCCTTGCCGACTGCGGTGCAGTGCGCCGGCTGGCGGCCGCCCACCCGTGACGGCAGCACGGTCATCATGCCGTTGCCGACCTTCTCCAGGTACACGACGTCACCTCCGTCGAGCACGGCGAGGTGGACGACGAGCCCGGTGGCGCGGTGCAGCTCATGCAGCAGCGGGCCGGCGGCACGGTGTATGCGGTCCTGGTGCACGGCCAGCGAGCCGAGCTCCACCAGGCGCATTCCGAGTTCGTAGTCGCGGCCGTTGCGGCGCAGCCAGCGCAGCTGGACCAGCCGCTCGAGCATGCGATGTGCGGAGGAGCGGGGCAGGCCGGTGCGGCGCACGATCTGCGCCAGGGTCAGGCGGCCGGGGCCGTCGAACGCGTCGAGGACCAGCGATACCCGGTCGATGACCGCGCTGGGGGTGGTGGATTCGACTGCTGCTGTCATGTCGGCCTCCAGGCTCCGTTGCTCCGTGTCTTATTACTATTAGTAATATTCCTGTTTGTATCACACAAAGGTGGGCCGTGTCACACATTTGGCCGGGGCGCGGCGGAATATGTGCAGTACGAAGCGCCCCAAGCCGGGTGGCATGGGGCGCTTCGTGGATGAGTTCTGCTGGTCGGGTGTCAGCTCTGCGCCGCGGACCTCCCGGCACGCCGTCCGTAGAAGCTGCCGTCGCCCAGAGACACGCCACTGGCATAACCCCATGCGGACAGGCCGGCCGCGCTCCGCCCGGCCGCGAACAGGCCGGGGATCGGCTCGCCGCTGACATGCAGCACCCGGCCATCCAGTGTCGTCAGCAAGCCACCGAGGGTGAACCCGCCGGTGCTGCCCCGGAGGTCGACCGCGCCGACCGGGGACGCGATCGGACGCAGCCACTGCCGCTTCTTGTGCAGCAGCGGGTCCTCGCCATTCGCGGCGTGCTGGTTGTAATAGGTGACGGTGTTCTGCAACACGCCCTCGGGAAGCCCCATCTCGGCTTCGAGCTCCGCCACCGTCTCGCACACCCAGGTGGCCGGGCGACGCAGGAATGGCGTCGCCGACGTCGCGGCCATCGCCTCCTCTTGCGCGTCGCCGTCGATGATCAGGTAGGCGGTGTTGTCCTGGTAGTACAGCGTCTGCTGGCCGATGCGTCCCGGATAGGTGTCTTCGGCGATATACCGCTGGCCGAAACCGTTGACGAGGATGCCGCGCACCAACTGCTGGGGGTCGCAGAAGAACGCCACTTCGGTCGCGTCCATGTGCGCCAGATCGGCACCGAGGGCCTGGGCCATCCGGATGGCCCGCCCGTCGTGCTGCTCGATGCTTGCGGCGGGACGGCCCGCGATGCGTGGTGCGTACTGCGCAACCATGGCGTCGCTGTACGCGAAGCTGCCCGAGGCCAGCACCACGCCGCGGCGGGCTTTGATCGCCACAGTGTCGGCGTACCGGCGCGCGACGATGCCGACCACCCGGCCGTCGGCCTCGGTGATCAACGTCTGCACCTCGGTGTCGTAGACGGACCGAACGCCCTGCGCGGTGGCGGTATCTACCAACGGCTTCATGAGCATGTAGCCGCCACTGCGTTCGCCGGCCACCTTGTCGGTCATCTGCGGCACGTGACCGCGCGGCGCGGGAGAGGCAATCGTGTTGTACGGAAAGGCATTCTCGCCGCCCGTGAACATCAGGCCCTCGTCGCTCGGTGGCTCCCAGCCGGGTTCGCCCCAGAACGCCGGCTTGAAGGGCACGCCGCAGCTCACCAGCCAGTCGTAGTGGGCGACGCTGCCCGCGCAGTAGTCGTCGATCCGGACGTCGTCGGCGCCCGGACCCATGGCCACCTTGAGGAAGGCGGCCATGTTCTCGACGGAATCGGTGAAGCCGCACGCTTTTTGGATAGCAGTGCCGCCACCGAGGTAGATGAACCCACCGGCCATGGCGGCGGCGCCGCCCCAGCCCCCGGTGCGCTCGACGACCAGGACGTCGGCGCCGGCGGCCGAGGCTGCCACCGCGGCGGCGGCGCCGGCGATGCCGTAGCCGACGATGACCACGTCAGCTTCGTCGTCCCAGGCGGTGATCGACGACGCCGGGACCGGTTTCAGCTCGGCGCTCATGGCAGCATCGCCCGCGGGGGAAGGCCCATCCACTCATGGCCCCAGTAGCTGTCGGCGGTGATCTCCTCGGCGGTGTAATACCGCTCGTCGACCTTCATGCCCTCGGTGCCGAACTCGATGTCCCAGTCGCCGGGTGACCGCACGTAGAACGAAACCATCTTGTCGTTCGTGTGCCGGCCCAGTGTGGAGGACAACTGGAAGCCGTCGCGGTTCACCCGGTCCAGGGCCTGGCCGACGGCGTCGAGCGTGTCGACCTCGACCATGAGGTGAATCAGCTTCGGGTCGCGCAGTGTCGCGGCCGGGCAGATGGCCAAGCTGTGATGCCGTTCGTTGATGCCCAGGAATCGCACCCGCAGCGGGCCGAACTCCGGGGGAGCGGGCACCCGGAAGGCGCCGCGGGACAGGAAGCCCAGCACGTCGGTATAGAACACGGTCAACCCGTCCGCGTCCTGGGCGGGCAGCACCACGTGGCCCAGTCCGAGGCCTGCGGTGACGAAGCGGGCGCCGAACGGCGTGACCACCGGGCTGTGGTCCAGCACCGCACCGTGGAACACCTCGACGTCGTTGCCGGCGGGGTCGACGAAGGCGATGACCTCGTCGACCCGTCGGGCGTCGGCTTCCTCCAGAGACAACTGCTTCCATGGCACGCCGACGCCGTCCAGGGTGGCCTGCACCCGGCGCAGCGCGGCGCCGTCCCGGACCTCCCAGCCCACGGTGACGATGCGGTCGGCATCGCCCGGCACCACGATGATGCGCGCGGTCCGCTCGTCCATCCGCAGGTACAGCGCATCCGGATCGGGACCGCTGCCGGTCGCGAAACCCAATACGTCAAAAGCGAATTGGCGCCAGCGTTCGATGTCGGCGGTCTGGACCTTCACATAGCCCAGGCTCTTCAGATCGGTCACGTCAGATCATGCCTCGCAGCGCGCCCTGGGGGTCCACACCCAAGCTGCTCAGCGCCGATGCGTGGAAGGTGGTGCCCGGGACGTGGATGGCGTGGGCCTGGCCGACGTGCGCGTCGCGCCAGTACCGCTGCAGCGGCTTGTCCATACGGGTGGCATTGCCGCCGCACCGCGCGAAGATTTCGTCGACGGCCGATACCGCGCGCCACACCGACCGGATCTGGGTGCGCCGGCCGGCCGCGCGGTCTTCGAAGGACACCTCCTTGCCGGCCTCGACCATGTCGTAGATGCGGTCGACGTTGGCCAGCAGTTCCTGGCGCGCGGCGTTGATGTCGGCCGCGGCCTCGCCGATGGCGTACATGACGTACGGGTCGTCCTTGATGGCCACGCCACTGGCGTTGACGCGCTCGCGCTGGTAGTCGAGTGCGGCGGCCAGCGCGCCCTCGGCGATACCGATGACGGCTGACGAGATGCCCAGCGGAAACATGGTCGACCACGGCATCAGGTACAGCGGCGAGGTCATGCCGGCCTCGATCTGAGCCCGGCCGTCCATCACCTTGGTGGCGTCCATGGTGCGGTAGGTGGGGACGAACGCATTCTTGACGATGACGTCCTTGGAGCCGGTGCCGCGCAGGCCGACCACGTTCCAGGAATCCTGCACGATCTCGTAGTCGCTGCGGGGCAAGATCATGTGCAGCATCTGTGGCGGCATGAGCGGCTTGCCCTCGGCGTCACCGAGCATGGCGCCCAGGAAGATCCACTCACAGTGGTCGGTGCCAGAGCTGAACTGCCAGCGACCGTTGAAGATATAGCCACCGTCGACGGGCCGGGCCACGCCCTGCGGGGCGTACGGAGAAGCGACCCAGGTGTCGGTGTCGGATCCCCAGATCTCGGCCGCGACCTTCGGGTCGGCGTAGGCGAGCTGGTACGGGTGCACACCGACAACGCCGTTGATCCAGCCGGCTGCCGGGTCCAGGGCGGCGGTCGCCATCACGGTTTCCGCGAACTCGCGCGGATGTACCTCCAGGCCGTCGTATTCCTCGGGCTGCAGCAGCTTGATGTTGCCGGCGGCCTTCATCAGCTTCACCGTTTCGTCGGGCAGCTGTCCCAACTTCTCTGCTTCCCAGGCTTGTTCGCGAAGCTGGTCGGCGATCTCACCGAGTTTGTCGATAACCCGCTGGGTCATGGTCGTTTTCCTAACTCCTGTGATGGGCTAACCAATGGTTTACCGCACCCGCGGTGCACCGGGAGGCGGTTCCCGGTCAGCGGGCGAAATTCCTTCGGCGCGGCGGAATGACCGCGCGGTGATCGGTGTCCAGCTCGAGGTGGATTGGATTGTGTCCCATCGTTTTTTCCATCGGCGTGGGCCTAGCCGGTCTCGGCGCGGTGAGGTGATCCCCGACGCGTACGGGACTTGTGACTCTTGACGACGGACCGATGGGCCCTATCCGCCGGTCCGGCGCCGGCGGATCGTGGATCACGACGGTTGACGACGCAGAGCGGGCAAGACGTGTGAGACCCGGACATGCGCGACTGAAGGGCGGAGTGGTCATGGTCATTGAACGCGCGGCGCACATGCTGACCGCTCTGGCTGCGGTCGGTGCCGTGACCGCCTCACTGCTCGGCGGCACCGCTGCGACGGTCTGGGCGCAGTCGTTGGCCGAGGAGCCGCCCGGCTGTTGGGGGCCCAACGGAGTGGACCCCGACTGCCTGGGGCCCGGGCCGTACGGGCACGGCCAGTGGGGTCCGCCACCGGCAACGGCGGGACCCGGCCCCATGGTCAATCCTGGATATCCCGATCCCGAATTGCCGGGGCCTGCCGTGACAGCTTCCGGATATCGGGGCGAATAGCGGCTGCCCACCAGACGGCGTCCGGTCACCGGGACGGCTCGTACTCGCTCATTCCGCGGACGGCTAACTTCGCACTATGAGCAGCGCAGAACAGGTCGATGTCGTCGTTGTCGGTGCCGGGTTCGCCGGTCTTTACGCACTGCACAAGCTCCGGTCGGAAGGCCATTCTGTGGTCGTGTTCGAGGCGGCCGCGGACGTGGGCGGCACCTGGTACTTCAACCGCTATCCGGGCGCCCGTTGCGACGTCGAGAGCGTCGACTACTGCTACTCCTTCGACAAGGACCTGCAGCAGGAGTGGACCTGGACGGAGAAGTACGCGACCCAGGCCGAAATCCTCACGTACATCAACCATGTCGCCGACCGGTTCGACCTGCGCCGCGATATCCGGCTGGGTACCCGGGTCACCTCGGCGACCCTCGATGAGGAGCGGCTGCGCTGGATCGTGACGACCGATACCGGCGAAACGGTGGATGCACGGTTCTGCGTCATGGCCACCGGCGCGCTGTCGGATCCGCTGCTGCCGAACATTCCGGGGGTCGAGACCTTCGCCGGCGAGACGTACCACACGGCGAACTGGCCCCACGAAGGCGTCGACTTCGCGGGCAAGCGGGTCGGCCTTATCGGCACCGGATCATCCGGCATCCAGACCACCCCGATCGTGGCGGCGCAAGCCGCCGAACTCGTTGTGTTCCAACGCACGCCGAACTTCTCCGTACCGGCCGGCAACGAGCCACTGACGGCTGAGCGTGAAGCCGAGGTCAAGGCCAACTACGACGAGCGGCGCGAGCTGTCGTGGCGCAGCGGCGGCGGCTCGCCGCACGTGGCGCATCCGAAGCTCACCATGGAACTGTCGGACGAAGAGCGCCGTGCCGAGTTCGAAAAGCGTTGGCAGTTGGGCGGTGTGCTGTTCAGCAAGACCTTCCTGGACCAGATGGTCGACCCGGTGGCCAATGCCGAGGCCAAGAGGTTCTACGACGAGAAGGTGCGCGCGGTCATCGACGATCCCGCTGTCGCTGATCTGCTGATCCCGACCGACCACCCGATCGGCGCCAAGCGAATCTGCACCGATACCAACTATTTCCAGACGTTCAACCAGCCGCACGTGAAGCTGGTCAGCGTGAAGCAGACGCCGATCGAGAAGATCGATGCCACCGGCATCACCACCACCGAGGCCCGGTTCGACCTGGACGCCATCATCTTCGCCACGGGGTTCGACGCGCTCACCGGTGCGCTGGGACGCATCGACATCACCGGTCGCGGTGGCGAGAAGCTCAAGCAGAACTGGGCCGACGGTCCGCGCAGCTACCTGGGTTTGGGCGTCGATGGCTTCCCGAACATGTTCCTGGTGAACGGGCCTGGCGCGCCGGCTGTGCTGGCGAACATGGTGCTGCACGCCGAAGCACACGTGAACTGGATCGCCGATGCCATCGAGTACGTCGGCTCGCACGGCTACTCGGCCATCGAGGCCACCACCGAGTCGGTCGACGACTGGAACGCCGAACTGGTCCGCCGGGCCGACCAGACGCTGTTCCCGAAGGCGAATTCTTGGTACATGGGCGCGAATGTGCCTGGCAAGCCCCGGGTTTTCATGTTGTTCATCGGTGGCTTCGCCGCGTACAACGACATCTGCGCCGAGGTTGCCGCCGCCGGGTACAAGGGATTCGAACTGACCAAGGCCGGCTGATGTCAGGGCTGCTGAACAAGGTCGTCCTCGTCACCGGTGCCGCCCGCGGTACCGGCCGGGTGCACTGCGAGCGGTTCGCCGACGCGGGCGCCGACATCATCGCTCTCGATGTCACCAGTGCTGCAGCGGATTTGGCCGATGTTGCCGACGCCGTGAAGCTGCGCGGCCAGCGCTGTCACACCGGCGTGGCCGATGTGTCGTCGTTCGACGAGGTGCTGGCCGCGGTCGACGAGGGGGTCTGGGAATTCGGCCGCCTGGACGTGGTCGTCGCCAATGCCGGAATTCACTCGGCGTCGGCACCCGCCTGGGAGGTGAGTGCCGAAGACTGGCAACGCGTCATCGGGGTCAACCTCACCGGCGTGTGGCACACGGTCAAGGCCAGCGTTCCGCATTTCGGCCCGGGCGGCGGATCCGTGGTCATCATCAGCTCCACCAACGGACTGCGCGGCACCGCCAACACCTCGGCCTACACCGCGACCAAGCACGCGGTCGTCGGCCTGGCGCGCACCTTGGCGAATGAACTGGGGCCCAAGCGGATCCGGGTCAACACCGTACATCCCGGGGCCGTCGGCACTGCGATGGTGCTGAACCCGGAGACCTTCAAGCGCATCCGGCCCGACCTGGAGAACCCGACGGAAGACGACGTCGCGGAAGTCCTGTCCGCGCGCAATCTTCTACCGGTGCCGTGGGTGGAGCCCGAGGACGTCAGCAATGCGGTGGTGTTCCTGGCCTCCGACGAGGCCCGCTACATCACCGGCACGCAACTGGTCGTCGACGCGGGGTTGACGCAGAAGGCATGACGTTGGGCTAGGGGCGCTCGGCCAGGCCCGCGGCGATCTCGAGTTCCACCAGCGCCGGTTCGATGGCGTCGGCCATGGCGTCGATGTCGTTCGCCATCTCGGGGGTGGTGACGAAGCCGAAGTCGATGCGGTCCCGGTAGCTGAAGCAGGTGACGTTGAGTCCGACGTCCATCACCAAGGGGCCCATCGGCATCATCTGCTCGAGGACCGCGCCGTCCATGTAAAGCGGCACGGGCGGTCCCGGCACATTGGAGACAACCAGATTCATGGGCTTCAGCGTGCCGCCGAGCTTGCTCGCGGTGTACGCCCGGGCGGCCAGGGCCACCAGGCCGGGTGGGGTGGTGTCGGTCAGACCCATGATCTGGTGTGCCGTCAACGCTTTCGCCATTTCCTTGGCGCTCTGGGAGCTCGCGTAGATGGCCTTGATCCGCTCGGCGGGATCGACGATGTCGGAAGCCAGCGATACCGACATGGCGCTGACCTGGTTGCCCACCTTGTCGCTGGAGCTCTCGGTCCGGGTCGACACCGGGACTTGGGCGATGAGTGATTTCTCGGGCAGCTCGCCGCGGTCCTCCAGATACGTCCGCATGGCGCTCGAGACCAGCGCGAGGACCACGTCGTTCAGCTTCACCCCGAACGCTTCCTTGACCGCTTTGACGCGCTCCAGGGGCACGCCGGAATTGCTGACCCGACGGTGCGGCGAGATGGGGCCGTTGAACCGGGTACGCGGTGCGTCGAAGTAGCCGGGCGGCTTGTTGGCAACGCCGAGCGCCGCAATCTGTTGGCGTACGGTTTGTTCCACGAAGCGCACGACACGGTAGGGCGTCTTGATGCCGATGTTGATCAGCCCGCCCAATGCCTGCAACTCCAGCCCAGGAGCTTTGATGCCGACCAATGATCCGCTCGGCTCGGCGGCCGGCGGCCGCGGTGTGGGCGTGATGTCGAGCAGGATTTCCCCGAGTCCGGCCCCGGACACGCCGTCGATGATGGCGTGGTGCATCTTCATCAGAACCGCGACCCGGCCGCCCTCGACGCCCTCGATGAACCAGAGCTCCCACAGTGGCCGGGAGCGGTCCAGCTTGTAGGACATGAGCCGTCCCACCAACTGGTCGAGTTCGCGGCGGCCGCCGGGCGCCGGGACCGCGATATGACGCACATGGAAGTCGAGATCGAGTTCCTCGTCCTCGACGAACCACGGCCGGTCGAGGCCCAGCGGTGCGCCGGTGACCCGCCAGCGCAGTTGCGGCATCTCCGGCAAGCGGGCGGCGATAAGCGCTTTCACCGATTCGAAGCTGAAATCCGGTGCGTCGGTGGGGTCGTAGATCGATGAGGCGGCGACGTGCATATGCCAACTGTTGGTTTCCGCGAACCAGAAGGTTGCATCGGCACCGGACAAGCGATTCATGGGGGTGATCCTAAGGTGCTCGCGCAGGGGCTGGTTCGAAATCAGCCTTTTGGTACGAACCGGTCAATTGGTAAGTCTGACAATGTATTCCGCGAATGCGATGGATCGGCTTGCTGACGCGGACTGCCGCGAACCGCACACCATCAGTGTGCGGCCGCGGCCGCCCGGATCAGAAGATCAGCGCTGCAGGAAGCCCAGCACCGTGCTCTCGAAGGCCTCCTTGGCCTCGATCATGGCCCAGTGCCCGCAGTTCGGGAACACATGCAGCTCGGCATTGCGGATGGTGCGCATCGGGATCAGCGCCATGTCCAGCGGGCTGACGCGGTCGTCGCGGCCCCAGGTCAGGAGCGTCGGGGCCTTCACCTTGTGCATCTGCGCCCACGGCTGCGGCGGTGCGGCATCCGATCGCATGAACTTCATCATCATGTTGAACGCGGCCTTGCCATACATCCGGCGGGCCGATTCGAGCGTCTCCGGATCGGAGGCCAGCTTCATGCGCTCTTCGATCAGTTCCTCTGTGACGATCTTCTCGTCGTAGACCATGGAGTTGAGCCAGTCGATCAGACGCTGCCGGGTCGGGTCCTCGGTGAACTCCTGCAACAGTCGGATGCCCTCACTCGGGCCGGGGCTGAAGATGTTGGTGCCGATACCGCCGATGGTGACGAGCTTGCCGATGCGGTCAGGGTTGTTGATGGCGAAGTTGATGCCGACGCCGCCGCCCATCGAGTTGCCGACGATGTCCACCTTCTCGATGCCGAGCGCGTCGAGGAAGGGCACCACGGCGGACTGGGCGTCGATCATCGGGTGGCCGCCGAAGTCATCGCTGACGCCGAAGCCGGGGAATTCGAGGATCAGGCAGCGGAAGTGTGCCGCGAAGGTCGGCAGGATGCCGCGGAAGTTCCGCCAGCCGGTGACGCCCGGGCCCGAACCGTGCAGAAACAGCACTACAGGGCCGGTTCCCTCGTCGTAATAACGCAGCGTGCCGCGCTCGGTCTGGACTTCCTTCAGCTCAGTCATGCGTTCCAAATTACGGCGTGATTGTCACGCGGCGACGACCGGCTCCCGTCCGGCGGGACGCGAGGAGCCCGGGGGCACCCGATTGTGCTGCATAGGGCCTTTATGGTGTCCAGATGACGGCTGATTCATCGTGCTCCTCGCGTCCACTGGCGGGTGTACGCATCGTCGAGATTTCGAGCTTCGTCGCCGTGCCCTTGGCAGGGATGACGCTGACGCAGCTCGGCGCCGAGGTGATCAGGGTTGATCCGGTCGGGGGCGCCGCGGACTATCACCGCTGGCCGGTCACCGATGGTGGCGAGAGCATCTACTGGGCGGGTCTGAACAAGGGCAAGCGGTCGGTCGCGGTGGACCTGCGTTCGCCGGAGGGGCAGGACTTGGTGACCCGGCTGATCGTCGACGCCGGCGTCTTCATCACCAATGTGGCGGGCCGGCAGTGGCATTCGTACGAGACGCTCTCCACGCTGCGGCCAGACCTGATTCACGCCGAAGTGTCCGGCCGGGCCGACGGCGGCACGGCCGTCGACTACACCGTCAACGCGGGATTGGGCTTTCCGTTGGTCACCGGCCCGCCGGAGCTACAGACCCCCGTGAACCACGTGCTGGCAGCCTGGGACGTGTCGTGCGGCCTGTACCTCGCGCTGGCGGTGACGGCGGCGCTGCGGCACCGTGACAGCACCGGCGAGGGGCAGCGGGTCGGCATCCCGTTGGAGAACGTCGCCCTGGCCACGGCCGGCAATCTGAGCTTTCTGACCGAGGTGATGGTCAACGGCGTGGGGCGGGAACGCATCGGCAACTCGATCTTCGGACAGTACGGACAGCAGTTCGGCAGCGCCGACGGGGCGGCGTTCATGATCGTGGCGCTGACCGGTCGGCATTTCCGGGACCTGGTCGAGGTGACGGAGACGGCGAAAGCTGTTGCCGCGCTGTCGGAATCGCTCGGCGCCGACTTTGCCGACGAAGGGCAGCGGTACCTGCACCGCGACGCGCTCACGGGCCTGTTCACGGTCTGGTTCTGCGCGCACACCGCAGCGGAGATCACGGCGGCGCTGGGGGCGACGTCCATCCTGTGGGAGCGCTACCGCGATTTCAGCGAGGTGGCTGCGAGCCCGAAAGTGACCGACAACCCGTTGTTCACCGAACTCGACCAGCCGCGCATCGGCCGCTATCTGGCACCGGGGCTCCCGCTGCGCATCGACGGCGAGTACCCACCCGCGCGCCCGGCGCCGGCGCTCGGCGACGACACCACCGCAGTGCTGACCGAGCGGCTCGGGTTGACCGGTGACGACGTCGCCCGCCTCACGCAAGCGGGGGTTGTGGCGTGAGCGTGTTGCCTGATTTGTTGGTGGTGTCGCCCGGGGACGGGGTTGACACCTGGCTGGGCAGGGCCGGGGGACCGGACGGCAAGCGGGCCTTCGGTGGCCTGTTGATGGCGCAGAGCCTGTCTGCCGCATGCCACACCGTGAATCCGGAGATGCGCCCGACCGCCATGCACCTGCAGTACCTACGCGGAGGCGAAGCCGGTGAGGCCACCGAGTACACGGTGGCCCGGGTGTACGACGGCCGGACCGCAGCGGCGCGGCGGGTCGAGGCCTTGCAGGCCGGGCGGTTGCTGACTGTGGCGACGGTGTCTTTCTCGGTGGACTTGGCGGGCCCCGAACATGATGAATCACGGACGCTCCCAGACGATCCCGAGCTGCTGCGGTTGACGGGCCCGCCCGGGCCCGCGCCGGCGATACCGCCGGGTGAACTCGACATCCGGATCGTCGACGACCGGTCGTCAGGCGAGTTCGTGCGACGCATGTGGTGGCGGGCCACCGTACCGATGCCACCAGAACAGCTGCCGCACATGATGATTGCCTGCTACATCACCGATCTGTACGGGATTGACCCGGCGCTGCAGGTGCACGGCCATTCCATGCAGGCGCGTACCCACCGCAGTGGCACCACCGATTTTTCGATCTGGTTCCACCACCCGATCCGGGCCGACCGGTGGAACCTGCTGGAATCGTGCTCGCCTGCGGCGGGCCGGGGGCGCGGTGTGATCACCGGGAGTCTGGTTGACGCGAACGGCACCCGGGTCGCGACATTGGTGCAGGAAGGCTTGATCGCGGACCGGTAGTACCGTCGTCCGCAGGCTGGTGAGAAACACCCGAAGGAGAACCATGAACGGCGCACAGGCATTGATCCGCACACTGGTCGACGCCGGCGTCGACGTCTGCTTCGGCAACCCCGGAACCAGCGAGATGCACTTCGTCGCGGCACTGGACTCGGTGCCCGAGATGCGGGGCGTGCTCTGCCTTTTCGAGGGTGTGGTGACCGGAGCCGCCGACGGGTATGCGCGCATGGCCGGCAAGCCGGCGGCCACCCTGCTGCACCTGGGGCCCGGTCTGGGCAACGGCATCGCCAACCTGCACAACGCGCGTCGCGCCTATTCGCCGATGGTCAACGTGGTTGGTGACCACGCGCTGGGCCACAAGAAATACGACGCACCACTGGAATCCGACATCGACGCCATGGCCGGCACGGTGTCGGGCTGGGTGCGCCGGTGCGAAAAGCTGGCTGACATCGCCACTGATGCGGTGGCCGCCATCGAGGCCGCGCAACAGGGCCAGGTCGCCACGCTGATCTTGCCCGCTGACGTCTCCTGGACCGAAGGCGCCGAGCCGGCGGCGGGGGAGCCGGCCACGAGCCCGTTGTCGTTCGACTACCAGGCCGGTGTCGACTCCGAAGAGCATCAACTGCTCGACGCCGGTGCTGACGTCTTCGGAACGGGCACCGTCATGCTGCTGGGCAGCGCGGCGTGCCGTGAGCGCGGTCTTCGTGCCGCCAGCCGGATCGCCGAGGCGACAGGGACCAAGGTGCTGATCGAGACCTTCCCGGCCAGACTGGAACGCGGCGCCGGACGGCCCAACTTCGAACGGCTGGCGTATCTCGCCGAAGCTGCCCAATTTCAGCTGACCGGTGCCGAGAACCTGGTCCTTGCCGGTGCGCGGTCCCCGGTGTCGTTCTTCGCCTACCCCGGCAAGGCGAGCGACCTGGTGCCCGCGGGCTGTCGGGTGCACACGGTGAGCGGCGACGTCGTCGCGCGGCTGGAAGCGCTGGCCGACGCGGTGGCACCGGGAAGTGCGCCCGCACTGACCGAGCTGAAGACCGTCGCGGTGCCCGATGATTCAGCGCTGACGACGCAGAACTGGGTCGAGGTGGTGGCGGCGACGCTGCCCGACAACGCCATTGTGGTGGACGAGGCCAACACCAGCGGGTTCCTGCTGCCACAGGCGACGATGAGTGCGCCGCGGCACGACCTGCTGACCCTGACCGGTGGGGCCATCGGTTTCGGATTGCCGAATGCCGTGGGTGCCGCGGTCGCCTGCCCTGACCGCCCGGTGCTCTGTCTGCAGGCCGATGGCAGTGCGATGTACACGATTTCGGCGTTGTGGACCATGGCGCACGAGCAGCTCAATGTGGTGACGGTGATCCTCAACAATGCCGCCTACGCGATCTTGCGGATGGAGCTGCAGCGCGTAGGCGCCACTGAGGTCGGGATGGCCAGCGGGCCGAAAGCCGCTGCGATGCTTGATCTCTCGGGCCCGACGACGGACTTTGCCGCGTTGGCGGCGGCCATGGGCGTGCCCTCGGCCAGGGCGACGACCACCGCGGAGCTGGCGGACCAGCTCCGCGTCGGCTATGCCACCGCGGGGCCGTACCTGATCGACGCTGCGGTGCCTGCGCTGGTGTAGTTCAGTAGCCACTGAGCAGCGTGCGGAGCCGGCCCAGTTCGCGTGGGCCGGCGGCGCTGCGGATTCGTCCCGGGTCTGCGGGACGGCGGCCCCACAGGAGCAGCACCCGGGTCGCCGCGTCCGT
Source organism: Mycobacterium sp. FW102-FHT13B02 (assembly GCF_058790275.1). Taxonomy (NCBI): domain Bacteria; kingdom Bacillati; phylum Actinomycetota; class Actinomycetes; order Mycobacteriales; family Mycobacteriaceae; genus Mycobacterium; species Mycobacterium sp. FW102-FHT13B02. Next base: position 316,479 of record NZ_JBYTCM010000001.1, read on the forward strand.
CTCGATGGTCGCCGCTCCCGCGGGCGGGGCCAGCGCGATCGCGGTGTTCTCGGCGTCGGCGTTGATTACGACGTCGTCCTCGCCATGCACCCGGATTCGTGCCTCGATCCGTTCCCTGTCGTGCAGCGCCAGGCTCTCGCGGCCGCGCCGCAACAAGGGCACGCCGACGGCGCGGACGCTGTGGTCTGTCATCCATTGCTCGGCCAGTCGGCTTCGCACGGCTGCGTCGTCGCCCGTGATGTCCCAGCCGTGCAGGACCAGTTCTTCGCGCATGTGCTCGGCGAACCACGGTGCCTTCATGGTGCGCCCGGTCCAGGCAACGTCGGTGTCAGCGGGTAGCTCGTCAGCGGCGGCAGCGGCTCTTCCGAGGCGCGCCATGCGTTCGTTGAACGCCGTCCACAGATTGGCATCGTCCATCGCGCGGTACGGCCGCTCACGCTCCTCGAACCTCCGGGTGTCGACGGGTTCACCGGCGAGGTGACCCTCAAGCACCCGGGCGAGTTCTTCGGCGTTGCCGGTCTGGTGGATGACGATGTCGCGCACGGTCCAAGCCTCACACCAGGTGCCGGTCTCGGGGCTGCGTCGTTGTACGGCCTCGGCGAAAGGTCCCCATTCGGGGAAGCGGTCGGTGTCGACGGTGTCCATACGTCCATCGGTACCCCGCAATTGGTTCGGTGAACGCCGAACCTGGGGCCGATAAGCAAAAAAATTCGGGGCCCCGTTGTGCGAGGCCCCGAATTTCTCTGATGGTCAGCGGCTTTGGTGCACGCTGTTGTCGACCTGCGGCGCTTCGGCGCGCGGATGGATGTCGTTGACCCAGTCGTGGTGTGAGTAGTCCGCCGATGCCGGCGCGGCCAAACCCAAGACGGCTGCTGCCAATCCATTTGCCACCAGTGCGGCGATTCTGAGCTTCTTCATTGTCCCCAACTCCTTGTATCCGAAGCTTTGATGCTCGGTTCAACGGGACAGGCGCTCGGGGTATTTCTGCAGATGGGGCGTTGGCAGCAATTGATCGTCCTCCGGCAGTAATCAGTCTTTGCGGGCACGAAGCCGACTGGGGGCAGAGCCGTTCGGGCAGAGGTCAGTTCAGGTCACGGCCCGTCAGCGCCACGCTGAGGTCCCAGAGGTGGGCTGCGTTGTCGCGGTCCGCCGCGTAGAACTTCACCCCGGTGCCGTCCGCGCCGGCCGGGCCCGCGACGTTGCAATCCTCGAGGTACAGACCACCGCGGGTTGCCAGCTGCGGGCCGGTCGCCGCCCATAGACCTGTTGCGGCGCCCTGGGACAGGGTCTTGAACGTCGGGTCTGCGGCGTTGCCCTGCTCGTCAATCCAGCCGCGATCGATCATTTCGGCTGACTCGAGGTGTCTTTGCAACGGAGTGAGGATGGAACCCGGATGCAGAGAAAATGCGCGCACGCCCGTGCCCGCCGCGAGCGAGTCCAGGTGCAAAGCGAACAAGATGTTGGCCGTTTTCGCCTGACCGTAGGCCTCCCACTTGTCGTATTCGGCGGTGAAATGCGGATCGTCCCACCGGATATCCGAAATATGGTGGCCGGCAGAAGAATACGCAATCACCCGCGCGTTACCGCGCACCGGCGCGGGCCACAATTCCGCAACGAACGAGAAGTGCCGAGGTGATTGACTGCGAACTGACTCTCCCAACCCGGACCCACTCGCTGCAGGGGAGTGGCCATGATGCCGGCAGCGCCGATGAACAGGTCGATCTGTGACCAGGTATCCCGGATGCGCCGCGCGCATACGGACACCGAATCGAGGTCGGCCAGATCGGCGCCCAGTACGGTCACGGCATTCCCGAGGTGATCGACTGCGTGGGCGGCGGCATCGGCCCGGCGGGCGGGGACGATGACGCGCGCCCCGGCCCGGACCAGATGACTGGTGGTTTCCAAGCCCAGGCCTGAATAGCCACCCGTGACGACGGCCACGGTGCCGGTGAGGTCCACGCCGGCCATGACGTCCTGGCTAGTTGATTCACGCCCGAATCCAGACAGGATGGGGCGCTGTGTGATGGTTTCGGTCATGCCACGACGCTAGAATCTAGAGTGCCCTCTAGGTCAACCCCGGGGATGAATACTCTTATGACACAGACTTTTACGATCGGGCAAGTAGCTGAACGCACCGGCCTGAGCATCCACACCCTCAGGTTCTACGAACGTGAGAATCTACTGGTCAGCAACGTCGCGCGAACCAGCTCCGGCCGCCGCCGCTACACGCAAACCGACGTCGAATGGCTCGCCATCTGCGTACGGCTGCGCGAATCCGGAATGCCACTTGCCCAGCTCGCCGAATTCGCCGCCCTGGTACGGCAAGGGCCAGGTAACGAAGCCCAACGCCTCGAGCTCCTCCGGAAACATGAAGACTCACGTCCGAGCGCAACTGGCCAGCCTTCAGCACTGCCTCGACGTCATCGAGATGAAAGTGGCGATCTACCAAACGCAAGTCGAAGATTCCTCGGCGCGCGGGCTGTGGGACCCCAGCGCTGACCCAGCGATCAGCAAGAGAGCCTTTCCGCGGCCTAGTCGGTCAGCCAGCAGACAATCGTCGGGAGAGCGCCGAAAAATCACCGCCGTCCGCAGTACCAACCCTGTTCAACACATCGACATCCTGACGAGTTGCCCGACCTGTGGATGAATCGCGCACTGTGGACAACTGCCTTCGGGGCGCCGGATCCAGGGGTCTTCGCCGCGTGATCTGTCGGTGGCACCGGCCACGGTGGCGGCATGAACACACCACCACGCATGACCCGCGCCGAGATCGGAGCGCTCGGCGAACAACTCGCGGTCGACCATCTGATCTCCCTCGGGATGACGGTCCTGGCCCGGAACTGGCGCTGTCGGTGGGGTGAACTCGACGTCATCGCCACTGAAAGGGACCACAGTGCCGTGGTTTTCGTCGAGGTGAAGGCCCGAACCACCACGGAATTCGGCGGCGTCGAGGAAGCGGTGACCCCCGAGAAGGCCCGGCGCCTGCGCCGGCTGGCCAGTGTCTGGCTCGCCGAGCAGGACTCTCGGTGGCCTGACGTTCGTATCGATGTGGTCGGCGTGCGGCTCGGCGGCCGGGAGCCGGAGCTGGTCCACCTGAAAGGTATCGGCTGATGGCGCTGGGAAGGGCCTACTCGGTGGCCATCCGTGGTCTCGACGGCGTCATGGTCGAGATCGAGGCGGACATCACCTCGGGACTGCCAGGAGTCCATCTGGTCGGCTTGCCCGATGCGGCACTACAGGAGTCGCGGGATCGGGTCCGCGCGGCGATCACCAACTGCGGCAACAGCTGGCCGATGTCGCGACTCACACTCGGGCTGTCGCCGGCCACGCTGCCCAAGGGCGGGTCGATGTACGACCTGGCGATCGCCGCGTCGGTGTTGTCGGCGCATTTGAAGACGCACTGGGGGCGGCTGGAGAAGACGGTCCTGCTCGGTGAACTGGCGCTGGACGGTCGGGTGCGCCCGATCAAGGGTGTACTGCCAGCGGTCATGGCTGCCAAGCGTGAAGGGTGGCCGTCGGTGGTGGTCCCTGCGGAGAATCTGGCCGAAGCGAGTCTGGTCGACGGTATCGAGGTGTGGGGCGTTCGCACGCTCGGACAGATGCAGGCGTGGCTCAACGGGAAGGCCGCCCTGGACGAGCGCGTTGACACCGCGGCGCCGGCCACCGACGACAGCGTCGATCTCGCCGACGTGGTCGGTCAGACCCAAGCCCGATGGGCAGTGGAGATCGCTGCTGCGGGCGCCCATCATCTGATGCTCACCGGGCCACCAGGCATCGGAAAGACGATGCTGGCGCAACGGCTGCCGGGATTGTTGCCCGACCTGACCGACGACGAGGCGCTGGAGGTCACCGCCATCCACTCGGTGGTGGGTCTGCTCACGGGCGACACGCCGCTGATCACCCGACCGCCGTTCGTGGCGCCACATCACACCTCGACCGTCTCGGCGTTGGTCGGCGGTGGCTCGGGGATGGCGCGGCCCGGTGCGATCAGCCGGTCACACCGCGGCGTGCTGTTCCTCGACGAGTGCGCCGAGATCGGGGTCAGTGTGCTCGAGGCATTACGAACCCCGTTGGAGGAAGGCCAGATTCGGTTGGCCCGTCGTGACGGCGTGGCGTGCTATCCGGCTCGGTTCCAGCTCGTTTTGGCCGCAAATCCCTGCCCATGCGCCCCACCGAACCCGAGGGACTGCGTCTGTCCGTCGGCTGACCGTCGCCGGTATCTGGGCAAGTTGTCGGGCCCGTTGATGGACCGGGTCGACCTGCGCGTCGACATGCATCCGGTGCTCGCCGGAGCCTTCGGCGACCACGCTGCCGAATCCACGAGCGATGTCCGTGCTCGCGTGGCCGCGGCCCGGACGGCCGCCGCCGAACGATGGCAGGAGGTCGGCGTGCGGACCAACGCCGAAGTGCCGGGACCGGTGCTGCGCCGCAGATTCCGGCCGAGCCGGGAGGCGATGGCGCCGCTGCGCAAGTCGCTCGACTCGGGACGACTCAGCATCCGCGGCGTCGACCGCACGTTGCGCGTGGCGTGGTCGTTGGCCGACCTGGCGGGCCGCGACTCACCCAATCTCGAGGACGTCAGTACGGCGCTGGGCTTCCGCGAGGGAGATGTGCGATGAGTGGCGACGACGTGGAACGGCGTGCGTGGGCGTATTTGTCGCGGGTGGCTGAACCGCCGTGCCCCCGGCTGACCGCGTTGGTGGCCGCTCACGGCCCGGTAGAGGTGGCGGACATGATCCGAAGCGGTCGTGAGGACGCAGACCTCACCGGGAGCGTCGCCGCCCGGCGTGAGGTCGATTGTGCGGCCCGGGATTTGGAAATCCTTGATCGACGGGGCGGGCGGCTGATCACCCCCGACGACGATGAGTGGCCGTACCTGTCGTTCGTCGCGTTCGCGAACAAAGCGGTGAGGGATCGGCCATCGGGTGATCCGCCCATGGTCCTGTGGGCACTCGGCCCCGCCCGGCTCGATGATGTCGCCGAACGCGCCGCCGCGATCGTCGGCACTCGGGCGTGCACGTCGTACGGCGAGCACGTCACCGCGGAGATCGCGGCAGGGCTCGTCGAACGCGACGCGGCCGTGGTCTCTGGCGGCGCCTACGGTATCGACGGGGCGGCTCATCGCGCTGTGCTCGCTTCGGACGGTGTCACCGTGGCGGTGCTGGCCGGCGGCGTTGACGTGCCCTACCCGTCCGGACATTCGGCGCTGCTGCACCGGGTGGCCACTTCCGGGTTGCTGCTCAGTGAGTATCCACCGGGGGAGCGACCGACCAGATACCGATTCCTGACTCGAAACCGATTGGCGGCGGCGCTGTCCGGTGCCACCGTGGTGGTCGAGGCGGGGCTGCGCAGTGGTGCGGCGAACACAGCGGCGTGGGCGCATGCGATGGGCCGCAAGGTGTGTGCGGTGCCGGGTCCCGTGACGTCGGCCGCCTCGGCAGGATGCCATGTCCTCATACGCAACGGCGCCGCCTTGGTCGACCGGGCGGAGCAGGTCGTCGAATTGATCGGGCGCATAGGTGAACTCGCCGATGAGCCCGAGCATCCCGAGACGCCGCTGGACGACCTGACCCCCGACCAGCTTCAGGTGTACGAGGCGCTGCCTGCGCGCGGGTTCCGCAGCCTGGACCAGATTTCGGTCGGCGCGGCGCTGCCGCCGGAGCGGGTTCTCGGACCGTTGGCGCTGCTGGAGATCAGCGGTCTGGTGGAGAAGCAGGATGGCCAGTGGCGGATCAGGAGGGCGGGATGAGGTTGAAGCAGCAGGGGGAAATCCAGGCTGAAGGTGCCGCTGGTGACCACTCGCTGTATCGCGTCCATTAGAGGATCACCACTGATCGCAGGATCTCACCGGTGTGCATTTTGTGGAAGGCGTCTTCGATCTGGTCGAGTCGGATGCGTTCGCTGACGAATTTGTCCAGTGGGAGGCGGCCTTGCAGGTAGAGGTTGATGAGGGTGGGGAAGTCGCGTTCGGGTAGGCAGTCGCCGTACCAGGATGATTTGAGTGCGCCGCCGTGGGAGAAGAAGTCGACCAGGGGCATTTCGAGGGTCATGTCGGGGGTGGGAACGCCGACGAGGACAACGGTGCCGGCGAGGTCGCGGGCGTAGAACGCTTGTTTCCAGGTTTCGGGGCGGCCGACGGCGTCGATGACGACGTCGGCGCCGAAGCCGTCGGTGAGGTCGGCGATGGTGTCGACGGGGTCGAGGTCGCGGGCGTTGATGGTGTGGGTAGCGCCGAATTCGCGGGCCCAGTGCAGCTTTTTGTTGTCGGTGTCGACGGCGATGATCCGTTTGGCGCCGACGAGTGCGGCGCCGGCGATGGCTGCATCGCCCACGCCGCCGCAGCCGATGACGGCGACGGTGTCGTCGCGGGTGAGGTTGCCGGTGTTGATGGCGGCGCCGATGCCGGCCATCACGCCGCAGCCGAGCAGGCCGGCCACGGCGGGGTCGGCTTCGGGGTCGACTTTGGTGCATTGGCGTTCGTGGACGAGGGTTTTGTCGGCGAAGGCGCCGATGCCCAGGGCGGGGGTGAGTTCGGTGCCGTCGGTCAGCGTCATCTTCTGGGTGGCGTTGAAGGTGTCGAAGCACAGGTGGGGGCGGCCGCGTTTGCAGGCGCGGCATTCGCCGCAGACGGCGCGCCAGTTGAGGATGACGAAGTCGCCGGGGGCGACGTGGGTGACGCCGGTGCCGACGGATTCGACGGTGCCGGCGGCTTCGTGGCCGAGCAGGAACGGGTATTGGTCGTTGATGCCGCCCTCGCGGTAGGTGAGGTCGGTATGGCATACGCCGCAGGCGGTGATGTCGACGACGACTTCACCGGGGCCGGGATCGGGGATGACGATGTCGACCAGCTCGATGGGCTGCTTCTTGGTCCGGGAGATCACACCACGCACTATCTGACTCATCTCAGGGCGCCTCGCTGAGTGCCGCGACCGGGCACGCGTCGACGGCCGAGCGAACCGCTGTTTCGATTCCGGCCGGAACCTCTCGCCCCTCGAAGTGGTAGTGCAGATTTCCATCGTCGTCGAGTTCGAAGGCGTCGGGTGCTTGGGCGACGCACACGGCGTGGCCCTCGCAGCGGTTGTAGTCGACGTTAACTTTCATGGTTGTCCTAACTGGTGGTGGTGGCGAGCGCGAGCGGGAGTCGCTCGAAGCGGCGAGTTGTGATGATGGCGACGCAGCGGTGAGGTAGTTCGCTGCCCCGAGTTACGTGCGCTAAGCGGCAATCAGCTTGAGAGGCAAGCGTTCATGGCGCCGAATGATGTTGTTGATCGCCCAGACCGGCGTACCGCTCAGCTCGATCCGTTCCACACGCTCGAGCAGCGCCTGCAACATCGCGGTTGTTTCCAAGCGCGCCAGGCCCTGTCCGGCGCAAGCGTGGGCGCCGTGCCCGAAACCGATGTGCCGGCCGGCGTCGCGTCGGATGTCGAAAACCGTCGGGTTTTCCCACTCGCGTTCGTCGCGGTTGGCGGAGGCATAGATCACCAGGACCCGTGCTCCCGAAGGGATTCGTATTTCGGCGATTTCAGTCTGCTGCGCCGTGCACCGCGCAAAAGCGCGCAGCGGTGGCTCGCAGCGGACGATCTCATTGACGGCGTTTGGCAGGAGGGCGGGTTCGTCCTTGAGCAGTTGCCACTGGTCGGGGTGGGTGGCGAAGAGACTCAACGCGTTGGCGATGGCACTCATGGTGGTATCGATCGACGGGGCGATGTAGTCGACGAGTAGTGGCGCGCATTCGTGCTGCGCCAGTTGGCCTTCGTCTGCGGCGGTGAGTAGCTCATCTGCCATGCTGCCCTCGATGACGTTGCGCTCGCGAACCACGCGCCGGGCGAAGCGCAGCATGAGCACAGTGTTGGGTACCGCTTTGATCGCCTGCCAGTTGAGTGGGCCGAGTACATCGAATGTTGCTCCAGCCCAAGCAACCAGGTGGTCGCGCTGATCGCGCGGCCAGCCGATGAGGTCGGGCACGACGGCCAACGGCAGCGCGGCCGCGAGGTCGCTGACACCGTCGATATCGCCCTTGGCCAGCGCAGTGTCGACGACGCTGCGGGCCGTGTCGTCGACGGTGTCACTGATGGCCCGCAGAGCGCGCGGCAGCATGCGGTGCGCGACGCGCTTGCGGCGTTGTTCGTGCTCGGCACCGTCGCTGTTGAGCGTGGTGCCTCGCGACATTCGGTTGGTGATCGGATTGAGTGCCACACCATGACCCGACAGAAAAGTCTTGTCGTCGCGGAGCACCGATTTGCACTCGGCGTAACGCGGCAGCGCATATGTCCGTTGCTTCGTCAGCCAGACCACCGGACCGAGGTCACGCATTCTTTCGTAGTGGGGGTAGGGATCGATGATGGCGTCGACAGCGTAGATGTCGGGTTCGTAGGTGGGCAGGCCGGCGGGTGGACGTCGCATTGATGTTCCTCTCGTGACTTTGGCGGTGGATGGTTGTGCGCGGAGCGTTCGGTAGGACGGCGAGTGGTGGCTGTTGCTCACGATCGGCGCTGAAGGAACTGTTGTGTGTTCGCGGACGTCACTGCCCGCCAGTCGGTTTCGGGATCGGCCTCGAGGGCGGCGATCTGTTGGCCCACGGCAAACGCTGGCGTCCAGCAGTAGTCGCTGCCGTAGAGGATGCGGTTCGGCCCGACCACGTCCCGAAGCACACGAGCGTGGGTCGGCAGCGGATGCCCGGCAGTGTCGAACCACATGTGCTGCAGCTGGGCATCGGTTGTCAGCGGCCCTGGGGCGTCCCCGTTGGTGGCCGGCCACAGCCCGCGGAACAGCTCGATGCGTGCGGCAAGCAGCGGCAGGGCGGCACCGCAGTGCGGGATCAGGAAACGGATGTGCGGATAGCGATTCATGACACTGGCGAAGATCAGGTCGGTAACCGTTCGCGTTGTCTCGAATATGAACTCGATCATTGGCGCGGGCCGCCCCAGCGACATGACGTCCGCGGCTGGTGGTGACGTTGGGTGGACGAAGACGATCGATTGCCGCTTGTCGAGGCATTCCCACAATGGGTCCAGCGATTCGTCGCCCAGGTAGCGTCCGCCGCTGTTGCTCATCAGTACGACACCTGCCGCCCCGTGGACATCCGTTGCGCGGATGGCTTCGCTGATGGCGGCGTCGACGTCGGGGAGCGGAAGGGAGGCGAAGAAGGAGAAGCGCTCAGGGTGCGCGGCGACCGTCTTTGCTGCGAAGTCGTTGACGTGCCGCGCCAGTGCGGGGGCGTCGGCCGTCGCCGCGAAGGACACGCCAGGAGAGGAGAGCGACAGGATGGTGTGCCGAATCCCGTTGTCCTGCATCAGTGCTAGGTGCTGTTCGGCGTTCCAGGAGGGCCATTGCGGCATGCCGTCGGGCTGGTCTATGCCTTCAGCTATTGCGGTGGCGACGTATTCGTCGGTGAGGAAGTGGGCGTGGACGTCCACCACGGGAGCGGATGACATGAGCGATCGCCTAACTGGTCTGGATGGGTGGTTGGGCGCTGCGTGTCCGAGCGGATGACCTGAAAGCCGGTATGGCCGCGCACAGTTTCCACACATCGTGGCCCGCGCACATGACCGTCCGATCTGGCCGGACGACAGCGGCGGTGGCGTGGCCGCGGCGTAGCCACTGCTCCAATTCGCCGCCGGGTTCGGCAATGTGAACCACGACGCCCTGCTCAGCGAGTTCGGCGCACTGGAACGCCAGCGGACGCGTCATGGTGACGAGCGCAAAGCTGTTGCCCGACAACGTGTCCAGGCGCTGTCCATCGACCAGCAGCGGGTTGGGGCACAAGGTTCCGGCAAGGTGGCGGGGTGTCCGGCCTTTGACGACCAAGGCCGACTCGCGCAGGCGGGGGGTGGTGCCGTCGGTGAGCTTGTCGCGAAGGCCGGGTATCAACCGCAGCCGAGGTGCGACGGTGCGCCGCACCACGTTTCCGACGTGTCCACCGGCTGTCATTGCCCACCCCATGGCCAATGCCAAGTTGATCATGCTGCGCGCGTGCGGTTTCCGTTCCTGTTCGTAGGTTCCCAGCAGTGCCTCGGGCAGTTCCCCGTTGGTCACGCCGGCAACTTTCCACGCCAGGTTCATCGCGTCGCGCAGGCCCGCGCCCATGCCCTGCCCGATGAACGGGGGAGTGAGATGGGCGGCGTCGCCGAGGAGGAACACGTTGTGTTCCCGCCATTTGTCGGCGATCTGTGCGCGAAAGTTGTACTCGGTGACCCGCACGAGTTCGAGGTCGTCGTCAGCGATATCGCCGACCCAGGGCGCGACCAGGGGCCGTAGGGTCGCCACCGTGCCGAAGTCGGCCGCGGTTTCCGAAGGCAACAGCCGGAATTCCCAGCGGTAGCGGTTGGGCCCGATCCGCATGTACGTCGCAGCCCGGACGGGATCGCACACCTGGTGCACGCCATCCCACTGATCGAGCTCGGCATCGGTGACCACGTCGGCCACCAGCCAGCGCTGCTCGAAACGCAGGTCTTCCATGGCGGCACCGATGGCGGCGCGCACGATGCTGTTGGCCCCATCGCAGCCCAGCACGTAACTGGCTTCGACGACATGTGCCGTTCCGGTGGCACGGTCGGCGTAGGTCACCCGCACGCGGCCGGGATCGTGCTGGGTGATGCCGGTGACCTCGGAATTGCCGCGCAGCTCGACATTTGGACGCTTGGCCAGGTTGGCGCGCAGCAGCTTCTCCAGCTCGGGTTGGTCGAACATGTTGGCCTGCGGGAAGCCGTGCCTGCTGCGGGCCGGGTCGCGGTCGAACTGTGCCAGCGTGTGGTGGTTCTGGTCGAGCAGTCGCAAGCCGAGCGCCGGCCGGGAAATGGCGGCGAACTCTTCGGCCACACCGAGGCGGGCGAGGATGCGGTGAATCTCGTCATCGAGATGTACCGCGCGCGGCTGGGGATAGACCGATTCCCAGCGGTCGAGAACGAGTGTCGGCACGCCGTGGTCGGCGAGCAACGTCGCCGCGGTGACGCCGGTGGGCCCCGCTCCGACGACGATCACGGGAACGGATTTCGTTACAGGATCAGGCATTTCGGTCCTCGACTCGGATCAGCCGATGATCGGCTTGCGGTTGGCGACGAGAGTGTCGAGGCGCGCTTGCATGGCGCTCTCGATTCTGGACGCGAAGTCCTCGGCGGTCTCCGCGGGATGCGGCGTCATCGGGGGCAGGACGGCGGTCACCAGTTTGGTCGGCAGCGCGACGTAGGGGAGCATGCCGGCGACACCGATATTGAGTCCCCACGGGACGGTGACGCTGATGGGCAGTGCCTTGATGCGCAGGCGCCGGGGTAGACCCAGGTGTCGTGCGAGCCGTCGACCGTCAGATACGACGAACAATGAGTCACCGGCGCCTGCCGTCACGACGGGGACGACCGGTACCCCGTGGGTCATGGCCAGGCGGGCAAAACCACAGCGCTCATCGAAATGCACGTGATTGCGGTCGCGCCAGGACTTCCCGGCGTCGACGTCGCCGCCGGGAAAAACCAGAACGTTGTGACCCGCGGCGAAGGCGGCATCTGCTGATTCCCGGCTCGCGGGCCGGCCATCGAGAAATTCGGCGATGCGGCCGGCGCCGATTGTCCAAACGACCTGGTGAACGAGGGCGGTGGTCGGTCGTTTCAGCGCCGCTTTCTCGCGCACGGCGATCATCGCCAGCACATTGAGATCCACCAGGCCGCCGAAGCCGTGATTGGCGACCAGTAGCGCAGGTTCGGGAATTTCGGCGTCGATCTGGATTTCGTGTCGGTGGTACCACCGCAGATAGCTCGGTACTGCCACGCGCACAACGGATTTGAGTGTCGAGGACGTCGAGGAGTCGTCGGTCACGATCGTTCCTTGATGTCCCAGGTGAGCGCATAGCGACCCAGGTTCGCGGCAATGGCGTCGGTATCGGTGCCGGCGTCGACGGCCACGGTCACCACGATGGCGCCGTCGTCGACTGTTGCCTCGACGTCGGCGACGCCGGGCACAGCGACCAGCGCGTCACGGACCGCGCTGCGGGTGGCATCCGCGCGCAGCCCGGGCTTGTAGGGCTTGCCGACGGCGGTGACCGGGATGGTGTCGATGACGATCACGGATTTCGGCGCGGCCGCGCTCTCGCTGACGTGCTCGACGGCCCACTGCCGCAACGAGTCCGGAGTGACGGCAGCGTCGGGGCGCAGTGTCACATAGGCCACTGGCACCTCGCCGGCATGGACGTCGGGACGTCCCACCGCCGCGGCGCCTGTGACGTCGGGGTGGGCCAGGAGGGCGTCTTCGATCATCGCCGGGTCGATGTTGTGCCCGCCGCGGATGATGAGGTCTTTGGCCCGACCGGTCAGATGGACGAAGCCGTCGCCGTCAACCCAGGCCAGATCGCCGGTGTCCAGCCAGCCGCCGTTCAGTTTTCCGAGCCCGTCGAGCACATAGCCGTTGCCGGTTCGGCCGGTGACGTAGCCGGGAAAAACGGTGGGCCCGCTGATCGCAAGGTTTCCCACCTCGCCGGCCGGCAGGTCGTGCCATTGGCCGTCGTCGTCGATCCTGACCGTTTTGACCTGCTGGTAGGGGAACCGCTGGCCCACCGCGCCGGGGCGAGGGCGGTCGGGAAAACTGCGCACACTGGCGCAAGTTCCTTCGGTCAGTCCGTAGCCTTCGAGCAGGGGCACCCCCGTGCGTGATTCGAAGTCGGTGCGAACCGCCGCCGGCAGCGCTGCGGCACCCACCAGCGCGAAGCGCAGGCTGGAGATGTCGGCGTCCACGGGGCATTGCGACAGCACGGCGTAGACGGTGGGCACCGCGCTCATAGCGCTGATGCCATGGTGCGCAACGATTTTCCAGAAGTTCGCATACAGGGCCGGGTCCCGGTATCCGAGCGGGCCGGCCCACACCGCGTGCTGGCCGCGCAGCATCGGCGCCAGCAATGTCACCACGAGTGCGTTCACGTGGAACAGCGGCAAGCCCGCGAACATGACGGCGTCCTGGTCGAGCATGGTGTTCGCGGCGATCATCCAGGCGTCGGTGACTTCGTTGGCATGGGTATGGGCGGCCGGTTTCGGCTTGCCGGTTGTTCCACCGGTGTGGAACAGGGCCGCCAAATCTGTGGCTCCCGGGGCTTCACCGTCGAAGATCGAACCGTCATCTCCGGGCCGGAAGTCGCTGAAGTAGCGCACTGTGGCGCCCTCGATCGCCGGGACGGTCGGCGACGCATCCTGACTTCCGGTGGGGCGCAACACGAGGACGGTGTCGATCACCCCTGCCGCCACCAGATGCTCGGCAGCCCGCCAGCTCGCCTCGTCCAGTTCGGGACCGGCGGCCACCAGTGTTCGTGCCCCCGAGCGTTCGACCAGATGGGCGATGTGATCGCTCGACAGTGCGCCGTTGACCGGCGCGGCGATGCCCGCCAGTTGCGCGGCCAGCGTGGCCGTGATCAGCTCGTCGCAGTTGGGGCTGATCAGGGCAACCGGGGTGTGTCGCTGAATGCCGTTCTGGCGCAACATATTTGCGGATCGGTGCACGTCTGCCAGCAGTTCGCTGAAAGTCCGCGTGGTCGCCTGCCGCCATCGATCGGCGTCGGGCATGACGGTGATCGCGGCGCGGTCGGGCCACAGCGCGGCTGCCCGCTGCAGCGCCGCATATGTCGAGTTCGGCAGGCCCCGGTCGGCCAGTGGAATGCGTTCGATGGCGTCGAGGTCGCCGGGTGTGGCATAGCGCGGCCAGAGCAGGTCCGCGTTCATGCGTACCGCACCGAGGTGCGCTGGGTGCCGAGGTCGATGGCGCCGTCGTCGGTAGCCACCGACAGTTCGAGGACATCCCCGTGCTGCAGATACTTGGGATTGCCGGCTTGGCGCCGGAAGAACGCCTTCCATTTGATGGCAGGCGGCAGCAGCGATCCGATGATCTCGACAGGCTTGGGCGGCGCGCTCAAGGCCGTACCCGCAGGCGTGCCGGTCAAGACGAGGTCACCGGGTGCGAGGTGCTGGAACCGGGCCAAAGACTGCAGTGCCTGTAGAGGTTTGTAGATCATGTCGCCATCGACCAGCATGTTCTGGCGAATCTCGCCGCTCACCCGCAGCTCGAGGCGCAGGTCGCCGAACCGCTTGAGCTCGTCGGCCGTCAACAAGACGAGCGCGGGGCCGACCGGTGTGAACGTCGGGTACGACTTGGCTTCGTAGAACTGCGTTTGCGGGAGCTGGATATCCCGGGCGGAGACATCGTTGGTGACGACCAGGCCGGCGACGTAGTCGGCGAGGTTCGCCTCGGTGATCTCGGTGCCGACGGGCAGCTCGCGTCCGATGACCAGACCGATCTCCACCTCGTAGTCGAGGAATTTGACGTGCTGCGGCTTGACGATGTCGTCGAACGGCCCACTGATGGAGCCGGACGTCTTGCGAAAAAACGTGAGCGGGATGGTCTTTGGGTCCATACCGGCGTCTTTGACATGCGAGGCGAAGTTGGTCATCTGGGCGACCACCCGGCAGGGTGCGGTCACGGGGGAGAGCAAATCGAGGCTGTCGACAGGCACCGTCGCGGTGTCTGAGGCGGCGGCCTCGATGGCGGCGCGGTCGGCAAGAAGTTCGGCCGTGGTGGCATAGACATCGGTGGTGGCGATCTTTGCGGCACCGGTGGCGGTGTGCACCCACCAGGCGTCGGCGGTGCGCAGGATTGAGATGGTCATGAGTTCGCTACTTTCAGCAGGCCGATGAGGCGGTTGATGTCGAATTCGTTGTCGCCTCGCAGGGCTGCGAAGATCGACTGTGCTTCGTGCGGTAGGGATTTCGGGTTGGTGCCGAGGAAGTCCTTGCTCGCCGGTGGTCCCCATTGGGCCAGGCCCGAGGCGGTGAACGGTGCCCAACCCGGTTGCAGGGTCGAGTCGAACAGGTCGCCATCAGTGAAGTGCTCGACCATGAAGCCGTCAGGGTCACGCCAGTAGTCGAAGAGTTGGCTGCCCTGGATGTGCCGCCCGATTCCCCAGGACCGGAAATAGCCTTGCTCCGTGAGATATTCGCCGCCGGCGGCCAGCGCATCGAGATCGCATACCTGGTAGGCCGAGTGCACATAGCGGTTCTGTGGTCCGAGGGCCAGCGCCAGCGTGTGGTGATCAGCGGGCGTCGCACCCCTGTCGCATCGAATGAAGCTCATGGTGGGTCCCCGGCTGCGCTGACCCGGGAAGTACAGGAAGTCGCTGACGATCATGCCGAGGGTGTCGAGATACCAGTTCAGCGTCTCGAGGTATTTCGTCGACTGCATGACGAGGTGACCGAGCCGTTGCACCGTGGTCGGTTCCCGACGCGGGCGTTGGGTGGTGTTGATGCGGTGGATCTCGTGTCCCATGTTGTAGCGGTGCGGCGTCTGCGACGGCAGCGCGTCGAGGGCGTGCATTCCGGCCACCACGTGCACCGGCACACCGCTCGGGTCGATCAGATCGACCGCCATGCCGCCGATGGTCGCGGGCAGCGGCCTGGTCCGTGCGCCGGTCGCGGTGGCCAGCCGCAGCAGGTCCGCCTCGTCGGCAGCGGCGAACGCGACCCCGAGGAACCTGCTCCGCGTGCCGCGGCGCAGGATCACGCACGGCGCGGTCGAATCGCTGCCACGCAGATGCAGTTCATCGTCGGTTCTCAGTGAGGTGGCGAAACCGAAGGCGACCGCGAACGCCTCGGCGCGTTGGAGGTCCGGTTTCTCGAATTCCAGCCAGGCGATATCAGCCACCTTGATCACGGGGTTGCGCGAACGCCCGCAGTGCTCGCCTTTCCGGACGCCCTGCTCGCTGTGGAGCTCGTTATGTGCGCCGACCAGGTCGTTCATCCCGGACCACCTTTCATTCTGACGAAATCGTCACATGCGACGTGACACTCAGTCAAGAGATTCTGACGAAATCATCAAAACTGATAGCTGCTGCTATTCTGGGGCGGTGAGCGCACTGCAGGATGAGCCGGTCAACCGCCTGGAACGGCGGAAACAGCGCACCCGGGCAGCGCTGATCCAGGCGGCGCAGGCGCTGATCGCCGAGGGCAGACTCAACGTGCCGGTTCTGGAAATCACACAGGCGGCAGACGTCGGAATGGGGTCGTTCTACAACCACTTCGACAGCAAGGAAGCGCTGTTTGAGGCGGCCGTGGCCGATGTGCTCGACAATCACGGCGCGTTGCTCGATGTACTCACCGCATCGATCGAGGACCCGGCCGAAGCCTTCGCCTGCAGCTTTCGGATGACTGGTCGCATGTTTCGGCGCCGCCCGCAGGAGAGCCAGATCCTGCTCGTCAATGGCCTCAGCCTCATGGGTTCGGACCGCGGCCTGGCTCCACGCGCATTGCGGGACATCACGGCGGCCGTCGCCGCCGGCCGATTCACCGTCGACGATCCCAAATTGGCCCTGGCCGTCGCAGCTGGGGCGCTCCTCGGGCTCGGCAAGCTGCTGCAGCAAGAGCCCGAACGCGACGACGCGGCGGCCGCGGATCGGGTCACTGAAGACGTACTAAGACTGTTCGGATTGCCCGCCGAGGAAGCGCATCAGGTCTGCCAGCGGGCACTTCCTGGTCTTGATGGTGTAGCACCGGTTGCGTGAGCCGGCCCCTCGGTGTCCGTGCGTGATTTCGGGTACCCGCGGCGGGCTGGCCAGAGGCGAACAGCAGCAATGAGATTCACAATTACCTCGGGTACGTTCGCTGTCATGACCAGCCCATTCCGCCGACTTGCGGTCGTCGTCGGGCTGGTCTGCGCGCTGGCGGCCGGCAGCTGTCTGTGGGTGCGTCCCTCGCCCGTCGCGATGCCGGTGGTGCCCGGCGGCTACGGATTCAGCGTCGGTGCGCCCCAGTCCTGGATGAGCGACTCCGACGCCGACCGCGAACTCGATGCCGTCGCCCGAACCCGGGCGGAGTGGATGCGGGTGCTGATCGATTGGCACATCGTGGAACCCGTTAAAGGTCAATATAATTGGCATTACGTCGACCACTGGGTGAGTGGCGCCAAGAAGCGGGGTCTGAAGGTGCTCGGACTGGTCGCGTACAGTCCGACCTGGGCTCGGCCACCGGGCTCGTATTTCAGTGCGCCACCGATAAATCCGGCGGACTACGCCGCGTTCGTCACGGCCGTCGTGCAGCGCTACGGCGACCGGGTCGCGGACTGGGAGATCTGGAACGAGCCGAACCTGCCGCTGTTCTTCGGATTCACCGACAACCGCGCTGCGGTCTACACCGAGCTGCTCAAGGCGGCGTACCCGGCGATCAAGGCCATCCAGCCCGACGCCACCGTCATCGCCGCCGGGCTGAGCCGCGCCACCGGCCCGGACGCGCCGGCGAAGTTCCTCGCCGACATGTATGCCAATGGGGCGCGGAAGTTCTTCGATGCCACCGCGATGCATCCGTACGTGTTCCCGGGTGGCATCGCCGAAGACGGCGACAACGGCTGGTCGGATCTAGTGCGTGTGCACGATCTGATGACGGTCAACGGTGACGGCGACAAGAAGGTATGGATGACCGAACTCGGCGCCTCAACCTGTGCGCCGCAGGCCCGCGGGGTCAGCCAGGACGAACAGGCACGGCAGATCCTGCAGGTGTTGTCGGGCGTGGCGGGAACCGGCTGGAGCGGGCCGGCGTTCATCTTCGCCGTGCGCGACACCGACACTGCCAAGCGCGATGACCTCGAATCCAACTTCGGTGCGCTGCTCACGTCGGACTGGAAGCCCAAGTACACCGCGGCGGTGCTGGCCCGGTAGCCCACCATGGCGGGCGGCCCGCTCGTATAGTCGAGGCGTGGCAGGCCGTCCGATACATACGTTCGAAGTACTGCGCACCCAGCGCCTGACCCCGCACATGATTCGTGTTGTGTTCGGCGGCAACGGGTTCGACACCTTCAGTCCCAAGGAATTCACCGATTCCTACGTCAAGTTCGTCATCGTGCCCGCGAACGTCCACGTGGCCGGCCTCGCGCAGCCGCTGACCCTGGACAGCTTCGAGGAGCTACCGGCCGACCAGCGGCCGACGGTGCGGACCTATACCGCGCGGCGCGTCGATGTGGAGCAGCGCGAACTCACCGTCGACTTCGTGGTGCACGGCGACACCGGCGTGGCCGGGCCGTGGGCGGCGTCGCTGGTTCCCGGTGACCCGGCGTATCTCATGGGGCCCAATGGGGCCTACAGGCCGAACCCTGCCGCCGACTGGCACCTGCTGGCCGGTGACGAAGCAGGGCTGCCGGCGTTGAGCACCGCGCTGGAAGCGTTGCCGCCCAATGCAATCGGCCAGGCCTTCATCGAGGTCGGGGGACCCGACGACGAGTTGGACCTGACGGCGCCCGCGGGCGTGAAGGTCCAGTGGATCCACCGCGGCGGCCGTGCCGATCTGGTGCCCGACGACCAGGCCGGCGACAACGCGCCGCTCATCGCGGCGGTCCGGGCGGCCGACTGGCTGCCCGGCCAGGTCCAGGTGTTCGTCCACGGCGAGGCCCAGACCGTCATGCACAACCTGCGTCCGTACCTGCGCAAGGAGCGCGGTGTCGGCGCCGAATGGGCGTCCATCTCCGGGTACTGGCGTCGTGGGCGCACCGAGGAGACCTTCCGGCAGTGGAAGGCCGAACTCGCCAAGACCGAAGCCGGGGCATAGGCCGAAAAGCCGGCGCGCAGGCCGACGCTAGTGTGCGATCCTCAGCCGAAGTTGCAACAGAAGGGCGGGCCCGATGGCGTTCGGTGACTACCAACTCGAGATTTATCTGCAGGGGCTGGGCGGTGTCGTCCCGACGCTGCCGATTTCGTTCGCGGAACTCGAGGAGCGCGCGCAGGCCGCGATGCCGCCGTCGATCTGGTCGTACGTCGCAGGCGGCGCCGGCGATGAGCGGACGCAGCGCGTGAATGTCAGCGCCTTCGATCGCTGGGGCCTCATGCCACGGATGCTGGTCGGGGCCACCGAGCGTGACCTGACCGTCGACCTGTTCGGCCTCAAGCTGCCGTCGCCGCTTTTCCTCGCGCCCATCGGGGTCATGGGCATCTGCTCGCGGGACGGCCACGGTGACCTGCATGCCGCACAGGCCGCGGCCCAGACCGGCGTACCGATGATGGTCTCGACGCTCACCAGCGATCCGCTGGAGGACGTCGCCGCCGAATTCGGTGACACCCCAGGCTTTTTCCAGCTGTACACCCCGAAAGACCGGGAGCTGGCGGCCAGCCTGGTCAGCCGGGCGGAAGCCGCTGGATACAAGGGCATCGTCGTCACCCTCGACACCTGGGTGCCCGGCTGGCGTCCTCGCGACTTGTCGACGGCAAACTTCCCGCAGCTGCGCGGTCACTGCCTGTCCAACTACACCAGCGACCCGGTGTTCCGGGCCAAGCTGCCGGCGCCACCCGAGCAGAACCCGCAGGGCGTGGTGATGCAATGGGTGCAGGACTTCGGGAACCCGCTGACTTGGGATGACCTGCCATGGCTGCGCTCACTGACGAAGTTGCCGCTGCTGGTCAAGGGCATCTGTCATCCCGACGACGCGCGGCGTATCCGGGATGCCGGCTTCGACGGCATCTACTGCTCCAACCATGGCGGTCGACAGGCCAACGGCGGAATTCCGGCCATCGACTGCCTGCCCGGCGTCGTCGCGGCGGTGGACGGCATGCCGGTGCTGTTCGACTCCGGCGTTCGCACCGGTGCCGACGTGGTCAAGGCGCTGGCCCTGGGCGCGACCGCCGTCGGCATCGGCCGGCCGTACGCATACGGGATGGCACTGGCCGGCACCGCCGGCGTCGTGCACGTGGTGCGGTCCCTGCTGGCCGAGGCCGACCTGACCATGGCCGTCGACGGGTACCGCTCGCTCGCCGAACTCAACCCGGACGCCCTGCGCCGCGTCGACGCGCATTGATGCGCGTGTCTGATAAGTGGATGTAGCGATTCGACTTACATCCACTTATGGCGTAAATGGATGTAAGAGGTGTGATCATCGAGACCACCGCCGGCCGTCGCAACCGCGTATGGCGATCCCCGGAAGTTCTTGCCGCACTCGATGCGTTCGCCGAACGTGCGGGCAGGCGCGTCGACGCTTGAGGTCACAGCTCGGCTACCGGCGGGTGGCGTGCCGGGCGATCGGGCGGTGGCTCTGCCAACGTAGGGGAGTGCACCCGGCAGTTCTCGACGAGTTCGATCAGTACCTCGAACTCGAATGCGGCCGTTCCGAGCACACCCGGCGCGCCTACCGGGGCGACCTGCGGTCGTTAAGTGAATTCCTCGGCGATGACGCGGCCATCGGCGACCTGGACCTGACGACGCTGCGGTCCTGGCTCGCCGAACAAGCTGCCAGGGGCGCGGCGCGCACCACGCTGTCCCGCCGGACCTCGGCGGTCAAGACCTTCACCGCATGGGCGCTGCGACGGGGGCTGCTCGAGACCGACCCGGCGGTGCGGCTGCAGACCCCGAAGGCCCGTCGCGCCCTGCCCGCCGTGCTGCGCCAGGACCAGGCCGTCGACGCGATGTCCGCAGCGAGTTCGGGTGCGGAGCAAGGGGATCCGATGGCCCTGCGGGACCGGTTGATCGTCGAGATGCTGTACGCCACCGGTATTCGCGTCAGTGAGCTGTGCGGCCTGGACATCGACGACGTCGACCAGAGCCGGCGGGTGCTGCGGGTGCTGGGTAAAGGCGACAAGCAGCGCACCGTGCCGTTCGGTGAGCCGGCCTTCAAGGCGCTGCGGGCTTGGCTGTCGGACGGCCGCCCTGCGCTGGCGGTGGCGACGTCCGGGCCTGCGCTGCTCCTCGGCGCGCGCGGACGACGTCTCGATCCCCGGCAGGCGCGGACCGTCGTGCACCAGACCATCTCCGCCGTCGACGGTGCTCCCGACATCGGGCCGCACGGGCTGCGGCACAGCGCGGCGACTCACCTGCTGGAGGGCGGCGCCGATCTGCGGGTGGTGCAGGAACTGCTGGGACATTCGTCGCTCGCGACCACGCAGCTCTACACGCACGTCACCGTTGCCAGGCTGCGTGCCGTCCACGACCAGGCCCATCCCCGCGCCTGACTCACTTCCGCCGAGCGTGCGTGTTTGCGCGCGACATGCCGTGTCCTGCGTGCGATTGCGTCACGCTCGAGGCCCGCGAGCGTGCACATACTGCTCGCTTCGGGCGGCGTGGCGCGCGCAAACACGCACGCTCGCGGTCAGGGGGCGGGGTTGAGGGGCTTGAGGCGAATCGGGGTGGCGGCGAGCAGGCCGAGGGGATCGACGTAGTCGGCATTGGACGACGCACCCCACATCGCGCCCCAATGCAGGCAGTTGCCGCACCCGGGGTGCCCGGCCACCAGGGTGCCGAGGGCACTATCGGCGGAGACGGCGGCACCCGGCCGCACCGCCGCACGGACCGGCTCATAGCTGGTCCGCAGCCCGCCCGGATGCGCCACCGATACCACCGGCCGGCCTGCGAGCTCCCCGGCGAACACCACGGTGCCCGGGGCCGCGGCGTACACGGTCTGGCCGGCGGAACCCGCGAGGTCGACGCCGCGATGGCCGCGCTGCCAGTTGGGCTGCGGCGCGTCGAAAGTCCTCACGACGGCGGGGCGCGGCCGCAGTGGCCAATCCAGCCGGTCATCGGCAGCGTGCGCCACGCCGGTCGAGCTGACGGTGATGAGCACTACGAGCAGACCGATCCGCATCACCCCAGTTCAGCGCTCCGTCAGCGGCTTGGGAACCCCGCGAACCCCGATCTGTGGATAACCGGCGCGCTGTGGACAAAAGCACACCTCGGGAGCGTGTAAACTTCCACCTGCAATCCGCATTCGTGGGTTGACTTCGCGCGCCTGCACAGCGGCTCGATCTCGGGTCGCCATCGCATGCCGGGCGGTCCCATCTCGGACAACCGAGTTGGGTCCGGCACGCAGCAGACGCCAGGGTCCGGTATCACCCGATATCGGACGACAACCGAAAACAAGTGAGGCACAACCATGGCCGTAGTGACCATGCGGCAGCTGCTGGATAGCGGCGCGCACTTCGGGCACCAGACCCGTCGCTGGAACCCCAAGATGAAGCGGTTCATCTTCACCGACCGCAACGGCATCTACATCATCGACCTGCAGCAGACGCTGACGTACATCGACAAGGCGTACGAGTTCGTCAAGGAGACCGTTGCCCACGGCGGCACCGTGCTCTTCGTCGGTACCAAGAAGCAGGCCCAGGAGTCCATCGCTGCCGAGGCCACCCGCGTCGGCATGCCTTACGTGAACCAGCGCTGGCTGGGCGGCATGCTCACCAACTTCTCGACCGTCCACAAGCGCCTGCAGCGCCTGAAGGAACTCGAGTCGATGGAGCAGACCGGTGGCTTCGAGGGTCGCACCAAGAAGGAAATCCTCATGCTGACGCGTGAGAAGAACAAGCTCGAGCGCAGCCTCGGCGGTATCCGCGACATGCAGAAGGTGCCTTCGGCAATCTGGGTCGTCGACACCAACAAGGAGCACCTGGCCGTTTCCGAGGCCATCAAGCTGGGCATCCCGGTCCTCGCGATCCTGGACACCAACTGCGACCCCGACCAGGTCAACTACCCGATCCCGGGCAACGACGACGCCATCCGCAGCGCTGCGCTGCTGACCAAGGTGATCGCCTCCGCGGTTGCCGAGGGTCTGCAGGCCCGCTCGGGTGCCAAGACCGAGGCCGAAGGCGCCGAGCCGCTCGCCGAGTGGGAGCAGGAACTGCTCGCCGGCGCCACGGCAGGAACCGAGGCTGTGACGTCTCCGGCGGATTCTCCGGAAGCCGCCACCGAAACCACCACAGAAAGCTGAGATGGCTAACTACACCGCTGCTGACGTAAAGCGACTGCGGGAGCTCACCGGCTCCGGCATGCTCGACTGCAAGAACGCACTGGTTGAGACCGAGGGTGACTTCGACAAGGCCGTCGAGGTCCTGCGCATCAAGGGTGCTAAGGATGTCGGCAAGCGCGCTGAGCGCGCCACCGCCGAGGGCCTGGTCGCCGCCAAGGACGGCGCCCTGATCGAGCTGAACTCCGAGACCGACTTCGTCGCCAAGAACGCCGAATTCCAGGCTCTCGCGGACCAGATCCTCACCGCTGCTGTCGCGGCCAAGGCCAACGACGTGGAGGCCCTCAAGGCCGCCACGGTCGACGGCACCACCGTCGAGCAGTTGGTTGCGGACCTGTCCGCGAAGATCGGCGAGAAGCTCGAACTGCGCCGGGTCGCCTACTTCGACGGCACCGTCGAGACCTACCTGCACAAGCGCGCCGCGGACCTGCCGCCGGCCGTGGGTGTGCTGGTCGAGTACAACGGTGCTTCGGAAGAGGCCGCTCACGCGGTCGCGCTGCAGATCGCCGCGCTGAAGGCCAAGTACCTCACCCGTGAGGACGTGCCCGCCGACCTGGTCGCCAACGAGCGTCGCATCGCCGAGGAGACCGCCAAGGAAGAGGGCAAGCCCGAGGCCGCACTCCCGAAGATCGTCGAAGGCCGCGTCACCGGCTTCTACAAGGACGTCGTGCTGCTCGACCAGCCGTCGGTGTCCGACAACAAGAAGTCCGTCAAGGCCCTGTTGGACGAGGCCGGCGTCACCGTGACCCGCTTCGTGCGGTTCGAGGTCGGCCAGCAGTAAGAACTTGGGCGCCATACCTGGCGCCCATCGACAAAACCCCGCGCACAATCCCGGCGATCCCGGAGTGCGCGGGGTTTTGCTTTTCTCCGGCTAGGGCCGGGGGAGCCTGCGGTGCAACGGATTTGCGGTCACCTGCGCGCGACGGCGGCTCGCAGGCAGGCTGCGGACGACGTCCGGGCGGTCTGCCGTGGCGCGGGTGGCGTCCTGCACCCGCATGCCCGGCGTGTTGCCGGCACCTAAGGCAGGCGCCCCGATTCTGCGTTTGGCCGGGCCGCTGCAGCCCGGGCACGGTGTGTCGTCGGGCGCGGTCGCCATCGAATGCTGTTCGGTGAAATCCGGGCAACCCCGTCCACACCGGAATAGATAGGTAGGCACAACGACACCATAAGCCCTCTCTGGCAACGTCATCCGGATGTAACTTGCCCGATCCGCAGACGAGACACCTTCACTATTGAATACTTCCATTCGGAAGCAAGTGTTTGTGTGTCGCTATGGAGGTCAATGTGCCCGAATTGCTGTTCCCCTTGGATTCGACGAAGAAGTTCACCGACCAACAACTGGTCGGCCACAACCGATGGCACCCGGATATCCCGCCGGCCGTCACCGTCAAGCCGGGGGACAGCTTCCGGGCACACTGCCGGGAGTGGTTCGACGGCGCCATCCACAACGACGACTCGGCGGAGGACATTCTCAATGCCCCGCTCAAGGGCGTGCACTGCCTGTCCGGGCCGTTCGCGATCGAGGGCGCCGAACCGGGTGACCTGCTGATCGTCGACATCCTCGACGTCGGCCCGATCCCGCAGGAAGATTCGGGGCCGCTGGCGGGCCAAGGTTGGGGATACACCGGCATCTTCGCCAAGCAGAACGGCGGCGGGTTCCTCACCGATCAGTTCCCCGACGCCTACAAGGCGATATGGGATTTCTCCGGCCAACAGGCCACCTCACGGCACGTGCCAAGGGTGAAATACACGGGCATTGTGCATCCCGGCCTGATGGGCACCGCGCCATCAGCGGCGTTGCTGGCCAAGTGGAATGCGCGCGAGGGCGCCTTGATCGCCACCGATCCTGACCGCGTGCCGCCGCTGGCGTTGCCGCCTGAACCGCAGGACGCGATCCTCGGCTCGCTGAGCGGTGACGCCTTCGTCAAGGCAGCGGCCGAGGCCGCCCGGACCGCACCACCCCGCGAGAACGGCGGAAACCAGGACATCAAAAACCTCACCAAGGGCAGCCGGGTGTTCTATCCGGTGTTCGTTCCCGGTGCGAATTTGTCGTTCGGTGATCTGCACTTCTCGCAGGGCGACGGGGAGATCACGTTCTGCGGGGCGATCGAGATGGGCGGCTTCCTGGACCTGCACGTGGATCTGATCAAGGGTGGCATGGACACCTACGGTGTGCATGAGAACGCGATCTTCATGCCGGGTAACACAGACCCGCAGTACTCGGAATGGCTGGCGTTCTCCGGCACCTCGGTGACACTCGATGGCGAACAGAAGTACCTCGACTCGGATCTGGCTTACCAGCGCGCATGTCTGCATGCCATCGACTACCTCACGAAATTCGGGTACAGCCCGGAGCAGGCCTATCTGCTGCTCGGGTCCGCGCCGATCGAGGGGCGGCTCTCCGGAGTGGTGGACATCCCGAATTCGTGTGCGACGGTATATATCCCCACGGCGATCTTCGATTTCCCGGTGGCGCCGTCCGCGTCCGGGCCGTACCAGATCGATCCGGGAATGGGCGCGCCACACGCCAGTTTCTGATCCCGCAGCCGACAGGCAGTCCCTCGAGTTGGTTGGGGGACTGGCTGTTTGGCGGGTGTTGCGGTCAGCCGCGGAGATCCGCCGGGGAGCCCGGCCGCTGCAGCGTGCTCAGCAATTCGGTCAGTGCTTCCGGCTGCAGAGACGTTGACATGCACAGCTCGGCCAGCTGTTCGGACTTGCCCAGGCGCTCGCGGATCTGGCGGTACAGCGCAGCGCCGCGCCGGGTCTGGTAGACGAGCACCCGTCGGCGATCGACCACATCCGCCTTGCGCAGTACCAGGTTGTCGTCGACCATTCCGTCGACGAGCCGGGTCAGGCTCGGACCGGGCAACAAGGTCACCTCGGCCAGCGCCGTCATCGGTTTTCCGACGCCGCCTTCGAGCGCGGCCAGCACATGCCATTGGCGCACCGTCAAACCGGCCAGATGGTCGGTCACCACGCGGTCGAGTTCGAAGGCGACCAACTTCACCAATCGAGCGAGTTCCTCGATGGTGTCGGCACGGGCGCCCGGCTTCATGTCCATGGTGGCGCCAAGCCTACCGCGACGGGAGCTGTCATCTTGCCGTGAAACAGCGGTGATCGGCAGGTATGTTCAAAATGAATTCTCGTCACCCGGGCAACGGACGTCGTAGTCGTCGTGATTGGTGTGGCGGAGCCGGGCCGGTCTCCCAAAGTGAGGTGATGGTGGATCCGAATCCTGCGACGGTCCCCGCGCGCGCCGACCGGGATGTGGTGGACATCGCCCTCGTGGTGCCGTTGAGCGGCCCGGCCGGCATGTTCGGACCTTCGTGCGAGGCCAGCGCCGAGCTGGCTGCCGAGGACATCAACGCAGCCGGTGGCATCCTGGACCGGCCGGTTCGGATTCATGCGGTCGACGCCGGGGCGCCGTTGCGCGATCTGGCGGACCAGCTGGGCCGCCTGGTGTCCGAGCAGCGGATCGACGCGGTGGTGGGGTGGCACCTGTCGAACGCGCGACGCGTCATCACCCCGCAGACGGCCGGCCGGGTGCCCTACGTGTACACCACGTTCTATGAAGGCGGAGAGAGCGCCGACGGCGTGTACATGGTGGGGGAAACGCCTCAGCAACAACTCTTTCCGGCGCTGTCGTGGCTGCGTGAAAACCTCGGGCTCAGGCGTTGGTGCATCGTCGGCAATGACTACATCTGGCCGCGGCAGACCGCCCAGGTGACCAAGGAGTACATGTGGCGATCCGGAGTCGAGTTCGTCGGTGAGGCATTTGTTCCGCTGGGCGGACGGGATTTCGGGTCCATGCTCGATGTCATCGGTAGCTCGGACGTCGACGGCGTGCTGGTGTTGATGGTGGGTGCGGACAACGCCGCATTCAACCGGGCCTTCGCCCGGGCCGGTCTGGACCAGAGTGTCGTGCGGCTGTCGTTGATGATCGGTGAGGATGTGTTGTCCGCCAGCGGAAGTGGGGCGACCACCGGCTTGTACACCGCGTGCGGCTATTTCGAGAGCCTGCCCACTGAGGTGAACATGGGATTCGGCTCGCACTACGTGCAACGGTTCGGCAGTGCGGCCCCTGCGCTCAACAACATCGGTGAATCCTGTTACGAGGGGCTGTTGTTGCTCACGGCATTGTCGCAGACGGCGGGCAGCCTGGAGGTGGCCGCGATCGACCGGGCGCGCGCCAATGTCGCATACCAGGGGCCACGCGGCGAGGTCGTCATGCATGGTGCTCATACTCGTCAACCCGTGTACCTCGCCAGTGCCGACCAACTCGAATTCAACGTGATCGCCGAGCTGACACCCTGAGCGACTGCCATGGCCCCGTCCGGCGATCCGGGCGGGGCCATGGCGGTCCGTCAGCTCGATTGCGGCGTGGCCGCGGTTTTCAGTAGATCGGTGGTCATCGAGTCGGTGTATCCGTCTTTCTTGCACATGTCATGGCAGTCCTTGGTCAGCGTGCAAGTCAGTGAGGAAACAGTGCCGTGATGAAAAGGACAGTCGTGCACCATATCCGGCAGCTCGTACCGCTTCTGGTCGACGACGTCCAGCAGCGTCTGTCCGGCCCACAGCGGCTCCTTCTCGATCTCCTCACGGAGCGGATTACGCCGCGCCAGATAGTACTTTCCCTTGGTTGCGATGCAGATCACCGGCGACAGCACGAACGCCAATGTCAGCGCGAGATAGGGCGACCAGGCCGCCAGAAAATCACCGAAGGCGTGGTAGAAGGCCAAGATCGAGAACACCGAGCCCACCAGCATCGAGACGAATCCGACCGGATTGATGTTGTAGAGGTAGGCACGCTTGAACTCGACGTACGACGGGCTGAGCTTGAGCAGCGGCTTGTTGATCACCAGGTCGGCGACGATCGCACCGACCCAGGCGATTGCGACATTGGAGTAGAAACCCAGGATCGTGTTGAGCACGGCGAA
The DNA here is from genome assembly GCF_058790275.1 of Mycobacterium sp. FW102-FHT13B02. Lineage (NCBI taxonomy): Bacteria > Bacillati > Actinomycetota > Actinomycetes > Mycobacteriales > Mycobacteriaceae > Mycobacterium > Mycobacterium sp. FW102-FHT13B02. The sequence goes on from NZ_JBYTCM010000001.1 coordinate 344,138, forward strand.
CATGTTGCTGAGCATCAGTGCCAACGCGATGGCGATGTGCAGACCGAGGTACACCACGCGGCCGGGGTGCACATGCAGTATCCGGCTGAAGAAATTCGACCAGGACAACGATCCCGAGTATGCGTTTGTCACGTTGATCTTCACCTGCGACAGCAGCACCATCAGAGTCGCCAGGGCCAGCGCGGCGACGTCGTTGTGGATGACGGAACCGAAGCCGCCCAGGAACTGCTCGATGGGTTCTGTGGCCGCCGAGAAACCGACCTTTCCCGCGACGTAGAACGCCAGGAAGGCGCCGCAAATCTGCTTGGCCGCACCGAGGATGACCCACCCCGGTCCGGCGGCGAGCACCGCACCCCACCACCGCAACGGCGGTGTTTCCGACTTCTCGGGCATGAAACGCAAGTAGTCGACCTGTTCACCGATCTGGGCGATGAGCGACAACGCGACGCCGGCCCCGGCGCCCACTCCGATGGCGGTCACCCGCTCGGTACCGCCGTCACCCGCCCAGCTCAGAAATCCGTGGAAGCCGGCGGGATCCGCAGTCGCGATGAAGGCGATCGGAGCCACGAACAGGATCAGCCACAACGGCTGCGTCCAGACCTGGAACTTGGCCAGGGCAGTCATGCCGTAGAGCACCAGCGGGATGATGATCAGTGAGCCGATGATGTAGCCGAGCGCCAGCGGGATACCGAACGCCAGCTTCATCGCCTGCGCCATGATCGAGCCTTCGAGCGCAAAGAAGATGAAGCAGAAGCTGGCGTAGATCAGACTGGTCAGGGTCGATCCGAAGTATCCGAAACCCGCTCCGCGCGTGAGCAGATCCATGTCGATGTTGTACTTGGCGGCGTAATAGGCGATCGGGATGCCGGTGAGGAAGATGGTGACCGCGGCGACCAGGATCGCGACGACGGCGCTGGCCGCGCCGTGGGTGACGGCGATCGAGGCGCCGATCGAGTAGTCGGCGAGGTATGCGATGCCGCCCAAGGCGGCCACGGCGCACGCCATGGGCGACCATTTGCGAAAAGACTTGGGCGCGTAGCGAAGTGAGAAGTCCTCGATGGTTTCCTGGCTGGCCCAGGTGACGAAGCGGGACCACGGGCCGCCGCGTGCCCCGGCCATCGGGTTGCCCTGAACTTCGTCTAGGGATTGCTCGGTTGTCATGAAGCATTTCCTGTCGAATCCGTCGTAATCGCCAGTGATGCAACGCATCAGGCGATCAGGTCTGGTGCGGGCGCCGATGACCGGACCGGTCCCCGACTTGCAGCAGCCGGGTCGGGAAAAGCTAACACCAAATACTTCCAGATGGCACTAGTTCAAATGGAACGTTACGGCCGGGAAACTACGTGTTTACACGGCACGGGGCAATGGCGGATAAGCCAGTGTCCGGACTCACAACGTGAAATCTCGAAGTAAGCCGCGAGCGGACCCTGGGCAACCGTGGTACCGCTTGGTACCGTGGCGCCATGACGCGCATCAGCACATTCGGTGACGACGCCCTCGGCAACCTCGACGCGGTCGGTGTTGCCGATGCGATCCGCGGCGGTGCGGTGTCGGCGGCCGAGGTCGTACAGGCGGCCATCGCCCGTACCGAGAAGGCGCAGCCGGAACTGAACGGCATGGCGTATGAAGCCTTCGAGCAGGCGGTCGAAAGGACAAGCGCGCGAAGCAGATTCGGTAGGCCTTTCGGAGGCTTCTTCGACGGCGTGCCGACGTTCATCAAGGACAACGTCGCAGTCGGTGGTTGGCCGACGATGCAGGGCACCGACGCCTGGTCGCCCCGGCCGATGCCCGCCGACGGGGAGTGGGCGCGCCTGTACCTGTCGACGGGGCTGGTGGCGCTCGGCAAGACGCAGATGTCCGAGTTCGGGTTCAGCGCGTCGGCTGAACATCCCCGCCTCGGCCCCGTGCGCAACCCGTGGGACACCACGGTGACCGCGGGTGCGTCGTCGTCCGGGTCGGGCGCGTTCGTCGCGGCCGGCGTGGTGCCCATCGCGCACGCCAACGATGGCGGCGGGTCCATCCGAATCCCGGCTTCCTGCAATGGATTGGTCGGTCTCAAGCCCACCCGTGGGCGGCTGCCGCTGGACCGCGAAACCCGGATGCCGCTGCAGATCGTCGCCAACGGCGTTCTCACCCGCAGCGTCCGGGACACCGCGGCGTTCTACCGGGAGGCCGAGCGCGTCTACCGCAACCCCAAACTGCCGGCCATCGGCGATGTCACTGCGCCGGGACGGCACCGGCTGCGCATCGCGGTGTGCACCAGCTCGATCGGACGTGACGCCAGCCCCGAGGTCCGAGAGCTGACCATGAGGACCGCCGCCCGGCTGGAAGAGCTCGGCCACCGCGTCACCGAGATCGGCAATCCGGCTCCGGAACGATTTCGGGACGACTTCGTGCTGTACTGGGCCTTCCTGGCCTTTGCCCTGGTCCGCGGTGGAAAACACACGTTCGGCCCAACCTTCGACCGCGCCAAGCTGGACAACCTGACCCTCGGTCTGGAGCGCAAGGCCGCCCGCAACCTGCACCGGGTGCCGGGCGCCATCGCCCGCCTGGCCGCATCGCGGCGCATCCCGGCGCGCTTGGCCCGGGACTACGACGTGGTGCTCACCCCGACCCTCAGCGAGGTCACGCCACCCATCGGGCATCTGGACCCGACGGCGGACTACGACCAGGTGATGTCGCGGCTGATCGATTGGGTCGGCTTCACCCCACTACAGAACGCCAGTGGAGCACCGGCCGTCTCGCTGCCGCTGGCCCAGTCCGCATCGGGCCTGCCGGTCGGCATGATGTTCGGGGCCGCGGCAGGCCAGGAGGCCACGCTGCTGGCGCTGGCCTTCGAGCTGGAGCAGGCGATCGGCTGGCCGTCGCTCGCGGCACGTTGACGCCGCGCTGAGGGCGCCGGTTACCGCGCCGATTTTTGCGGCGCCGAAGCAGAGTCAACGGCAACTTTGCGAAGCAGCCACCCTTATGCTGTCTCACAGGTTGCGTCCAATTGGGGGTGTGCATGACTGTCGGGCCCGATAACGGGGCGCAGGGACAGCCGTGGCGAGCGTCGGCTGACGGTAAGGGGCCTGACCCGGCGCCGGGTTCCGAGCCGAGCTTCACGCCGGAACCCGAGCTGAATCCCGATCTGGAGTTTCAGCCGAGTCCGGCGCCGGAAGCCCCCCATGGCTCTGTTCGCTGGCAGGACCCGGCCACGGCCAAACCGCGCGAGCCGAGCGTCGCCGAGGCGCGCGCCAGAGATAAGGCGCAGCGAGCCCGTGAGGCTGCGGAGAAGATCGAGGCGCTGAAGCAGGAGAAGGCCCGCAAGCGCGCGGCCACCGGCAAGAAGGTACTGATCGGTTCGGCGGTCGGCGTCGGCGTGGTGGCGGTCGTCGCGGCCGGCTACGCGATCTTCCACGATGACGATCAGACGAGTGCCAGCTGCGTCAAGGACGGCACCAACGAGGTGGTCCCGGACAGCTACTGCGACAGTGGGCGCAGTTCGGGCGGCAGCACGTTCTTCTATGCCGGATCGTCGTACCGCTATTACTACGGTGGTTCCAACGGCGGTATCGGCAGCATCGCGCATGGTGGCACCCTGACTCTGCCGAAAGGCACCACGGCCACAACGAAATCCGGCACGTCCATTTCCAAGGGCGGCTCGTCGGTTTCCCGCGGCGGCTTTGGCTCGTCGAGCCACGGAAGCTCGGGTAGCTGATGCGGCGCGAACGCAGCACCCCGAGGCCGGGGTGGCAGCAGATCATCGCCAAGCAGGGCATGTGTTTCGACACGCCCGCCACCGATGCGCGCGGCAATGCCCGCCCGTATTGGGACGAGTCGGTGCACTACGTCTTCGACATGGACGAGGTGCTCTCGATCGAGGCGTCGGTCGAGGTGCTGCATTCCATGTGCCTGGAGGCGGTCGAGCAGGTGGTGCTGACGGAGCGCTACCGCGACTTCGGGCTCCCGGAATGGAGCTGGCCACACATCGAAAAGTCTTGGCGGCGCAGCGATCCGCACCTGTACGGCCGCTTCGACCTGCGCTACGACGGCCGCCGGCCGCCGGTGCTGCTGGAGTACAACGCCGACACTCCGACGTCGCTGCTGGAGGCGTCGATCCTGCAGTGGTACTGGAAGACCGACGTCTTCCCGAACGACGACCAGTGGAACTCGCTGCACGAGAAGCTGGTGGAACGGTGGAAGGAAATCCGGGATCGATTGCCCGGCAACGAAACCCATTTCACCTGGTCGTCCGCCGACACCAGCGGTGAGGACAACGTGACGCTGGCCTACCTGCAGGAGTGCGCCGCCGAGGCCGGGCTGCACACCGTGGGCCTGGCCATCGAGCAGCTGGGCTGGGACCGGGACCTCAAGCGCTTCGTCGACCTGGAAGAGGCGCCGATCTCGACGCTGTTCAAGCTCTACCCGTGGGAATGGGTGCTCGACGACGAATTCGGCCGCTACGCAGTCGAATCCCTGCCGGAAACCATGTGGGTCGAGCCGCTGTGGAAGTCGTTGCTGAGCAACAAGGCCATTCTGGCGGTGCTGTGGGAGATGTATCCGGGGCACCCGAACCTGCTGCCGGCATATGTCGACGACCCACACGAGCTCACCGAATACGTCCGCAAGCCCAAGCTCGGCCGCGAGGGGGCGAACGTGACGATCGTCGGTGCCGGGTTCGAGACGCAGACCGGCGGCGTGTACGGCGAAGAGGGCTACGTGTACCAGTTACTCGATCCGCTACCGCAGTTCGACGACATGCGGCCCGCGTTGGGCGCCTGGATCGTCGGCGACGAATCGGCCGGACTCGGTATCCGGGAGACCTCGGGCCTGGTTACCGACAACGGCGCAGCCTTTGTGCCCCACCGCATCCCGCAGTGACCGGAAGGAACTAACGTCATGACCCTCACCGCTCTGGGTACCGATTACTGGTCGATCGTCGGGCACGGCGCCACGGCCATCGCGATGTACGCCATCGTCGGTGTCGCGCTGATGATCCTCGGCTTCTTCGTGATCGACTGGACCACACCCGGACCGCTGCGCCAACTGGTGCGCACGGGACACCCGAATGCCGCCGCGGTGGCGGCCTCGGGCGTGGTGTCGATGGCCTTCATCGTGGTGCTGGCGATCTACAGCTCATCTGGCGACCTGACGGGCGGGCTCATCAAGACGGTGGCGTTCGGCTTGGTTGGCATTGCGGCGCAGGCGCTGTCGGTGCGGCTGATCGGCTTCGTCAAGGGCCTCGACATCGGCGACATGCTCGCGGAGCAGAAGTTCACCCCGGTCGTGCTCGACGTCGCGGCGTCGTACCTGGCGGTCGGCTTGATCGTCGCCGCGGCGATCCTCTGACTCCCTAGTCGGGCGGCAGCAGGGTGACCAGCGTACGGCGGAACTCGCGGCGCTGACCCTCGGTGAGGCCGGCCAACAGGGCGTCGTCCGCGGCGCGGATGCCGGCGACGGTCTTGCCCAGCAGGGTGCGCCCGGCCCGGGTCAGTTCGGTGGGTCGCGATCTTCCGGCTGCGACGGTCGACGGTCGCGTGATGAGTTCGCGCTCCTGAAGCGCGCGCACCACGATGTTCATGGCCTGCGGTGAGACCCCGATGAAGCGGGCCATCTCGGCATTGGACATGCCGGGCTGGTTGTCGACGATGCGTAGGCACACGAACTGTGGGAAGGTCAGGCCCAGTGGTTCGAGTACGTCGGCTGTGATGTTGCTGCGCAGCGCGGTGGCGATGCGGTTCAGCAGGTAGCCCAGGGGAGCGTCCTCAACGTCGTCGAACATGTCAACTATATTGACATGTATCAACGCCGTTGATAAACCGGAGGTATGACCGGATCAACTGATGAAATGTTCGAAGCCGCGTACCGCGGTGAGGCCCCCGAGATGGGAGCCCGCCCGCCGTGGAGCATCGGAGTGCCGCAGCCCGAGATCGCTGCGCTGATCGACGCCGGCAAGGTGCACGGCGATGTGCTCGATGCCGGATGCGGCGAAGCCGCCACCGCCATCTACCTGGCCGAGCGTGGCTTCACCACGGTGGGCCTGGACCAGTCACCGACCGCCATCGAACTGGCCCGCTCCGAAGCCGCCAAACGCGGGGCGCACAGCGCGAGCTTCGAAGTGGCCGACATCAGTGACTTCACCGGATACGACGGGCGCTTCGGCACCATCATCGACAGCACCCTTTTTCACTCCATGCCGGTCGAACTCCGCGACGGCTACCAGCGGTCGATCGTGCGGGCCGCCGCTCCCGGCGCCACCTACATCGTTCTCGTCTTCGACCGCGGCGGTATGCCCGCCGGCCCGGCGAACCCGGTGACCGAAGAGGAGCTGCGCGAGGTGGTCGGCAAGTACTGGGTGATCGACGACATCTCACCGGCCCGCATCCACGGCAACATGCCCGAGGGTTTCGGCGGGTCCGGGTCACCCGGTGCCGGTTTCGCCGACGTCGACGTCAGGGACGAGCCGAGCGGCCTCAAGTCGGTTCGCGCTTGGCTGTTGCAGGCGCACCTGGGGTAGCCGGCCGGGTAGCCGGGTCTATCCATCGGGTTCCACCCTCCTTGCCTCCGGCCCGATCGTCATGAGGCAGGATGGAGCCGCTGCCGATCGCCGGGGCAGCTGTGACGTGTGGGGACCGAAGGAGTCTGATGGCCAGCCCAGACAACGAGGCAGACAACGGTGGCCAGAGTGTGATCCGGCCGGGCTATACACGAGTACTGCTCAAGCTCGGTGGCGAGATGTTCGGCGGCGGTGCGGTGGGCCTGGACCCCGACGTCGTGGCTCTTGTCGCCCGACAGATCGCCGAGGTGGTGCGCGGCGGTGTGCAGGTCGCCGTGGTCATCGGCGGCGGCAACTTCTTCCGCGGCGCGCAGCTGCAGCAGCGCGGCATGGAGCGGACGCGCAGTGACTACATGGGCATGCTCGGCACCGTGATGAACAGCCTTGCGCTGCAGGACTTCCTGGAGAAGGAAGGCATCGACACCCGCGTGCAGACCGCCATCACCATGGGACAGGTCGCCGAGCCCTATATCCCGTTGCGGGCGCGCCGGCACCTGGAGAAGGGGCGCGTCGTCATCTTCGGCGCCGGTATGGGGCTGCCCTACTTCTCCACCGACACCACCGCCGCGCAGCGCGCGCTGGAGATCGGTGCCGAGGTGGTCCTGATGGCCAAGGCCGTCGACGGTGTCTTCACCGCAGACCCGCGTGAGGTTCCCGACGCCCAGATGATCGCCACCATCACCCATCGTGAGGTGTTGGAACGCGACCTGAAGGTCGCCGATGCCACCGCGTTCAGCCTGTGCATGGACAATGGCATGCCGATGCTGGTCTTCAATCTGCTGACTGAAGGCAATATCGCACGCGCGGTCGCGGGTGAGAAGATCGGAACGCTGGTCGCCAGCTAGAGCTGGGTGGCCGGGCGAGCGGGAGCGACGGGAGATAACAAGTGATCGAGGAAACCCTCTTCGATGCCGAAGAGAAGATGGACAAGGCCGTCTCGGTGGCGCGTGACGACCTGGCGTCGATCCGCACCGGCCGGGCCAACCCGGGCATGTTCAACCGGATCAACATCGAGTACTACGGCTCGATGACGCCCATCACCCAGCTGGCGAGCATCAACGTCCCCGAGGCGCGCTTGGTGGTCATCAAGCCCTACGAGGCCAATCAGCTCAAGGCCATCGAGGACTCCATCCGGAACTCGGACCTCGGCGTCAACCCGAGCAACGACGGCAGCGTCATCCGCATCTCCATCCCGCAGCTGACCGAGGAACGCCGCCGGGAACTGGTCAAGCAGGCCAAGGGTAAGGGCGAGGACGCCAAGGTGTCGGTGCGCAACATCCGTCGTAAGGCGATGGACGAGCTGTCCCGGATCAAGAAGGACGGCGAGGCCGGCGAGGACGAGGTCGCGCGCGCCGAAAAGGATCTGGACAAGACCACCGCCACCTACACCGCTCAGATCGACGACCTCGTGAAGCACAAGGAAGGCGAGCTGCTGGAGGTCTAGCACCTCCCAGCCGTGACTTTCGTGACCACCGATACCGCTCCGACCGGGGAGCCCAAGAAGACATCGCGCGCCGGCCGCAACCTGCCCGCGGCCATCTCCGTGGGCGTCGTCCTCGGCGGCACCGTCATCGCGACGTTGTTGTGGGCCCCGCAGCTGTGGGTGGCGCTGGTGGCCCTGGCCGTCGCGTTGGCCACCCACGAAGTGGTGCGGCGGCTGCGTGAAGGCGGCTACGCCGTCCCGGTGATTCCGCTGTTGATCGGTGGCCAGGCGATGATCTGGCTGACCTGGCCGTACCGGGAAGCCGGTGCGCTCGGCGCGTTCGGCGCCACGGTGGCGTTGTGCATGATCTGGCGGCTGCTGTCGGGAGGTCTGAAAGCCGCGCCGGTCAACTACACGCGTGACGTTTCGGTGACGATCTTCCTGGCCGCCTGGGTGCCGCTGTTCGGCGCTTTCACGGCGCTCCTGATCCACCCCAACCAGGGCGGCTACCACGAGGGCGCCATGCAGGTGTTCTGCATGATGCTGGGCGTCGTGGCCTCGGATATCGGCGGTTACACGGCCGGCGTGCTGTTCGGTAAACACCCGATGGTGCCGGCGATCAGCCCGAAGAAGTCCTGGGAGGGCTTCAGCGGGTCGCTGTTGTTCAGCATCATCGTCTCGGTGCTGTCGGTGCATTTCCTGGCCGGCAGGCCGCTGTGGGTCGGCGTGCCGCTCGGCATCATGCTCGTCATCACCGGCACCCTGGGTGACCTGGTGGAGTCGCAGGTCAAGCGGGACCTCGCGATCAAGGACATGGGCACTCTGCTGCCTGGTCACGGCGGTCTGATGGACCGGATCGACTCGATTCTGCCGTCTGCCGTGGCGGCGTGGCTGGTGCTGGAGTTGCTGGCCTGACGGTCCGCGCAACAGCTCGCGAGTTGAGCCAACAGGCCAGCGCGCCGAGCGCGAGGCCGACCACCACACCCAGGTCGGGCCGCTGGCCCAGCAGCAGCCACGACAACACACCCGCAATCGCGGGGATCACGGCGAACAGCATGGCCACCGCGGCGGCGCCGTAGCGATCGATGGCCCGCACGTACAGCGTCATGCACAGGGTGGCGTTGAGCAGCACCACGGCGCCGACCGCCAAGACGGCGGTGTGCGGGTTGGTAACGGTCCACGGCATGACGGCGGCCAGGATCGCCACCGGAATCAACGACGCCGCGTTCTGCAGCGCCGCGGTGGCGCGGAAATCCACTCCGCGGCAGAACCGCTGCTGGTAGACGCCGCCCGAGGCCAGCGCCAGCAGCGAGACGGCCAGCAGCACGATCACCGCGTCGACCCCGCCGACCATGAGTAGTCGCTGGGCACACGCCGCGAGCACCGCCAGCGCGCCCAGAACCAGAGCGGCGACGCGCATGGCCGTCAGTCGTTCGCCCAGGAACACGGCCGCGAGCAGAGCGGTGGCGACGGGGTTCATCGAGATGACCACGGCGCCCAACACGGCCGGGGCGCCGTGCATCAGCGCCAGATACAAGCAGATGAACTGCACGGCCTGGGTGAGCAGACCACTGATGACGACGTGCACCAGCCGGGTGCCAGTGGGCCATTTCACACGCGCGGCCAGCGCCCATGTGGTCAGGATGGCGGCCGCCAGACCGAACCGGAACACCAGTGTTGCCATGGGCGCCAGGGCCGAAACGGCAAGGGCGCCAATGGGATAACCCAACGCGTAGATGAAGGCCAGGAGTGACGCGGGGCGGGGTGGCATGGCGCCATGGTGACCGGTTACGGCGGCCCCGTCCAACGATTTTCGGCTGTGATTTCTCTTGCGGGGTCCGGTCGATGCGATACTGGAGCCCGTTATGGCCGTTTCCCTTCCTCTGGTTTTCGATGCGCCGCGGCGCGGCATGCCGCCGCGCCATCTGGCCGACCTCGATGCCGACGGCCGCGTCTCGGCCGTCGCCGAGCTGGGACTGCCGAAATTCCGCGCCAAGCAGCTGGCCAACCAGTACTACGGCCGCCTCATCGCCGACCCGCAGGAGATGACGGACCTGCCCGCCGCGGTGCGGACGCAGGTGGCCGACGCGCTGTTCCCCGAACTGATCACCCCGGCCCGTCAAGTGCAGTGCGATGCGGGGGAGACCCGCAAGACGCTGTGGCGTGCCGTGGACGGCACGACGTTCGAGTCGGTGTTGATGCGCTATCCGCAGCGCAACACCGTCTGCATCTCGTCGCAGGCCGGTTGCGGCATGGCCTGCCCGTTCTGCGCCACCGGCCAGGGCGGTCTGAAGCGGAACCTCTCGACGGCCGAGATCCTGGAGCAAGTGCGGGCGGCGTCGGCCGCGATGCGCAATGAGCATGACGGCCGGCTGTCCAACATCGTCTTCATGGGTATGGGGGAGCCGCTGGCCAACTACAACCGCGTGGTGGCGGCCGTTCGAAGAATTACTGCATCACCTCCTGACGGTTTCGGGATCAGCGCCCGGTCGGTGACGGTCTCGACCGTCGGCCTGGCCCCGGCGATCCGCAAGCTCGCCGACGAGAAGCTGGGCGTCACGCTCGCCTTGTCGCTGCACACCCCGGACGACGAACTGCGCGACACCCTGGTGCCGGTGAACAACCGGTGGAAAGTCTCCGAAGTCCTTGACGCCACGCGGTATTACGCCGACGTGACCGGTCGGCGGGTGTCGGTGGAGTACGCGCTGATCCGCGATGTCAACGATCAGCCTTGGCGGGCCGACCTTTTGGGCAAGAAGCTGCACAGAGCGCTCGGTCCGCTGGTGCATGTGAACCTGATTCCGTTGAACCCCACCCCGGGCAGTGAGTGGGACGCGAGCCCGAAACCTGTCGAGCGCGAATTTGTGCGCCGGGTGCAGGCGGCCGGCGTGTCGTGCACGGTGCGTGATACCCGCGGGCGTGAAATCGCCGCTGCCTGTGGGCAATTGGCGGCCGAGGGCTGAGACCGGTCAGCGCAGGCCGACGGCGTGGCGCAGCTGCGCCAGCAACTGCTCGGTGTCGTCGCTCGGGACGAGGTAGTGCGACACCGCGATCCGGATGGCGGTCGCGGCCTTCAATTCGGCGTTCGGCCCCGAGAGCAGCTTCTGCAACCGGCTTCGCATGATCGGGACGACGTTGGGCAGCTGCGCCAACACGGCCTCCGGCTCGATGTCGATGACTCGCACCCCGGAGTAGGTCTTCTGATATTGCACGATGAATCGCAGTGCGGCATCGAGCTTTTCGTTGCCCCGCAGCCCTTCGGTGGCGGCGGTCATGCCGTCGACGAACAAGTCGCGCTCGTACCGCCCGAACGACTCGAGCAGCGCATCTTTGGAAGCGAACCAGCGGTACAGCGTGGGGCGCGAGACGCCGGCCTGCATGGCGACCTCGGACAGGCTGAGCTTGGTTTGTCCCTGACGGGCAAGCACTTCCGCCGTCGCCACCAGGATGCGGCTGGGGGTCGAGGCATCCTCGACGGAGCCGTTCTGGGCGCTCGCGGTACTGTCCACGAAACCGATGGTACTACTCGGTAACTTAGTCGACGGTTCCGGTGAGGCCGAGCTCGTCCAGCGCCTTTCGAGTGGAATCTGCCAGTGCCGCTTTGGTGTTCGACTCGCCCGGCTCCCATGCGGTGACCGTCACGATGATCGACGTCGGTGTCTGGCACAACACCAGGAACAGGTGGCCGTTCAGGCGCTCGAGGTCCACCGGCGTCAGTCCCGGCTCGACCAGGCGGGCGTGGAAGTTGTCGGCCTCGGTGCCGTCGGGCCGGTTGAACGCGGCGGGGAACAGGCCGAGGTTCGAGCAGCCGATGGGCTTGCCGACCTTGAGCACCATCTTCTCCAGGCGTCGCACCGCGAACTTCGGCACCAGGGGAGTGAGCGGAAGTGGCGTGAGCATCATTCGGGTCCACTCGTCGACACCGGCCAGTTCGCGCTTGATGTCGCCCCGCAACTCGCCCAGGTCGGTGCTGACCTTCTCCGGGTCGGCCATCACGGTGATGGTGCTGAGCGCGTTGCCCCGGGTGTCACCTTCGGTCCGGATGTTCACCGGGAACGAGAGCATGGCCTTTCCGTCCTCGCCCAACCGTCCCACGACCTGACCGATCTGTGCGGCCAGGGCGGCGAACATGACGTTGCTGGTGCCGCCAAGGGCTTTGGCGCGCTGGTGCCACTCGTCGATCTCGACATGGACCGTGACGAACGGCGGCGACACCGGCGTGGTGATCCCGCTGGAGACGGGTGCTTTCACCGATTTGGCCGACGCGGCCAGGTCGCCCTTCTGGTCACGGGCGATCTTCACGGCCCCGACCACCGCCTTGAACCAACTGGGTACCGAACGCACCGTCTGGCGGAGGTCTTCGCGCAGCGCCTGGCGCCGGGGCCGGGCGCCGGGTGCCGGGTAGCCGAGGTCGCGTGGTTCGCCATTGACCGCTTCGGTGACGGCTTCGGCGATGGCCAGGCCGTCACCGACGGTGTGCGACACCACGAGCGACACGGCGGCACCGCCGCCTTCGAGCGGCTGCACCCCGAGGTGCCAGGGCGGGCCGTGTTCCGGGTCGACCGGTTGGTATGCGCGTTCGTTGATCCAGTCGTCCAGCTCGGCGACAGGCCGCGTCTCGGTGGCGATGTCGAGATCGATCGGTCCGGTCGAGCGGACCCACCGGTGCCGTCCGAACGGCAATGGCGACCGTTCGATCCGGCGGCCCAGCAGTCCGCCGGATCCCAAGTTGCGGTGTAGGCGGCGCAATCCATCGAGGTCGACCGGACGTTCGTAGATCCAGGTGTACTGGATGAGCGGACCGCGGCCCAGTGCCCGTAAGCCAGTAAAAGAGGCTTGATCGCCCAGATCGATCGTGTTGTCGGCGACGGTCATGTCGCGAATGTTACCCAGCCCACAATTTTCTGCTGCGCGAGCCTGTGGGTTGTCTGGGCGCCCGCCGATCACGTGAATCGGTTCGATGGGTCTGACGCGCTATGATGGATTGCGAATTTCATCAATCCATCAATTAGAGGTGTGGTAATGGTCGACAGCGTGCTCGATGGCCCCGAACGGCCGCTGCACGAGATCAAGGCGAATCTGTTCAAGTCGCTGGCGCATCCGGCTCGCATCAGGATGCTGGAGATTTTGTCGACCTCCGACGGCCCGACTCCGGTGAGTGACATCCTCGCGGCCAGTGACATCGAACCGACGCTGCTCTCGCAGCATCTGGCCGTGCTCAAACGCCATCACGTCGTCACCAGGTATCGGACCGGCAACGCGGTGCACTACACGCTGGCGCATCCGAAGATCGCCGAACTGCTGCTCATCGCGCGCACCTTCCTCGCCGATACCCTTGCCGCCCAACGCGATCAGCTCGATGCTGTCGACTCGCTGCCGCCGATCGGAACCAACCGATGATCAATATCGCCGCCGACCGGATCGCTCGCTTGCTGCCATCCCGCAAGGACTATGCGGGCCTGCGCCGCTCGTGGCGGCGTGATGTCCTGGCCGGGGTGACGGTCGGGGTGGTGGCGTTGCCGTTGGCGCTGGCGTTCGGCATCAGTTCGGGTGTCGGTGCGGCGGCTGGGCTGGTCACCGCGGTCGTTGCGGGATTGGTGGCCGCGGTATTCGGCGGCTCGCACGTACAGGTGTCGGGGCCGACCGGGGCCATGACGGTGGTACTCGCGCCGATCGTGGCCCAATACGGACTGGGCAGCGTCGCCGTGGTCACCATCTTGGCCGGGGTGATCGTCGTGGTGGCTGGTGTCACCGGCGTCGGGCGTGCGGTGACGTTCATCCCGTGGCCCGTGATCGAGGGTTTCACCCTGGGTATTGCCGTCATCATCTTTCTGCAGCAGGTCCCGGCCGCGTTCGGGCAGTCGGTGCCTGCCGGACGGTCGCCGCTGGCTGCCGCAGGCGTGGTTGTCTCGCACATCGAGATGGGCGTGGCGCGGCCGGCGCTCCTCGTCACCGCACTGGTGGCGGCGCTGATGATCGGGCTGCCCCGGCTGCATCGCGCTGTGCCCGCGTCGTTGGTGGCCGTCGTGGTGGCGACCGTGGTGGTGGCGGGTACCGGATTGAGCGCGATGCGGATCGGGGCGCTGCCGTCGCGGTTGCCCGCACCCGTGTGGCCACACGCCGATCTGGCGGTGCTGCACTCCCTGGTCGGCGCGGCACTGGCGATCGCGGCGCTGGCCGCCATCGAGTCGCTGCTGTCAGCGCGGGTGGCGGCGACGATGTCCTCGACCGGCCCCTACGACCCCAACCGGGAACTGGTGGGGCAGGGCCTGGCTTCGGTGGCCTCTGGAGTGTTCGGCGGCATGCCGGCAACTGGAGCCATCGCCCGCACCGCGGTCAATGTGCGCTCGGGTGCGCGGACTCGCGTCGCGGCGATCGTGCACTCGGTGGTGCTCCTCGCCGTGGTGTATCTGATCAGCCGACTGGTCGGGACGATCCCGCTGGCGGCGCTCTCGGCGGTGTTGATGGTGACGGCGTGCCGGATGATCGCACCGCAGACTGTCATGCGGATTCTTCGGTCCACACGTTCGGACGCGGTGACTTTCCTGCTGACCGTGACCGTCACCGTCTGTTTCGATCTGATTCAGGCCGTCGAGATCGGCATTGCGGCGACGGCGCTGTTCGCGTTGCGCGCGCTGGCCCAACGCAGCAGCGTCACGCGCGAGGACCTGCCGGGGCCGTACCTGACCGGCGACGAGCGCATCGCGTTGCTGCGGCTCGACGGCGCCATGTTCTTCGGTGCGGCCGAACGGATTTCAACCGCCATCACCGATGGCAACCATCCCGACACGTCGGTCGTCATCATTCGGCTGTCTCAGCTCGGCATGCTCGACGCCACCGGCGCACACACCCTCACCCAGATCGTCGAAGACCTTGAGGCCCAGGGAATCACGGTGATCATCAAGGGCGTCCGGCCCGAGCATCGCGAACTCCTTGCGGGGGTCGGCATCATCGACTCCCTGCGCCATGAGAACCATCTCATCGACACCCTGGACGACGCCATCGCCCATGCCCGCAGCCACGCCGTCACGTAACGCCCATCTAGGCAAAGCAAGCCCGATATGAGCCTGACCGACCACGCGCACCTCAGCGATGGCCTCACCGTCGACGCCACTGCCATCCACCGCATCACCGGTGAACCTGTCAAATGCCCGGCTGACCTTCACCTGTCAGTCACAGAGTCGCTGAGTACGGACCTGTTCGCGCGCGCTGTATCGCCATCCGCGCCGTACATAATGTGCCGGTGGATGAGCAGTCGCCCGACAGGGTTGTAAGCAGGGAAGCCGCAGTCGGACCGGAGGCGCGGCTGTCGTGGCTGTTGTCGTGGTTGGCAGGCATGATCGGCGCGGTCGCGTTCTTGCACAGCGCCGGCTACTTCGTCACCTTCATGACGGGCAATACCGAACGCGCGGTGCTCGGCTGGTTCGACGTCGCCGAACGCCAGAAGGTGGCCGGGGCCGGGCCGCAGGCGGCGCTGTCGTTGATGGCCGCGTTCGTGCTGGGCGTGTTCGTCGCGTCATTCTTGCGGCGCAAGTTCTGGCAGAACCACCCGCACGGTGCCACCGCGTTGGTCACTGTCGGCTTGTTGGTGGCGACGGTCGTCGAAATCTTCGAAGACGGCTGGTACTACGAGGATGTCAACTTCACGGGCATCTTGATCATCTGTTTCTCGGTCGGCGCGCTCAACACCAGTTTCGTCAAGCGCGGTGAAGTGGCGGTGCCGCTCAGTTACGTCACCGGCACTGTGGTCAAGCTGGGGCAAGGCCTGGAGCGGCATATCTGTGGCAGCGGCACCGTGTACGACTGGCTGGGATATTTCGCTCTGTTGGGTTCGTTCATGATCGGCGCGGCGGTCGGTGGTGGACTGGCCGACCGCATCACCGGACCGCAGCTGATCGGGACGGTCGGACTGATCTGCGGTGCAACGACGATCGTCACCTTCTTCCATACCGACCGGCGGCGCAGTGAGCCCGTAGCAGCCTAGGCGGTCAAACGGCAAAGGCCACGAACTCGAAAGAGTTCGTGGCCTTTGCCGTTTGGACTGTGGTCAGCGGATCCAGCCGCGACGACGCAGCCACCAGCCGCGGATCACGATGACGAACAGCAGGATGGAGAACCCGATGAGCCAGGCGTCCTCGACGTGGCCGACGTGGTTGCCGCGCAGCATCAGCAGCAGGAAGAGAGCAGACAGGATGCCGCCGGCCTGAATGACGCCGCGGTTCATCTTGGACCAGCCCCACTCGGCGGAGGGCACGTCTTCGACATCGACGCCGGTGCTTCGTTCGACCTCGGTGGTGGCCACGGCTACTCCTTAACGATCCGATGGATTGCCGACATTCTTACATACGACACTCGGTCGTATTTGGTGGTGGCCGGGTTCTGACCGCGTATTTCGCCAGTGGCACACCATGTACTCGGATATTGCGATCGAGCGGCACAATAGAGACGTGAGTGAGCGGCTACGAGTCCTGGTGCTCGGCAGTACCGGGTCGATCGGTACCCAGGCCCTGGAGGTGATCGCCGTCAACCCCGACCGGTTCGAGATCGTCGGCCTGGCGGCCGGCGGCGGCAACGCCGAACTGCTGGCCCGGCAGCGTGTCGAGACCGGCGTCACCAACATCGCGGTGGCCGACGCCGCCGCGGCCGAGCGCATCGGCGACGTCACCTACGCGGGCACCGACGCAGCCACCCGGCTCGTCGAGGAGACCGAGGCGGACGTCGTCCTGAACTCGCTGGTCGGTGCGCTCGGTTTGAAGCCGACGCTCGCCGCACTGCAGTCGGGTGCCCGGCTGGCGCTGGCGAACAAGGAATCGCTGGTCGCCGGCGGGCCGCTGGTGCTCAAGGCGGCGCAGCCCGGGCAGATCGTGCCCGTGGACTCCGAGCATTCGGCGCTGGCCCAGTGCCTGCGCGGCGGCACGCGTGACGAAGTGGCCCGGCTGGTACTCACCGCCTCGGGCGGGCCGTTCCGGGGCTGGTCGGCCGCCGCGCTCGAGGACGTCACACCTGAGCAGGCCGGCGCCCACCCGACGTGGTCGATGGGGCCGATGAACACCCTGAACTCGGCGTCGCTGGTCAACAAGGGGCTGGAGCTCATCGAGACCCACCTGCTGTTCGGCATCGATTACGACCGCATCGACGTCGTCGTGCACCCGCAGTCCGTCGTGCATTCGATGGTCACGTTCACCGACGGCTCGACACTGGCACAGGCCAGCCCGCCCGACATGAAACTGCCCATCGCGCTGGCCCTCGGCTGGCCGGGGCGGGTCCCGGGCGCGGCGCTGGCCTGCGACTGGACCGCGGCGTCGACCTGGGAGTTCGAGCCGCTGGACGACGACGTTTTCCCGGCGGTCCGGCTGGCGCGCGCGGCCGGGACGCGGGGTGGCTGCCTGACCGCCGTCTACAACGCCGCCAACGAGGAGGCTGCCGAAGCTTTCCTGCAGGGACGTATCGGCTTTCCGGCGATCGTGCGGACGGTGTCCGACGTGCTGGGCGCTGCGGATCAATGGGCCGCCGAACCCAGTACCGTGGATGACGTACTTGATGCGCAGGATTGGGCCCGAG
The DNA here is from genome assembly GCF_058790275.1 of Mycobacterium sp. FW102-FHT13B02. Classification (NCBI taxonomy): domain Bacteria; kingdom Bacillati; phylum Actinomycetota; class Actinomycetes; order Mycobacteriales; family Mycobacteriaceae; genus Mycobacterium; species Mycobacterium sp. FW102-FHT13B02. The sequence goes on from NZ_JBYTCM010000001.1 coordinate 361,660, forward strand.
ACCGGGCACGGCGCACCATCGCACAGGAGGTTGTGCCCGCCCGATGATGTTCGTGATCGGCATTGCGCTCTTCGCGCTGGCCATTCTGGTGTCGGTGGCCCTGCACGAGTGCGGCCACATGTGGGTGGCCCGGGCCACCGGAATGAAGGTGCGGCGGTACTTCGTCGGCTTCGGCCCGACGTTGTGGTCAACGCACCGGCCCAACCGGCTCGGCACCACGGAGTACGGACTCAAGGCCGTGCCGTTGGGCGGCTTCTGCGACATCGCGGGTATGACGTCGGTCGACGAGATCGCGCCCGCGGACGAGCCGTACGCGATGTACAAGCAGAAGGTGTGGAAGCGCGTCGCCGTGCTGTTCGCCGGCCCCGCGATGAACTTCGTCATCGGGCTGGTGCTGATCTACGGCATCGCCGTCACGTGGGGCCTGCCCAACCTGCATCCGGCGACCACCGCGGTGATCGGTGAGACCGCTTGTGTGGCCCCGCAGATCGCCAAGACGGGGGACAACCCGTTCGGTCCGTGCCCCCATCCGGGTGCCGGGCCCGCCGCGGCGGCCGGACTGAAGGCCGGGGACACCGTGGTCAAGGTCGGTGGCCAGTCGGTGAGCACGTTCGAGGAGATGGCGAAGGCCATCCGAGGCCTGCGCGGCGCTGTCCCCGTCGTCTACGAACGCGGCGGCCGGACGTTCACCACCACCGTCGACGTCGAGCAGACCCAACGATTCACCGCCAAGGACTCCGACACCGCGGCCACGGTTGGCGCCATCGGCGTCACTGCTGCGGCGCAGCCCGGACCGACTCACTACAACGTGCTGACCGCCGTGCCTGCGACCTTCACGTTCACCGGTGACCTGGCCGTCGAACTGGGCAAGTCGCTGGCGAAAATCCCGACCAAGGTCGGTGCGCTGATCCATTCGATCGGCGGCGGCGAGCGCGACAAGGAAACCCCGATCAGTGTGGTCGGGGCTAGCATCATCGGCGGCGACACCGTCGACCACGGGTTGTGGGTGATGTTCTGGTTCTTCCTGGCGCAGCTGAACTTCGTCCTGGGTGCGGTGAACCTGCTCCCGCTGCTGCCGTTCGACGGCGGACACATCGCGGTCGCGGTGTTCGAGAAGCTGCGCAATATGATTCGCGCGTCCCGCGGCAAAGTCGCCGCGGCGCCGGTGAACTACCTCAAGCTGATGCCTGCCACATATGTGGTGCTGGTCGTGATCGGTGGCTACATGCTGCTGACAGTGACGGCTGACCTTGTGAACCCCATTCGAATCTTCCAGTAGGAGACCGTGATGACCTCCATCGGTTTGGGCATGCCAGGCGTTGGCAGTGAGCCGCCGGCACCACCGACACTTGCGCCACGTCGCAAGACCCGCCAGCTGATGGTGCGCGACGTCGGCATCGGCAGCGACTACCCGATCGCGGTGCAGTCGATGTGCACCACCAAGACCCACGACGTCAACGCGACGCTGCAGCAGATCGCCGAGCTGACCGCGTCGGGCTGTGACATCGTCCGGGTGGCCTGTCCGCGCCAGGAGGACGCCGACGCGCTGGCCGAGATCGCCCGCCACAGCCAGATCCCGGTGATCGCCGACATCCACTTCCAGCCCAAGTACATCTTCGCGGCCATCGACGCCGGTTGTGCCGCGGTGCGGGTGAACCCGGGCAACATCAAGGAGTTCGACGGCCGGGTCAAGGAGGTTGCGAAGGCTGCCGGCGCCGCCGGCATCCCGATCCGCATCGGCGTCAACGCCGGTTCGCTCGACCCGCGGCTGCTCGAGAAATACGGCAAGGCCACTCCTGAGGCGCTCGTCGAGTCGGCGCTGTGGGAGGCCTCGCTGTTCGAGGAGCACGGTTTCGGCGACATCAAGATCAGCGTCAAGCACAACGACCCGGTGATCATGGTCGAGGCCTACCGCCAGCTCGCCGCCAAGTGCGACTACCCGTTGCACCTCGGCGTGACCGAGGCCGGCCCCGCGTTCCAGGGCACCATCAAGAGCGCCGTCGCGTTCGGGGCGCTGCTGAGCGAGGGCATCGGCGACACCATCCGGGTGTCGCTGTCCGCGCCGCCCGTCGAAGAGGTCAAGGTCGGCAACCAGATTCTGGAGTCGCTGAACCTGCGCCCGCGCGGCCTGGAGATCGTGTCCTGCCCGTCGTGCGGTCGTGCGCAGGTGGACGTCTACAAGCTGGCCAACGCGGTGTCAGCGGGCCTCGACGGGCTCGACGTGCCGTTGCGCGTCGCGGTGATGGGCTGCGTGGTCAACGGACCGGGCGAGGCCCGCGAGGCCGACCTCGGCGTGGCCTCCGGCAACGGCAAGGGCCAGATTTTCGTGCGCGGCGAGGTCATCAAGACCGTGCCCGAGTCGCAGATCGTCGAGACCCTGATCGAAGAGGCCATGCGAATCGCGGCCGAGTCCGGCACCGATGCGAGCGGTTCGCCCGTCGTGACCGTAAGCTGAGCTCAGTCTTGTGACTCCGGTCACCTAGCACGCCCAGCTACCGCATCACTCACACACGCACACAAGAAGGTCGGTGAATGTCGGCACCTCCGCTGTTCCGGATCGCAGATGCGCGCCGGATCTCAGTGGTACGCGAAGTCGCCCAGGTGCAGCAGGTCTTCGACGAGGACCCGGTGGGCACCTGCATGGTGGCCGCCCGCGTGGGCGATCACGGCCTTGATCCGGTGGCGATCGGTGGCGAGCTGTGGACCCGCGGTCTGCCCACCGAGTCGCTGTGCTTCGCCGGGGTGAATCTGATCCCGATGCGCGGGACCGCGGCCGACATGATGATCTTCGCGGACAAGGTGATGAGCGCGCCGCGGCGGTGTTCGTCCCTGGTGGGTCGCGCCGAGCTGGTCCTGCCGATGTGGCAGCAACTCGCCCAGGTGTGGGGCCCGGCCCGCGAGGTGCGGGACTGCCAGCCGCTGCTGACGCTGTCCGACGCTCCGCAATGCGCGCTCGATCCTGCGGTACGCCCGGTCCGGATGGACGAGCTGGACGCGTATGTCGTTGCGGCAGTGGACATGTTCATCGGCGAGGTGGGGGTGGACCCGCGCATGGGCGACGGCGGTCGCGGTTACCGCCGCCGATTGGCGGGGCTGATCGCCGCCGGGCGGGCCTGGGCACGTTTCGAGGACGGCCAGGTCGTGTTCAAGGCCGAGATCGGGGCGCAGACGTCGCGGGTCGGTCAGATCCAGGGCGTGTGGGTGCATCCGGATCGGCGTGGCCACGGTCTCGGTGCGGCGGGCACGGCGGCCCTGGCGTCGGCGGTTTTGCGCAGCGGGCGGACCCCCAGCCTCTACGTCAACGATTTCAACACCCCGGCCCGCGCCATCTACCGGCGCATCGGGTTCAACCAGTTGGGCACCTACGCAACGGTGTTGCTGGACTGACACCCGCGCTGCGTGCGTGACCTCACACCGGACGTCCTGCGTCCGGGCGCTCACAAAACTGTCACGGTTACGTCTCGGTGTGCCTCCGTGCCACTTGCTTGCCACACTTCTAACATCAGCCTCAATGGCAACGCACACATCATCCGTTTCACGCTCGGCCGCGTTGTTGTCGGTGGTCGCGGTCGCAGGAGCGATGACGGCATGCACTCCGAAACCCAACGGCCCCGAGCCCACCGCGCAGGCGTTCTTCGCCGCCCTCGGCCGCGGGGACACCGGCGCCGCCGCTGACCTGGCCGACAAGCCCAATGACGCACGTACCGCGATCAACCAGGCCTGGGCCGGTCTGCAGGCCACCAAACTCGACGCGCAGGTGCTCGGCTCCAAGTACACCCAGGACACCGGCAAGATCACCTATCGGTACACCTGGCACCTGCCCAAGGATCGCACCTGGTCCTACACCGGCCAGCTCAACATGATCCGGCAGGACACCCGGTGGCAAGTGCGTTGGGGCAGTACCGATCTGCACCCGAACCTGGGGGAGCACCAGAGCTTCCAGCTGCGCGCCGACCAGCCCGTCCGGGCCTCGGTCAACGAGCTGGGTGGCAGCAACGTTCTGGTACCTGGGTACCACTACAACTACGCGCTCAATGCACGCTCTGCCGCCGGTGACCTGATGCGGACTTCGCGCGTGGTCGCCGACGTGCTGCGGCAGTTCGACAACACCATGGACGCTCAGCGGCTCGCGGAGCAGGCCAGCTCGTCCACCGCACCGCTGAACCTGATCACCCTGCGCCGCGAGGACAACGACAAGGTGTCTGCGGCACTCGGCCATCTGCCGGGCGTGGAGATCACCCCGCAGCCGGAGATGGTGCCCACCGATCCCCACTTCGCGCCGGCCATCGTCTCCGAGGTCAAGAAGCAGGTGGCCGATCAGCTGGTCGGTCAGCCCGGCTGGCGCGTCGTGAGCGTCAACCAGAACGGTGCCGACATCGACGTCCTCAACGAGGTGCCGGGCAAGCCGGCCCCGTCGATCACCATCAGCCTGGACCGCAACGTGCAGAACGCCGCTCAGGATGCGGTGAACATGGTGGGCCGCAAGGCGATGATCGTCGCGATCAAGCCCTCGACCGGCGAAATCCTGGCTGTCGCGCAGAACGCAGCCGCTGATGTCGACGGCCCGACCGCCACCATGGGTCTGTACCCGCCCGGGTCGACGTTCAAGATCATCACCGCCGGTGCTGCCATCGAAACCGACATGGCCGGGCCCAACACGCTGCTCGGCTGCCCCGGCACCATCGACATCGGGCAGCGCACCATCCCGAACTACGACCGATTCGACCTCGGCGTCGTCCCGATGGCCAAGGCCTTCGCCAACTCGTGCAACACCACCTTCGCCGAGCTGGCCAGCCGGATGCCCCCGCGAGCGCTGACCAACGCGGCCGCCCAGTACGGCATCGGTGCCGACTACCAGGTCGCCGGCATCGACACCGTCACCGGGAAGGTGCCGCCCACCGTGAACCTGGCGGAGCGCACCGAAGACGGCTTCGGCCAGGGCAAGGTACTGGTCAGCCCGTTCGGGATGGCGCTGGCGGCGGCGACCGTCGCGGCCGGGAAGACCCCGCTCCCGCAACTGATCGAAGGCCGCTCGACCACGGTCACCGGCAACACGGCCCCCATCAGCCCGAAGATGCTGGATGGGTTGCGGCCCATGATGCAGCTCGTGGTCACCAACGGCACGGCCAAGGACCTGCGGGGCAGCGGCGACGTGCGCGGGAAGACCGGGGAGGCCGAATTCCAGGGCGGCTCGCACGCCTGGTTCGCCGGCTACCGCGGCGATATGGCGTTCGCGGCCCTGATCGTCGGCGGCGGTGGGTCAGAGACTGCGGTTCGCATGTGCCGCGACATGTTCAAGGGACTGCCGCCCGATTACCTGGCTTGAGTAACCTGTTTGGGTGACCAACAGCGACGAGATCGCGGTCCTGCGCGTCTCCGACGCCGACCGCAACGGCACGCTCCGGCGGCTGCACAATGCGGTGGCCCTGGGGCTCATCGACATGGACGAGTTCTCCGAGCGGTCCGCGCTGGTCGCCCTCGCCCGTCAGCAGGCCGAATTGGCGGTGTTGGTAGGCGATCTGCCCGCACCGAACGCCATCGTCACGGGTTCGACCGACCGCGTCGAGCTACGCGGGGTCATGGGGTCGCTGAAGCGACAGGGCGAATGGGTCGTGCCGACCCGGCTGTCGCTGGTCCGTCGTGTCGGCTCGATCGACCTGGACCTGACCCGCGCCCGGTTCGGTGGCCCCATCGTGGTCATCGAGCTCGATCTGAAGTTCAGCTCCCTGGATCTGCGGCTGCCGGACGGCGCCAGCGCATCCATCGACGACGTCGAGGTGGCCGTCGGCAGTGCCACCGACCATCGCAAGGACGCGCCCTCCGACGGCACCCCGCACGTGATCCTGACCGGACGGGTGGTCTTCGGCTCGGTCGATATCCGCGGGCCGCGCCGGACGTGGTTCGGGCGCGGCGACCGCACCTAGCCGCGCCCGCTACGCTGGGACGATGTCTGTTCGTACCGCGCTTCGCCCCGGCGAGGTGTCTGCCACCCTGCCGGTGCCCAAGTCGATCCCGCGCCCGGAGTACGCCTGGAAGCCGACCGTGCGCGAAGGCAGCGAGCCATGGGTGCAGACGCCCGAGGTGATCGAGAAGATGCGCGTGGCCGGCCGCATCGCGGCCCAGGCGCTCGCCGAGGCCGGCAAGGCCGTCGCGCCCGGTGTCACCACAGATCACCTGGACCGGGTGGCGCACGAGTACATGCTCGACCACGGTGCCTATCCGTCGACGCTGGGCTACAAGGGCTTTCCCAAGTCCTGCTGCACTTCGCTGAACGAGATCATCTGCCACGGCATCCCGGACTCGACGGTGATCGAGGACGGTGACATCGTCAACATCGACGTCACCGCCTACAAGGACGGCGTGCACGGCGACACCAACGCCACGTTCCTGGCGGGCGACGTTTCCGAGGAGCACCGGCTGCTGGTCGAGCGCACCCACGAAGCCACCATGCGGGCCATCAAGGCGGTCAAGCCGGGCCGGCAGCTGTCGGTGGTCGGGCGGGTCATCGAGTCGTACGCAAACCGGTTCGGCTACAACGTGGTTCGCGACTTCACCGGCCACGGCATCGGCGAGACGTTCCACAACGGCCTGATCGTGCTGCACTACGACAAGCCCGAGGTCGAGACGGTGCTGGAGCCGGGCATGACCTTCACCATCGAGCCGATGATCAACCTCGGTTCGCTGGACTACGAGATCTGGGACGACGACTGGACCGTCGCGACCAAGGACAAGAAGTGGACGGCGCAGTTCGAGCACACCCTCGTGGTGACCGACGACGGCGCCGACATCCTGACCCTGCGGTGACGTGACCGGCGGGGCTCTGCTGGTCGCCGGCACCACGTCGGACGCCGGTAAGTCGATGGTGGTGGCCGGGCTGTGCCGGCTGCTGGCCCGCAAGGGCGTGCGGGTGGCGCCGTTCAAGGCGCAGAACATGTCCAACAACTCGGCCGTCACGATCGAAGGCGGTGAGATCGGCCGGGCGCAGGCGATGCAGGCGCGCGCGGCCGGCCTGGCGCCGAGTGTGCGGTTCAACCCGATCCTGCTCAAGCCCGGTGGGGACCGCACCTCGCAGCTCGTGGTGCGCGGCCAGGTCGCCGGCACGGTGGCAGCCGGGGACTACTTCACCCGGCGGACGCAGCTCGCCACCGTGGTGGCCGACGAATTGGCCTCACTGCGAAGCGAATTCGATGTGGTGATCTGTGAGGGTGCGGGATCGCCCGCCGAGATCAATCTGCGGGCCACCGACGTGGCCAACATGGGATTGGCGCGTGCGGCGGACCTGCCGGTGGTCGTGGTCGGCGACATCGACCGCGGCGGCCTGCTGGCGCACCTCTACGGCACGGTGGCGGTGCTCGAACCGGCGGACCAGAAGCTGATCGCCGGTTTCCTGGTCAACAAGTTCCGTGGCGATCCGGCGTTGCTGGAACCTGGTCTGCGGCAACTGGAATCGCTTACCGGACGCCCGACATTCGGGGTGATTCCGTACTGCGACGATCTGTGGCTCGATGCCGAGGACTCGTTGTCGGTCACTGCGCGCGGGCAGCTGGGCCGCGCGACGGTGCCGCGCGGCCACGACGCCTTGGTGGTGGCCGCGGTACGACTGCCACGGATCTCGAATTCCACCGACGTCGAGGCCCTGGCGTGCGAGCCGGGCGTGCAGGTGCGGTGGGTCGACACCGCGGCCGAGCTCGCGGGCGCCGATGTGGTGGTGCTGCCCGGAAGTAAGGCGACGGTCTCGGATCTGAACTGGCTGCGCGAGCGTGGACTGGCCGATGCCGTCACTGCGCATGCGCGGTCCGGTCGTGCTGTGCTGGGTGTCTGTGGCGGATTCCAGATGCTCTGTACGACGATCGTCGACACTGTTGAATCGGGTGCGGGCCGGGTGCCGGGGCTGGGGCTGCTCGACGCGGACATCGAGTTCGACGCCGACAAGACCCTGAAGCACTGGGATATGCCGTTGTACGGCTACGAGATTCACCACGGCCGGGTCGCGCGCAGCACTGAAACCGACTGGCTCGGCGTCGGCATCCGGACCGGCCAGGTCTACGGCACGCATTGGCACGGGCTGCTGGACAACGACGCCGTGCGCCGGGTCTGGCTCACCGAGGTTGCGGTGGCCTGCGGCAAGCAGGGGTTCGTGGTGGCCGATGACGTCGACGTCGCGGCATTGCGGGACGCTCAGCTTGACGTGATGGCCGATCTGCTTGCCGCGCATGCGGATATCGACGCGGTGCTCAAGCTCGTGGAATCCGGTGCGCCGGTGCGGCCGGTTATCGCGAGCAGCCTGCTCCGCTGATCAGCTCGGTTCGGCCACGGGCTCTGCCGTTTCTGTGGGCTCCTCGACCTGCTTGATGGGTCCGGTGAACCAGTTCTTCACCGACACGTGCCAGTAGATGTACAGGAGCACCAGGACGCCGCCGACCAGCAACGGCGTGTAGTTGACGAATTTCCATTCGAAGCTGGGGTCCCACGGCACGCCGCCCAACGAGGTCGGGAACATGGCGATGATCGAGGTGATCGTGATCTCGGCCAGCGCGACCGGGGCCATCCACCGGTGGTGGCCGCGCAGATTCCAACTGCCCGTTTCGAATTCGTCGCCGGCGCGCCAGCGGTAGTAGATCGGCACCGCGAAGCACAGGTAGACCCCGACGACCCCGATCGAGACCACGGCGTAGAACGCCACCGGGGTGGGGGTGCCGTTGATGTCGACCTTGACCAGTGCCGGCAGCGTCAGCGCGGCGGCTGCGACGGCGGTGATCGTCACGCTGTGCGTGGGCACTCGGTGCTTGTTGACCGCCGCCCACCACCGATGGCCGGGCACCGCGCGGTCCCGGCTGAACGCGAACAACATCCGGGATGCGCTGGTCTGGCAGGCGACGGCGCAGAAGAACTGGCCGGCCGTCGAGATGAACAGCACCAGCGTCGCCCATTTCGAACTCATCGCCTGGCTGAAGATGGCGGCCACCGCGCCGCCGCCCTTGGACACCGCGTCGGCGTCCTGGACCGCGAACAGGAACGCCAACAAGAGAATCCAGCCGCCGACGGCCGAGTAGAAGATGGATCGCCAGATACCCTTGGCGGCCGCGCCCGCCGCGCTCTTGGTTTCCTCGGAGAGGTGCGCCGACGCGTCGTAGCCGGTGATGGTGTACTGCGTCAGGATCACCGAGATCGGCAGCACCACCAACAGCCAACCGGCGCCTGACGTGGCGCCACCGAACATGCCGCTGTTGTTGATCGTCTTGGCGAAAACGTCCGAGAAGCTCGCATGATGGCTCGGCACGAAGACCAGAATGCCGATGACGGCGGCCGCGCCGAAGACGTGCCACCACACCGACACGTTGTTGATGATCGCCAGCAGATGGCTCGAGAAGATGTTGATCAGCGCCGAGATACCCAGGATGGCCACGAAGATGAGGAACGTGCGCGTGAGGCTGTACCCCGCCAACCAGTCGGCGCTGAGGGTGCCCAAGGTGAGGTCGATGAATGTCGCACAGCCGTACGCCACGGACGCCAGGATGGCCACCAGACCGATGAGGTTGAGCCAGCCCGCGTAGAAACCGGCCTTTGCGCCGCCGAGTTTTGCTGCCCACCAATAGATTCCGCCGGACGTCGGGAAGGCTGACACCAGCTCGGACATACAGAGCCCGATGACGAGGATGAATGCCGCAACGATCGGCCAGCCCCAGGCGATGGCGGCCGGCCCACCGTTGTTCCAGCCCAGACCGAACGAGGTGAAGCACCCCGAGAGGATGGAGATGATGGAGAACGAGATGGCGAAATTGCTGAATCCCGACCAGGAGCGCTGCAGCTCTTGACTGTATCCGAGCTTGGCCAGTAGCAGCTCGTCCTCGGTGAGTGCTTCGTGTCCTTCTGGCACTGCGACCTCCTTAGGCGCCCCTGGATGTTGAAGAACAATAGGGTGCATCCGGGTTTCGCGCTGGCCAACGCGGGTGCGGTCGGTCGCTGCTGATAATCGGTATCTGCGGTCCGGTGGCGTTCGCTACGGTGGCGTCATGCCAATCATCCCGACCGTCGACGGTTTCGGCGCCACCGTCGACGTGTCTGGCCCCGACGACGCCACGACCGTCGTCATGCTGACGACGAAGCAGGCGACGGGCGCCCTGTGCGAGCTCCTGCACACCGCATCGCTGCGCACCGTGGTGATCGAGGCCGATGACCGGCTGACCGTGAATTCGGTTGTCGGCATTCTGGATACGCTCGGGGTTCGGTGGGCGCTGCTGTTCACCGACGGTGGGGCGGGTGCGCTGGCCTGGCGGCTGGCGGCCACCCGGCTGGACCGGTTCACCGCCCTGGTGGCGGTCGACGGCACCCATCCGCGAGCCGCCGAGGATTCGGGTGATGCGTGCCCGCCGGTGGAGATCAACACCACCGTGGTGGTCACCACCGCCGATGCCCGGGCGCGGGCACAGGCTGGGCAACGCTTCATCTACGGCGAATTCCGGATGTCCGAGCTGGTGGGCCGGCGCAGCGCCGAGGAGTTCACCGCCCAGGTGGCCAACGAGATCGTGCTGCGCAGCAGCACCTGGTGATCGGCCGCTCAGGCCCGCGAAGCGACGGGAGAGCAGCCTGTCGGGCCCGGCCGTTATCGTGACGAGATGGACGGCACGGACTCGACGGCCGGGCTAGCGCTCGCGCCACACGAGTTGCTTCGTGCGTTCAACGCAATGACGCTGGCCCGCGGCGAGACGTATGCGAACCAGGGGCGCGTCGTCACGGCCAAGTACGACCCGCTCGACGGGACGCTCATCGGCTCATGCCTGGGCTCGAAGTCCGAGTATTACGACGTCGAGGTGGCCCTCTCCGGTGCGCGCAGCAGCCTGGAGATCGAGTACGCGGTCTGCACCTGCCCGGTAGGGCGGTACTGCAAGCACGCTGTCGCCATGCTGATCGCGGCGATCCCGAGTGCACCCGACCGGGCGGCGCCGCAACGTTGGCAAGTGGTGCTGGGTTCGCTGCTGAACGAGATGACCGAGACCGATGCCGACGCCAGCGGCAAGCCGTTGGCGCTGGAGTTCGGGATGCTGCCGGCAGGTCGGTACCACACGACGCCCATCGCGACGCTGCGGCCGCTGACGGTCGGCAAGCGCGGGCATTGGATCAAGAGCGGGATCAACTGGCGGCGGCTGGTCGACACACCCGACCCGGGCGAGTTCGACCGGAACCAGTACGGCGCGCTGCGAGCGCTGGTCCTCGGTGTGCCCGGCTACTACCCTTACAGCAACGACCAATTGGTGCTTTCCGGTGTCGGACAGAGTTTTTGGTCTGATCTGCAGCTGGCCGTGGAGGCGGGCGCCACTCTGCTTCCGGGCCCTGGGATCCGGGCCGTGCAGATCGCCAAGGACGTCCAGCTACGGCTGGACTTCACCGCCTCCGACACGGGCGGCGCGCAGATGTCGACGGTGCTCGTAGTCGACGGTGAGCCGCGACCGCCCGAGGGGACCGGGCTCGTCGGCACCCCCACACCGCATGGCATCCATCAACTGGTGGACGGCATCCTGCATCTCGGGGCGTTCTCGCCGCTGCCCGGTCCCACGCTGCTCAAGCTGGTCGCGGCCGGCGAGAAGGTGCAGATTCCGCCCGAATCGCTGTCTGAGTTCGCGGTGGACGTGTTGCCTCGGCTGCGTCGGGCGGTGTCCGTCGACATGGTGGAGGGACTGTTCGCCGAGCCCGACATCGTGGGACCGCTGCCGGTACTGAGCATCACGGCCGATGCCGTTGACGGCCACGTGAAGTGGCGCACCCGCTACGAGGTGAACGGGCAGCGTCAGGAGTTCGACGCGGTGGGTGTTACGCGCACGAGCGGTATCCGGGACAGCGCGGCAGAGGACGCGATGTGGCGGGCGGTCGCGCCGGCGCTGGAAGCTGTCTCGGGATTGTCGGCAGCGGACGATCCACTGGCCTCCCTGCTGCTGTCGCGGCGGCTGTCACTGCCCCAGATCGCGGTGTTGTGCCACGAGGTGCTGCCGCAGCTGGCCGAATATGAACAGCTGATCATCGACATCGACGAGCGGGTGGCGGCGTTCCGGCGCTCGGTGGCCGGCGCGCAGCTGGGGTTCGGCACCGCGTCCTCCGACGAGGCACCGGCGCAGGACTGGTTCGACCTGCACATCACCATCGATGTCGACGGCTACCCGGTGGCGCTGTCTGCGGTCGTCGCCGAATTGGCTTCGGGCGCGACACACATGCTGCTGCCGGGCGGCGTGTACTTCCGGCTCGACACCCCCGAACTGCTGAAGCTGCGGGCATTGCTCGAAGAAGCCCAGGCGCTGGGGGAAATCGAGGGCGAGCGGGTGAACGCCCCGTCTCTGAACGCGACGTTGTGGGACGAACTCCTGGGCCTCGGCGTCGTCGACCGTGAACTCGCGCAGTGGCGCGACAACATGGCGCGGCTGGCCGCTGCACAGCCACCCGTTCCGGTGCCCACGCCGGCCGGACTGCAGGCCGAGCTGCGCGACTACCAACGCGACGGGCTGAACTGGCTGGCGTTCCTGTGGGACAACGGGCTCGGCGGCGTGCTCGGCGACGACATGGGTCTGGGCAAGACGGTCCAGACCCTGGCCTTGATCAGCCGGGCCGTCGAGCAGGGCGCGGGCAAGTTCCTCGTCGTCGCGCCCACCAGCGTGGCCGGCAACTGGGCCGCCGAATGCGCGAAGTTCGCGCCCGGCCTCACCACCGTCGTGGTGCCCCGCACCGAAGCCCGCGGCGCGGTGCCCATCGCCGAGCTGGTCGCCGCGGCCGACATCGTCGTCACGACCTACACGCTGCTGCGCATCGACAACGACAAGTATCGGGAAATCGCCTGGGCGGGAATGATTCTCGACGAGGCGCAGTTCGTCAAAAACCACCACAGCAAGACGCACCAGTGCGCGCGCCGGCTCGATGCGCCGTTCAAACTCGCCATCACCGGCACCCCGATGGAGAACAACCTCATGGAGCTGTGGTCGCTGTTGTCGATCACGGTGCCGGGTTTGTTTCCCAGCCCCAAGATTTTCGAGCGCTACTTCCGCAAGCCCATCGAGTCCGACGGCGAGCCGGGCCGCCTGGCGGTACTGCGTCAGCGCATCAAGCCAGTGCTGTTGCGCCGTACCAAGGATCAGGTGGTCAAAGAGTTGCCGCCCAAGCAGGAGCAGGTGCTGGCCATCGAACTGTCGGCCAAGCACCGCAAGATCTACGACACCCGGCTGGCGCGGGAGCGGCAGAAAGTGCTCGGCCTGCTGGGGGAGTGGGAGAAGAACCGCTTCCAGATCTTCCGGTCGCTCACCCTGCTGCGGCAGCTCAGCCTGCATCCCGGCCTGGTCGACGCCGACTCGATGGAGGCCGGTTCCACAAAGGTGGACTTCCTGACCGAACAACTGGACCAGCTGGTCGCCGAAGACCACAGCGCGCTGGTCTTCAGCCAATTCACCGGATTTCTGGCGATCGTGCGGGACCGCCTGGATGCCGCGGGGATCGAGTACAGCTACCTGGACGGGTCGGTCGACGCGCGCCGCCGGGCGGAGGCCATCGATGCCTTCAGCTCAGGGCAGACGAAGGTGTTCCTCATCAGCCTGAAGGCCGGCGGCTTCGGATTGAACCTCACCGCCGCCGACTACTGCTTCCTGTGCGACCCGTGGTGGAGCCCGGCCGCCGAAGCGCAGGCCGTCGACCGCGCGCACCGCATCGGTCAGCTGCGCCCGGTGAACGTCTATCGGCTGGTGTCCGAGAACACCATCGAGGAGAAGGTGATCGAGCTGCAGGAGCGCAAACGCGCGCTGTTCGCCGCGGTGATCGACGACGGCGACATGTTCGGCACCGCGATCACCGCCTCTGACATTCGCGAACTGCTGGGCTGAGGGAGACTGAACCGCATGCGGCTTTCGTTGTCCGGTCAGGATTGGAGGCGGCTGGCGGCGATGTTCGGCGTCATCGCCGCTCTGCATGTCATCGGTTGGGGGACTCTGATCCTCGTCGTCGTACCGGAGCATCACACTGTCGGGGGTACCGCGCTCGGCATCGGGATCGGCCTCACGGCGTACACCCTAGGGCTGCGGCATGCGTTCGACGCCGACCACATCGCCGCCATCGACAACACCACCCGCAAGCTCATGGCCGACAGTTCCATTGCTCCGCATGCGCGCGGCAGCCACCGTTCGCTCGGCGTGGGATTCTTCTTCTCCCTGGGGCATTCGACCATCGTGTTCGGCCTGGCTCTACTGCTGTCGCTGGGCATCACGTCCATCGTCGGTCCGCTGCAGGACGACTCGTCGACGCTGCACCGGTACACGGGGCTGATCGGCGCCGGCGTCTCGGGCGTTTTCCTGTATCTGATCGCCGCCATCAATGTCGTTGTGCTGGTGGGCATCCTGCAGGTGTTCAGGCGGATGCGCGCCGGTGAGTACGACGAGGCCGCGCTGGAACTGCAGCTGGACAATCGCGGCTTCCTGAACCGCATCCTGCGCCGGTTCACCCGCACCATCAGCAAGTCCTGGCAGATGTATCCGCTCGGCGTGCTGTTCGGCCTCGGCTTCGACACCGCGACCGAGGTGGCGCTGCTGGTGCTGGCCGGAACCGGGGCCTCGGCCGGATTACCGTGGTACGCAATGCTTTGTCTACCGGTGCTGTTCGCTGCCGGGATGAGCCTGCTGGACACCATCGACGGCGCGTTCATGAACGTCGCGTACGGCTGGGCGCTGGCCCGGCCCGTGCGCAAGGTCTACTACAACCTGACCATCACCGGGCTGTCCGTCGTGGTGGCCCTGGTGATCGGGACCGTCGAGTTACTCGGTCTGCTGGCCGAGGAATTCGGCTGGTCCGGGGGCGTCTGGGACTGGATCGGTGGAATCGACCTGAACATGGTCGGATTCGCCATCGTCGGACTGTTCGTCGTCACCTGGGTGGGGGCGCTGCTGGTGTGGCGGTGGGGCCGCATCGAGGAGAAGTGGACGGCCCGGCTGAGCCCGGCCGAGAGTTAGATCAGGCCCAGCAGCGCGTTTTCGACCACCTCGGGCAGGGCCGGGTGAATCCAGTACTGGCCACGGGCCACTTCTTGTGCGGTCTGCCCGAAGGACATGGCCTGGATCAGTGGCTGAATCAGCGACGACGCCTGATGCCCCATGAGGTGCGCGCCCAGGATCCTGCCGGTGCCGCGTTCACCGATGAGTTTGACGATGCCCGTGGTGTCTTCCATAGCCCAGCCGTACGCGGTGTCGCCGTAGTCCTGCACCTTGACCACTACATCGAAACCGGCTGCCCGCGCGTCGGATTCCTTCATGCCGACCATCGCGACCTGCGGATCGGTGAATACCGCGGCAGGGATGAACCGGTGATCGCTGGCCACCAACTCGCCGTCCCAGTCG
Organism: Mycobacterium sp. FW102-FHT13B02; assembly: GCF_058790275.1. Classification (NCBI taxonomy): domain Bacteria; kingdom Bacillati; phylum Actinomycetota; class Actinomycetes; order Mycobacteriales; family Mycobacteriaceae; genus Mycobacterium; species Mycobacterium sp. FW102-FHT13B02. The sequence goes on from NZ_JBYTCM010000001.1 coordinate 377,016, forward strand.
CGCAGCAGGTTCTCCTTCACCGTCCGCGCCTCGTGGTTCGCCACGTGTTTGAGCTGGTGGTGCGACGACACGTCTCCCAGGGCGAAAATCCCGCGCGCCGAGGTGCGTTGGTATTCGTCGACCACGACGTAGCCATCGTCGTCGAGGGCCACCCCGGCCAGGTGCACATCGAGCTGATCGCCGTTGGGGACCCGGCCGGTCGCAACCAACAGGGCGTCGGCGGTGAGGGTCTCGCCGTCGTCGAACTCGAGCGCGACACCGTGACCGTCCTGCCGTGCGTCGACGACGTTCTCGTGGGTGCGTACCGTCCACTTCTTGGAGACGACGGTGCCGAACCGCCGGCAGATTTCCTCGTCGCACCGCTTGAGCAGCCGGTCGCCGCGCAGCACGATGGTCACTTTGGACCCGAGAGCCGAGAACACATGCGCGAACTCCACCGCGATGAAGCCACCACCGATGATCACCAGATGTTCGGGCAGTGCCGGGATGCGCATGATGTCGTCGCTCGTGTAGTAGTGCACCCCGGACTTGGCGATGAGTTCTGGAATCCAGCTGCGCGAGCCGGCCGCGATCACCACGCGGTCGGACGTGAATTCGTCTCCGTCGGCGGTCCGCAACGTGTAGGTGCCGCCGGACAGGGTCGGGCCGAAGCGGGTGTGACTGCCGTACACGGTGACATTCGGCAGGCCGCGTCGGTACTCCTCGCCACCGGCCGCGATCGGGTCGATCCGGCCGAAGACCCGGTTCACGATGTCCGGCCACCGCACGCCGTCGAGGTGGGCGTCGACGCCGTAGGTGGCGCTGTGGCGGATGGTCTGGGCCACGTCGGCGGCGTAGACGAACATCTTGGTGGGGATGCATCCGACGTTCAGGCAGGTGCCGCCGAACGTGCCCTCCTCGCAGATCGCGACCCTCAGGTCGTCGTACCGCTCGTCGAGCACGCTGTTGCCCGAACCGGTTCCGATGATGGTCAGGTCGTAGTGCTCCATGGCGTCAGGCCTGTTCGTGTTGCGTTGCGGGGGAAGCGGATCGGAGATAACCGTCGAGCCAGCGGTGCAGCTCGGCGAACGCCACGGCGCGTGGCGCCGGCAGCGACAGGAACACATCGTGTTTGGCGTCGGTGACGGGGACGATGGTGCTGCGGTTGCCGACGCACCCCGCCCACCGCGCGATCTGACTGACATCGAGCACCGCGTCGCCGCGCTCCATCCCGGCCGGGGTGGAGGTCTCGGCCACCGTGTGGTCGGACCGCAGAATGAGGTTCGGCACCCCGACGTCCAGTCCGCGATGCAGCCGCCGCTGCCCCTGCCGGATGGCATTGATCCAGCCGACGGTGACCGGGAAGCCACCCACCGGTTTCCAGTCCAGGTTGTAGTCGAACTCGCCGCCGTGGTCGCGGTGCAGGCTGGTGCCGTAGCCGCCCTCGGTCGGCTGGCGGACCACCGTCAGCTTGCGGAATCGGGCCAACGCCCGCAAGGTGCCGGACACCGGGGCCGAACGCAGGACTGCCGGCCCGTGCAGATCGAAGAAGGGGCTGTTCAGGATCAGGCCCGTCACCCGGTGCGTCCCCAGCGTGTTGTCGCGCCGGAGCTGATCGGCGAACAGTGTCGCGATCAGACCGCCGGCGGAGTGGCCGTACAGGCATACCCGGGCTCCGGCGGTGTCCGCGACGATGAGCTGCAGGGCCCGGCGGAGCTCGTCGTAGTACGACGCCAGGTCGGTGGTGAAGTGGGGCGTCTGCCCAGGCCGCCGCGACCTTCCACATTTGTGCAGATCTATCGCGTAGAAGGCGAAACCCCGCGCGGCGAACTGGTCGGCGAGTTCCGTCTGGAAGAAGTAATCGGTGTAGCCATGAATGACCACGACCGCCTGCGCGACTTGCCCCGGCTGACCCCTCCGCACGACGGTGGCGACAAGGTCGCCTTCGCCGTCGGGATCGGGTCCCAGCGCGATGGTCTGCTGCCAGTACCCGGGCAGCGCGTCCGGCTGCCACTCGGGTTGTCCCTGTGGCTCCTGCGGCGTCACGTGCTCAACCCTAACTGCGACGAACATCATGGTCGATGGGAGGAGATAGCGCGTCGGCGCCGAACTCGGTCGCGATAACCTTGAGCACCGAGCATCCGTCAATACCGGCGGGTAACCCGAGTGCGAAGGACGAGCGATCACGTGTCGAATGCAAACGTAGCTGGGAGCGCGCAGACCGACGTCGTCCTCGTGGGCGCGGGAATCATGAGCGCCACCCTCGGGGCATTGATCCGGCTGCTCGAGCCGGAGTGGTCCATCACCATGATCGAGCGCCTCGACGGCGCCGCCGCCGAGAGCAGCGATCCCTGGAACAACGCGGGCACCGGCCACTCGGCGCTGTGTGAGCTCAACTACACGCCGCAGAACTCCGACGGCACCATCGACATCAAGAAGGCCGTCCACGTCAACGAGCAGTTCCAGGTGACGCGCCAGTTCTGGGCCTACGCCGTGGAGAACGGGGTCCTGCCGGACGTCAAGAGCTTCCTGAACCCCATCCCGCACGTCAGCTTCGTGCACGGTGCCGACAGCGTCGACTATCTGCGCAAGCGTCGCGAGACGCTGGTGGCCAACCCGTTGTTCGCGACCATGGAGTACATCGACGACAAGGACGAGTTCGCCCGTCGGCTGCCGTTCATGGCCGAGCAGCGCGACTTCAGCGATCCGGTGGCGCTGAACTGGACCACCGACGGCACCGACGTCGACTTCGGTTCGCTGTCCAAGCAGCTCATCGGGTTCGCCGCGCAGCGCGGTATGGACACCATGTTCGGGCACGAGGTGACGGGCCTGCGCAAGCAGTCCGACGGCAGCTGGAAGCTGGGCGTGGTGAACCGGCGCAACGGCGACCGGCAGAAGATCAACGCCAAGTTCGTGTTCCTGGGCGCCGGTGGTGGCGCGCTGCATCTGCTGCAGAAGGCCGGCATCCCCGAGGCCAAGGGCTTTGGCGGGTTCCCGGTCGGCGGTGCCTTCCTGCGCACCGACAACCAGGACCTGACGGTGGCGCACCAGGCCAAGGTGTACGGCCAGGCGTCGGTCGGCGCCCCGCCGATGTCGGTGCCGCACTTGGACACCCGCATCATCAACGGTCAGTCCTGGCTGCTGTTCGGGCCGTTCGCCGGCTGGTCGCCGAAGTTCCTCAAGCAGGGCTCGGTCACCGACCTGCCGTTGTCGGTCAAGCCCAACAACCTCGCGTCGATGCTCGGCGTCGGCGTCACCGAACTAGGCCTGGTGAAGTACCTGCTCGAGCAGCTGGCCCTCAGTGAAGGCGAGCGTGTCGATTCCTTGCGCGAATTCGCCCCCAGCGCAGTCGATTCCGATTGGGAGCTGGACGTCGCGGGTCAGCGCGTTCAGGTGATCCGTCGCAAGGGCATCGGTGGCGTGCTGGAGTTCGGCACTACGGTCCTGACCGCCGAGGACGGCCGGATCGCCGGTCTGCTCGGTGCTTCGCCGGGTGCCTCCACCGCCGTGCCGGCCATGATCGAGGTGCTGGAGCGCTGCTTCGCCGACCGCTATCAGGCCTGGCTGCCCAAGCTCAAGGAGATGGTGCCGTCGCTGGGCGTCAACCTGTCCGGCGAACCGAAGCTGTACCGCGAGGTGTGGGACTGGGGGACCAAGGTGCTCAAACTCGACCAGTCGGCCTGATCCGGAGGCGGATCACCCATGAGCGTCGCGCCGAGGCGTAGCTGGGCCAAGGATCTCGATGCCGCAACGCTTTACGAGCTGCTGAAGCTGCGGGTCGAGGTCTTCGTGGTGGAGCAGGCCTGCCCTTACCCCGAATTGGACGGCCGCGACCTGCTCGCCGAAACTCGGCACTTCTGGCTGGAAAGCCCTGACGGACAGGTCATCTCGACGCTGCGTCTGATGGAAGAGCATCCCGGGGGCGAGAAGGTGTTCCGGATCGGCCGGGTTTGCACCAAACGCGCCGACCGCGGCCATGGCCACACCACCAGGCTCATGCAGGCGGCGCTCGCTGAGGTCGGCGACTATCCCTGCCGGATCGATGCCCAGACGTATCTCGAGGAGATGTACGCCCGGCACGGATTCGTCCGCGACGGTGAGGAATTCATGGAGGACGGCATTCCGCATGTGCCGATGATCAGACCAGGTCTGGGAGCGGGGCAGCAGTAGTGACCTATCCGTTCAGCGCATTGGTGGGCCAGGACCGGCTCCGGCTGGCGCTCATCCTGTGCGCGGTGCGTCCCGATATCGGCGGCGTGCTGATCCGCGGAGAGAAGGGCACCGCGAAATCGACTGCGGTGCGCGGTCTTGCCGGAGTGCTGGCGGCTGTGGATGCCGATGCCCGCCTGGTGGAGCTGCCCATCGGTGCGACCGAGGACCGCGTGGTCGGCTCGATCGATCTGCAGAAGGTGTTGCGGGACGGCGAGCATGCCTTTTCCCCAGGGCTGCTGGCCCGCGCACACGGCGGTGTGCTGTACGTCGACGAGGTGAATCTGCTGCACGACCACCTGGTCGACGTGCTGCTGGACGCCGCCGCCATGGGCCGCGTGCACATCGAGCGCGACGGGGTCTCGCATTCGCACGAGGCCCGATTCATGTTGGTAGGCACCATGAATCCGGAAGAGGGCGAGCTACGTCCGCAGTTGCTCGACCGGTTCGGATTGACCGTCGACGTGTACGCCTCGCGGGATGTCGACGTCCGGGTCGAGGTGATCCGGCGCCGGATGTCCTACGAAGCGGATCCCGCCGGTTTCGGTGACCGGTACGCCGCCGCCGACGCGGAGCTGGCCGGCCGGATCGCCAAGGCGCGTGCCGCGATCTCGTCAGTCTTGTTGCCGGACAACGAGTTGCGCCGGATCGCGGCCTTGTGTGCGGCGTTCGACGTGGACGGGATGCGCGCCGACCTGGTGGTCGCACGTACCGCTGTCGCGCATGCCGCTTGGCGGGGCGCGGCCGAGGTGGCCGAGGAAGATATCCGGGTCGCCGCGGAATTGGCCCTGCCGCATCGGCGGCGCCGCGATCCGTTCGACGACCCGGGCCTGGACCCGGGGCAGCTCGACGACGCCATGGCGCAGGCGGAAGCCGAATCACAGTCCGAGCCCGAGCCCGATCCCGACCCGCCTGGTGGCGGTGTCTCCGCGGACAGCTCGGGAGAGGCTGCACCGCAGGGAAACCCGGCGGGGACCGGTGCGTCGCAACCGGGCACTGCAAAGCCCAGCGCGCCGCCATCGGCGACGTTCCGGACCCGTGCGCTCGTCGTGCCCGGCGTCGGGGAGGGTGCCCCCGGCCGGCGGTCGCGGGCCCGGAACCGCACCGGCACTCCCATCTCGGCCACCGACGACGCCCAGGCGGGCCACGGTGTGCACGTCTTCGGCACGCTGCTCGCCGCGGCGGACCGTCGTCCGCAGGCCGGTCGGCTGCAGCTGGCGCCCACCGACGTCCGCCACGCGATCCGCGAAGGGCGCGAAGGCAATCTGGTGATCTTCGTGGTCGACGCGTCAGGTTCCATGGCTGCCCGGGACCGCATGTCCGCGGTCAGCGGGGCGACGCTGTCGCTGCTGCGTGACGCCTACCAACGCCGCGACAAGGTCGCCGTCATCACGTTCCGGGGTGCCGAGGCCACGCTGCTGTTGCCGCCGACCTCCTCGGTGCACATTGCCAGCCGGCGTCTGGCGCGATTCGATACCGGCGGGAAAACCCCACTGGCCCAAGGACTCCTGGCCGCGCGCGACGTGGTGCTGCGGGAGAAGGCCCGCGACCGTGCCCGTCGTCCACTGGTGGTCGTGCTCACCGACGGCCGTGCAACGGGCGGGCCCGATCCGCTGGGCCGGACTCGGACCGCCGCCGGTCTGCTGGCCGCGGAGGGGACGGCCGCCGTCGTCGTCGATTGCGAAACCTCTTATATTCGACTGGGGTTGGCGCAGCAGCTGGCCGGCCAACTCGGCGCGCCCGTCGTGCAACTGGCGCAGCTGCGCGCCGACAATCTGGCCCGAGTGGTCCGGGCCGGGCAAGCCGCCGCGTAAGGAAAACTGCTATGCCACAAGGACAGCCGCTGACCGTCCCCAACGACGGTCTGACCACCAAGGCGCGGCGTAATGCACCCGTCCTGGCGGTGCACACGGGCCCGGGCAAGGGGAAATCCACCGCCGCGTTCGGCATGGCGCTGCGCGCCTGGAACCAGGGCTTCGACGTCGCGGTGTTCCAGTTCGTCAAGAGCGCGAAATGGAAGGTCGGCGAGGAAGCGGCGTTCCAGGCGCTCGGCCGGCTGCACGATGAGCATGGCGTCGGGGGATCGGTGCAGTGGCACAAGATGGGCTCGGGCTGGTCATGGACCCGCCGGCAGGGGTCCGACGAGGACCACGCCGCCGCGGCCGTCGAAGGCTGGGCCGAGATTTCTCGCCGGCTGGCGCAGGAGCGGCATGACTTCTACGTCTTGGACGAGTTCACGTATCCGCTCAAGTGGGGCTGGATCGACGTGGCAGAGGTAGTCGACGTGCTCCGATCGCGCCCCGGCACCCAACACGTCGTCATCACCGGCCGCGACGCGCCGCCGCAGCTCCTCGACGCCGCCGACCTGGTGACCGAGATGACCAAGGTCAAGCACCCGATGGACGCCGGCCGTAAGGGCCAGCGCGGCATCGAATGGTGAGGGTGATGTGACCGCTGATGCAGTCCCGGCCGTGGTGATCGCGGCGCCGGCGTCGGGCAGCGGCAAGACCACGGTGGCCACCGGCTTGATGGGTGCCCTGCGCCGCGCCGGGCACCGCGTGAGCGCCGCCAAGGTCGGCCCCGACTTCATCGATCCCGGGTACCACGCCCTGGCCACGGGCCGCCCCGGCCGCAACCTGGACCCGGTCCTCGTCGGCGACGACCTGATCGCGCCGCTCTACCGGCATGGCAGCGCGGGCGCCGACATCGCCGTCATCGAGGGCGTCATGGGCCTGTTCGACGGCCGGATCACCGAGCAGCCGATGTCCCCGGCACCGGGATCAACCGCACATGTCGCCGGGCTGCTCGGTGCGCCGGTGGTGCTGGTCGTCGACGCGCGTGGGCAGAGCCAGAGCATTGCCGCTTTGCTGCATGGCTTTTCGACGTTCGACCAGGCCGGGGCGAGCGGAGCGACGGGGAAAGCGCCGGTGAGGATCACCGGAGTGATCCTCAACAAGGTGGGATCGCCACGGCATGAGCAGGTGCTGCGGCAGGCCTGTGAGCAGGCGGGTGTTCCCGTGTTCGGTGCGATCCCGCGGGACAGCGGGCTGGAGATACCGTCCCGCCATCTCGGCCTGGTTACCGCCGTCGAGCACGGCCGCCGAGCGCACGAGGCCGTCGACGTCATGACCGAACTCGTCGCCCGGCACGTCGATGTGGCGGCTGTCGCCCGCAGCGCCGGCATCGGGACGCGGGCACCGGCGTGGGCCCCCGAACTGGAGCCGGAGGAGAAGGCGACCGCCGCTGTGACCGTCGCTGTGGCCGCGGGCAAGGCCTTCAGTTTCGGGTATGCCGAGCACGCCGAGCTGCTGCGGATGGCCGGCGCCCAGGTCGCGGCCTTCGACCCGCTGACCGATCCACTGCCGGACGGCACCCGGGCGCTCGTCATTCCCGGCGGTTTCCCGGAGCAGTTCACCGCCGAGCTGTCGGCAAATACCGTTGTCCGGCAACAGATTGCCGCGCTGGCGGCCACCGGCGCACCGGTACACGCCGAGTGCGCCGGGCTCACCTACCTGGTCGACGACCTCGACGGGCACCCCATGTGCGGGGTGCTGCCCGGCTCGGCGCGCTTCACCGAGCGGCTCACCCTGGGCTACCGAGATGCGGTCGCGACGGTGGACTCCAGCATGCACGCGGCGGGGGAGCGCGTCACCGGTCACGAATTTCACCGCACCACAGTCGAATTCGCCGACGAGCAGGCGCCGGCCTGGGTTTTCCGGGGCGCCGGGCACGTCACCGTGCACGACGGGGCCGTCCGCGGCGGCGTGCATGCCGGCTACCTGCACACCCATCCGGCCGCGCACCCGCACGCGGTGCGTCGGTTCGTGTCGGCGGCAACTAAACTCGCCGGGTGATACTGCGCACGCGAGGAGCGAAATGACGTCCCAGCATGCCTACCTCGTGGGGCTGCATCTGTCCGGTAAGAAGGTCGTGGTCGTGGGCGCCGGCAGCGTCGCCCAGCGCCGGCTGCCCCTGCTGATCGCCAGTGGTGCCGATGTCCACGTCGTCGCGCCCGTCGCCACCCCGGTGGTCGAAGCGCTGGTCGACAACCCCGACGGGACCGGCATCACCCTCACGTCACGGGTATTCCAGAACGACGACCTCGACGGCGCCTGGTATGTGCTCGCCGCCACCGACGACGAGGCCGTCAACGCCGCGGTCGCCGACGAGGCCGACCGTCGGCACATCTTCTGCGTGCGCGCCGACGCCGGGCTGGAGGGCTCGGCGGTGACCCCGGCGTCCTTCGAATACGACGGCCTGACGGTCGGTGTGCTGGCCGGCGGTGCGCACCGGCGCTCCGCGGCGCTGCGCACCGCCATTCACGAGGCGCTGCATCGGGGCGCCATCGGTGACGCTGCTGAACCCGACAACTACAGCGGTGTGGCGCTGGTCGGTGGCGGGCCGGGCGATCCCGAGCTCATCACGGTCCGCGGCCGCCGGCTGCTGGCGCACGCCGATGTGGTGGTGGCCGACCGGCTGGCCCCGCAAGAGCTGCTGGCCGAACTCGGTCCGCACGTAGAGGTCATCGACGCCGCCAAGATTCCGTACGGCCGGGCGATGGCCCAGGACGCGATCAACGCCGTGCTGATCGACCGCGCCAAGGAAGGCAAGTTCGTGGTCCGGCTCAAGGGCGGTGACCCGTTCGTCTTCGCGCGCGGTTATGAAGAGGTGCTGGCGTGCGCCGATGCGGGCATTCCGATCACCGTCGTACCCGGTGTGACCAGTGCCATAGCGGTTCCGGCGCTGGCCGGCGTGCCAGTCACTCACCGGGCCGTCACGCACGAATTCGTTGTGGTCAGCGGTCATCTGGCGCCCGGACACCCGGAATCGTTAGTGAATTGGGACGCACTGGCCGCGATGCGCGGCACCATCGTGCTGCTGATGGCGGTCGAGCGGATCGAACTCTTCGCCAAGGTGTTGCTGCAAGGAGGCCGACCTGCAGAAACGCCGGTGTTGGTGGTTCAGCACGGGACGACGGCGGCACAGCAGACACTGCAGACCACGCTCGCCGACGCGCCCGAAGACATCCGTTCGGAGGGCATCCGACCTCCCGCGATCATCGTGATCGGGGACGTCGCGGCGTTCGCAGGGTTAAAGAAATCTTAAGATTACTGTAAGGTAGCTTTCCATGACGGCTCTCAACGACGCTGAGCGCACCGCCATGGCACACAGCCGCCGCGAACCGCTCTCCATGCACGTGGGACAGACCGACGACGAACGAAAGAGCTGGTATCCAGCTTGGCTTCCGTCCCCCCGATTCCTTTCCGCAGTCATCGCCATCGGTGGCATGCAGCTGCTGGCCACGATGGACAGCACTGTCGCGATTGTTGCTCTTCCTAAGATTCAGGACGAGCTGGGCCTCTCCGATGCCGGCCGCAGCTGGGTGATCACCGCTTATGTGCTGACTTTCGGCGGTCTGATGCTCCTCGGTGGCCGCCTCGGTGACACCATCGGCCGCAAGCGCACCTTCATTGTCGGTGTCGCCCTCTTCACCATCGCGTCCATTCTCTGTGGCGTCGCGTGGGACGAGACGACCCTGGTCACCGCCCGACTGCTGCAAGGTGTCGGTTCGGCAATCGCCTCGCCGACCGGCCTGGCGCTCGTCGCCACCACGTTCCCGAAGGGTCCGGCCCGTAACGCCGCGACCGCGATCTTCGCGGCCATGACCGGTGTCGGCTCGGTGATGGGCCTCGTTGTCGGCGGTGCGCTGACCGTCTTCTCGTGGCGCTACGCGTTCCTGGTGAACGTGCCGATCGGTCTCGTCATGATCTATCTGGCCCGCACCACCCTGACCGAGACCTCCCGCGAACGCATGAAGCTCGACGCGGCCGGCGCCATCTTGGCGACCCTGGCCTGCACCGCGGCGGTGTTCGGCTTCTCGATGGGCCCGGAGAAGGGCTGGATGTCCCCGCTGACGCTGGGTTCGGGCGCGGCGGCAGCGGTGCTGTTCCTGGCGTTCCTGTTCGTCGAGCGCACCGCTGAGCACCCTGTCGTTCCGTTCGTCCTGTTCCGCGACCGCAACCGCGTGGCCACCTTCGCCGCGGTCTTCCTGGCCGGTGGCGTGATGTTCACGCTGACCGTACTGATCGGCCTGTACGTGCAGGACATCATGGGTTACAGCGCGCTGAAGGCCGGCATCGGCTTCATTCCGTTCGTCATCGCGCTCGGCATCGGGCTGGGGCTGTCGTCGCAGCTCGTGGCGATGTTCTCACCGCGAGTGCTGGTGATCGCCGGTGGCATCCTGGTGCTCGCCGCGATGATCTACGGCTCCACCCTCAACGGCGGCATCCCGTACTTCCCGAACCTGGTCATCCCGATCACGGTCGGTGGCTTCGGTATCGGCATGATCGTCGTGCCGCTGACCGTCTCGGCCATCGCCGGGGTCGCGCTCAACGACATCGGGCCGTTGTCGGCCATCGCGCTGATGCTGCAGAACCTCGGTGGGCCGGTCGTGCTGGCCGTCATCCAGGCCGTCATCACCTCGCGCACGCTGTACCTCGGCGGGACCACCGGCCCGGTTGCCAAGATGAACGCCGCGCAGCACACGGCCCTCGACCATGGCTACACCTACGGCCTGCTGTGGGTCGCCGCGGTGGCAGTCATCGTCGGTGTGGTGGCGCTGTTCATCGGCTACAGCGCCAATGAGGTCGCGGCGGCGCAGGAGACCAAGGAAGCGCTGGATGCTGGAGAGCTTTAGCTCGACGGTGGTCGTAGCCGAGCTCTAGTTCGATCTCGACGTAGTTTTCCTGGAGGATCGGCGTGCCTTCGTTCGTCACCCATGCATCGCTGATGCATGGGTGGTTGCCGCTCCTGATTCAGCTCGTGACCTGCGTGGTCCTGTGCTGCGCGATCGGACGCCGGTCGCGGCAGTGGAGCGTCGGACGGCTGTCTGTGGCCCTCACCGTCGGCGTCGGGTGTGCCGGTGCGCTGTACTGGTACATCACATCGCTCGGCATCGCCGGTGACCCGGCGCCGGTGCGGCTGTGGATCTGGACCGCACTCGGCGGCTTCTCGATTGCCGTGCTGATCCTCGGCTGGCGGGGATCGCGCTGGCGACGCCGGGGACTGGCCGCGCTGGCGGTGCCGCTCTGTGGGTTGTGCGCGCTGTTGATGATGAATCTGTGGGTCGGCTACTTCCCGACCGCGTACGTGGCGTGGAACAAGTTCACCGTTGGCAAGGTGCCCGACGAGATCGACCGCTGGTCGGTGACGGCCATGCAGCTCAAAGGTATTCGGCCGCCGCGAGGAGTGGTCGTGCCGGTGACGACGAGCTCCCGCGAGTCGAATTTCGCGCATCGAGCCGAACTCGTCTACCTCCCGCCGGCGTGGTTCGCCACCAATCCACCACCACAGCTGCCGACGATCATGATGATCGGGTCGCAGTTGAACACCCCGGCTGACTGGATCTGGGCGGGCAACGCCAAGGCCACCATCGACAAGTACGCCGCCGAACACGACGGCAATGCCCCGGTGTTGGTGTTCGTGGACGCCACCGGTTCGTTCAACAACGACACCGAATGCGTCAACGGCAGCCATGGCAACTCATCGGTCCACCTGACCAAAGAGGTGGTGCCCTACGTGGTCTCGAACTTCGGCGTCAGCCCCAAGCCCGAGAACTGGGGCATCGTCGGCTGGTCCATGGGCGGCACCTGCGCGGTGCAGCTCACCGCGCGCCATCCCAACCTGTTCAGCGCGTTCGTCGACATCGCCGGTGACCTGAGCCCGAACATCGGCACCAAGGACCAGACCATCGCCCGGTTGTACGGCGGTGACGCAGCCAAATGGGCCGAGTTCGATCCGAGCACCGTGATGCGCCAGTACGGCCGCTACCGCGGCATCTCCGGCCTGTTCGAGATCCCCGGCACTGCCGCCGCATGCAACGCCCCCGGACCCGGCGTCCCGCGCGACGCCCGCGCGAACCCGGAAGGCCAGGACATCGCCGCCGGCACTCTCTGCGAGATCGCCCGGCAACACGGGATCGACGCCGAGGTTCGCGCGTTGCTCGGACTGCATGACTGGGGCTTTGCCAACGAGTCATTCGCCGACTCGCTGCCGTGGATCGCGGGCAAGATCGGGACGCCGAAAGCCGGGAGTGCGCCGGTTGTTCCCGCGACGCCCAGCTCGCCGGGCGGTGCCGATCCGGCGAGTGCGGCAGCGAGCCCGCATACCAGCCCAACGCTCTAGCCACTCGACGGCTCCGCCCGGTGGTCAGCCCGCCAGCTTCCGGTGTTATTCATGGTGCATGACTGCATCCGGTGCGCGGACCATGATCGCCGCGACCTTGCTCGTCGCTGCTGCGATCACGGGCTGCCAGCGTCCACCCGCACCCGGCCCGCAGGCCGGCACGCTGACCGGAGCCCCGATGCTCAACACCGTCACCGCTCAGTCGCTGGTGAGGGACATGGGCGCCGCGGGCCTGGCGGTGGCCAACCCGCGTGACGTCGCCAGCCAGAAATGCCCTGACATCGGGTGCATCGAGGCGATCGAGACCGACGCGGTGACCGTGCTGGTGTTCTCCACGACCGGCGCCGGCGAAGGGTACGCGGGAGCGACGCCCGGCACGTTCCAGGTGATGAACATCGTGCTGCAGTTCGCTCCGGGTGTCACCGCGAAGGACAGAGCTGCCTACGAACAGGTGGTGAACAAGGCGCTGCTCTGAGGGCCGCTACGAATGGGTGGACCGAAGGCAACGAGGTGTGTGTCTGCACCTGGCAGGGCCGCGATTAAGCTGGCCCCCCGTGATCACCCGCATGTCCGAGCTGTTCCTGCGCACCCTGCGTGACGACCCCGCCGACGCCGAAGTGCCGAGCCACAAGCTGCTGATCCGGGCCGGCTACGTCCGCCCGATCGCGCCCGGTCTGTACAGCTGGCTGCCGTTGGGCCTCAAGGTGCTGCGCAAGATCGAGGCCGTCGTCCGCAGTGAGATGAACGCCATCGGTGCCCAGGAGATTCTGTTCCCGGCGCTGCTGCCGCGCGCCCCCTACGAGGCCACCGACCGCTGGACCGAATACGGCGACAACCTGTTCCGGCTGCAGGACCGCCGCAAGAACGACTACCTGCTGGGGCCCACCCACGAGGAGATGTTCACCCTCACGGTCAAGGGGGAGTACTCGTCGTACAAGGACTTCCCGCTGCGGCTCTACCAAATCCAGACCAAATACCGCGACGAGGCGCGTCCCCGCGCCGGCATCCTGCGCGGCCGCGAGTTCATCATGAAGGACTCTTACTCGTTCGACATCGACGACAGCGGTCTCAAGGACGCCTACCACGCGCACCGCGAGGCGTACCAGCGCATCTTCGACCGGTTGGCGGTCAAGTACGTCATCGTGTCCGCGGTGTCGGGCGCCATGGGCGGCAGCGCCTCGGAGGAGTTCCTGGCCGAGAGCGAGGTCGGTGAGGACACCTTCGTGCGCTGCCTGCAGTCGGGCTACGCGGCCAACGTGGAAGCCGTCGTCACCGCGGTTCCCGAATCGCTGCCGATCGAAGGCCAACCCGAGGCCGTCGTCTACGACACACCCGATGCTCCGACCATCGCCACCCTGGTGGACTGGGCCAACACGGCCGGTCTGGGCCGGGAGATCACCGCCGCCGACACCCTCAAGAACGTGCTGCTGAAGGTGCGTCAGCCCGGCGGTGAGTGGGAACTGCTGGGTATCGGCGTGCCGGGTGACCGTGAGATCGATGAGAAGCGCCTGGGCGCGGCGCTCGAGCCTGCGGAGTACGCGCTGCTCGACGATGCCGACTTCGCCGCCAACCCGTTCCTGGTAAAGGGGTATGTCGGACCGAAGGCCTTGCTGGACAACGGTATTCGCTTCCTGGTGGACCCGCGGATCGTGGACGGTTCGTCGTGGATCACCGGTGCTGACGAGCGGGGCAAGCACATCGTCGGGATGGTGGCCGGCCGTGACTTCGTGGCGGACGGCACCATCGAGGCCGCCGACGTCCGCGACGGCGACCCATCGCCCGACGGCGCCGGGCCCTTGGTCTCGGCGCGCGGCATCGAGATCGGACACGTCTTCCAACTGGGCCGCAAGTACACCGACGCCTTCAGCGCCGACGTGCTCGGCGAGAACGGCAAGCCGATCCGCCTGACCATGGGCTCCTACGGCATCGGCGTCTCGCGCATGGTCGCGGTGATCGCCGAGCAGCACCACGACGAGCTGGGTCTGCGCTGGCCGTCCTCGGTGTCGCCGTTCGACCTGCACCTCGTCATCGCGAACAAGGACACGGAAGTACGCAGTGGCGCGACCGAGCTGGCGGGTGAGCTGGACCGGCTCGGCCTCGACGTGCTGCTCGACGACCGCACGTCCTCGCCCGGCGTGAAGTTCAAGGACGCCGAGCTGCTGGGCGTGCCCTGGATCGTCGTGGTCGGCCGTGGCTGGGCCGGCGGCACCGTGGAGCTGCGGAATCGGTTCACCGGTGAGAAGACCGAGGTGCCGGTCGACGGCGCCGCGGCAGCGATCGCGGCGGCACTGGCCGGGTAGTCCGGCCGGCGGCGCATCGGCGGCCTGTGCTGTGACGTACGTACGGACAACTCGCTACGCCGGGGATTGCGGTCACTCTGTGGCAGCAATCCTCGGCGGTGGCCTATGACGACGGGTCAAGCCGCGAGGTCGAGGCGGGTGTATTCGCATCCCGGCCCGCACGCACGCCCACTGACGCCGATTCCATGCTGTCGCATAACTTGAGCGATCTTGGCGGCAGTCTGACACGATCGGTCGAACACTTGTTGATAGGTGAGCCGCACGGTTGACCGGCCATCGACCGCAGCGTCGAGGTCACGCTCGAAGTCCATGTTCCGCGCGGATGCCGAGTCGTGAAACAGGCGGCCGTCGAGTTCGACCACGAGCCGTTCCGCGTATTCGGTGTCGCGATAGACCACGCCGACCGAGGAGACGGAACGCGTCTGCCGTTTGGCCCGAGGCAGGCCATGCGCCCGCTCTATGCGATTGCGGTATCCGTACTCCAGAACTGAGCAGGTTCCCTCGGCAATGTCGACCAGTACCGCGCGCAGTCGCCGCCGACCGCGAATGCGCTGGCGGGAGTCGAGAACTCGCAGAAGCCGATCTGCGGTGGTGCGTCTCGACTGGCAGGCATCGGCCAATACCGCGATGGCATCGAAACCCGTTGCGCGGGAAGCAACGTCAAGGGCAGCTTCCTCATAACGCAACCGCGGCGGCCCGACGTTCCAGAGCGCGCGTCCGTCTAAGTGGTCGATGTGGTGGATACGTACGCCTTCCGGTTCGACCAGCATGGCCCGATGACGCGAGACTGCGACATGGATAAGCGGGCCCTCGATCGACAAAGCGGACTCAAGACACAACGCGGTGGATAACCCAGTTACGCCGAGGATTGCGGTCGCTATGCGACAGCAATCCTCGGCATTGACGCTGATTCGGTATCTGCCTGCCGAACCTAGGTGGGGCTAGTCGTTGCCGCCGGGGAATGCCACGGCGACCGGCGTCGCGCCGAGCACCGCACGCCACCGGGCGGCCAGCACCGCGCAGTCGGTGAGGGCCCTGACCGCCAGCGTCCGGTCCTCGGCGGTGGTGGCCTGCTCTGCCGCCGCGCGCCAGGCGACGGCGGTCTCCTCTTCCATCTGCAGGGCCAGCTTGGCCGCGTCGCCCGGGTTGTTCGCGTCGACGGGGAGCTGATAGCCCGCGGCCGGCAGTGGCGCCGGCACCGACCGTGCCGCCAGCGCCGCGATCCCGGCCTCACGGTTGGCCCGGTGTTTGGCCAGGGCCTCGGCAACCAGATCGTTGACGTCCGGCGTGGTGTGTGCCGACACCAGGCCGTAGCCGTAGATGGTGCCGTGCTCGGCGGCAATCGCGTCGTACACCGCGGCGTCGGAGGCGCTACCCGGCCGCGTCGGGGTGGGCTGGGGACTCGTCATGGCGTGGCCTGACCGGCGAGCGTCACGGTGTGGGCCGCGGTGCAGGCGGCAGAGATCGAGGCCAGTAGCCCGGCGCGGTAACCGGATTGACCGGCCGCGGCGCGGCCTGCGCTGTCAGCTGCCTGTTCCAGCGCCGCAACGACTTCCTGGGATGTCGGAGGCGCGGGTGCCGGCGTGGCTCCCGGCGTGGCCGAGGACGTCGCGGTTGCCGACGTCTCGGTGGTCGACGACGGCGTGGCCGCCGGCGGGCTGCCCATTCGGGTGAGTTCGTCGGCGAGAACCCGGGCATGCGCGTCCCGCAGTGCCGCGACAGCAGTCAGTGCCGGCGCCAGCTGGGGCGGTACACCGGTGGCGGCGGACGTGGCCAGCTGACTGTCGCGGCGAGCGCGGTCGAGTTCGGCGGTCAGGATGTCCAGAGCGGGATCGCGCTGGGGTGTCGATCCACAGGCCGACACCGCGCCGCCGAACAGCGCCAGCGCCGCCGTGCCCAGCAGGACACGCCGTCGGCTGACGGTGGTTTCGGTGTGCGGCACAGGCACATCCTGCCAGCCACATCCTGCCCTGCCGACAGCGGCTTCCCGGCACCGTCGGGCCGGATGTTCTCCGGTGCCGCGGTCGGGATTGCCATTCGGCCATGCGCTGCTGGCGTATCGTTGGTACCGGGTTCACCCTTCTGGGGGCCCTGTCCGCACAACTCAAGATGAGGAGCTCGCCGTGGCCCGGGACACGCCGGAACGACCGCTGCCACCCAGTCGGTTACCGACCACAGGCCAGGTGCTTGAGCTGCTCAGCAGTGCTTTTGCGGATGCCGGATACGACATCGAGGACGTGCGGGTGGACGCCGCCGCGCGCCCGCCACGGATCGTCGTGGTGGCCGACGGTGACGCGGGTCTGGACCTCGATGCGGTCGCCGACCTGTCACGCGCCGCATCCGAGCTGCTGGACCAGGCGACCGCCGATTCCGAGCCGTATGTGCTGGAGGTCACCTCGCCCGGTGTCGAGCGTCCATTGACCGCGGAGCGGCACTTCCGCCGCGCCCGTGGTCGCAAGGTCGAGCTCACCCTGGCCGACGGCACGTCGCTGACGGGCCGGCTGGGCGAGCACGACGGCAACGCGATCCAACTGATCGTCGCCAACCGCGGAGTGCTGTCGGTGACCACCGTCGCACTCGCGGACATCGCGAAAGCTGTTGTACAGGTTGAATTTTCACCACCCAATCGCCGGGAAATGGAACTGGCGGGTATGACCGGAGAGGGGGCCGACGGATGAACATTGACATGGCGGCACTGCATGCCATCGAGGCGGACAAGGGAATCACCGTCGACGTCGTCGTCGACACCATCAAGACGGCGCTGCTGACGGCGTACCGCCACACCGAAGGGCACGAGCCCGACGCGTACATCGACATCGACCGCAAGTCGGGCATCGTGCGGGTGATCGCGCGGCAGACCGACACCGATGGGACCGTCATCCACGAGTGGGACGACACCCCCGAGGGATTCGGCCGCATCGCGGCGACCACCGCGCGTCAGGTGATCCTGCAGCGGCTGCGCGATGCCGAGAACGAGAAGAACTACGGCGAGTTCGCGGCCCGTGAAGGCGACATCGTCGCCGGCGTGATCCAGCGCGACGCCCGGGCCAACGCCCGCGGCCTCGTCGTGGTGCGGGTCGGTACGGAAGCCAAGGGCTCCGAGGGCGTGATCCCGGCCGCCGAGCAGGTGCCGGGGGAGAGCTACGTGCACGGCGACCGTGTTCGCTGCTACGTGGTCGGGGTGACCCGCGGCGCCCGCGAACCCGTCATCACGCTGTCGCGGACCCACCCGAACCTGGTGCGCAAGCTCTTCTCGCTGGAGGTCCCCGAGATCGCCGACGAGTCGGTCGAGATCGTCGCCGTCGCGCGTGAGGCCGGGCACCGGTCCAAGATCGCGGTCGCGTCGCGCGTCCCGGGGCTGAACGCCAAGGGCGCCTGCATCGGGCCGATGGGTCAGCGCGTGCGGAACGTGATGAGCGAGCTCTCGGGCGAGAAGATCGACATCATCGACTACGACGAGGACCCGGCGAAGTTCGTCGCCAACGCCCTGTCGCCGGCCAAGGTCGTGTCGGTGACGGTGATCGACGAGGCGCAGCGCGCGGCGCGGGTCGTGGTGCCTGATTTTCAGCTGTCACTGGCTATTGGCAAGGAGGGCCAGAACGCCCGCCTGGCGGCCCGGCTCACCGGTTGGCGCATCGACATCCGCAGCGACGCCGACGTTCAGGGGGCACCGACCGGGGCCCGGGAGGCAGACGCCGGCGGCCGGTCGGCGGGCCATGGCGCCGGTCGCGACCGCTGAGGCAAAAACCCGCAGTAACCGGCGGCGTGTCGGGGCCGCGACCGCGATTGAAGTTCACGGGCCCCGAGACGGTAGACTGCACTGTGATCCAGCACGAGACTCCGACAGCTCCGGTGCGTACCTGCATCGGCTGCCGGAAACGAGAGCTGGCCGTCGACTTGCTTCGAGTGGCAGCTGTACGCGACGGGGATGGTAAATGCGCCGTCTCGGTCGATTCAGCGGGTAACCTGCCGGGTCGGGGTGCGTGGTTGCACCCGGTTCAGCAGTGCCTCGACGCGGCAGTTCGGCGGCGCGCATTCGCCCGAGCGTTGCGCATCACCGGTTCGCCGGACACCTCTGAGGTGGAAGAGTTCTTCAGTGCCTTATCCGCCTGACGGACCCTGAACACCACAGCAACAGAACAGGTAGCGAAGAACATGAGCACACCGTGAAGTCCCGATGACCATGCGTCATAGCTAAACCGAGGCGCGGCCTACCCACCGCTGACGCCTCACGATGAGGAGAGAAGTGGCAGCAGGTAAGGCACGCGTACACGAGTTGGCAAAAGAACTCGGTGTGACCAGCAAGGAAGTACTCGCCCGGCTGAGCGAACAGGGCGAATTCGTAAAATCTGCGTCCTCCACTGTGGAGGCGCCCGTCGCACGCCGTTTGCGTGAGGCGTTCGGCGGCGGCAAGCCCGCCAAGTCCGAGGCACCGGCCGCCCCCGCGGCGGCCAGGCCGTCCGGTGGCCCGAAGCCCGGTGCCCCGAAGCCGGCACCCGTGGCAGCGGCACCAGCCGCGCCCGTCGCACCGGCGGCTCCCGCCGCGGCTGCGGCCACGGCACCCGCACCGGCAGCTCCCGCGGCCGGTGGTCCCAAGCCCGGCGTGCCGCGGCCCCAGGTTCCGAGCGCGCCCGCTGCTCCGGCTGCTTCCGACGCTCCGGCACCCGCAGCGTCGGCCGCACCGGCCGCTCCGGCCCAGCCGCGTCCGGCCACTCCGGGTGCGACGCCGGGTCCGCGACCTGGCGCACCCAAGCCGGCTCCGCGGGCACCGCGCGTCGGCAACAACCCCTTCTCTTCGCAGCAGCCGGTCGAACGCCCGGCCCCGCGTCCGGCTCCCGGTCCCGGTGGTCCGCGTCCGGGTCCCGGCGCTGGTGGCCCGCGTCCGGGCGGTGGCCCGCGTCCGGGTGTCACGCCGGGCAACATGCCCCCGCGTCCGCCGGGTGCCCGTCCGGGTGCCGTCGGTCGTCCGGGTGGTCCGCGTCCCGGTGGTGGTCCGCGTCCCGGTGGTGCCGGTGGTGGCCCTCGTCCCGGCGGTGCCGGTGGCGGCGGTAACTACCGCGGCGGTGGCGCAGGTGCCGGTGCCGGTGCCGGTGCTGGTGCCGGTGGTGGCTTCCGCGGTCGTCCCGGTGGCGGCGGCGCTCCCGGTGGCGGTGGCCCCGGTGGCGGCGGCGGTCGTCCCGGTCAGCGCGGCGGTGCCGCGGGTGCCTTCGGGCGTCCCGGTGGCGCGCCCCGTCGTGGCCGCAAGTCGAAGCGCGCAAAACGCGCCGAATACGAGAACATGCAGGCCCCGATCGTCGGTGGCGTGCGGTTGCCGCACGGCAACGGTGAGGTCATCCGCCTCGCTCGCGGCGCGTCGCTGAGCGACTTCGCCGAGAAGATCAACGCCAACCCGGCTTCGCTGGTGCAGGCGCTGTTCAACCTGGGCGAGATGGTGACCGCCACCCAGTCGGTGGGCGATGAGACCCTCGAGCTGCTGGGCGGCGAGATGAACTACGTCGTGCAGGTCGTGTCCCCGGAGGACGAGGACCGCGAGCTGCTCGAGTCGTTCGACCTCACCTACGGCGAGGACGCCGGCGACGAGGACGACCTGGCCAGCCGGCCGCCGGTGGTCACCGTCATGGGCCACGTCGACCACGGTAAGACCCGACTGCTCGACACGATCCGTAAGGCGAACGTCCGCGAGGGCGAGGCCGGTGGCATCACCCAGCACATCGGCGCCTACCAGGTGCTGACCGAGCTGGACGGCAACGAGCGTCTGGTGACGTTCATCGACACCCCGGGTCACGAGGCGTTCACCGCCATGCGTGCCCGTGGTGCCAAGGCCACCGACATCGCGATCCTGGTGGTCGCCGCCGACGACGGCGTCATGCCGCAGACGGTGGAAGCCATCAACCACGCTCAGGCCGCTGACGTGCCGATCGTGGTGGCGGTCAACAAGATCGACAAGGAAGGCGCGGATCCGCAGAAGATCCGGGCGCAGCTGACCGAGTACAACCTGGTCGCCGAGGAGTACGGCGGCGACACCATGTTCGTGGACATCTCGGCCAAGCAGGGCACCAACATCGACGCGCTGCTCGAAGCAGTGCTGCTGACGGCGGATGCCTCGCTGGACCTGCGGGCCAACCCCGACATGGAGGCCCAGGGTGTGGCCATCGAGGCACACCTGGACCGCGGTCGCGGCCCCGTGGCCACCGTGCTCATCCAGCGCGGCACGCTCCGGGTCGGCGACTCGATCGTGGCGGGCGACGCCTACGGTCGCGTCCGTCGTATGGTCGACGAGCACGGCGAGGACGTCCACGACGCTCTGCCGTCGCGTCCGGTTCAGGTCATCGGCTTCACGTCGGTGCCGGGTGCCGGTGACAACCTGCTGGTCGTCGACGAGGACCGCATCGCCCGGCAGATCGCCGACCGGCGCAGCGCGCGCAAGCGCAACGCGCTGGCCGCACGTTCGCGCAAGCGCATCAGCCTGGAAGACCTGGATTCGGCGCTGAAGGAAACCAGCCAGCTGAACCTGATCCTCAAGGGCGACAACTCGGGCACCGTCGAGGCGCTCGAGGAGGCCTTGATGGGCATCCAGATCGACGACGAGGTGGAACTGCGCGTCATCGACCGCGGTGTCGGTGGCGTCACCGAGACCAACGTCAACCTGGCGTCGGCATCGGATGCCATCATCATCGGCTTCAACGTCCGTGCCGAGGGCAAGGCGACGGAGCTGGCGAACCGCGAGGGCGTGGAGATCCGGTACTACTCGGTGATCTACCAGGCCATCGACGAGATCGAGAGTGCGCTGAAGGGCATGCTCAAGCCGATCTACGAGGAGAAGGAGCTCGGCCGCGCCGAGATCCGCGCCATCTTCCGGTCGTCGAAGATCGGCAACATCGCTGGTTGCCTCGTGCAGTCGGGCCTCATGCGGCGTAACGCCAAGGCCCGCCTGCTGCGCGACAACATCGTCATCGCCGAGAACCTCACGGTGTCCTCGCTCAAGCGCGAGAAGGACGACGCCACCGAGGTGCGCGAAGGTTACGAATGCGGTCTGACGCTGACCTACAACGACATCAAGGAAGGCGACGTCATCGAGACGTACGAACTCGTTGAGAAGGCTCGTACGTAGGTGGCAGATCCAGCACGCGCCAAGCGATTGGCCAAGCGCATCTCGACGATCGTCGCATCGGCGATCGAATACGAGATCAAGGATCCGCGGCTCGACGGCGTGACGATCACCGATGCCAAGATGACCGGTGATCTGCACGACGCCACGCTGTACTACACCGTTATCGGGACCAGCCTCGACGAGGAGCCGGATTACGACGGCGTCGCGGCTGCCCTGGAGAAGGCCAAGGGTGCGTTGCGCACGAAAGTCGGTGCGGGAACCGGAGTTCGGTTCACCCCAACGCTGACTTTCGAGCGCGACACCGTGCCCGATGCGGCTCTGAAGATGGAGGAGCTGTTGGCCCGGGCTCGTGCCGCGGATGCGGATGTGGCTCGAATCCGTGAAGGTGCCACGCACGCCGGTGACGCCGATCCGTACCGTGTGGTGGGGGACAGCGATTCCGAGGATGCAGGTGACCGCGATCGAACCGACGATTGAGATCCGGCCGCAGGGCGCGCGGGTTGACGCGCGCGCTGCGGCTGATCTGCTCGGTGCGGTCGACAGCGTCAGCGTGGTTGCCCACGTGTACCCAGACGCCGACACCATCGGGGCGGGCCTCGCGCTCGCATTGGTCCTAGAGGAATGCGGCAAGGGCGTCCAGGTGGGCTTCGCCGCTCCGGCGACCGTGCCGAATTCGCTGCAGACGCTGCCGGGTGGGCACCTGTTGGTGCCGCCGGACCAGATGCGGACCGACGCCGACCTGGTGGTCACCGTCGACGTTCCGAGCGTCAACCGGCTGGGTTCGCTGGCGAAACTGGCCGACCCCGGCAGGCAGGTGCTGGTGATCGATCATCACGCCTCGAACCGGTTGTTCGGCAGCGCGAATTACGTTGATCCGTCGGCAGATTCGACCACCATGCTGGTGGCCGAATTGCTGGACGCCTGGGGTAAGCCGATCGAGTTGCCGGTGGCGCACTGCTTGTACGCGGGGCTGACGACCGACACCGGTTCGTTCCGGTGGGCCAGTGCCCGGGCGTACCGGTTGGCGGCGCGGCTGCTGGACATCGGCGTCGACAATGGCGCGGTGAGCCGTGCGCTGTTCGACACCCATCCGTACTCGTGGCTGCCCATGCTGTCCCGGGTGCTGTCCACGGCTTGCCTGGTGCCTGAGGCCGCCGGCGGCAAGGGGCTGGTGTACGCCGTTGTGCCACATCACGAATTCGCGGGTGCGCTGTCGGAAGAGGTCGAGAGCATCATCGACATCGTCCGGACCACGTCCGAGGCCGAGGTGGCGGCGGTGCTCAAAGAGATCGCGCCCGGCGAGTGGTCGGTGTCGCTGCGTGCCAAGACCGAGGTCGACGTGTCGGTGCTGGCCAGTTCGTTCGGCGGCGGCGGTCACCGGTTCGCGGCGGGCTACTCGCCGACCGGAACCACCGAGGACGTCGTCGCGGCCCTCATCGCCGCGCTCTCTTGATCCCGCGAGCGACCGTGTTTGTACGCCGACACGCCGAATGTGGTGTGCATGTCGCGCACGCTCGTCGCCGACGACGGTGCACATCATGACCACCGAGGTCACCGGCCGTCGCATCGCGGCACTGGCCTTCCCGGCTCTCGGGGTGCTCGCGGCCGAGCCGATCTACCTCCTGCTGGACACCGCGGTGGTGGGCCGCCTCGGTGCACTGCCGTTGGCCGGTCTGGCGGTCGGCGGCCTGATCCTGAGTCTGGTCGGGTCACAGCTGACGTTCCTGTCGTACGGCACGACGTCGCGCTCGGCCCGCAGCTTCGGTGCCGGTGACCGGTCCGGCGCGGTCGGCGAGGGCGTGCAGGCCACCTGGCTGGCGTTGGGCGTCGGTCTGCTCATCGTGGTCGCCGTGCAGGCATGTGCACCGTTTCTGCTGACGGCCATCGCGGGGTCTCGTGGCGGCATCGCCGTCACGGCACTGCCGTGGCTGCGCATCGCGATTCTGGCCGTCCCGGCGATCCTGATGTCCATGGCGGGCAACGGCTGGCTGCGCGGTGTGCAGGACACGGCCCGTCCGCTGCGGTACGTGCTTGTCGGCGTGGGTATTTCGGCGATTCTGTGTCCGCTGCTGGTCTTCGGGTGGCTCGGGTTGCCGCGGCTCGGGCTGGCGGGTTCGGCGGTGGCCAACCTGGTGGGGCAGTGGGTCGCCGCGGCGTTGTTCGGGTATGCGCTGCTTTCCGAACGGGTTTCGCTGCGGCTACGGCCCGATGTGCTGCGCGCACAACTGACCATGGGCCGCGATCTGGTGCTGCGGTCCCTGGCGTTCCAGGTGTGCTTCCTGTCTGCCGGTGCGGTTGCAGCGCGGTTCGGCGCGGCCGCCGTCGCCGCCCATCAGGTGGTCCTACAGCTGTGGAATTTCCTTGCGCTGGTGCTGGATTCATTGGCCATCGCAGCGCAGTCACTGGTCGGTGCTGCCCTCGGGGCAGGGGAGCCGGGGCACGCTAAGGCTGTGGCGCGACGGGTCACGGTGTACTCGGCTGCCGCGGCAACGGTGCTGGCCGCCGTGTTCGCCCTGGGCGCCGGCGTGCTGCCGGCGGTGTTCACCGACGACCACGCGGTGCGGGCTCAAATCGGCATCCCGTGGTGGTTCATGGTGGCCCAATTACCCATCGCCGGAATCGTTTTCGCGCTCGACGGGGTGCTGCTGGGCGCCGGCGACGCGAAGTTCATGCGCAATGCCACACTGATCAGCGGGCTGGTCGGCTTCCTGCCGCTCATCTGGCTGTCGCTGGCGTTCGGCTGGGGCCTCGCCGGCATCTGGTCCGGGTTGAGCACGTTCCTGGTGCTGCGGCTGATATTTGTCGGCTGGCGAGCACTGTCCGGCCGCTGGCTCTGACCGCTCTGACCGCTCTGCCCACTTCGCGCGAGCGTGCGTGTTTTACACACGACACGCCGCGGGTTCCGTGCCGGAACGTCCCGCTCACGGCTGGCGAGCGGGACGCTCTGACACCTCGGCAGCGGCGTGTCGGGGACAGACACGCACGCTCGCGGGAGATGGCGGGCGACGGGAGATGGCAGGCGACGGTGGTGATCAGACCTGGCTGCGGCCGCGCTGCATGACGGCGTTGCGGTTGGCGGCGATGTCGTTGCCGACGGCGCTGTTCCAGTCCCGCGCCGACGAGGCTTCGATCCACAGGCCGGCGTCGGTCTGCGAACCGTCGATCTTGTGATACGAATCCAGCAGCGCGCGAACGGCGTTCTGGTTGTTGCCGACGATCGAGGCCGCGACGCGCCGCGCGGTCGGTAGCAGCTCGTCATGCGGCACGACCTCGGTGACCAGCCCGGCCCGCAGCGCTTCGGCCGCCGAGAGGTAGTCGCCGGTCATGCTCATCCGGCGGGCCAGTCCGACACCGGCCTTCTGCGGCAGTCGCACACTCAGACCCCAGGTCGGCAGCAGTCCGACCCGTGCGTGGGTGTCGGCGAACTTGGCGTTCTCCGAGGCGATCAGGATGTCGCAGTACAGCGCCAGCTCCAGACCACCGGTGACGGCAGCGCCGTTGATCGCACCGATCACCGGCTTGGTCATGTTCGGCCACTTCGGTGAGATGTCCGGCAGAACAGCGCCTTCCCCGAGCTCCTTGAGGTCCAGGCCGGCACAGAACACCGGATCGGCACCGGTCAGGATCACCACGTCGACATCTGGGTCGGCCTCGGCCTGGCGCAGCGCACCGTAGAAGGCATCGCGAAGTTCGTAGGACAGCGCGTTCCGGGACTTCGGCCGGTTCAGCGTCAGGGTGCGTACCCGGTCGGTGGTGTCGATCAGTAGAACGTCGGTCACGTTGGCTCCTTGCTTTGCGGTCACCCACCGACACCGTAACTTGCGGCCCGGGCGGGCCTATCGTGGAGGCCATGTGCCGCAACATCACCGAACTGCGTGGCCTGGAGCCGGCTGCCACGGCCGAGGAGATCGAGGCCGCCGCACGTCAGTACATCCGCAAGGTCAGCGGGATCACCCGTCCCACCGCCGCCAACGTCGACGCCTTCGAGGCGGCCGTGGCCGAGGTCACGGCCGTCACCGAGAGTCTGCTGAACCAGCTGCCGGCCCGGCGGCAGCCACCCAAGACCGTGCCGCCGTTGCGGCGGCCCGAGGTGCAGGCGAGGTTGGCCGCCAAGTGAATTCGCCCGCGCTCAAGGAGTGGGGCGCGGCGGTGCAGGCGCTGCTCGACGGGCGGCAGACGGTACTGCTGCGCAAGGGCGGCATCGGTGAGAAGCGGTTTGCGATATCGGCGCCGGAGTTCGTCTTCTTCCCGACGGTCGAACACAGCCATGCCGAGCGCGTCCGGCCCGAGTTCAGCGATCTGCTGGAGCGGGCCGCGGGGGACAGCACCGAAACCGAGGTGGTACTGCGTGGCGGCGCGAAAATCGCTGCCGCCGTGGCGGTCGAGCGTCCGGACCAGCTGGAGGCCATCGCTGATCTGCACATCTGGACCGGCGCGTCGGTGCAGAACGACCGGTTGGACTTTCGGCCCCGGCACCGGCTGACGGTGCTGGTGGTACAGGCGAAACCGCTTGCCGCCCCGGTGCGGCTGCCGCGTACCCCGGACTACGCAGGCTGCCGCAGCTGGGTGAATCTGCCCGTCACGCCTGAGTGGGGACCGCCGGTGTACGACGACGCGTCGCTCGCCGCCATTGCTCAGCGGGTGCGCGACTCAGTCGGCTGACAGCGCCACGGTCGGCAGCAGCAGCCGGGACACCCCGCCCGCACCGTGATGGATCGTGTGCGTGGCCGGCGCCATGCGCTCGCCGGAGACGACGGGCTCGCCGGTGCCGAGATTGCGGTCATAGCGGGGATGGCAGCCGCCCGCGACGATCACCCGCAGCCGCGACCCCGCCGGGATCCGGTGCGCAACGGCGTCGAGCTCGAGCCGCAGGGTTTCGGGTTGGTCCGAAGGCGTTGTGAGCCTGCGGAATCCGTCGCTGACGTTGCGGGACCTGCCCTTTGCATCGACCTCGCTGAGCCGGACGAAGATGTCCCGGTTGGGGTTGTCGCAGGACAGCGCGAGGTCGATCACCGGGGTGCCGATGAGGTACAGGTCCGCGGCGAGAGGTTCACCGGTGAAGTCGACGACGTCGGGCCGCCGGCTCAGTGCGGAGTCTTCTTGGTAGCCCGCCGCTGACGACAGCAGCCGGCCGCCGAGCGTGGGCGTCGGCGCCGCCGGATCGAAGGTGAACCGCGACGGTGGTGCGGTATCGGCGGGCGCGGTGGTCCCGAGCCGGTGCGCAGGTTGCAGGTACAGCTCGAGGTCGGTGGCAACCGGTGGCCAGTCGGGCATGGTCAGCCAGCCCTGCCCGGTGACCTCGACCCGGACGGCAGCTCGCTCGGGAGCCTCCGCGCGCTCGGCCAGATGCCTGTCGAGCCAGGCCAGCGATTCGCGCAGCACCGTGGCCCCGCCGCGGGCCATCACCTGGGTGTGGGTCCACGACCCGATGGTGACCGCGGTGGGCACGCCGCGTGACTTCAGACGCTGAAACTGCGTCAGCGTCTGCTCCAGGAAGAGGTCCTGCCAGCCGCCGATCAGCAGCACCGGCACGTCGACCTTGTCCAGCGTGTCGGTGAACACCATCTTCTCCCAGAACGGGTCGGCGCCATCGGGGTGGCTCAGCCACGATTCGTACCAGGTCGCGCCGGAACCCAGCAGCCGGCGTGCGGCGGCCCCGGCCGGTGCCTGCATATGGGTGCGGGCGACCAGGCGCGGTGCCCGGAACCGCCGAAAAATGACGGCGAGCGGGGCTTCTTCCTGGTGCGCCATCATGTCACTCCAGCTCAGGAAGTTATCGAGCGTGAATGCGCCTGTGCCCCAAGTTGATTCGGCGAAGTCGTGGGGGCCGACGCTGATGATCGCGGCCTTCAGTTCGGGCGGGGGATCGCTGAGCAGCGCCCACTGGGTGAAGCCGAGGTACGACAACCCCATCGTGGCGAACGACCCGGTGAACCACGGCTGATCCCGCAGCCAGGCCGCGGTGTCCACGGCATCGGCGACCTCGTTGACCATCGGTTCGAATTCGCCACCGGAGCCGAACGTGCCGCGCACGCTCTGCACCAGCACGTGATAGCCGCGCCGGGCGTAGGCCGCGCCGAACACCGGGCCGAACGGGAAGCCGCGACCGTAGGGGCACCGCACCAGCAGGGTGCCCTTGGCGGTTCCGGTGGGGGCGTAGTGACTACCGACGAGTTCGACTCCGTCACGCATCGGGGTGGTGACGCGGCTGACGGTGTAGTCGGTCGTCGGAGGCGGGACGTCGAGGACGCGGCTCAGCAACCGGGAGCCGAGATGGGCGATTCGGGAGCTCACCATTCGGAGGGTACCGATCCGTACCGCCGAGCGCCGACCGCGAGCTCGTGGGCGACCCGCAATCAGAACTTGTAGAACGGCACCAGCTGATTGGCGCGCTGCAGGTTGGTCTGCAGGCAGTCCGGGCGCTCGGGCGACTCGATCGGCGAGTAGAAGAGCGACTGGTTGATCAGGCCGTAGCTGGTTTTGAAAGTGATCATGCAGGTCACCCACCACCGGTCATTCCAGTCGGTCGGCTTCATGATCCAGTACTGGGCGGCGCGGTGTCCGGCGATGGTCAGCTCGACGGCGTCGGCCGGCAACGTCTGCTCGTAGGTGCGCCAGACGATGGGCTCGATAGCCATCTGGTAATTGCCGGCGTCGTAGTGGCAGCGCAGGCCGTCTTCATGGTCGGGCGGGGTGAAGCCCAGGCCCATGCCATTGATGGCGTCGAGCGGGATCTGGTCGCACGGATCGAACGGGCTGGGATTCGTGGTGGAGATGATCGGCGACTTGATGGTGCTGCTGATCGGGGCCATGGGGGCAGAAGTGGAACGCAACTCGACGTTGCCGCCGGTTGGTGTCACTGGGTTGGTCTGTGTGACCACCACGCCTGCTGTCACGAGCGCACACACCGCCGACAACAGACGCAGTTTCCCGGCCATCGCTGCCATGACACCCCTTAGATCCGAGCAATACTGCGGGGAGTCTACAAGTCGCCTGCGTCACACCGGACGGGAAGGGAGAACCTGTTCTAGTTTCTCCCGGTGCGCGGGACGGTTGGCAGGACAGCGGTGGTTGCTGCCGCCCAAGTACGCTGAATTTTTGTGTCGACCCAGCCGACCCTTTGGGCCATCAGTGACCTGCACATCGGGCACACCGGAAACAAGCCGGTCACCGAGTCGCTGCACCCTGCCTCGCCGGACGACTGGCTGATCGTCGCCGGCGACGTCGCCGAGCGCACCGACGACATCCGGTGGTCCCTGGACCTGCTGCGTAAGCGCTTCGCCAAGGTCATCTGGGTGCCGGGTAACCACGAACTGTGGACCACCAACAAGGACCCGGTGCAGATCTTCGGGAAGGCCCGCTACGACTACCTGGTCGACATGTGCGACCAGATGGGCATCGTCACGCCCGAGCATCCGTTCCCGGTCTGGACCGGTCCGGGCGGCGCGGCGACGATCGTGCCGATGTTCCTGCTGTACGACTACACCTTCCTGCCTGCGGGTACCGCGACCAAGGCCGAGGGGCTGGCGTTGGCCAAGGAGCGCAATGTGGTCGGCACCGACGAGTTCCTGCTGTCGAGCGAGCCATACGCGACGCGCGACGCGTGGTGCCGCGACCGGCTGAACATCACCCGCAAGAAGCTCGACGACCTGGACTGGATGGAGTCGACGGTCCTGGTCAACCACTTCCCATTGGTGCGTGAACCCTGCGATGCCATGTTCTACCCGGAGTTCTCGCTATGGTGCGGCACCACGGCGACCAAGGACTGGCACACCCGCTACAACGCCATCTGCTCGGTGTACGGCCACCTGCACATCCCGCGCACCACTTGGTACGACGGGGTGCGGTTCGAGGAAGTCTCCGTCGGTTACCCGCGAGAGTGGCGGCGCCGCAAGCCTTATCGGTGGATGCGCCAAATCCTGCCGGACCCCCAGTACCCGCCGGGCTACCTCAACGACTTCGGTGGTCACTTCGAGATCACCCAGGAGATGCGGGAGCACGCGCAGAAGATGCAGGACCGGATCAATTCGAGGCGATTGTGATGAGCGCTTGCGCGAAGAACCGAGTGGCCCAGTGAGCGATTCTCTTTTGACGCAGGTGCTGCCCGACGTGGTGGCCACTGCAGAGACGTATTCCGACCCGGGCCATCTCGTGCCGCTGCCGGAGGAAGAGCCGCTGATCGCCCGGTCGGTGGCCAAGCGCCGCAACGAGTTCATCACGGTCCGGCATTGTGCCCGTGAGGCATTGGGCAAGCTCGACGTCGGCCCGGTTCCGATCCTCAAGGGCGACAAGGGCGAACCGTGCTGGCCCGACGGCATCGTCGGCAGCCTGACGCACTGCGAGGGTTTCCGCGGCGCGGTGGTGGCCCGGGCCACGCAGGTGCGCTCGGTCGGTATCGACGCCGAACCCCACGGGGTCCTGCCCAAAGGGGTGCTCGGCGCCATCGCGTTACCCGCCGAGCAGAGCGCCATCGGGATGTTGGAAGGCGACCTGCACTGGGACCGAATCCTGTTCTGCGCCAAGGAGGCGACGTACAAGGCCTGGTTCCCGCTGACGCACCGCTGGCTCGGATTCGAGGATGCACACATCACTTTCGAGCTGGATTCGACGGGCAGCTCGGGCACATTCCTGTCGCGGATTCTCATCGACCCGGCAGCCGAGTTCGGGCCGCCGCTGACCGAACTGCCGGGGCGGTTCACGGTATCCAACGGCCTGGTCCTGACGGCGATCTCGCTGTGAAGACGGCTTCGCGGCCGGCGCCGCCGCCTGGCTTGGTGATCGTCGACAAGCCCGCCGGGATGACGAGCCACGACGTCGTCGGCCGGTGTCGTCGACTGTTCGGTACCCGCAAGGTCGGGCATGCCGGCACATTGGACCCCATGGCCACCGGCGTGCTCGTGGTCGGGATCGAGCGGGCCACCAAGATCCTGGGTCTGCTGACGGCCACCGACAAGACGTACCGCGCGACGATCCGGCTCGGGCAGACCACGTCCACCGAGGACGCTGAAGGTGAAGTGCTGCAGACTGTTTCGGCGGCTCATGTCACCGCCGAAGAGATCGAGGCCGCGGTGGCGACGTTGCGTGGCGAGATCGACCAAGTGCCGTCCGCGGTCAGCGCCATCAAGGTCGACGGCGAGCGGGCCTACAAATTGGTGCGCGAAGGCAAGGCGCCGGAACTGGCGGCCCGGCGGGTGCGGATCGAGCGGTTCT
This sequence comes from Mycobacterium sp. FW102-FHT13B02, assembly GCF_058790275.1. Classification (NCBI taxonomy): domain Bacteria; kingdom Bacillati; phylum Actinomycetota; class Actinomycetes; order Mycobacteriales; family Mycobacteriaceae; genus Mycobacterium; species Mycobacterium sp. FW102-FHT13B02. Next base: position 408,009 of record NZ_JBYTCM010000001.1, read on the forward strand.
CCGTTGACGCGGTGCGGCACGTTGACGACTTCGTCGATGTCGACGTCACCGTGGACTGCTCGTCGGGTACATACATCAGAGCGCTGGCGCGTGACGTCGGTTCGGCTCTCGGCGTGGGCGGGCACCTGACGGCATTGCGGCGCACCAAGGTCGGTCGCTACGGCTTGGACGAGGCCCGCACCCTGGAGCAGCTGACGGACGCCGCGGAGCTGAGCTACTCGCTGGACGCGGCCTGCCTGCTGGGCTTCCCGCGACGCGACCTGACCGACGCCGAGACCGAGGACACCCGGCACGGGCGGGCCCTCGAGCCGGCCGGCATCGATGGGACCTACGCGGCGACGGCTGCCGACGGGCAGGTGATCGCCCTGCTGGAGGACGGACCCAAACGCACCCGATCGGTTGTGGTGCTCCGGCCCGCGACGCTCTGAAGGTCAGTCGCCGGCGGCCAGAAACGGTTCTGCGCCGTGTGGCCGGGCCGTCGTGGCACCCGCCGCGTCCAGCAGGCTGAGGGCCTCGGTGTCGAGCTGAATCGACCCGGCGGCGGCGTTGTCCTCCAGATGGGCGATCGATCGGGTACCAGCGATCAGCAGGGTGTTCGGGGCGTGCGCCAGCAACCAGGCCAGGCCGACCTGGGCCGGCGTGGCGCCGATTCGCTCTGCCACCGTTCGCACCGAGGGATCATCGGCGACACTGGGGAAGCCCGGGAACGCCGATCCCAGTGGGAAGAACGGAACCCAGGCGACGCTCTCTTCGGCACACAGCCTCAGGGTGTCCTCTTGCGATCGGTCCAGCACGCTGTAGGCGTTCTGAACGCAGGTGATACCTGCTGGCAGTGCGTGACGAACCGTCTCGACCGGCACCCCGCTCAGGCCGATTGCGCCGATTTTGCCCTCGTCGCGCAGCGCGATCATCTCGGCCAGCTGGTCGTCGATGTCGACGATCTGATCACGCTCGGCGCGCAGTCCGGGGCCCAGATCCAATCGTCGCAAGTTGACCACCGGAATCTGTTCCAGGCCAAGCTGATTCAGGTCCGTCTCGACTGCTGCGCGCAATTCCGCGGGCTTCTGGGCGGCCGCCAGTGGCAACGGTCCATCCGGGACGTGCACGGCACCGACCTTGCTCACGATGACCAGGTCGTCGCGGTACGGCCGGAGCGCTCGTCGGATCAAGGCATTCACCGTTCCGCCGCCGTAGAACGACGCGGTGTCGAGGTGATTGATGCCGAGGTCGACCGCGTGGCGCAGGACCGCAACCGCGTCGTCAGGCGAGTCGGCGTCCTGCAGTTGCATGGCCCCGTATCCGATCCGCGCTACCGGTAGGCCACCGATAGCACCGAGGCCGCCGGGATGTGTCGTATCGGTCATCGTCGCTCCTGAGATCTGATGGTCTGGGATACTCAAGTGAATCGGAGGCACCTCCGGTTGGTTCAACCTAGCAGAAACGGAGGACCCTCCGCTATGGCTGACGCTGTGCGCGCTGATGCCCGCCGCAACCGGGAACGGATTCTGGAAGTGGCGGCCCTGGCATTCGGCACAGCCGGCGGTCCGGTGTCACTCGAGCGGATAGCGCGTGATGCCGGCGTCGGTATCGGGACGTTGTACCGGCATTTCCCGAGCCGTGAAGTGCTGGTCGAGGCGGTGTACCGCGCCGAATTGGCGGAGGTGGCCGCGACGGCCCAGGAGCTGTTGCGTACCCATCCGCCGGTCGAGGCGCTGCGGCTGTGGATGGACCGTTATGCGATGTTCGTGGCCGCCAAGCGGGGCATGGCCGAATCGCTGAAAGCGATCTTCGATTCGGGTGCGGTGACGGCGGGAGACACCCGCGCCGGGGTCGTCGGCGCGGTAGGCGCACTGCTCACCGCCGGCGCCGCCGACGGCAGCCTGCGCGCGGATGTGCCGGCCGACGATGTCGTCACCGGACTTCTCGGCATCATCCTCGCCAGTGCGTCGGCTGAACAGTGCGGGCGGATGTTCGACTTGCTGCTGGCCGGACTGGTGACCACTCGCTGATCGGCTAAGCGACGACCCAGATGGCTTGGGCCGCAGGGTTGCCCAGGTCGACGGTTGTCGTGTCGTCGTTCACGGCGTCGGCAGCCGTGACGGCCACCGAGATCATTCCGGCGAAGTCGCGCCGGGCCACCACCCGCAGATGTGAATCGAGCGTGATCCCGACGCTGTCGAAGTACCGCAGCATCTCGGGGTCGTGATCGGAGATGCGGGCCACCGTGCCGGCGTCACCGTCCGAGCAGGCGGACAGTTGCCGGGCGGGGGGAGTCGGCACCTGACCGTCGGCCGCGGGAATCGGGTCGCCGTGCGGGTCCCGGGTCGGGAAGCCAAGCTTGGCGTCGATGCGGTCCAGCATGCGATCCGAGACCGCGTGCTCCAGGATTTCGGCTTCGTCGTGCACCTCGTCCCAGCCGTAGCCGAGCTCGCGCACCAGGAACGTCTCCATCAACCGGTGGCGGCGGACCATGGCCAGCGCCGCGCTGCGCCCGGTGTCGGTCAGCGTCACCGCGCCGTACTTCTCGTGGTGCACCAGACCCTGATCGGCAAGCTTGCGGATCGATTCGGAGGCCGTCGAGGCCGATACACCGATGCGTTCGGCCAGCATTTTCGTGCTGACTTTCTCGCGTGACCACTCCTGGGCGGTCCAGATGACTTTGAGGTAGTCCTGGGCGACCGGGGATAGATCCGGCGGGTTGCCAGCGTCGTCTGCAGGACTCACAGCACAAAGTTTAGGCAATGGTCACCTGATCCGGGGATCTCACGGTGCCTGCCGCGCGGCCGCGCCGTAGGCTTGCGGTCGTGCAACGCTGGCGTGGGCAGGACGAGATCCCCACGGACTGGGGCCGATGTGTGCTCACCATCGGGGTATTCGATGGCGTACACCGTGGACATGCTGAGTTGATCAGCCACGCGGTGAAGGCGGGTCGGTCCCGCGGGGTACCCACCGTGTTGATGACATTCGATCCGCATCCGATGGAAGTGGTACTCCCGGGCAGTCATCCGGCCCAGCTGACGACGCTGACGCGCCGGGCCGAACTGGTCGAGGAACTGGGCGTAGACGTCTTCCTGGTGATGCCGTTCACCACCGACTTCATGAAGCTGACCCCTGATCGCTACGTGCACGAGCTGCTCGTCGAGCGCCTGCACGTCCTCGAGGTCGTGGTCGGTGAGAACTTCACGTTCGGCAAGAAGGCCGGCGGCAACGTGCCGCTGCTGCGCAAGGCCGGGGAGCGCTTCGGGTTCGCCGTCGAGGGCATCTCGCTGGTGGCCGAACATCATCAGGCCGAGACCGTCACGTTCTCCTCCACCTACATCCGGTCCTGCGTGGACGCCGGTGACATGGTCGCCGCGACCGAGGCCCTGGGCCGGCCGCACCGCGTGGAGGGTGTCGTCGTCCGCGGCGACGGCCGTGGCCGCGGGCTGGGCTTCCCGACCGCGAACGTCGCCCCGCCGATGCACTCGGCCATCCCGGCCGACGGCGTCTACGCCGCCTGGTTCACCGTGCTGGGGCATGGCCCTTCCGTCGGTACCGTGACGCCGGGGGAGCGCTACCAGGCCGCGGTATCCGTCGGCACCAATCCGACGTTCTCCGGTCGCACCCGCACCGTCGAGGCTTTCGTGCTCGACACCGAGGCAGACCTCTACGGGCAGCACGTCGCAGTCGATTTCGTCTCGCGCATCCGCGGCCAGGAGAGATTCAACTCGATCGATGACCTCATCGTGGCCATGGATCGCGATACGCAGCGGGCTCGCACGATTCTGGTTCCGTAGTAGCTTCCTGATAAACTGCCCGACGCGCGTGCTGCAGTTCGCGGCGGCCGCGCCCTCGTTGTTCTTCGCGGACCGAATTGATGGAGTTGTTTCGTGGCACTCACTGTCGAGCAGAAAAAAGAGATCCTGGGTCAGTACGGCCTGCATGAGACCGACACCGGTTCGCCGGAGGCTCAGGTCGCCCTGCTGACCAAGCGCATCTCGGACCTGACCGAGCACCTCAAGCAGCACAAGCACGACCACCACAGCCGTCGTGGCCTGCTGCTGCTCGTCGGCCGTCGTCGCCGGCTGCTCAAGTACGTCGCTCAGGTCGACGTCGCGCGGTACCGCTCGCTGATCGAGCGTCTGGGTCTGCGTCGCTGACGCACCACTGATCCACAACCACCGCCAGGTCTGCTCCGGCAGGCCTGGCGATGGGCATTGGTGCGGGTAGTAATATGAAACTGTTTTGGGCCTGACGCTCAAGACGTCGGAACGACACTGCAGCATCCGCCTGAACCTCGTGGGGCGGTCTTCGGTAGTGGCTGCCGGGGTACGACCCCGGCCGCTTCGATCGACGGCCGTCAGCAACTAGCGGGATGGTTTTCGGGTTTTCTGGATGCTCGCGTGTGACGATGCGACAGCTGTAACAAAGAGGAACCAGAAAATACGGAACCCGCATAGGGCGGGCCGAGAGAGGTAATTGCGACATCCATGTCTGCAGTTGAAATTGAAGAGGGCGTGTTCGAAGCAACCGCCGTCATCGACAACGGGAGCTACGGCACCCGGACCATCCGCTTCGAGACCGGCCGCCTCGCACGCCAGGCCGCCGGCTCCGTCGTCGCCTACCTGGACGACGAGACCATGCTCCTGTCGGCCACCACGGCCAGCAAGAGCCCGAAGGAACACTTCGACTTCTTCCCGTTGACCATCGACGTCGAAGAGCGCATGTACGCCGCGGGCCGCATCCCCGGCTCGTTCTTCCGCCGCGAGGGCCGCCCCTCCACGGACGCGATCCTGACCTGCCGTCTGATCGACCGGCCGCTGCGCCCGTCGTTCGTCTCCGGCCTGCGCAACGAGATCCAGGTCGTCGTCACCATCCTGAGCCTCGATCCCAAGGATCTGTACGACGTGCTGGCGATCAACGCCGCATCGGCGTCGACCCAGATCTCGGGTCTGCCGTTCTCCGGCCCGGTGGGTGGTGTCCGCGTCGCCCTGATCGACGGCCAGTGGGTCGCCTTCCCGACCGTCGAGCAGCTGGAAAACGCTGTGTTCGACATGGTCGTCGCCGGCCGTGTGGTCGACAGCGACGTCGCCATCATGATGGTCGAGGCCGAGGCCACCGACAATGTCATCGACCTGGTCGCCGGTGGCGCGGGTGCTCCCACCGAGGCCGTGGTGGCCGAGGGCCTGGAGGCCGCGAAGCCGTTCATCGCCACACTGTGCAAGGCACAGCAGGAGCTTTACGACGCCGCTGGTAAGGAGACCGCCGACTACCCGGTGTTCCCGGACTACGCCGACGACGCCTTCCAGGCCGTCGCCGCGGTGGCCACCGACGCGCTGTCGCAGGCGCTGACCATCGCCGGCAAGCAGGAGCGCGAAGAGCGCACCGACGAGATCAAGGTCGAGGTGCTCAGCCGGTTGGCCGAAACCTACGCCGGCCGCGAGAAGGAAATCGGCGCGGCGTTCCGCTCGCTGACCAAGAAGCTGGTGCGCCAGCGCATCCTGACCGACCACTTCCGCATCGACGGCCGTGGCATCACCGACATTCGCGCCCTGTCGGCCGAGGTCGCCGTGATCCCGCGGGCGCACGGCAGTGCGCTGTTCGAGCGCGGCGAGACCCAGATCATGGGTGTCACCACGCTGGACATGGTCAAGATGGCTCAGCAGATCGACTCGCTCGGTCCGGAGACCAGCAAGCGCTACATGCACCACTACAACTTCCCGCCGTACTCGACCGGTGAAACGGGCCGCGTGGGTTCGCCGAAGCGCCGCGAAATCGGCCACGGTGCGCTGGCGGAGCGGGCCCTGATGCCGGTGCTGCCGAGCGTCGAGGAGTTCCCGTATGCCATCCGTCAGGTCTCGGAAGCGTTGGGCTCCAACGGTTCCACCTCGATGGGTTCGGTCTGTGCCTCCACCCTGTCGTTGCTGAACGCCGGTGTGCCGCTGAAGGCCCCGGTCGCCGGTATCGCAATGGGTCTGGTGTCCGACGAGGTCGACGGCGAGACCCGTTACGTCGCGCTGACCGACATCCTGGGCGCTGAAGACGCCTTCGGCGACATGGACTTCAAGGTCGCCGGTACCAAGGAGTTCGTCACCGCGCTGCAGCTGGACACCAAGCTGGACGGCATCCCGTCCAAGGTGCTGGCCGGTGCCCTGGCCCAGGCCAAGGACGCGCGTCTGACCATCCTCGACGTCATGGCCGAGGCCATCGACGAGCCCGATGAGATGAGCCCGTACGCGCCGCGCATCACCACCATCAAGGTGCCGATCGACAAGATCGGTGAGGTGATCGGGCCCAAGGGCAAGGTGATCAACCAGATCACCGAGGAGACCGGTGCGAGCATCTCCATCGAGGATGACGGCACCGTGTTCGTCGGCGCCTCGAACGGCGAGGCGGCGCAGGCGGCGATCGACAAGATCAACGCCATCGCCAACCCGCAGCTGCCGAAGATCGGTGAGCGGTTCCTCGGCACCGTGGTGAAGACGACGGACTTTGGTGCGTTCGTCTCGCTGCTGCCGGGCCGTGACGGTCTGGTGCACATCTCCAAGCTCGGCAAGGGCAAGCGCGTCGCGAAGGTCGAGGACGTCGTGAACGTCGGCGACAAGCTGCGCGTGGAGATCGCGGACATTTCCGCGGACAACCGTGGCAAGGGGCAGAAGATTTCCCTGGTCCTGGTGGACGACGAGAACGCAGCGGCGCCGTCCGGTGAATCCGCTGTTGCCGAAACGGAGACCGCACCGGCAGATGCCGCGCCTGCAACCTCCTAGTCAGAATCTGCGCGACGGCCGGGGCTCTGCTGTCTCTCCCGAGACAGCGCTCATGGCCCCGGCCGCTGTGCGCAAGACGACTCTCCCCGGCGGGCTCCGGGTCGTCACCGAACACCTGCCGCACGTGCATTCGGCGTCGGTCGGTGTATGGGTCAACGTCGGTTCACGCGACGAAGGCCCCAGTGTGGCCGGTGCGGCACACTTCCTGGAACACCTGCTGTTCAAGTCGACCCCGACGCGCACCGCTGTCGAGATCGCCCAGTCGATGGACGCCGTAGGCGGTGAGCTGAACGCCTTCACCGCGCGCGAGCACACCTGCTACTACGCCCACGTGCTCGACAGCGATCTCGGGCTGGCCATCGACTTGGTTTCGGACGTCGTGCTCAACGGTCGTTGTGCCGCAGCAGATGTCGAGCTGGAACGTGACGTGGTGCTCGAAGAGATCGCGATGCGTGACGACGATCCCGAGGACACCCTCGCCGACGTCTTCCTCGGCTCCATGTTCGGCGCGCACCCCGTGGGCCGTCCGGTGATCGGCAGCGTCGAATCGATCATGTCGATGACCCGGAACCAACTGCACTCGTTCCACGTCCGCCGGTACACCCCCGACCGGATGGTGGTCGCGGTCGCCGGGAACATCGACCACGACGAGGTTGTGTCGTTGGTGCGCAAGCACTTTCGTCCGCATCTGGTGCGTGGCCGCAAGCCCGTGCCGCCGCGTAAGGGGGCCGGCCGGGTGCCGGGGACCCCGACGCTGCAGTTCGTCAAGCGTGACTCCGAGCAAGCTCACATGTACCTGGGTGTACGCACCCCTGGGCGCAACTGGGAGCACCGGTGGGCGCTGTCGGTGCTCAACACGGCGCTTGGCGGCGGGCTGAGTTCCCGGTTGTTCCAACAGATTCGGGAGAACCGCGGACTGGCCTATTCGGTGTACTCCACGATCGACACCTTCTCCGACGCCGGTGCGCTGTCGGTGTACTCGGCGTGCTTGCCGGATCGCTTCGACGAGGTGGCGCGGGTGACCACCGAGGTGCTGGAAGACGTTGCGCGCGAAGGCATCACCGCCGACGAGCTGCGTATTGCGAAGGGTTCGATGCGCGGCGGGCTGGTGCTGGGGCTGGAGGATTCCGGTTCCCGGATGCACCGCATCGGGCGCGCCGAGTTGAACTACGGCAACCACAAGTCGATTTCGGAAACCCTCGCGTCGATCGACGCGGTGACCCTCGAAGAGGTCAATGCCGTTGCGCGCGAACTGCTGACGCGGCCCTTCGGTGCAGCGGTGCTGGGCCCGCACCGGTCAAAGCGCTCACTGCCGAAGCAGCTGCGCTCCATCGGCTAGCGAGTTGTGCACGCAAATCCGCGTTCGGCGCGGATTTGCGTGCACAAATCTCAGCGGCTGAGCCGCAGCGAGTTGTCGCGGCGCAGCACGAAGAAGTACGGCTGAGTCTGGCCGCGGAGGTCCATGGCGCCCAGGACGGCATCGTCGCTGAGCTTGCGGAAGACGTCCATGATCGGCAGTTGGTCGTAAACCATTGTGGCGGTGTCGACACCGCGGTAGCGGGTGGTGCGCAGCCGGGCCTTGGCGGACCGGGCCTGCAGCAGCGGACGCAGGGCGGCAATCGGCTTGGCCACGCGAAGCCGGTGCAGCAGCGGGATTTTGGCGGCGAGGCCGACACCGGAGAATGCCAGTACCGGGTTGAGCGGCCACAGCGACTGACCAGAAACGTCGGGGAACAGCAGTGGGTGCACCGTCTCGCTGTCAACGAATTGCTTGCCCCACCATCCGCTGGCTTCTAGCAGGCCGTCCATGGGGTGGCCGGTGGGTACTTCGGCGCCATGCCAGGTGCCGATCATGAAGTCGGGTTCAACGGCGGGTGCGGCGTCGAAGATCTCGAGGGCTGCGGCGGTCGTGGTCGGCGGCGTGGGCAGCAATTCCTGCAAGAGCATGGCGATGACAATACTTGACAGGTGTCAAAAGAGCGATTTGTGCACGGAAAGGGATGCCCAGCGCACCCTTGCGTGCACACATCGCGGGAAAGGTCATCGCCCGGCCAGCGCGGCACTGCGCTGACCGGGCGATGGGTGCCAAGAATGACGAGTCAGAACGCTCAGAATTCAATGTGGCCCAGCGGCAGGTCGAGGTCCGCGGCGACCTGGCCGCACAGCAACTCGCCGTCGTGCGTCGACAGGCCCTTGGCCAGTGCGGCGTCGCCCCGGCAGGCCGCCTGCCAGCCCTGGTCGGCGAGCTTGAGTACGTACGGCAGGGTCGCGTTGGTCAGTGCGTAGGTCGACGTGCGCGGCACCGCTCCCGGCATGTTGGCCACGCAGTAGAAGACCGAGTCGTGCACGGCGAAGGTCGGGTCGTCGTGTGTGGTGGGTTTCGAGTCCTCGAAGCAGCCGCCCTGGTCGATCGCGATGTCGACCAACACTGATCCTGACTTCATCTGCGCCACGGTCGAATTGGTGACGAGCTTGGGCGCCTTGGCGCCGGGGACCAGCACCGCACCGATCACCAGATCGGCCTGCTTGACGGCGTCTTCCAGGTCCAGGCTCGAGGAGTACCGGGTGTGGATCCGGCCGCCCCATTCGGCGTCGATCCGGCGCAGGGTGTCCAGGTTGACGTCGAAGACGGTGACCTGCGCGCCCATGCCGCTGGCGATCTGTGCGGCGTGCAAGCCCGCCGTGCCACCGCCGATGACGACGACGTTGGCGGGTGCGACACCCGGCACGCCACCCATCAGGACGCCGCGGCCGCCGTGGCTGCGCATCAGGTGGTAGGCGCCGACCTGGGCCGACAGCCGGCCTGCGACCTCGCTCATCGGGGCGAGCAAGGGCAGGCGGCCGTCGGCGGTCTGGACGGTCTCGTACGCGATCGCGGTGGTGCCCGACGCGAGCAGTGCGTCGGTGCATTCGCGTGAGGCGGCTAGGTGCAGGTAGGTGAACAGGGTCTGACCCTTGCGCATGCGGTGGTACTCGGCCGCAATGGGCTCTTTGACCTTGAGCAGCAGATCGGACTCGGCCCACACCTGGTCCGCGGTGGTGAGAATTTGTGCGCCGGCGGCCTTGAAGTCGTTGTCTGCGATCGCAGAACCCTCGCCGGCGCCCGCCTGGATCAGCACCTCGTGGCCGTGCTTGACCAGTTCGGCGACGCCGGCCGGGGTGATGGCCACCCGGTACTCGTTGTTCTTGATTTCGGTCGGGATACCGACGTGCATCTGGGGTTCTCCTCTGGGTGGATCAGGTGATGCCCTAAGTGTGAATAAACGTCGACCTACCTGCAATATCTGTGATTATAATTCTCAATATGGCGCTAGTATCTGAACAATCTTCGAAGGCGAGGGCTCAAGAAACTTCCCAGCCGAAGGATGTTCAGCCGGTCGAACTCGACGACGTCGATCGCCGCATCGTCACCGCTCTGCACGCCGACGCACGCATGCCCAACAGTGCGCTGGCGGAGCTCGTCGGGATCGCCGCGTCGACCTGTCACGGCCGCGTGCGGCGGTTGCAGGAACTCGGGGTGATCCGCGGATTCCACGCCGACATCGATCCGGCGGCCATCGGGTTGGGGCTGCAGGCGATGATCTCGGTGAGCCTGCAATCGGGCGCCCGCGCGCGCATCCGCGACTTCATCGCCCATATGCGGCGACTGCCGCAGGTGATGGACGTGTATTTCCTGGCCGGCGCCGACGACTTCATCCTGCACGTCGCTGCGCGCGACACCGCGCACCTGCGCGCGTTCGTGGTGGAGCATCTCAACGCCGACGCCGATGTGGCCGGCACCCAGACGTCGTTGATCTTCGAGCACCTGCGCGGCGCCTCGCCGCTGTAACCGGTTGCCGCGGCTCAGGATTGGGTCGCGGCCTTGAGTTCGGCGAGTGCCTCGCGGATGTGCTCGGCGAGGCTACGGTCGGCCGGATCGGTGAGCCAGTGTTCGAACGCCACCTTGAACACCGCGATGCCGGCCTCGGCGACCAGGCTGGCCGCGGGGTCGGCGACGCCGCGGCGGCGCAGCGCGTCCCGAATGGTCGTTGCCAGTGATGCGAGCTTGATGAGTTCGCGTTCTTGCAGGCTGGCGTTGGCGCTGATCACGGCCTGGCGCTGGCGTGCATGCGGGCGACGTTCGGCGAAGAAGCCGGACACTGATTCCAGCGCCGCTGCGACGGCATCGAGGGGTGCGGCGGCCGCGGGAGCATCGTCGATGGCAGCCTCCAGCGCCTCGGCGAGTTCGCGTCCCCGAAACAGCACTTCCCGTTTATCCGTGAAGTGCCGGAAGAAGGTGCGCTCTGTCAGGCCTGCTCGGGCGGCGATCTCGGCCACCGTCGTCTCGTCGAAGCCCTGCTGCAGGTACAGCTCCAGGGCCGCCTGCTCAAGGCGGCCCTGCGCGTTCGGTTCCCAACGGCCCACGGGCGGATTGTAGGCGATGTCAGTCACTGTCACCACGACTGATGACAGTGACTGACATTGGGTGTACGTTCGGTGATGTCATGGACTGACATCACTTGAGGAGCTGAAACCATGCGCATATTCGTCACCGGCGCCAGCGGGCACATCGGGTCCGTCGTCGTCCGCGAGCTGCTACAAGCAGGCCATCAGGTCACCGGACTGGCCAGATCGGACGCCTCGGCGAGTGCCCTCACCGCGGCCGGCGCGCAGGTGCACCACGGCACTCTCGACGACCCCGCCGGGCTCGCTGCCGCGGCCGCCGCCTCTGACGGCGTCATCCACCTGGCTTTCAAGCACGACTTCTCCAACTACGCCGACTCGCTCCAGGCCGACCTGCGCGCGGTCGAAGCCATGGGGGAGGCCCTGACGGGCACTGGCAAGCCGTTCGTGAACACCTCGGGCACCCTCATGCTCGCCTTCGGCGAGCCGGGCCGGCTCGGTACCGAGGACGCTGACGTGGACAGGTCGGCGCCGCGGGGCGCATCCGAACTGGCCACGCTCGCGCTGGCCGAACGAGGCGTGCGGTCATCGGTGATCAGGCTCGCTCCGACGGTGCACGGGGACACCGATCACCACGGCTTCATCCCCAGTCTCATCGAATTCGCCCGCGCGGCAGGACGATCCGGGTATCTGGGCGACGGCTCGAATCGATGGCCGGCGGTACACACCGTCGACGCCGCGCGGCTCTATCGGCTGGCGGTGGAATCGGCACCGGCAGGCTCGGTGTTGCACGGGGCGGCTGAACAGGGGATCGCCTTCCGCGATATCGCACAGGCCATCGGCGATGGGTTGGGTGTGCCGGTGCAGGAGATTTCGTCCGACCACGCTGCGGCGCAGTTCGGCTTCCTCGCAGGCTTCGTCGCGCTCGACAACCCGACATCCAGTGAACGGACACGGGCCATGCTCGGCTGGGATCCCGTGCAGCCGACCCTGCTCGAGGACCTCAAGGCCGGCCACTACTTCGCGCCTCGCGCGAGCTGACCGGGCGGACGGAATGACCCCCTTCGACCTTGACGCGGTGCGCCGCGCGTTCGGCAGCGTCGGTACCTATCCACCGCTCGGCTTCACTGACGCGGTGCCGGTCGCGGTCCAACGAGAGGCCGTGGCGAGGTTGGATGACGCCGGGTTTCAAGCGGTGTGGAGTAACGAGGTGATCGGTGGGCGGGATGTGTTGGTGCACCTTGCCCTGATGCTGGCAGCGGCACCGCGAGCGGCTGTCGGCGCCGGCATCGCCAACATCTGGGCCCGGGCCCCGCAGACGCTGCACGCCGGCGCGGCCATGCTGGCCCAGGCTTACCCGGACCGGTTGATGCTGGGCGTGGGCGTCGGGTATCCCCAACAGGCCGCGACCGTGGGCCGCGACTTCGGGCCTCCATTGCAGACGATGCGTGACTATCTCGACCACATGGACGACCAGACGTGGCCGCCCGCTGCGCACGCGGGCTATCCCCGGATTGTCGGCGCGATCGGCCCGAAGATGCTCGCCCTGGCCGGGCAGGTCGCAGACGGCGCGATGTGCGCCGGGCTCCCTCCGCAGTTCACGGCCCGCGCCCGGCAGGTGCTGGGCGCGGACAAAATGCTGGTCGTAGGACTGTCGGTTGTTCTCGGCGACGACAGCGACCAGGCGCGGAAGGCGGCACGGGCGGTGGTCGAGACGAACCTGGGTCGAACCTCGTACACCGCCAGCTTGGCCGGGCTCGGGCTGGGGGATGAGCTCAGCGACCGGTTGGTCGACGCCGTCGTCGGCTTCGGCGGGGCGGAGCAGATTGCCGCCAAGGTCCGCGAGCATCTCGTGGCGGGTGCGGACCACGTGGTGCTGATGCCACCGTTCGACACCGAATTCGACTCGGGAATGGAGCACCTCGTCGCGCTGGCGTCCGCGCTGGCGGCGGCGACAAGCTAGCTGGCGACCAGCTCCGGGTGGAACTTGGCCACCAGTCGGCGCATGCCGTCGCGCCAGTCGACCGACGTGCCACCGATCAGTTCGTGCATGCGCGTGGTGTCCGACGGGCCCCCGCTCAGGGCATTCGGGTCCTCGGTGAACACCGGCTCGCGGCCGACCAGCTCGCCGATGTATATGCACCATTCCTGCAGGCTGACGGTCTGATCGCCGCACCAGTTCACGGTGGTGGCGGGCACCGACGCCACGCCCAGCAGCTTGGGCAGGGTCGACAGGATGTCGTCTTCGTGGATCGGGTTGTACCGCGCCGGACCACCCGGCGGTACCGGGATCGGGATACCCGCCAGGATCATCTCCATGTGATAGAACTGCCAGCCGCCGTTGTCGCCGTAGGGCACGTTGAACCTGGCGATGGTGGCCGGCAGATCCAGCGCACGCGACATGGTGCGCACCACCGTCTCGCCTGCGATCTTGGAGATCGAGTAGGTGGGGAAGAGGTGCTTGTGGTTGTCGCCCAGCACCGTCGATTCGGCGCGTGGCTCGTCATCCGGCGGGTCGTACACCGCGGCCGACGACGTATGCAGGAAGCCCTTCGCCGCACGGCAGTGCGCCATGAGTAGGCCCACCGACTCCGCATTGGCGGCGAGGTCGGCGTCCCACTGGCCGCTCTTGGCCACCGCCATGTTGACCACGTAGTCGAAATCCGTTGGCAGCGCGCTGAAGTTGCCATCGGCCAGGTTGACCGTCTCGCAGCGGACACCGGCGTGCTCGAGCTGCTGGCGGCCCTGCGCGTTGTTGAACCGGGCGACGCCCCACACCTCGTTGTCGACGGCCAGGGCTGTGGCGATCGGGGTGGCCACTTGTCCGGTGACTCCGGTGATGAGGATCTTGGCGCCGCGCATAGGGCTGATGGTAGGACGGGCTGTTCCCCGTCGCTGCGCTCGCCCCCGGACAGTTAGGGTTGACCTCATGCGAGTCGGAGTTCTGGGTGCCAAGGGCAAAGTCGGTGCGACCATCGTCGACGGTGTGGAGGCCGCCGACGACCTGACGTTCACGGTCGGCGTCGACGCAGGTGACGAGTTGAGTCTGTTCACCGACAGCGACACCCAGGTGGTCGTCGACTTCACCCATCCCGACGTCGTGATGGGCAACCTGAAGTTCCTCATCGACAACGGCATTCACGCCGTCGTCGGGACCACGGGCTTCACCGAGGAGCGCCTCGCGCAGGTCCGTGACTGGGTGGCCGCCAAGCCCGGCGTCGCCGTGCTGATCGCGCCGAACTTCGCCATCGGCGCGGTGCTGTCCATGCACTTCGCCAAGCTGGCCGCGCCGTTCTTCGAGTCGGCCGAGGTCGTCGAACTGCACCACCCGCAGAAGGCCGACGCCCCGTCGGGCACCGCGACCCGCACCGCGCAGCTGATCGCCGAGGCGCGAAAAGGCTTGCCGCCCAACCCTGATGCCACCACCACCGGCTTGGAGGGTGCGCGCGGCGCGGATGTCGACGGCATCCCCGTCCACTCCGTGCGACTGCGCGGTCTGGTGGCGCACCAGGAGGTGCTGTTCGGCACCCAGGGTGAGACGCTCACCATCCGGCACGACAGCATCGACCGCACGTCGTTCGTGCCGGGCGTGCTGCTCGGCGTCCGTGAGGTTGCCAAGTACCCCGGACTGACCATCGGCATCGAGAACCTGATGGGGCTGTGACGGGCCGGTGGGGACCAAACCGAGCTCGCAGGTGTTCCGCATCCAGCTGGTCGTCGCATTCCTGTGCGTGGCGCTGGTGGTCTACTTCGTGATGCTCGGGCGCTCCGGCGTCATCCTCATGCGGTCCGGGGAGCCCGCAGCGATCGGACTCGGCATCGGCATCTTCGTGCTGCCGTTGATCGGCCTGTGGGCCATGGTCGCCACCCTGCGGGCCGGTTTCGCACACCAGCGGCTCGCTCGGCTGGCCCACGACGAGGGCGTCGAACTCGACGTCAGTGACCTCCCCAAGCGCCCGTCCGGCCGCATCGAACGCGATGCCGCCGACGCACTGTTCGACTCGGTACGCCGCGAGGTTGAGGCCACGCCCGACGATTGGCGGGTTTGGTACCGCCTGGCCCGGGCATACGACTATGCGGGTGACCGCAGCAGGGCCCGGGAGACCATCCGTAAAGCCGTCCAACTGGAGCAAGCGTCACGGTGAAACTGCTTGTCGTGCACCACACTCCATCTCCGCACTGTCAGGAGATGTTCGAGGCGGTGCTCGCCGGGGCCACCGATCCCGAGATCGAGGGCGTGGACGTCGTGCGGCGCCCGGCGCTGACGCTCTCGGCCGCCGACGTGCTGGAGGCCGACGGTTACGTGCTGGGTTCCCCGGCGAATCTGGGCTACATGTCGGGCGCGCTCAAGCAATATTTTGTCAATTACCCGGCTAATAGGACCGACCCGTGTCGCGCCGCCTGCTGATCATTCACCACACGCCGTCGCCGTTCTGCCAGGCGATGTTTGAGGCGGTGTTGTCGGGGGCGACCGATCCGGAGATCGAAGGCGTCGAGGTGGTGCGGCGTCCAGCGTTGACGTGCTCGCCGACTGATGCGCTGGAGGCTGACGGTTACCTGATCGGCAGCCCGGCGAATCTCGGCTATCTCAGTGGCGCGGTGAAACACGCCTTCGATCAGCTGTATTACCCATGCCTGGATGCAACGCGGGGCAGGCCGTTCGGCCTATGGGTCCACGGCAATGAGGGCACCGAGGGCGCGGAGCGGGCCGTGGACGGCATCACGACCGGGCTTGGGTGGACCAAGGCCACGAATTACGTTGTGGTGTCGGGCAAGCCGAGCAAGGCCGACCTGGAGGCGTGCTGGAACCTGGGCGCAACGGTCGCCGCGACGTTGATGGGGGCTTGACCTGTATGGCAGAGGCGAAGCTGCATCACACGGTGCCGAGGTTTTACCTGCGGGGCTTTGCGGACGACGCTGAGCGCATCACCACGGTGAAGTTGCCGGGGGATAGGAGCTACACTCAGAAGATCGGCAAGACCGCCGCCACGAACCGCTTTTATTCCATCGATGGCCACCCCGACGGAGCGGATGCCTTCGAGCGGGCACTGTCGAAATTGGAGGGTGGCGCGGCGGGCGTTCTGCGCGCCATTGTCGAGGGCGACTGGCCGCTATCCAACGAGCAGCGACTGACGCTGAGCACCTTTCTCGCGGTGCAGTATGTTCGCGGCCCAGATCACCGCCGAACGCTGGAATACATGGCTGCGCAGATGACGCGGTTGGAGGTCACGTTCAGCGGGCGTGAGAATATCCAACAGTGGGCCGAGCGTAGGTACGGCGTCGGATTGGATGAAGACGAAGCCGAAGAACTGTGGCAGCAAGTCACTCGGCCCGAGGGGCCGCCAATCATGCTGGCACCGATCCAGCACATCGCAGCGATCGTCGACTCAGCTGACAAGTTGCTCCCCTATATCGTGGGCAGACCGTGGACACTCGTCCACTTCGACCGCCGCGCCCTGGTTACGTCGGATTCCCCGGTGGGGCTCATACGCCACCAAGGGACTGAGCCCTGGGAAGGCGTGGGATTCCTGACGGCGCAGCTGATCACGTTCCCGCTGACCCGCAAGCTCGGCCTGATTATGGGCGACGCGATGCCGTTTGCCGAGGCAAACATATCGATCCAGCGTCTTCGCGGTGGCGAAGCGGACGCGATCGAACCGGGGTCGACCAAAATGGCGAGGCTGATCAACGACACAACGGTGCACTCGGCCAGCGAGTACGTCTATCACCACCCAGACGACGGTGGTGCGCTGCCGTCGCCACTTCCCGCACCGACCTTGACCCATCTGTCGATACCAGGCCATCTGTGAGCCGCGCCAACGCCCCTGACCGTTCACCCGACATGCCCATCCGGTCGTCACCCGTTGCGGGAGAGGGCTTCTAGCATTCACAGCATGGCCCCCAACGCTCCCGACATTGAAGTCCTCCGCGACCGTGTGCACCGCGCCACGGAAGTACGCCAGTCCATCGGGGAGCTGTGGCACGAATACATGGAACGGCAACCACGCCGATTCGCTTTAGTGGCCGACGCCGAGTCCGACACCCGCTGGACCTTCGTTATCAACACCATCGAGCCGATGCCGGTTCGGATCAGCGCCCTGTTCGGCGAATGGCTGTATCTCCTACGTGCAGCGCTCGACGGAACGGCTTACTACGTCGCGGTCCGCGATAGTGGCCAGAACCCGCCGCCTAACGAACGCAGCATCTACTTTCCGATCAAGACCGATCCCGCCAAGTACGACAGCCAAGGGCACCGGCAAGGGTTGATCGCCATGTCCGACTCGACCTTTGCCGACCTGCGCACCGTCCAGCCGTTCAACGCGCAGCCCGACCACAAGTCGAACGTGCTGTGGTGGATCGAAGAGTTGGCGCGTATCGACCGACACCGCTACGGGCACACCCTGGCTCCGCACATCGTGAAGGCGCGCATCGGGCTGAAACCTCCGCTCACGTTGGTCAAGCACTACTTTCCCGAGCCAATGACGGGGCGGGTGCCGATTGACGAATCCGCCCCAATGCCGCTCCTTGAGATAGAGGCTCCGGCCGATTTCAACGAGCTGGCCGTCCGTCAGCACATGATCATCACCGACGCGACCGAGAACGCGCTCGATGTCACTGAGTGGGTGTCCAATGCCTCAGCGCCCATGAAGAATATGGATCTAAGCAAGCGGATGTGGCTGTGCGAGGACTTCCTCCTGAATGACATCATCGAGCCGATGGTTAGTGGGCAGCCGTAGACAGAACTGCTCCGCCTACGCTTCGCTGAAATTCGGTGCACAGGCCCCCGCAGCCGTCACGCCCGTAAGCCATGGACGAACTGCTGCGGGTGGCCCTACGCGCGCTTTCGGTCAAGCGTCGTGGTCGGTTTTCCGGGTCGCCGAAACGCGGATGAGCGTGTGCCCATCGAGTTCCTCGGGAACGTCTGGAAAACCTGATGGGCACAAGTCTGGAACTGCGCGGTTCAGCGTATGTTGCGTCTCCCATACGATCTGGCGCACTGCGGCGCTGGCGAGATTGCCAGTCACCTCAATATCGTTGATCTGGAAGCCATGGTTGTCGCGAGTAAGCGCGTCGTAGTCTTCGTCAAGTTCCGGGTCGACGTGGATAGCGTCTGTATTCGCCATCTCGTAGACCACGTATTCGCGTGTTCGAAATTCGCGGTTCGTTGGGAACAGGACGTGGTCCTCTGACCACCATTTTTTGAAGGGCGTAGTGGAGGGCGGTCGATTGCGATACGCACCTCCCAGTGGAGCAATGATCCGACCGCCGGTCGTCAAGCCCTTGTAAATCTTGATTCGTGTTAGGCCGTAGCCGTAGCCGTGGTCGGCATCATCAGGCAGTCGATCAGCGGAATCGGTGAACATCAGCGAGTCCAGAGATGCGACATGGTCGATTTGCCGGTCAGTCAGGAGACCGCGCAAAAGCGCTGCAAGAACAATGATTTGGTCGTCGTCGCCGTCGTCGTAGGCTGCCGCAGCCTTAGAGAGTAGGCGATAGCGCCGGGCGAGTGCCTCACGCAGTTGCGCGGAATCACGGGGAACGGACGGTGACCCCTCCCTACGGGAGCGATGGCTCATGTGCCGAGACTACTAACATCAGACGTTCGTTGAGCGGGTGTCTACGCTGACGATCTACGCGGTCGATTCGGTGAACGTCGGCAACCAGGCCCCGCACTCGTCACAGCCGTAGTAGCTGACCAGGGTCACCAGGACCCGGACGAAGGCCACTGCGTCGGCATTGCTCACGTGCCGCAGTGCGGCCGGGGCCTCCGGGTCGTTCAGTGGCGGCGGGCAGCCGCAGCTCCCGCAGTCGCAGCCGGTGGTCTCGCCCGCCATGGTCATCTCAGCGCGCAGCATCGCCCGGCCCTGTAGTGCCAGTCGACCACCGCGCGGGGCGGCACAGCGTCGGGGCCGTCACAGGGAGCCACCGCCGACTCATCGCGTCGTCCATGCCGGGACGGGCCGAGCAGTGCCCTCGCGGCGTCGGCGGGCCGCGTCGAACGGACTCACAACGGTCATGCGCTGGCCGATGGAATGCGCCAGCACGTCGTAGGCCACCACCGCCGCCGCTACTCGGTCGGGCTGGTGTTGCCCGGCCCCCCAGGTGACCGCTTGGGCCTCGAAGTCAGGCAGGTACGCCGGTCAGCCTGGCTCGGCCCGTTTCGAGTGCCGCCAGCAGGCCGGTGGACCGGGCCACGGCGTCACCCTCGGTTACCAGCCGCGTGTAGGTGGTCGCAGGATCAACCCCCACAACGATTTTCACTGTGCTCGAGGGAGCGGCGGGGAGCCGCCACTCGGGTGCACGACTCATGGCTTTGTCACCTTCACGATGACTGGGTCGGATGCCTGTACCTGCGAGCCCGGGGTGGGCTCGATGGAAACTACAGTCCAGTTTTTCGGCAGGAACACATTCGAGTAATTGGGGTTGGCAGAGCTGAGCTCGACGTTCGTTAGTCCAAGAGCTTCGAGTTTGCTCTTCGCGATCGCGGCGTTTGTGCCAACAGCGATGTCGGGAATGGTGATCCCGCTCGCCGCGGGGACCGTAGCGGCAGGCGCAACCGAAGCTGCCGGGGTGGGTCCAGCAACCGTCACGGTGCTGGGAGCGACGGTCACTGTGCTTGGGGAAGCGGTGACAGTTGACGGCGCCGAAGAGTTCGGTCCTCCGCAACCGGCCAGCGTGACCGTGGCGAATGAAGCGGCGACGAGCAAGCAAGCGGTGCGAGAAAGAATCACAGACCGGGACACTACTAACTTAGCAGTTAATTAGCAGTAAATTGACAGAAATTTGCCGCTATCGCGGGCCGGAAATGCTCAGTGATGCGTTCGGTGGGCTGGTCATGTTTGTTGATAGCTCCAGATCTCAAGTGCCGCAGGAGAACCGACGCACCGAGGTCGATCGGTACAGCAGCTCGCCCTCGTACAAAGAAACGGAGTGCGAACCGTCGGCTAGGGTGATTGACGTTTGCGTCGACAGCTGAGGAGCCGACCATGGGAATCGCGGACCTGGCGCTGGGAGCCGCGCCACTGGCCGGAGGTGCGCTGCTCGGCGTCGCAGCAGGCCAGATCAAACCGCCAGACGTGCGGGCTGCGATCAAGGCCGACATGGACCTGCTGGACCGCATCCCCGCCGAGCAGACCGAACGGCGGGCCGAGTTGCAGCGCGTGATCGACATGCGGATCGATGAACTCGTCGCAGGCATCGATCGCAGCCGCCAACTCAAATCGATGGCGACCGACTACGCCTTCAATCGGGAAGGCCGCCTGCGCGACATCCTCGTCTTCATTCTGGCCGTGCTCTTCGCCATCATCTGGTGGAACGTCAGGCATTCCCGCACCGGCTGGCTGCCGATGTTCATCGCGCTGATCGTCTTCGCCGCATTGTCGGGCTGGTACGCGCTGCGCGGCATCATCCGGGCGCTGGCGCCGGCCATGCGCCGCAACAAGAAGGCCGGCGACGCCGCTCAGTAGTGGTAGGTGTCCGACGGCGCCGATACGTGGTCGGGATCGTCGCCGAACATCGACGGGTGGATGCCGTACGCCTTCGCCAGATCCAGGATCTTGTTGGCGCGGGCGATGCGTGGCAGGTCCGAGCCGTTGCGGATTTCGCCACCGTCGCGCTGAAACTCCGCGAAAAACTCTTGGGCCCAAGCGATTTCGTCCAGTGACGGGGACAGCCCCTCGTTGACTGTCCCACACTGCTCGGGGGTCAGGCAGATCTTGCCGGTCATGCCGAACTCGATGGACACCGCGGTGGCCTCGCTGAGTTTGCGCGAGCTGGACCCGATGGTGGGGCCGTCGATGGCGCCGGGCAGGTGTGCGGCCTTGGCGGCGATGGTGAACCGCGAGCGGGCGTAGGCCAGCGTCGCCGGGTTGTCGCCGAAGCCGGTGTCACGCCGGAAGTCGCCGATACCGAACGCCAGCCGGAACGTGCCCTTGGCCGACGCGATCTCGGTGATGCGCTCGAGTCCGCGGGCCGTCTCGACCAACGCGACGATCGGCACGTTGGGCAGCCGCTTGGCGGTCTCGGTGACGTGGTCGACGGACTCGACCATCGCCAGCATGATGCCGCCCACCGAGGTCTTCGACAGCATCTCCAGGTCGTCGGCCCACCACGGTGTGCCGAAGCCGTTGACGCGCACCCAGTCGGTGTTGCCGTCGCCGAGCCAGCGGGCCGCGTTGTCCCGCGCCGAGTCCTTGTCCTTGGGCGCTACGGCGTCCTCGATGTCGATGATGACGATGTCGGCGTTGGACCGGGTGGCCGGCGAGAAGCGGTCGAACTGCACTCCGTTGACCAATAGCCAGCTGCGCGCGAGTACCGGGTCCAGTCGGGATCCGTGCTCGTTGGCGTCGGGTTCGTAAGTGCTGGGCTGGTCATACACATGTCAATCGTCCCGCACAGCGGGAGTCGGGCCAGCCCCGGGGTTACTTCAGCGCCGTGCCGAACACGCGTTCCATCGCTTCCCAGTGTCGCTGCGCCGCGGCCACGTCGTACGCGCCGACGTTGTCGGGCACCGCGAAGCCGTGCGCGGCGGGATAGAACTCGACAGTGTGCTCGACGCCGGCGTCGGTCAGCGCGCGGTCCAGAATCTCGCCCTGCTCGGCGGTGAAGGACCCGTCGTTCTCGGCGGCGGCGACGTAGACGACGGCGCTGATCCGGTCGGCGCGCAGGTGTGGGCTGTCGTCGGTGTCGCTGACCAGCCCGCCGCCGTGGAAGGACAGGACCGCGGCAACCCGGTCGGGCAGCTTGCCGGCGATGACGAACGAGGTGCGGCCGCCCATGCAGTAGCCGGTGGTCCCGAACTTGTCTCCCGTGACGTCGGGCCGCGCCGCCAGATAGTCGAAGAAGGCCGCCGCGTCGGCCGCCATGATGTCTTGGGTGACCTTGCGCATCATGCCGAATAGCCGCCCGCGTTCGCTCTCGTCGGCGAACGCGGTGGCCATGTCGAACGGCGCCCACCCGGCTTCGCGGTAGTAGATGTCCGGCACCAGCACTACGTAGCCCAGACCGGCCAGGCGCGCTGCCATGTCATCGAAGGTCTGCCGCGGGCCGCCCGCGTCGGGATACATGACCACCGCGGGCCACGGCCCGGTGCCCTCCGGCGTTGCGACGGTGACGGCGCAACTGCCGTCGGCGGTGGTGATGGTGTCCTTGGTCACGGGCATGGCTTCCGTTCTACTCCTTGCCCCGGAACGTAAGCTGAGGGCGTGGCTGTGCCGACTCCCTATGAAGACCTGCTGCGCCTCGTGCTCGAGCAGGGCACGCCGAAATCTGATCGCACCGGTACCGGCACCCGCAGCCTGTTCGGTCACCAGTTGCGTTATGACCTGGCCGCCGGGTTCCCGCTGCTGACCACCAAGAAGGTGCACACCAAGTCGGTGATCTACGAGCTGCTGTGGTTCCTGCGCGGCGACTCGAACGTGCGGTGGCTGCAGGAACACGGCGTCACGATCTGGGACGAATGGGCCTCGGAGACAGGCGAACTGGGACCTGTGTACGGCGTCCAGTGGCGGTCCTGGCCGACACCGTCCGGCGAGCACATCGACCAGATCAGCGCGGCGCTCGAGATGCTGAAGACCAACCCGGACAGCCGGCGCAACATCGTCTCGGCGTGGAACGTCGGCGAGATCGCCCAGATGGCCCTGCCGCCGTGCCACGCGCTGTTCCAGTTCTACGTCGCTGACGGCAAGCTGAGTTGCCAGCTGTACCAGCGCAGCGCCGACCTGTTCCTCGGTGTGCCGTTCAACATCGCCTCGTACGCGCTGCTCACGCACATGATGGCCGCGCAGGCGGGCCTCGAGGTCGGCGAGTTCGTCTGGACCGGCGGCGACTGCCACATCTACGACAACCACGTCGAGCAGGTGCAGCTGCAGCTCTCGCGCGAGGCCCGGCCGTACCCGGAACTTGTTCTAGCGCCGCGGGATTCGATATTCGACTACCGGTACGAGGACATCGCGATCGTCAACTACGATCCGCACCCGGCCATCAAGGCTCCCGTTGCCGTCTGACCCCGAACGTGAAGAAGATGGCGTGTTTTCGGCTGAATTTCGCGAACAACTTCACGTTCGGCTGATGCCGTGAAGCTGATCTGGGCCCAGGGCAACGGCGGCGTCATCGGCCGTGGCAATGACATCCCCTGGCAGCTGCCCGAGGACATGGCGCACTTCAAAGAGCTGACCCTCGGCTCCGCGGTCGTGATGGGCCGGCTCACCTGGGAATCGCTACCCGCTCGGTTCCGGCCGCTGCCCGGGCGCCGCAACGTCGTGGTCAGCCGCGACGCCGACTATGCGGCCGAGGGCGCCGAGGTCGTGACGTCGTTGCCCAC
This sequence comes from Mycobacterium sp. FW102-FHT13B02, assembly GCF_058790275.1. NCBI lineage: Bacteria > Bacillati > Actinomycetota > Actinomycetes > Mycobacteriales > Mycobacteriaceae > Mycobacterium > Mycobacterium sp. FW102-FHT13B02. The sequence continues at coordinate 431,460 of NZ_JBYTCM010000001.1, forward strand.
CGAAGTCGACGGCTGGGTCATCGGCGGCGCACAGCTGTACGCGCTGGCAATGCCGTCGGCGACGCGGTGCGAGGTCACCGAGATCGACGTCGACGTGCCGGACGGCGACGCGTTCGCGCCGGCGCTCGACGACTCGTGGACGGTGACGTCAGGGCAGTGGCAGACCAGCAAGACCGGGTTGAAGTACCGGTTCTGCAGCTACCGGCGTCAGCTGTAGCCGGCCGGCACGAGACGTCCAGCGCCCGCTACCCGGCGTCGCGGCAATAGGGACGTCGTCGGGCGAGAAGTCTGACGCGCTGGCATCATCTGTGACATGAAGCGACTGGTGAGCTCTGAGCTCAACGTCGATGTGCTGGAACCGACCACGTTGGAGTTTCAGATCGCGGTCGCTCAAAACCCCGGCGCCACAGTCACGGAGGCGCTGTCATTTGTGTTGAACGGCAACTCAATAGAGCCTCGAGAGGTCTGTGGAGCACACGGAACCCGCATTCACACCTTCGAGTCGGCCCCGGGCAATCTGCACGTCCAGTACTCGGCGACGATTGACGGGCACTGTGACCCGGCTTCGGTGACTGAATACGACAGGACGCTGTACCTGCGGCCCAGCCGATACGCCGAAGCGGACAGGCTCTACGGCTTCGCCGCCGCCGAATTCGGCCAGCACTCAGACGCCGCAACTCTGTTGGACAAAATCTGCTACTGGGTTGGATATCGGCTGAACTACGTTCCCGGCTCCAGCGATCCCATCGACGGCGCCGTCGACACCATGCTCGCCGGAAGAGGAGTGTGTCGGGACTACGCTCATCTGGTTGTCGCGCTGCTGCGCGCCGTGAAGGTCCCGGCCCGCCTGGTCGCCGTATACGCGCCAGGTTGTGTGCCGATGGACTTCCACACCGTCGCAGAGGCGCTGGTCGACGGACAGTGGCGCGTCGTAGACGCGACAGGACTGGCTCCCAGACAATCCCTGGTCCGCATCGCGACAGGCCGCGATGCCGCCGATATCGCCTTCCTGGACAATCACAACGGCGCCATCAACCTGAACCGCGTCGCGGTCACGGCCGCCACTGATGGCGATCTGCCCATCGACTCGACCCACGAACTGGTATCGATCAGCTGACCCGAGTTCGGTGAGGCGCCACGAGGTCCACTGCGGTCGGGCCGCGGGCCCCGGCCAGTCGCACCCCGCGGGTTACTGGCCGGCCGGCGACACGTCCAACCCCGTGCCCTTCACCGACGACTTCGCGCGCTTCTCGGCGCGCACCGCCCGTCCGTTGCGGACGAATCCGGTGGGGGACACCGACGCCGACAGCAGGATGCCCTCGCCGCCCACGAACGGGTGGAACGCGACCCCGGCGCCGCCGCGGCCCTTGACCGGGATGTCGGCGACTTCGGTTACCTTCCAGCCCTTTTCGGAGGTGGACAGGATCGCTTCGCCGTTCTCGCACGAAATCGGTAAGGCCGCGATCACAGCGTCTTCTGGGTCACCCGCCACCAGCTTCACGCCCGCGACGCCGTTGCCGGCCGCGCCCTGCGGATTCACCGCGGCCGGGTCGATGCGCAGAATCTTGCCGCGCCGCGTCACCAGCGCCAGGTGATAGCCGGGGGTCAGCACGCCGGAGCGCAGCAGCCCGGTGATGTCCGGCGCCACCGGGATGTCACGCGTCTTGAAGGGCAGGCCGTTGCCATTGGTGAACTTGACGCGCCCATCGGTCCACACCGCCCAGCCCAGCCCCGAGGTGAGCAGGTCGCCGTGGGTGTCGGAGAACACGCCGCGATCGTCAAGGCGCCAGTTGGCGTTGACTTTTCGTTCGCGGGGGCCGTCCTCGTCGGAGCTCGATGCCGTCGGGGTGCCCTCGGAGTCGAGCACTGTGCGACGGTCGAATTCGGGCCCGGCGAACAGCTTCGCCGTCTCCTTGAGTTCGTTGTCGATCACCACCCGCCGCGCGTCCGGGTTCGACACGAGCTCGGTCAGCTCGGCGAATTCGGCATCCAGCTTGTCCGCCTCGGCCTGCAGCTCGATGACGTCGAGTTTCGTCAGCCGCCGAAGCTGCAGTGCCAGAACATAGTTGGCCTGCTCTTCGTCGATGTCGAACCGCTCCTGCAGCCCCCGCCGGGCGTCGTCCACGGTGTCCGAGCCGCGGATGACCGCGACGGCCGCATCGATGTCCAGGTGGATCTTCATCAACCCGGCCACCAGATGCCTACGGGCGGTGACCTTCTCCAGCCGGTACTGGCTGCGGTGCAGCACCACCGAATCGCGCAGGTGCAGGAATGCTCCGATGAGCTCCCGCACCGTCCACCAGCGCGGGACGCGGTCCTCGTCCAATGCGACGAGGCTGGCGGCGAACGTGGACTCCAGCGGGGTCAACGCGAGCAGCTGGTCGCGAATGGTCTCGGCGGCGTGGCCGCGTTTGGCGGTGACGACGATCCGCAGCCCGTTGCGGCGGTCCGTCAGGTCCGACATGTCGGCGACACCGGCCAGCTCGCCCGACTCGACCAGGGCCCGGATCCGGTCCTGCACCGTGTTGCTCGCGACACCGGGCGGTAGTTCGGTGATCACGACGTTCTTGCCGTCGACCGACAGCGTGCCGCGCACCGTGAGCGCGCCCCGGCCGGTGGTGAGGTACTCGCGCAATCCCGCCGTGCCGACCACCGTCGAACCGCAGCCCCAGTCGGGGCCGGGAATCAGCTTGGCGAGCCGGTCGTCGGTCATGTTTGGGGTCTTCAGCAGCGCGCGGCAGGCCGCCATGACCTCGCGCGGGTTGTGCGCGGGCACCTTGGTGGCCCAGCCTTCGGCGATGCCGACGGCGCCGTTGCAGAGCAGTACCGGCCACTGGGCCGGCAGCATCGTGGGCTCGATCCATTCCCCGTCGAAGGTGGGCACCATCGGGACGGCGTGGTCGTCGAGTTCGGCGGTCAGTGCCGCCCCGGCCGCGGACAGCCGCATCTCGGTGTACCGGTCGGCGGCGGGGATGTCGCCCTGGATGCGCGGGAAAGCACCTTGTCCGTCAATGACTTTCACGCGCTGGAACTCGGCGGCCAGCAGCGCCGCGGCGCCGTACATCGACGCGCCGCCGTGCGGGTGCAGGTTGCCGGTGACGGCCGAGCAGACCTTCGAGGACTTCTGCGGCTTGTTGCCGGGCAGCAGTTTCGAGTCGTGCATCTGGTACAGCAGCCGGCGCTGGCCGGGCTTGAGACCGTCGAACGCCGACGGGATGGCACGGTCGCTGACGCTGTAGAGCGCAAACGTCAGCTGGTAGTGGTTCCAGTAGTCGTCGGCGCTCTGGTCGAGGACCAGATCCGGATTCTGTTCAGGAACGTCCAGGGTCGAGGTCACGGTTGACTCTTTCTAGTCCAGGTCCAGCGCAAGTGTGTCGACGACGGCGGCCACCTCGGCCATCCACGTGCGTCGGCCCTCGGGCGGCCCGCCGAACAGGGTGTGGTGCAACTTCTTCTCGCCGTCATCGAGGTGTACGCGAATCACGGTGCGCCGCTGCGGATCCAGGACGGTGTTCCAGAAGTCGTCGGCGTCCATCTCACCGAGGCCCTTGTTGCGCTGGACCTCCACTCGGCGTTTGGACCGGGCCTTCAATTCGGCGACCGCGGTATCACGCTCGAATTCGTCCTGGCAGTAGATCCGCTCCTGGCCGTCCTTGACCACGAACAGCGGGGGCAGCGTCACGTAGACCATGCCGGCCGCGACGAGCGGCCGGTAGAAGTCCAGGAACATCGAGATGAGACTCGAGTTGATGTTGCCGCCGTCGGGGTCGGCGTCGGACGCGAACAGGATCCGGTCGTAGCGGCACTGCTCCGGGTCGCAGTTGTCGCGCACGCCGCAACCCAGGATGCGCTCGATGGAATCGAACTCGTCCTTGACCCGGGCCTTGTTCACGGTGAACCCGTAGACGTTGGGCGGCTTACCTTTCAGCGGGAAAGCCGCCTGGAAGGTGGCGTCCCGTGCCGCCTTGATGGTGCCCAGTGCGGAGTCGCCCTCACACAGGAACAGTTCGGCGCCCGACCCGCGGCCTGTTTCCCGGCTGGGCAGCAGCTTCGGCGGCAGCGACAGGTTGGTGCCCAGCCCCTTGGCTTTCGACGCGGCCCGCGACCGCGCCTTGGCGCCCTCGGCGCTGCGACGCGCCCGCGCCGACTCCAGCGCCAGCTTGGTCCACAGCGACACCGTATCGGCGTTGGCCGGGCTCGCGGCCCAGACGTTGACGCTGCGTGCCACATCGGGTGCCATCGCGACATTCAGCGAGCGCGACGAGACCGCGGTCTTGGCCTGGGAGTCCCAGCCGACGTCCGGGGCTCGGGTATCGACCGCCAGTGCGGTGACCGCGGCGAAGTCCTGGGGTTCGGGGCCGTCCTCACCCTTGGCCAGGCCCAGGTCCCGGATCCGGGACGCGCGATCGGCCAGCGCTTCCGACAGGCCCTTGATCGCGGCGGTCAGGTGCGATCCGCCACCGGGCGTGCGCACGGTGTTGCAGAACGCGGCCACCGTGGCCGGCTCGGCCGGGCCGGCGGTCAGCGACCAGCGGAACGGGGTGGGGCCGCGCCCGGTGGTGTATTCGCCGCGGCCCTCCACCACGGCGCGCACCGGGGGCAGGGGAGTGCCGGCAGAAGTGCACATGAGGTTGAGCAGCGCTTCGGTGCCCCACGGGCCGTTGAACGGCTTCAGCAGGGCGGCCGGGACGTCCTCGCCGGGCCAGCCCTCGTCGACGACGGTCAGGTGCACGCCGGGGCACATCCGGGCGGCGGCGTGGGCGCGCAGCAGCACCTCGGCGATGTCCACGCTGGCGTCCGGCACGACGGCCGGGTCGAACAGGATGCGCACTGTGGTGCCGTGGGCGTCGGGCTTGCGGTTGCCCGTGCCGCGCAGTTTCTGGTTGTCGGCGCGGGTGAACTCGGCGTTGGGATCGAAATCCTTACCCTCGAACGTGCCGGGGTAGCCGTGGCCGAAGCTCTGCAGGTAGGTCTTGCCGGCGCGGCGCACGGTGACGTCGGTGCGCGCGGAGATGAACACCGCGGCCGCGGCGCCGATGCCGTTGAGACCGGCGCCGGTGCTGGTGGCGTCGGTGTGGGCCGAGAACTTGCCGCCGGCCCGCGCCGTGCCGAGGGTCTTGACGATGCCGTTCTTGCCGGTCAGCGGGTCGGAGTCGATGGGCAGACCGCGTCCGTCGTCGGCGACGCTGACCGAGCCGTCGGCATGCAGGGTGATGGTGACGGTGGAGCCGCCGTGGCTGGGGTCGGCGACTTCTTCGACCGCGTTGTCAACCAGCTCGCGCAGGGCGGTGTTGAGCACGTCAAGGCCCAGGTTGACCGCCGGTCGCAGGCGGGTGTGCTGGACGTCGTCGAGCTCGGTGATGTCCGCAGCGTTGTAGCTCACTGCTGGTCCTTTCCGTCAGGGCCGGTCGGGGACGACCGAAGCCCCAATACAGGGTGTGCCGCAGGAATGGTAGGCGGTTCCGCCGACAACCTTGCAGATCCATGCGCGAGTTTGTCGGTGGGCTGCGCCACGATGTGACGGTGGCAGTACTCACCACGGTCCAGGCCCGTCGCATCGCCGTCGCCGCCCAGGGCTTTCACGAACCCAAGCCGGCCGGTCCGGTAACCCGGGCGCACCTGAAACGTTTGATGTCCAGAATACAAGTGCTGCAATTGGATTCGGTATCGGTCTCGGTGCGGGCGCACTATGCGCCGGTGTTCAGCCGGCTCGGGCCGTACGACCGGGACGCGCTCGACGCGCTGGCCTGGAGCCACAGTGCGCGGTCGCCGCGGCAATTCATCGAATATTGGGCGCACGAGGCGGCATTGTTGCCGGTCGAGGACTGGCCGCTGCTGCGCTGGCGCATGCGTGAATACACCCACGGCCGCTGGGGCACCGAAATCGTCAAGCGAAACGGTGAGCTGGCCGAGAAGATCGTCGCCGCCGTCGCCGAACTCGGGCCGTCGACCGCGGGCCAGATCGAGGCTCACCTGGAAGCCGAACCCCGTGGCGCCAAGGGTCCGTGGTGGGGACGCAGTGACACCAAGTGGGTGGCGGAAGCGCTGTGGTCGTCGGGCGTGCTCACCACGGCCACCCGCGTCGGTTTCGCCCGGCACTATGACCTGGTCGAACGGGTGCTGCCACCGGAAGTGCTGGCCCGGGACGTCTCCGACGACGAAGCGGTCCGGCAGTTGGTTCTCAAGGCGGCCGGCGCGCTGGGCGTGGGTACCGAGGCCGACATCCGGGACTATTTCCGGCTGGGCGCCCGTCAGGTGAAACCGGCACTGGCGGCACTGGTCGCCGCAGGCGAATTGGAGCCCGTCACCGTGGACGGCACCCCGGCATACTTGCGCGCCGGGCAGCCGGTGCCGCGGCGCGATCGCGGGACGGCATTGCTGTGCCCGTTCGACCCGCTGATCTTCTTCCGGCCGAGAGTCGAGCGGCTGTTCGGGTTCCACTACCGGATCGAGATCTACACACCGGCGCCCAAGCGGCAATTCGGCTACTACGTCTGGCCTTTCCTGCTCGACGGCCGGCTGGCGGGGCGCGTCGACCTGAAACGTACGGGCGACGCACTGCACGTCGTGGGAGCGTTCGCCGAGGACGGCCAAGACCGCGCCCGGGTGGCCGCGGCCCTGGTCCCCGAGCTGACGTCGATGGCGACGTGGCTCGGGGTCGGCGACGTGACGGTCGGGGACCGCGGCGATCTAGTCGCCGAGCTGGCTCGGCAGTGCTAGCACCTAGTTCGCGGCGTGGTACGCCTCGACGATGTCGGCCTTGATGCGTCCACGGGCCGCGACGTCGTAACCGTTCTCCTGGGCCCACTCGCGAATTGCGGCGAGTTGTTCCTTCGATGACGCGCTCTTGGCGGCCTTCTTCGCGCGACCGCGGGACGTGCCGTTCTTGGCGGCGCGGCTGCTGGGTTCTGCGGGCTTCTGGGTCCGCGCGCGACGGCCACCGACCCTGGTGGCGGCGTCCAGGTACGGCGCCAAGGCCTTTTCGAATTTCGCCACGTTCGCAGCGGAAAGATCGATCTGGTAATCAACCCCACGTACCGAGAAGTTAATACGTTCACCGGTGTCGTCGGTGAGTTCAGTGCCGTTGATATCGTCAACAAGCTGGACGACAATGCGTTCGGCCACGAATGATCTCCTTTATCGGGGGTGTTCGGCCGGAAGTGTATCGACTGAAAATAAGGACTGCACCTCGGTGTCTCGATTGCCGGTAGTCCGGCGCCGGTTCAGTTCTATTCGCGCGGCAATCCGGCTGAATATCGGAATTCTCAATCGGTGGTAATTGCCACGGCCCCAAGCTGATTCGGTGCGTGTCCACAGACGGACGTAATCAGTCCGCGTCGTGGTGGCACACCGCTTCCAGCATGATGCCGAACGGGTCCAGCCAGAACGTGGCGAAGTAGGGCGGCGGATATTGGGGGAACGACTGCGGCGAATGGAGCACCTCGCCGCCGGTCCGCTGCACGAACTGGTGGACACGCTCAACCGCGGATCGCGTCCTGACCATAAAGGCCAGGTGCTGCAGGCCGGTGCGGTGCCGGGAGTAGTCGCCCGGGTCGGCGGTCGGATAGAAAAACAGGAAGGTGCCGGGTTTGCCACCGGCGGGGCGAAAGGCGAACTCGTCGGCGGAAGCGATGAACGATTCAAAACCTACCAGTGGCATGAATTCGTCGTAGTAATTCTTCGCGCGTGCGAGATCGGGCACATTGACGCCGAGATGACCGAGCACGTTCCGACTCTAACCGGGGGTGTTAACCGGTCCCTTCGTGCGACGGTTCGCCGAGTTCAGGCACAGCGCGACCGCGCAGCTTGTTGACGACGAACACGACCGTGCCGATGCCCAGCCAGACGATCCCGCCGATCTTGGCCAGGGAATCGGCGTTGAACAGCACATAGCCGATGATGACGAAGCCGAGTGCCGGCACCACCAGGTGCAGCAGATAGTTCTTCGACTTCTTTCGGCCCAGGTAGTACCAAACCACCGAAACGTGCAGCAGGCAGAAGGCGAACAGCGCGCCGAAGTTCACCAGTGACGAGATGAGTGCGATCTGGCCGACGAAGAACAGCACGAGCACCACGCTGATCGCACTGACCAACAGAATTGCGGCGAACGGCACCTTGCGCGCGCTGACCCGGGATAGGAACGCGGGCAGTTGGCGGTCGCGGCTCATCGAGAACAGCAGCCGGCTGGTTGCCGCCTGCGCGGCCATCGCGTTGGCGAAGCCCACGGCGAGCACGTTGACGACGAAGAACGCGTTCATCCAGCCGGTGCTGGACGCCGCTTCGACCAGTGTGAAGAACGCGTTGCCCGCTTCGCTGTCGCTGAACGATGCCCGGCCGCCTGCCAGCAGGCTGGCCAACCAGGTCTGGCCGATGAACAGGAATGCCACGATGAACAACGCGCCGATCATGGCTTTGCCTGCCGGATTCCGCGTACCGGTGGATTCCTCCGCCAACGTTGAAATACCGTCGAAGCCAAGGAAACTCAGCACGGCGATCGACAGGGCAGCAGCGATCAGCGGTGCGCTGACGGTGTCCGGATTCCAGAGCGGCGTGGTACTCCAGTGCACATTGGGCAGCGAATCGCCGTTGATGGCCCGCACCGCGATGACTACGAAGATCGCGAGAAACACGAGTTCGAGAACCAGGAACAACCGGTTGGCCATCTTCAGCGAGTCGACGCCGAGCAGATTGATCACGGTATTGACGAGGACGAACACCAGTGCCCACAGCCACCGTGGCGTGCCGGGGAACAAGCCGATCATCGACTCGGCCGCCAGCACATACAGCAGAGTCGGTATCAGCAGGTAGTCCAGCAGAATCGCCCAGCCGGCGAAAAAGCCTGCGCCGGGGTGGATTCCGCGGCCGACATACGAGAACACCGACCCCGCAAGTGGGAAAGACTTGGCCATCTGCGCGTACGCCGTCGCCGTGAACACCATGGCGACCAAGCCGATGAGATATACCAGTGGCACCATGCCGCCGGCACTGTTGTACACGACGCCGAAGATGGTCCACGGCGCAATCGGCACCATGAACACGAGGCCGTAGACGATGAGGTCGACGGTGGAGACGGAACGATTGAGTTCCTGTTTGTAGCCGAATGATTCGACGGTGCGCTGGCCTTCACCGGTTGCGACTCGGGTGGGTGTCATGGATGTCCTGTCGGGTCGAGCGAATGGGTTCAGACCAGGGCGTCGGCGGCCAGATCGTGGTTGGCGAGGAATGCGGCGACGACGGCGCGGAATTCTGCGGGCTTCTCCAGGTGCGAGCAGTGGCTGGTGCCGGCGAATACCTGGCTGACCGCATCGGGGATGTTCTCGACGTATGGCCGCCAGGCGTCGGGGGTGGCCTCGTCGAACTCGCCGGCGATCACCAGTGTCGGCGCGGTGATCTCGGCGAGCCGGTCGATGACGGTCCACCCGTTCAACGTGCCTACGACGTGAAATTCGTTGGGCCCGTTCATGGTGTGGTAGACGGTGGGCTCCGCTTCCATCTGTGCGATGGTGTCGGTCAAGTCCTGCGGCGTGGGTACGACGCGGCACAGGTGCCGCGCGTAGAACTCGTTCGTCGCGGCCACGTACTCCGGATCGGTGACCGTGCCCGCTTCCTCGTGCCGGGTCAGCGCGGCGCTGACGTCCGGTGGCAACTGCGTGCGCAGCTCCGCGCAGCCGGCCATCCAGAGTTCCATCGATGCGGGGGAGTTGCAGATGACGAGCGATGTCAGTCCCGAGGGGCGGCGCACGGCGATCTCCGCGCCCAGCATGCCGCCCCACGACTGGCCCAGCAGGTGGTACTCGTCGATGCCCAGCGCGGCGCGAACGGTGTGAAACTCCTCGACGAACAGCTCGGGCGTCCAGAACCCGGCAGGGGCGTCGGGCAGGTGGGTGCTGTTGCCGCAGCCGAGCTGGTCGTAGTGGATGACCGTGCGGCCGGTCTCGTCGGCCAGCTCGGCGATGTTGCGCACGTAGTTGTGCGCCATGCCCGGCCCGCCGTGCAGCACGAACAGGGGAAGCGCCACCGGATTCGGTGATTCTGGGGTGGTGATCTGGACCCAGGTCTCGTGTTCGCGGAACGGCACCCGGTGGCTGGTAGTCGGCATGACAGCCAGCATGTTCCATTAATGGTCTCGTCACAAGACCATTAATCGAGATTTAACAATTCGTGCCGATACTCTGTGTGGCGAAAGGAAGGGAGCCGGCGATGACGCATCTCCATGGTGTGGACGCCCCCGGCCTACTGGACCGTGAGCTCGAATCGTCCTCTCGGGTCGATGAGATCACCGACCGGCTGGTGACCGCCATCGCCATCGGCGAATACCTGCCCCATGCCCGGCTGCCCGCCGAGCGCGAGTTGGCCGCGTCATTGCGTGTCGGCCGGATGACGGTGCGCGCAGCGCTCGCGCGGCTGGTGGACCAAGGGCTGGTGGAGACGCGGCGAGGCCGTGGTGGCGGGTCGTACGTGCTGCAGCAATGGCCCGACTCGTCCACGGAAGCGGTGGCCCGCACCCTGAGAATGCGGGTCGACGAGATCCGGGACCGATGCGACGCGATCTGCCGGGTCCACGGTGCGGTGAGCCGCGCCGCCGCCGAATCTCGCACCGACGGTGATGTCGGCGTGCTGCGGCAGCGCCTGGAGGACTACCGCCAAGCCGAGAGCGGACTGGCCGCCCAGCAGGCGGACAGCGCTCTGCACCTGGCGATCATGGACGCCGCTCACAACGCGGTCCTCAAGCAGGTGCTGCTCGAACTGGAAGCGTCGGTCAGCATCGGCGCGCCCGCTCACGTCTGGGGCGAGCCGGTGACGATGCGGGCAATGGAACAACGGGCGCTGGGCGAGCATACGACGCTCGTCGACGCCATCGCCGAAGGCCACGGGGATGACGCCGAGGCGCTGGCGCGGGCCCACGTGGCCATCGACTTCGAGAACATCTCGACGGCCATGCGGCGTGCCGGGATGCTCATCGACTGATCCCGCCGCCCGCCGCCACCCGCGGGCGCGAGTGGGCGGCGGTGCAAATCTGAGTAGAACCAGCGGGTAATCTTGTTGCCCGTGAGCACCAGCGGAATTGATGTCAGCGCACGTGTGGGCACCGTGCTGACTGCCATGGTGACGCCGTTCGGCCCGGACGGCTCGATTGATCTGGCCGGTGCGAAGAAGGTAGCCAAGTATCTGGTCGACAAAGGGTGCGACGGCCTCGTCGTTTCCGGCACCACCGGCGAATCACCGACCACGACCGACGACGAGAAGATCGCCCTGCTCGAGGCGGTTCTCGAAGAGGTCGGCGACCGCGCCCGGATCATCGCCGGCGCCGGCAGCTACGACACCGCGCACAGCATCCACCTGGCGAAGGCCTGCGCCGCCGCCGGCGCGCACGGTCTGCTCGTGGTGACGCCGTACTACTCGAAGCCGCCGCAGGCCGGCCTCGTCGCGCACTTCACTGCCGTCGCCGATGCCACCGACTTGCCGGTAATCCTGTACGACATCCCGCCGCGCTCGGCGGTCCCGATCGAATGGGACACCATCCGGACGCTGTCCGCGCACCCGAACATCGTCGCGGTCAAGGACGCCAAGGGCGATCTCAACGGTGGTGCGCAGATGATGGCCGAGACCGGATTGGCCTACTACTCGGGCGACGACACCCTCAACTTGCCGTGGCTCGCCATGGGCGCCACGGGATTCATCAGCGTCTGGGGCCACGTCGCGGCCGCAGAGTTGCGTGCGCTGTTGTCGGCGTTCAATTCCGGCGACATCGCGACTGCGCGCAAGATTCACGTGGGCTTGCACTCGCTCGGCGAGGCGCAGAACCGACTGGGCGGCGTCACCATGAGCAAGGAAGGCCTGCGCTTGTTGGGCATCGAGGCCGGCAACCCCCGCTTGCCGCAGGTGCCCGCCACGCCGGATCAGCTGACGGCACTCGCCGCGGACCTGCGCGCAGCGTCGGTGCTTGCGTGACCAGACCCGACTTCGCCCCGCCCGGTCCTTTGGAGCCGGGCGGTCTTCGTGTGACGGCGCTCGGCGGTATCGGCGAAATCGGCCGCAACATGACCGTTTTCGAGCACCTGGGCCGACTGCTCGTCATCGACTGCGGCGTGTTGTTCCCGACGCATGACGAGCCGGCGGTCGACCTGATCCTGCCGGACATCCGGCACATCGAAGACCGGCTGGCCGACATCGAGGCGCTGGTGATCACCCACGCGCACGAGGACCACATCGGCGCCATTCCGTATCTGCTGAAGATGCGGCCGGACATCCCCGTGGTGGGCTCGCGCTTCACGTTGGCGCTCCTGGCGGCCAAATGCCGTGAGCACCGGCTCAAGCCGAACATGCAGATCGTCGCCGAGGGACAGCGCAGCACTCATGGTGTATTCGAGTGCGAGTACTTCGCGGTCAACCACTCGATTCCCGACGCCCTGGCCATCGCCGTGCACACCGGTGCGGGCACGGTGCTGCACACCGGTGACATCAAGCTCGACCAGTTGCCGCCCGACGGCCGGCCCACCGACCTGCCCGGTATGTCCCGCCTCGGTGAGCAAGGTGTCGACCTGCTCCTGTGCGACTCGACCAACTCCGAGATTCCAGGAGTCGGCCCGTCGGAGAGCGAGGTCGGCCCCACCCTGCACCGCCTGATCCGCGGTGCGGACGGCCGCGTCATCGTGGCGTGCTTCGCCTCGAACGTCGACCGCGTGCAGCAGATCATCGACGCCGCGGTGGCGCTGGGGCGCAAGGTGTCCTTCGTCGGCCGCTCGATGGTCCGCAACATGGGCATCGCCAAGGAACTCGGCTTCCTCAACGTCGCCGACGACGACGTCATCGACATCGGCGCCGCGGAACTGCTGCCGGCCGACCGGGTCGTGCTGATCACCACCGGCACCCAGGGCGAGCCCATGGCGGCGCTGTCGCGGATGTCCCGCGGCGAGCACCGCAGCATCACCCTGACCGCCGGCGACCTGATCATCCTGTCCAGCTCGCTGATTCCCGGTAACGAGGAAGCCGTCTACGGCGTGATCGACTCGCTGGCCAAGATCGGCGCCCGCGTCGTGACCAATCAGCAAGCACGCGTGCATGTTTCCGGTCACGCCTACGCCGGCGAGCTGCTGTTCCTGTACCGCGGGGTGCGGCCGCGCAACGTGATGCCGGTGCACGGCACCTGGCGGCACCTGCGTGCCAATGCCAAACTCGCCGTCAGCACCGGCGTGCCGGAGGAGAACGTCGTGCTCGCCGAGAACGGCGTGAGCGTCGACCTGGTGGGCGGCCAGGCCCGGATTGCCGGCGCGGTACCGGTCGGCAAGGTGTTCGTCGACGGCCTGGTGCTGGGCGACGTCGGCGACGCGACACTGGGTGAAAGGCTCACGCTCACTTCGGGTTTCATTGCTATCACCGTGGTGATCAGCCGCGAGACCGGCAAGCCGGTGGTGCCCGTGCATCTGCACTCACGTGGGTTCTCCGAGGATCCGAAGGCGCTCGAGCCGGGTGCCGAGAAGGCGCAGACGGCTCTGGAAGCCCTGGTCTCCGAGCAGGTTGCCGATCCCGCGCGCATCGCCCAGGCGGTGCGGCGTGCCGTCGGCAAGTGGGTCGGCGAGACCTATCGGCGCCAGCCGATGATCGTGCCGACGGTCCTCGAGGTCTAACGCTTCTGCGCCAGGGCCGACCATTCCAGGTCGGATGTGGGCAGCCCGCGACCGGTCGGCCCCACATATCGGTCCCGCACCTGGTCCGGGCCCAGTTGGTCGAGAAGCTGCCAGCCGTACCCGTCGAGGAAGTGCGCAGCCTCGTCGGGAGGTAACCCGAACTTCCACACCTGACTGCGCTCACGGAATCGGCGATACAGCGACGGCGCGGCGGAGATGTCCACTCCGTCGATGAAATCGCGCTGCACATACGTGAAGTCGAGCCGGCTGCCGGCGGGCGCGGATCGTAACTGCTCGAAGGTGCTGTCGATGGCCTCGGCGCTCAGGTACTGGGTGACGCCTTCCCAGATGAAGAAGGTGCGGGCGTCGCGACGGTAGCCCTGGCCGGCCAGGGCAGTCATCAGGTCGTCGCGCTCGAAGTCGACGGCGACCAGGTGGACCGACGGTGGGGGAGTGCCGAAAACCCGACTCAGGACGGCGCGTTTGCGCTCGATGTTCACAGTCTGGTCCACTTCGAAAACCGGCGCGGTGCTGCGGCGCGACAGCCGGCAGCCCCGGGTGTCCAGCCCGGCGCCCAGCACCACGACGGCCTCGATCTCGCCCAGCGCCGCCATCAGGTTGTCGTCGGCATAGCGCTTGCGGCACGCCATGTTGGCCCACATGCCAGGCGCCGACCGGTCTGACGCGGCGACCATGCGGCGCCGCACCGGCGACCAGCGGGTGGCCGCCACCAGCGCGCGAAGGCCTTGTGGCAGAAAAGAAGCCGCCAGGTCGTCGTCGGCGAGACGACGCCCTGGCGGCTCATGCTGTTCGATCGCGGCGAGGACCATCGGCCCGAAGGCCGTCAGCGCCGCTGGGTTACCAGCCATGTCGATATTCTGTTCCTCGCGCAAGCCCTCGTCAGCGTTTGTTGACGAAACCGGCGTCCACCGGCAGCGTCACCCCGGCGATGTACCGCCCGGCGTCCGACACCAGCCACGCCACCGTGTTGGCGATGTCCTCGGCGTCGAGGACCTGCACGGGCAACGCGTTGGTCATGTTCGGCGCGGATTTGGCCGCTTCCGGGTCAGCGGTCAACTGGCTCAACCACTTGCGGGTGAAGTCGTTGTCGATCATCGGGGTGTCCACCCCGGCCGGGTGGATCGAGTTGACCCGGATGTTCTGTGAGGCAAGCAGATTCGCGTACACCCGCATGAGGCCGACCATGCCGTGCTTGGCAGCGGCATAGCCCACCGAACCGGCCATCGGTGAGGCCAGCCCGACCAGTCCGGCGACCGAGCTGATCAGCACGATCGACCCGCCGTTGCCGGCCTTGACCATGGGCCGCATTGCCACTTCGACAGTGTTGTACACGCCGGTCAGGTTGACGTCGATGACGTCCTGCCAGGCGTCCTCTCCGGCCATGGGTGCGATGCCCGCGTTGGCGATGACGATGTCCAGCCGCCCGCCGAATTCCTCGACACCGGCCTTCAGCGCGGCCTTCAAGGCCTCGCGGTCGCGGACGTCGGCCTGGGCGGCCACGATCCGGGCCCCGTTCTCCTCGACCAGCTTGACGGTCGCAGCCAGATCGTCGGGTGTGGCCATGGGGTAGGGGACCGACGTGATCTGGTCGCACAGGTCGACCGCGATGATGTCGGCACCCATGGACGACAGCTTCACCGCGTGGGCGCGACCCTGGCCGCGGGCCGCGCCGGTGATGAAGGCGACCTTGCCGGTCAGCTCAGCCATCGCACGTCCTCTCGGCTCTTCGCGCGAGCGCTCATCACTGACCCCGCAGTTGGCCCTTGGCCGGATCGCCGGCGACCACGGGGGCGAGCATCTTGATATCGGGCGCGCCGTCGAGGTGCTCGCCGATGGCGCCGAACAGCTTCCCGATGGCGGGCGCGGTGCTGTGGGTCTTGATGGCCTCCGCGTCGGCCCACTGCTCGACGAAGACGAAAGTGCCGCCGTCGCCCTCGTGCAGTGAGTAGAGCTCGCAGCCCGGCTCGCCGTGGACGGCGTCGACGGCCTCGATGCACGCGGTGCGCACCAGATCGACGGACTCGGGCTTGGCTTTCATGGTGGCGACGACAACGACCGGCATGAGCGGACTCCTCGATAGATAGCTGGGCTAGACAGGTGTCCACGTTAACCCGAAGCTTGGACCGGGTGTGACGTGGCTCCCACTGCTCGGTGAACGGCGGATATGCGGTTCAGGTCGTGACCTAAGCGTTACGTGTGTGGCAGATGGTGCAGATGGGGTGACTGCGACTAGGCTGGCAGCCATGGCGAGTAAAACCGCAACGAGCTCAGCTAACCGGGCCAAGGCCGGGTCGGCGAATCGTGGCGCAGCCGGTTCGGGGGCGCGTTCATCGAAGTCAGGCAGTGGAAACTCGGGGCGGGCGACACGTCCGCCGACCCCGAAATCACCTGCTCGCAAGCCGGCCCGCAAACCAGCGCCCCACCCATCTCCGGTGGCTACCGCCGGTGCCGCGGTGGGTCGTGGTGCCCGCGCCGGCTGGCTGATGCTCGCCAAGGGTGCCGGAACCACCGCCCGCAGCGTCGGCCGCGCGCGGGAACTCGAGCCCGGGCACCGTCGTGACGGCATCGCGCTGGCACTGCTCGGCGTCGCCTTCCTGATCGCGGCCAGCTCGTGGTTCGACGCGGCCCGACCCGTCGGTGCGTGGATCGACTACGGCGTGCGCACGGTCATCGGATCCGCGGTCGTGGTGCTGCCGGTCGTGCTGTTGGCGTTGGCCATCACGCTGATGCGCACCCACCCGAACCCCGACGCGCGGCCGCGGCTGATCCTCGGCGCCGCCATGATCGCACTGCCGGTGCTCGGGCTGTGGCACGTCTGGGCCGGTGGGCCCGCCGCGCCGGGGGAGCGCCGCGGCGCCGCCGGGTTCGTGGGCTTCGTCATCGGCGGACCGCTCTCGGACGGGCTGACCGTCTGGATCGCCACGCCGCTGCTCATCATGGGCGTGCTGTTCGGCCTGCTGCTGGTCACCGGCACGACCATCCGCGAACTGCCGGACACGTTGCGCTACATGGTGTCGGGTCGCCTGCACGCCGCGCACGACGACGAGTACGACGCACGGGCGGGCTACGCCGACGACGACTTCTCTGATGATTTTTCCGATGGCTACTACGACGACCCGACCTATTCGCGGGACGAGCCCGAAGCCTGGCCCGGTTCCGATCAGACCACCGCGGCCATGACGCGGCCGCTGGGCCGCACGCCGATGGACAACTATCCGGTCGAGCCCGCCGCGGACGAGGCGCCGACGGCACCGGAGCCGGCGGCCAAGCCGCGCCGCCGGAAGGCGCAGAACGTCGCGGACCCCGTGCCCACCAAGGCCAAGGCCCTGGACAAGGCGCTGGACAACGCTGCGGACACAGCGCCGGCCAAGGACGACAGCCTGACGCTCGATCGCGTCATCGAGGGCGATTACACGCTGCCGCCGCTGGACCTGCTGGCCGATGGCGACCCGCCGAAGCGGGTCGGCCGCGACAACGACCGCATCATGAACGCGATCTCCGAGGTCATGGAGCAGTTCAAGGTCGACGCCACGGTCGTCGGCTTCCAGCGCGGCCCGACCGTCACGCGCTACGAGATCGAGCTCGGGCCCGGCGTCCGCGTCGAGCGGTTCACCCAGCTGCAGCGCAACCTCGCCTACGCGGTGGCCAACGAGCACATCCGCCTGCTCGCACCGATCCCCGGCAAGTCCCTGGTCGGTGTCGAGGTCCCGAACAGCGACCGCGAGATGGTGCGGCTCAAGGACGTGCTGAACGCGCCGAGCACCCGCAAGGATCACCACCCCATGGTGTTCGGCATCGGCAAGGACGTCGAAGGCCACTTCATCAGCTACAACCTGGCCAAGATGCCCCACCTGCTGGTGGCCGGCTCCACCGGCTCGGGTAAATCGAGCTTCATCAACTCGATGCTGGTGTCGCTGCTGCAGCGCGCCACCCCGGACGAGGTCCGGATGATCCTGGTTGACCCGAAGATGGTGGAATTCCCGCCATACCAAGGCATTCCGCACCTCATCACGCCCGTGATCATCGACCCGAAGAAGGCTGCCGCCGCGCTGGCCTGGCTGGTCGAGGAGATGGAGCAGCGGTACCAGGACATGAGCGCCAGCGGTGTCCGGCACATCGACGACTTCAACAAGAAGGTGCGTTCGGGCGAAATCACCGCCCCGCTCGGCAGCGAGCGGGTCTACAAGACCTACCCGTACATCCTGTGCGTCGTCGACGAGCTGGCCGACCTGATGATGCAGGCGCCGCGCGACGTCGAGGACGCCATCGTCCGCATCACCCAGAAGGCCCGCGCCGCGGGCATCCACCTGGTGCTGGCCACCCAGCAGCCGGTGGTGTCGGTGGTGACCGGTCTGATCAAGGCCAACGTGCCGTCCCGCATGGCATTCGGCGTGACCAACGCGACCAACTCGCGCGTCATCCTCGACCAGATCGGCGCCGAGAAGCTCACCGGTAAGGGTGACGGCCTGTTCCAGCCGTCGGAGGCGCCCAAGCCCATCCGTGTGCAGGGCGCGTTCGTCAGCGACGAAGAGATCCAGGCCGTCGTCGCCTACACCAAGCAGCAGGCCCAGCCGGAGTTCATCGACGGCGTCACGGTCAAGACCGTCGAGAAGCGCGAGATCGACAGCGACATCGGTGACGACATGGACGTCTTCTTGCAGGCCGTCGAGTTGGTCGTGTCGAGCCAGTTCGGGTCGACCTCGATGCTGCAGCGCAAGCTGCGGGTCGGGTTCGCCAAGGCCGGCCGTCTGATGGACCTGATGGAGACGCGCGGCATCGTCGGACCGTCCGAGGGCTCCAAGGCCCGCGAGGTCCTGGTGAAGCCCGACGAACTGGCCGGCACCCTGATGCTGATCCAGGGCGGCTCGGATGCGGTCGGCTCGGCGGGCGACGACCCCGGGTTCTGACGGGCGTTACCGCCGTCACATCGGTGCTGACCGACGGCGCGGATAACAACGTCGAGTGCTGGCGAGCGGCGCCGACTGTGGGAGGCTGGACTCCTAAGGAGGCTTTGCCGTGGTTGACATTTCGCGCACCGGGGAGCTCGATGCAGACGCCGAATCCGGTGGTCGCAGCTGGCCCGCGCTGACGGCGTTCACCGACCTCGGATTCCGGAAGTCGGCGGCGCAGCACGTGGTGCCGCTGTTGTACGGGCTTGTCATCGCCGGTGCGGTGGTTTTGTATCTGGCGGGCGCCGTGGTGGCGTTCGAGCTGGCCCCGCTGCTCGGCGTGTTCTGGGTGTTGCTCGCGGGCCCGGTCACCTGCGTGGCGATCGTGCTGGTGGCGCGGGTGGTCCTGGAGTCGCTGAGCGCGTTCATGGCGATGGGTCAGCAGGTCGACGAGCTGAACGAGCTGGTGCTGGAGATCGCTGAGCTGATGATCGGGGTATCGGACAAGATCGAGGTGATCCCGACGCTACCGTCGTTCGGCCGTGGTGGGCGGTCCCGCCGGCGGGCCGCGATCATGGACATGCGGGACCGGATCGTGGCGCGCCGGGCCGCCTCGACCGACACCGCCGACTAGCTACAGCGTGACGATCATCCGGGTGTTGCCCAGGGTGTTCGGCTTCACGTAGGAGAGGTCCAGGAACTCGGCCACGCCGGTGTCGTACGAGCGGCACATCTCCTCGTACACCTCGGCGGTGACGGGCGTGCCCTCGATCTCCTTGAAGCCGTGCCGGCTGAAGAACTCGGTCTCGAAAGTGAGCACGAAGACGCGCTGCAGCTCCAGCTCCCGCGCCACGTCGAGCAGTTGCGCCACCACCGCGTGCCCGACGCCCATGCCGCGCACCTTCGGATGGGCCGCGACGGTACGCACCTCGCCGAGGTCGGCCCACAGCACGTGCAACGCGCCGCAGCCGACGATCTCGCCGCCCAGGTCGGCCACCCAGAACTCCTGGACCGCCTCATACAGGGTGACCAGGTTTTTCTCCAGCAGGATCTTTCCCGCGTAGATGTCCACGAGGGCCTTGATTCCCGGGACGTCGGATGTCCGGGCGCGGCGAACCACCAGCCCTGTGGTGCCGGGTTTCGGTGCGTCGCTCACATGTGGAGGGTATCGGCTGCGTATGGCCCGGTAGGTGACCGGATATCCTGTGTCGGTGACAGGCCAGTCAGATACCGATCCGCGCGCCTCGGGCGCCGGCGTGGCGAACATCGCCAATCTGCTGACCGGACTGCGCATCGCGCTGGTGCCCGTGTTCCTGGCGGCGCTCTTCGCTGGTGACGGTCACGAATTCCGTTGGCGGATCGCCGCTTTCGTCGTATTCGCAGCGGCCGTCATCACCGACCGCTTTGACGGCGAGATCGCCCGCAGCTTCGACATGGTCACCGAATTCGGCAAGCTGGCCGACCCGATCGCGGACAAGGCCCTGATCGGGGCCGCGCTGATCGGGCTGTCGATACTCGGGGACCTGCCGTGGTGGGTCACCGTCGTGATCCTGGCCCGCGAGCTCGCGGTGACGCTGTTGCGCTTCGCGGTGATCCGGCGCGGCGTCATTCCCGCGAGCCGTGGCGGCAAGCTCAAGACGCTGGTGCAGGCGGTGGCGATCGGTCTGTTCGTGCTGCCCCTGCACGCCTGGCCCGCCCCGTGGCTGACCACAGCCTGGGTCTTCATGTGGGCTGCGGTGGCGCTGACGGTGCTCACGGGCATCGAGTACGCCGTCTCGGCGTTCCGTCGGCCCTGATTCGTGCCCTCGGGAACCAAAGCGGTGCGTCGCCGCGTTGGTGCCTACAAGACCGTGTAGAACGGGTGATCCGGCCGGGCTGCGCGGCTGTTGTTACTTGAAGGCGAAGGGGAAAAGCGATGACGACATCTGGGCAAGCGAAGCGCCGGGAAGCGATGTTGCTGCGTGAGGTCATCGGCGACGTGCTGCGCCAGGCCCGTACCGGGCAGGGACGCACACTGCGCGAGGTGTCCGACGGTGCTCGGGTGAGCCTGGGCTACCTGTCCGAGGTCGAACGGGGCCGCAAGGAGCCGTCGAGTGAACTGCTCGGCGCCATCTGCGGTGCCCTGGACGTGCCGCTGTCGCAGGTACTGGCCGACGCTGCCGAGCAGATGCTGCACACCGAGCGCGCCGAGGCCGACCGCACGGTGGCCAACATCGACGTCGCGACCAAGGTGGTCATCCCTCAGCATCTCGCCATGGCCGTTGCTTGAGTTAGCGCAGCCCGAACCGCAGCAAGACGAGCGTGGCATCCCGCCGCGCCGCAATAGTGCATGTGGGCTGCGTCCGGCTGTCCGCACCTACTAGGTTGGCTGTAGACGCGCTGGCACAGATGCGGCCGGCAAGCAGATAACCGATCCCGAATCACGAACGACACGAAGGCGGACCGATCTCATGGCCAATCCCTTTGTCAAAGCCTGGAAGTACCTCATGGCGCTGTTCAGCTCCAAGGTCGACGAATATGCCGACCCGAAGGTGCAGATTCAGCAGGCGATCGAGGAGGCCCAGCGCCAGCATCAGGCCCTGACTCAGCAGGCGGCGTCGGTCATCGGCAACCAGCGTCAGCTGGAGATGCGGCTGAACCGTCAGCTTGCCGACATCGAGAAGCTGCAGGCCAACGTCCGTCAGGCCCTGACCCTGGCCGACCAGGCCACGGCGGCCGGTGACGTTGCCAAGGCCACCGAATACAACAACGCCGCCGAGGCCTTCGCCGCCCAGCTGGTGACCGCCGAGCAGAGCGTCGAGGACCTCAAGGGTCTGCACGACCAGTCGCTGCAGGCCGCGACCCAGGCCAAGAAGGCCGTCGAGCAGAACGCCATGGTGCTGCAGCAGAAGATCGCCGAGCGCACCAAGCTGCTGTCGCAGCTCGAGCAGGCCAAGATGCAGGAGCAGGTCAGCGCCTCGCTGCGGTCCATGACCGAGATCGCCGCGCCGGGCAACACCCCGAGCCTCGACGAGGTGCGCGACAAGATCGAGCGCCGCTACGCCAACGCCATGGGTTCGGCCGAGCTGGCTCAGAACTCGGTGCAGGGCCGCATGATGGAGGTCCAGCAGGCCAGCGTGCAGATGGCCGGCCACTCGCGCCTCGAGCAGATCCGCGCTTCGATGCACGGCAACTCCCTGCCGTCCGGCGGCGCCGCCGCACCGGCCACGCCCGCGGCTCCGGCGGCCAACCCGGCGCCGGAAAACCCGCTGTCGCAGTAACTTTCGAGATGTGAGGGGGCAGCGGTGAAAGCCCAGTCGGCCGGCCGTCCCGGGGAGACCCGGGGCTGGCAGGCAGTCCTGCAACGCGGCATCGACACCGCTGCCGAATTGTCCGACCTGGCGGCCCAGCGCCTCGGCGCGGCCGCCGATCCGCGGGCCCGGCTGCTGCGCAAGCGCCGCTGGGCGCTGCGGCTGAGCTGGTTGTTCGCCGGCGCCAGCGCGTTCTGGATCGGGTTGACGGCGCTGCTGGCGGCCTGGAGCACCCCGTTCTGGGTGCTGATCATCACCGGCCCCATCGCCGGCGGCGCCGCGTTCCTGGCCACGCTGTGCTTCCTGCGCTACCGATGGCTGCGTGGGGAACCACTGCCACCAGTGCGGACCTCACGGCTGCTGCCACCCAGAGGCTCGGCGGCACGGCGCCCGATGGAGACGCTGGCCTCGGCCGAACGTGGGCTGTACTCCCTATTGAGCGTCATCCAGCGCGGTCAATTGCTGCCCGCCGCCGAGGTCGCCGAGGTGACCGCCGCGGCGAATGCGTCGGCTGCGGCGCTGGCCGGTACCGCCGGGGAAGTGGCCGCGATGGAGCGTGCGGCCGGCTCGGTGCCACAGTCTCGTGGTCATCTGGCGCCGACCATCAAGGCCTACACCGCGCAGCTCGACGCCGGTGTCCGGCAGTACGCCGACATCGTCACGGCCGCAGCGCAATTGGTGTCGGCGGCGAACAGCGGTGCGGGTTCGGCCCGGGCGATGTCCGAGCAGCGGTACCGCGGTGAACTGGTTGCCGCGACCGACCGGCTGAGTGCCTGGGCGCAGGCCTTCGACGAACTGGGGCGCCTGCGCCAGGCCTGACGGCCCGCTAGATGGTGGTGGAGCCGGTGCCGTCGTCGGACCGGCGACCGTACCGCTCTTCATAAGCCGCGTGAATGTGGGCGTTCTTCTGGCGCAGCGATTGGTCGAGCAGCTTCGGGTCGATGCCGTTCTTGACCAGCATGTGCCGCCGCCAGATCTTGTTCAGCGCATGGGAGAAGTAGACCACCGGGATCAGGATGGGCACCGTCGCGCTCAGGCGGATGACGAGGTCCGAGCCCCCGGCGATGCCGAGCAGCTCCGGCAGGAACCAGATCGGGATCAAGATCAGGAACGCGGGGACGAACATGCGGATGACAATCCGCAGCGTCGCGCCTTTGCCGATGAGGTCCTCGGTCACCCACGCCCGCATCGAGTCG
Source organism: Mycobacterium sp. FW102-FHT13B02 (assembly GCF_058790275.1). Classification (NCBI taxonomy): domain Bacteria; kingdom Bacillati; phylum Actinomycetota; class Actinomycetes; order Mycobacteriales; family Mycobacteriaceae; genus Mycobacterium; species Mycobacterium sp. FW102-FHT13B02. Next base: position 454,484 of record NZ_JBYTCM010000001.1, read on the forward strand.
GGCAGCCGGCCGCCGTAGCTGTACTTGATGTACTGCCAGGCGTTGGGCTTCGGGCGATTCTCATTGGCCATGGTGGCCAATTTTACCGCTCGCTACATGGTCGGCCGCAGGGCCGGGACGGCGGCACCGATGAGACCACGCACGGTGGCCTTGACCATGTCGAACATGTCGAAGTAGTCCCGCCACAGCGTGATCTTGCCGTCGCGCACCTCGAACACCCCGCAGACCCAGAATTGCAGCCGCACCGGCCCGATGACCAGTGCGTCGGTGCGCTCGGTGAGCACCGTGGTGCCCTCGCCGACGATGCGGTGGAACTTGACCTCGAAACTGACGGGGCTGTTCTTCATGGGCCGGAACAGCTTCATCGCGCGGGCCCGACCGCGGATGGTTGGCAGTCCCACGTTCTCGTAGACGAGGTTGTCGTCGAGCAGGCGGTCGGCGGTCTCCATGTCCTCGGCCTGCAGGGCGTAGAGGAAGGTTTCGACGATCTCGGCGTTGGTCTGAGTCACTGCCGGTGTGCTCTGTGTCATACGGTCACGGTAATGCGCCTGCCCGCCGGCGCACAGGGGCCGGTATGACAAGGTGACCCGATGCGCGTCGCCGTGGTTGCCGGGCCGGACCCCGGCCATGCCTTTCCGGCTATCGCGCTGTGCCTTCGGTTCCGGGCGGCCGGCGATCATCCGGTGCTGCTGACCGGTCGGCAATGGCTCGACACCGCGGCGGAGGCAGGTGTCGACGCGCGGGAGCTGCTGGGGCTGGACCCCGAGGATGGCGACGACGACCTCGACTCGGGCGCCAAGATTCACGAGCGGGCCGCGCGGATGGCGGTGCTCAACGCGCCGGCGCTGCGGGAGCTGGCGCCCGACCTGGTGGTATCGGACGTCATCACGGCCTGCGGCGGCATGGCCGCCGAGATGATGGGTCTGCCCTGGGTCGAGCTCACGCCGCACCCGCTGTACCTGCCGTCGAAAGGGTTGCCGCCGTTGGGCAGCGGGCTGGCTCCGGGCGTCGGGGTGCGGGGCCGGCTGCGGGACACGATGCTGCGATTCTTCACGGCGCGTTCGGTACGTCAAGGGGACCGGCAGCGGTCGGCGGCGCGCATCGGAATCGGCTTGCCCGCAACCGATCCCGGGCCCGCGCGGCGGTTGATCGCGACCTTGCCCGAGCTGGAGGTGCCACGCCCGGACTGGCCGGCCGAGGCCGTCGTCGTCGGGCCGCTGCACTTCGAGCCGACCACCGCGGTGCTCGACATTCCCGCCGGTTCGGGTCCGGTCGTCGTGGTGGCGCCGTCGACGGCCACGACCGGGATGCAGGGCCTTGATGATCTGGCCCTGGAGGCGCTGATCCCGGGACAGACACTGCCCGACGGCGCGCGTGTCGTCGTATCCCGGCTGCGGGGCCCCGAGGCGCCGGTGCCGCCGTGGGCCGCGGTCGGACTCGGCCGCCAGGACGAGCTGCTGAAGCGGGCCGACGTGATGGTCTGCGGAGGCGGCCACGGCATCGTGTCCAAGACGCTGCTGGCCGGGGTGCCTCTGGTGGTGGTGCCCGGTGGTGGCGACCAGTGGGAGATCGCCAATCGGGTTGTGCGGCAAGGCAGTGGTGAGCTGATCCGGCCGTTGACCGCGGACTCGTTGACGGCGACTGTCGGCCGAGTCCTGTCGGCGCCTCCCTACCGGGACGCCGCACGACGGGCCGGCAACAGTGGAGCCGGCGTCGCCGACCCGGTGGCCGTGTGCCGGGCGGCGCTGCGCGTCGATGCTGAGTAGGTTGGTGCGGTGCGACTGACCGAATTCACCCTGCTGATCGAAGACCAGTTCGGTGCGGCGCGCGGTGCTGCCTTGGTGAAGGACCACGTGCTGGCGGTTCTCGGTGGCCGTACACCGGCTCAGGCGATCGAAGCCGGCGTCGAACCCCGCGACGTCTGGCGGGCCCTGTGCGCGGACTTCGACGTCCCGCGCGATCAATGGTGAACAACGCGCTCTAGTCTCTCGCGACTACTCACCCCGCACTGTTTGTCGGACGGCGACATGGTGTTCGCCACGCCGAACTCATAGCGTCCTTCGTATGGCTGAGCGAAGCTCTGAGCCAATTCGACACCGAGGAGGATGGCCTATGAGCGCCACCATTGCCGTAGTCACCGGAGCTGGGCGCGGAATCGGCCTGGCCATCGCGAAAGCCCTCACCGCACAGGGGCACCGCGTGCTGATCACCGACGTCGACGGGGCTGCCGCGCAGCGCGCTGCCGAGACCGTCGGGCATGGCGCGTGGGGCCTCGCTCAGGACGTGCGCGACGTCACGGGTCACCAGAGCATTGCCGCGCTTGCCGCCGAGCAGGGGCGAATTGCGGTGTGGGTCAACAACGCCGGGGTGCTGCACGCGGGGAACAGCTGGGAGCAGCCCGCCGAGCACGTCATACAGACCCTTGACGTCAATGTCCGCGGCATGATGGCGGGCTGCATGGCGGCCGTCAATGCCATGGGCGCCCGCGGCGGTGTCATCCTCAATATCGCCTCGATCTCGGCGCTGACGCCGGTGCCCGGGCTGGCCGTGTATGCCGCGAGCAAGGCCGCGGTGCTGTCCTACACCACCTCGCTGCAGGGCGAACTGCGCAGCGCCGGCCTGCCGATCCGGGCCTGCGCACTGTGCCCGGACGTGGTGAACACCGAGATGGTCACTGCCACGACTCACGATCCCGGCGCGGCGCTGCTGTTCTCGGGCCCCAAGCCGTTGAACGCCGACGACGTCGCCCGGGCCGCGATCGAGCTGATGGACTCCCACCAGATTTTCCGCGTCGTACCGCGCTGGCGGGGCGTGATAGCCCGGGGTACCGACATGGCGCCGGCCGTCGGCCTGCGCGCGCTTTCCCTGATGAGGACGTTGGGCCTGCGGCGCCAGCGTTCGCTGTGACCTCCCGGGGTAACCCTGGCCGTGAAGGCGCATCGACGATGTGAAGGCCGGCCTCGCGTACCCGGGTCTGCGTTCGACGTCTGGGTCCTGATCGGCGTGTCTGCTTGAAATCGAACATCTGTTCGTCCTACTGTGGTGCCAGTTCGAACGGCTGGAAACGCGACCGACGCGTTTTTGTCGGACCCCGCCGCTAGCGTCACGGCCAACCGATCGGAAACCCGATCAACGGACACCCACAAGGACGGAGACCACCCATGGCAGCACAGGCCCCAGATCGCGAGAAGGCACTCGAGCTCGCGCTGGCACAGATCGACAAGAGTTTCGGCAAGGGCTCGGTCATGCGGCTGGGAGAAGAGACCCGCCAACCGATTTCGGTCATCCCGACCGGGTCCATCGCGCTGGATGTCGCGCTCGGTATCGGCGGTCTGCCGCGCGGCCGCGTCATCGAGATCTACGGCCCGGAATCCTCGGGTAAGACCACGGTCGCCCTGCATGCGGTGGCCAACGCGCAAGCCGCCGGCGGGATCGCGGCGTTCATCGACGCCGAGCACGCGCTGGACCCCGAGTACGCCAAGAAGCTCGGTGTGGACACCGACGCACTGCTGGTCTCGCAGCCTGATACCGGTGAGCAGGCCCTGGAGATCGCCGACATGCTGGTGCGCTCCGGCGCCATCGACATCCTGGTCATCGACTCGGTTGCCGCCCTGGTGCCGCGCGCCGAGATCGAGGGCGAGATGGGTGACAGCCACGTCGGTCTGCAGGCCCGTCTGATGAGCCAGGCGCTGCGCAAGATGACCGGTGCGCTGAACAACTCCGGCACCACCGCCATCTTCATCAACCAGCTGCGCGAGAAGATCGGCGTCATGTTCGGTTCGCCCGAAACCACCACGGGTGGTAAGGCTTTGAAGTTCTACGCCTCGGTGCGTATGGACGTGCGCCGCATCGAGACGCTCAAGGACGGCACCGACGCGGTCGGTAACCGCACCCGCGTCAAGATCGTCAAGAACAAGGTGGCGCCGCCGTTCAAGCAGGCCGAGTTCGACATCCTCTACGGCCGCGGCATCTCGCGTGAGGGCTCGCTCATCGACATGGGTGTCGAGCACGGCTTCATCCGGAAGTCGGGTTCGTGGTTCACCTACGACGGCGAGCAGCTGGGACAGGGCAAGGAGAACGCCCGTAACTACCTGCTGCAGAACGCCGACGCCGCCAATGAGATCGAGAAGAAGATCAAAGAGAAGCTCGGTATCGGCGCGGTGGTGACCGATGGTGCGGTCGATGACGTCCTTCCCGCCCCGGTCGACTTCTGAGGCGGAGCCGGCAGAGCCGCCGCGGCGGGAAGAGCAGGCGCGGGACGTGTGCTTGCGTCTGCTCACCACCCGGGCGCGTAGCCGGGCTGAACTCGAAGCCCAGCTGACCAAACGAGGCTTCCCCGAGGACATCAGCGCCCGGGTGCTGGACCGGCTCACCGAGGTCGGTCTCGTCGACGACGTGGCGTTCGCCGAGCAGTGGGTGCGCGAACGTCGTACCAATGCAGGAAAAGGCAAGCGCGCCTTGGCTTCTGAACTGCGTACCAAGGGCATCGACGCCGACGTGATCGCCGAGACGCTCGACAGCGTCGACGCGGGCGAGTGGCGGGTGCGAGCCGAGGAGCTCGTCGCCGCCAAGCTGCGGCGGGAAAACCTCGACGACGAGACGAAGGTGACCCGGCGCCTGGTCGCGATGTTGGCGCGTCGCGGCTACAGCCAGGGCATGGCCTTCGACGTCGTCAACACTCAGCTCACGCAGGAGCGTCAGCGCCGCGCGGTCTAGCGGTGGTGCGGTCCCTTGCTTGGGGATTGATGGGTCTTGCCTTGCGGAGTGTTGCCGTCGGGCTGGTGATTCTGGAATGAATGTGTCTGGATGCCAAGGTCTTTCGGTGCGCCGGTGACGGTGTTGATCACGGCGGTCAGCGGGTGTTGCCCGGTGGGCTTGCTGCCATTGGTCGTCGTCGGACTGAGGGTGTTGACGGTCGGTTGTTTGTGTCCCAGCGGTGTTTTCGGCGTGATGACGGGGATGCTGGTGGCGGCGACGGCACCGGTCTTCAGTGGCGCCACCGGCACCGGAGTGCCCAGCAAGCCATGGGTGAACTGCTGTGCCCCGGTGACCATCGCCGAGGCGAAGTTGGCTATGCCCTGCACCAGATTGAGGCCGAAGTCGGTGGTGGCGACGACGAACTGTTGACCGGGTCCTGCGTTGAACGGCGGGAACGCCGACAGGGTGGTGGCGCGGAACTGCAGCTGGAAGTTCGCGAAATCTTGGGCGAACCCGATCAGATCACGTCCCGCTTCGAACTCGATGTCGGCGAAGGCGCTCAAAGCCCGAGCCACCGCGGTTTGCGGCGGTACGCCGGCGCTCAGGTCGGCAACGAACGCTCCGGGCACCTGCGTCTGGCGCTGGAACAGAGCGGCACCGGTGGTGATCCAATCGGCGAACAGCCCGACGTTGAACACCACCTGCTGATTGAGCAGGTCCAGCGGCAGGGGCAGCGGTTGGGCGGTCAGCGAGATGCTGGATGGCGCCAGGACAGGGACCCGGTGCATGGGGGCCTGAGCTGATGGTGCCGGTGCTGCGGCGAGTACCAGACACGCGGTGCACAGCGCGGCCACGGTTTGGGTCGGAGCTGGAATTGCCGTCAATGCACGAACCTCGACGCTCATGACGCCTCCCGTGATCGAGTGGACCTCTCTAGGACACACGGGATACATGCCCGCGGGGTTCACTTCGGGGGTGTACCCCGCGGGCGCGTTGGTCAACCCACGGCGTCAGATGACGAATCCGCCGTCGATGTTCCAGGTGACGCCTGTGATGAACCCGGACTCGGGATGGGCGAGGTACGCGACGGCGCTGGCGATGTCGCGCGGTTGCCCGTAGTGGCCGACCGCGATCAGCGGCCCGACCACCTTGGAGAGGTCACCGTCATCGGGATTCATGTCGGTGGCGACCGGGCCCGGCTGAATGGTGTTGATGGTGATGCCGCGCGGACCCAACTCGCGCACCAGACCTCGTGTCAGCCCGGCGACCGCTGCCTTGGTCAGCGAGTACACCGAGAACCCCGCCATCGGCGCCCGGTCGGCGTTGACACTGCCGATGGTGATGATGCGGCCACCGGCGCCCAGGTGCGGCACGGCGCGCTGAATGGCGGCGAAGACCGCCTTCACATTGATGGCCAGCATCCGGTCGAAGTCCTCCAGCGGGAACGACTCGATTGGTGCGCCCTGCGCGACGCCGGCGTTGTTGACCAGGATGTCCAGTCCGCCGAGCCGCTCGACCGCTTCGTCCACTGCGGCGGCGACGTCCAGTGCGTCGGCGCTGTCGGCCTTGATGGCGGCCACCTTCGCGCCAGTTGTCTCCAGTTCGTCGACCAGGTCCTGCGCGGCGTCGGGTGAGGACTGGTAGGTGAACGCGACCGCTGCGCCGTCTGCCGCGAGTCGGCGTACGGTCGCGGCGCCGATGCCGCGGGAACCGCCGGTGACCAGTGCGCGCCGCCCCGCGAGCGGGGCTTCCGAAGTGGTGCTCATGAGCTCTCCAAGCCGTGGAATGATTCTTTCGAACCGATCGGTTACTAAGTACGCTCAGGACAAGGCGCCGGGGTCGGGCTTTCATTCCAAACTATGGCCCACATCACATAGGAGGGTGGATGGCGATCGGCAGACCCCGCATGTTCGACCCCGAGGGTGTTCTCGACGTCGCGATGCGACTGTTCTGGGCGCACGGCTATGACGGGGTGTCCATCAGTGACCTCACGGCTGCGACCGGCATCAACCGCCGCAGCCTGTACGCCGAATACGGGTCCAAGGCCGACCTGTTCCGCGCTGCCGTGCGGCGCTACCAAGCTGGGCCCGGCGGATATGCCGAGCGTGCGCTCGCCCTGCCCACCGCATGGGAGACGGCGTACGCCATGGTGCACGGCGCTGTCGACGCGTCGTCCGGGACAGCCGGTCCGCGCGGATGCCTGCTCGTACAGGGCGCGCTGGCCGCCGGCGATGAGGCGACAGACTTGCATGCCGAGCTGGCCCAGCTTCGCGAAGACGGAATCGCCGAGCTGGCCGAACGGTTCAGCGCCGCCCAGCGGGTGGGCGAACTAGCCGGGGCGGACCCGGAATTGTTGGCGCGCTGGATCGGTGCGATCAGTCAGGGCCTGGCGGTCCAAGCCAACAGCGGTGCCGACCGTGACGAACTGCACGCGGTGGCCGACCAGGCTCTCCGGGCCTGGCCGGGGGCGCCTCAGACTGCCGGTGTGCCTGGTGTGTCGTCCTGAACACCGGTATTCACCGGCAGTGGTTCCGGGGCGCGTCGCGACTGCCGCAGCCGGCGCTCGAGTCGGGTCGCCAGCGCCGACAGCGCGAAGTTGAGGCTGATCATCAGCGCCGCGATCACCAACAGTGCGGGGATGTAATTGCTGTACGCCGAACCGATGTTGGTGCCCTGGCGGACCATCTCGACGAAGGTGATCTGGTAGCCGATGGCGGTGTCCTTGAGTACCACCACCATCTGGGACACCAGCACGGGCAGCATCGACGTCACGGCCTGGGGGAGCAGGATCAGCCGCAGCGTCTGACCGGGCCGCAGGCCCAGTGCCACAGCAGCCTCACGCTGGCCGCGGGGCAGCGCGTACACGCCGGCGCGCACGATCTCCGCGATCACGGCGCCGTTGTACAGCGTCAGCCCGGTGATGACGCCGGCGAGTGCCAGCTGCCGTGACGGGAAGACGTCGTACAACGCGAACAGGAAGTACGCGAACAACATCATGATCAGCACAGGGACGGCGCGGAAGAACTCGACGAACACCGAGGACGTCCAACGCACCGCGCGCGCTTCGGACAGCCGGCCCATGCCCAGCAGCAGACCCAGCACCAGTGCGAGCACGATCGATACCGCCGCCGCCGTCAACGTGCCGACCGCACCCGGCAGCACGTACGTCGTCCACAGGTTCGCGGTCAGGAACGGGTGCCACTTCGCTTCGGTCAGTTGGCCTTTGGACTCGAACTGCCACAGCACCCAGCCGGCCATCGCGATGATCACCGCGACGATGACGGCGGCGAAAACCATGTTGCGACGCTGCGCCCGCGGTCCCGGGGCGTCGTACAGGACGGAAGCTTCGCTCATCGGTGCCCTCCGTTCTTCGCGCGAGCGCTCACGGGTCTTCTGCTCTTCGCGCGAGCGCTCATCACCGCACCACCGCGTATCGCCTACCCAACCAACCGAACAACAGCCCCAACGGCAATGTCAGGACCACGAAACCAGCGGCGAAGATCGAACCGACCGCCAGCAGTGCCGCGGTGTTCTCGATCATCTCCTTCATCAGCAGGGCCGCCTCCGCGACGCCGATGGCCGAGGCGATGGTGGTGTTCTTCACCAATGCGATCAACACGGAACCCAGCGGATTGATCACCGCGCGAAAAGCCTGCGGCAGCAAGATCATCCGCAGGTTCTGCCCGAAGCTCAGTCCCAGCGAGCGCGCGGCTTCGGCCTGGCCCAGCGGCACGGTGTTGATGCCCGAGCGCAACGTCTCGCACACGAACGACGCGGTATAGACCGTCAACCCGAGAGCCGCGAGCCGAAAGTTGCTGTCCACCACGGCTGTCGGCGAATGTGGATCGACCAGGGTGATCCGCAGGGTGTTCCCGATGCCGAAGGAGCAGAACAGGATGATCAGCGTCAGCGGGGTGTTGCGGACCACGTTGACGTATGCCGTGCCCAGCCATCGCAGCACCGGCACCGGCGAGAGCCGCATCGAGGCCAGCACGGTGCCCAGGATCAGCGCCCCGGCCGCGGCGAGCAGCGTCAACTGGATCGTCGTCCAGAAGGCCGCCAGTATCTTGCCGCCGTAGGTGCCCCACAGATCGACGCGCTTCGATCCGCCACTGCCGTTGATATCGGTGTCCAGCGGGGGAGGCGGCGGCGCGGAGAGTCCGGCGGGCCCCAGGTTGCGGTCGAACGCGGCCTGCCATTCACCGCTCTTCTGCATTTTCTCGATGGCGTCGTTGACCTTCTGGCGAAGTTCCTTGTCGCCCTTGAGCAATCCGATGCCGTACTTCTCCACCGAGAACGGCTTGCCGACCAGTTTGAACGCGCCGGGGGTCTGGGCGGCGTAGCCGGCCAGGATCACCTCGTCAGTGCTGAGCGCATCGATGGCGCCGGTCTTAACGGCCTCGAGACAGGCCGAGTAGGTGTCATACTGCTGCAGCTGCACGCCCGGGTACTTGTCCTTGATGCGTTGTGCCGGTGTGGAACCTGACACCGAGCACAGCTTCTTGTGGTTCTGCAGCGACTCGACACTGGTGATCTCGTTGTTGTCGGCACGCACCAGCAGACTCTGGCCGGTGACGAGATAGGGACCGCCGAACGACACCTTCTGCTTGCGGGCGTCGGTGATCGAGTAGGTGGCGACGATGAAGTCGACCTGGTGATTCTGAATCAGGTTCTCGCGCTGACCCGACGGAGCTTCTTTCCATTCGATGTCGTCGGGCTTGTAGCCGAGCTGTCCGGCGACGTAGGTGGCGACGTCGATGTCGAAGCCGGCGAGCGTGCCGTCGGGCTTCTTCGCGGCCAGGCCGGGTTGGTCGAACTTGGTGCCGATGGTGATCTTCTTGCTGCTGGCACCGCAGGCGCTCAGGGATAGCAGGGCCACGATCAGCACGGTGACCACTGCCAGGCGGTGAATAATTCGTGCCGCCGACCGCGGCCCGATTGCCGGTTTCACGAACCTCTGCCGGATTGCCGGTTTCACGAACCTCTGCCGGATTGCCGGTTTCACGAACCTCTGCCCGATCGATCGTTTCACGATCAGTGGTCCAGGATCTTGCCCAGGAAGTCCCGGGCCCGGTTGGACTTCGGCGCGGTGAAGAACTCGTCGGGCTCGGCGTCCTCGACGATGGTGCCGTCGGCCATGAACACCACCCGGTTCGACGCCCGGCGGGCGAAGCCCATCTCGTGCGTCACCACGATCATGGTCATGCCCTCGGTCGCCAGCGACGTCATCACCGACAGCACCTCGTTGACCATCTCGGGGTCCAGCGCGCTGGTGGGCTCGTCGAACAGCATGACCTTCGGACCCATGGCGAGGGATCGGGCGATCGCGACGCGCTGCTGCTGACCGCCCGACAGTTGCGCCGGGTACTTGTCGGCCTGGTTGGCGACCCCGACCCGCTCCAGCAGTTCAATCGCCCTTGACCGTGCTTCTTCTCTGCCCTTACCGCGCACCTTCATCGGCGCGAGGGTGACGTTCTCGAGAATTGTCTTGTGCGCGAACAGGTTGAACGACTGGAACACCATGCCCACCTCGGACCGCAGCGTGGCGAGCTTGCGGCCCTCTTCGGGCAGCAGCTCACCGTCGATGTGGATCGACCCGGAGTCGATGGTCTCCAGCCGATTGATGGTGCGGCACAGCGTCGACTTGCCCGAACCTGACGGTCCCAGCAGCACGACCACCTGACCGCGGGGGACTTCGAGATTGATGTCTTTCAGTACATGCAGTGCACCGAAGTGCTTGTTGACCCCCTTGACCGAGATCATCGGGGTGGCAGGTGACGGCTCGCCGGTGACCATGCGCACAGACACTACCCAGGTAAGCCAGGGTGCGTGGATCTCTCACAGAAACCCGGAATGCCTTCGGCAAATTTGGTATGAAACGCGCCGCCCGTACGATTGGCACGTGATTTCGACAGCGACTCCGGACGTGGAAGCTGACGTCACGGAGTCTGCTACGGGTTCCGGGACGGGGCGCACCTATCAGGTCCGCACCTACGGGTGCCAGATGAACGTCCACGACTCCGAACGGCTGGCCGGCCTCCTGGAAGACGCCGGATACCAGCGGGCCGACGAGGGCGCCGACGCCGACGTGGTGGTGTTCAACACCTGCGCGGTCCGGGAGAACGCCGACAACAAGCTCTACGGCAACATCAGCCACCTGGCGCCGCGCAAGGAAGCCGATCCGAACATGCAGATCGCGGTCGGCGGCTGCCTCGCGCAGAAGGACCGCGACACGGTGCTGAGCAAGGCGCCGTGGGTCGACGTCGTGTTCGGTACGCACAACATCGGCTCGCTGCCGGTACTGCTGGAGCGGGCCCGGCACAACCGCGAAGCGCAGGTCGAGATCGTCGAGGCACTACAGGAGTTCCCGTCGGCGCTGCCGGCGACGCGCGAATCCTCCTATGCCGCTTGGGTTTCGATCTCGGTAGGCTGCAACAACACCTGCACGTTCTGCATCGTGCCGTCGCTGCGCGGCAAGGAGGTCGACCGGCGACCCGGCGACATCCTGGCCGAAGTCAAGTCGCTCGTGGACCAGGGCGTCCTCGAGATCACGCTGCTGGGCCAGAACGTCAACGCCTACGGCGTCTCCTTCGCGGCGGACGAGCGCTTGCGCGAGGACCCGGCGGCCTGGGCTGAGCTGCTGCGTGAGGGCCCCGACGGCCCCGACATCGAGCGCGACCGCGGCGCGTTCGCCAAACTGCTGCGCGCTTGCGGCGAGATCGAGGGTCTGGAGCGGGTCCGCTTCACCTCGCCGCACCCCGCCGAGTTCACCGACGACGTCATCGAGGCCATGGCGGCCACCCCGAACGTCTGCCCGACGCTGCACATGCCGCTGCAGTCGGGATCCGATCGCATCCTCAAGGCGATGCGCCGCTCGTACCGCGCCGAGAAGTACCTCGGCATCATCGAGCGGGTACGCGCGGCGATCCCGCACGCGGCCATCACCACCGACATCATCGTCGGGTTCCCGGGGGAGACCGAAGAGGACTTCCAGGCCACCCTCGACGTCGTCGAACGCGCCCGCTTCTCGAGTGCCTTCACCTTCCAGTACTCCAAGCGGCCCGGCACCCCGGCCGCCGAGCTGCCCGACCAGCTCCCCAAAGAGGTGGTCTCCGAGCGCTATATGCGGCTCATCGAGCTGCAGGAGCGCATCTCCTGGGAGGAGAACCTGGCCCAGGTCGGCCGTGAGGTCGAGCTGCTGGTGGCCACTGGCGAGGGCCGCAAAGATTCGGCCACCGAGAGAATGTCGGGCCGCGCCCGCGACGGCCGGCTGGTGCACTTCACCCCGGGCTTCGGCGACAACCGGGCTGCCGACATCCGGCCGGGCGACATCGTCACCACGACCGTCACGGGCGCCGCCCCGCACCACTTGATCGCCGACGCCCCCATCACGTCGCACCGTCGCACCCGCGCTGGTGACGCACATGCCGCGGGCCGCAAACCCACCACCGGCGTCGGGCTGGGCATGCCGCAGATCGGCGCGCCTCCCGTCACGCCCGTAGAGCAGGGATGTTCACGATGAACGACACCAAGCCCGGACAGCCGAACGGCGACTTCGAGCAGTTCAAGGGCGACATCGACGCCGCCGAGCAGCGCATCGCCCGTGAAATCGATCCCGGCGGCCGCGCCATGGTCGTTGCGATCTGCGTCTTCCTGATCCTGCTGTCGTTCGTGCTGCCGCACACCGGCAGCGTCAAGGGGTTCGACGTGTTGCTCGGCGATCAGATCGCCCTCGACGCGAAGATTCTGCTGCCATCGCGGGTGTTCGTCTGGCTGATCCTGGTGTTCAGTGTCGGTTTCTCGATGCTGGCGCTGCTGACCCGCCTGTGGAGCCTGGCCTGGATCGCGCTGGCCGGCTCAGCCGTGGCCTGCTTCCTCGGCATGCTCGCGATCTGGTCGCGCAACACCGTCGTGCACCCGTATCCGGGGCCGAGCTTCGGGCTGTACCTGGCGTGGCTGGCCGTCATCGTGCTGACGTTCCACTGGGCCCGCGTGGTGTGGTCGCGCACCGCAGTGCAGCTGGCCGCCGAGGCACAGCGCCGCGAGTCGATCGCCGAGCAGCAGAAGCGTGGGCTGCTCGACGGCCCCGACGAGCCCGGCGCGCCTACTTCTTGATCGCGGCGTCCGCCGCTACTTCTTGATTGCCGCCGATGCGGCGTCCGCCCACTCACGCCACTGCGCCGCACTGGCCCGGGCCTTTTCGGCGTCCTTGGCCTTGCCCGCAGCCTCGGCTTTCTCCGCCTGACGCTCGAACTGCTCGGCCCGCTCACGGAACTGGTCGGCCCGGGCCTGCGCCTCCGGGTCGGTCCAGCCGCTCTGCGCGGCGTCGCGGATCTTCTTCTCGACGGCCCGCAGCCGGCGTTCGAGCTCGGCGGTGCGGTCGCGCGAGGCCTTGCCGATGGCGTCCCACTTGTCGCCGATGGCCCGGAACGCGGCCCGTGCCGCGTCGACGTCGCTGATGTCGATCTTCTCCGCCTCGACCAGCAGCTCCGCCTTCGCGTCGGCATTGGCGTTGAACTCGGCGTCCTTCTCGGCGTTGACCGCGTTGCGGGCGCTGAAGAACGTGTCCTGGGCGGCCTTGAACCGCTTCCACAGCGCGTCGTCGACGTCCTTGGCGGCGCGACCCGCAGCCTTCCACTCCGCCAGTAGATCGCGGAACGTCGAGGCGGTGGCGCCCCAGTCGGTCGAGCCCGACAGCGCCTCGGCGCGTTCACACAGCGCCTCCTTGGCCTGCCGCACGCCGACCCGCTCGCGATCCAGCTCGGCGAAGTGCGAGCCGCGACGCCGGTTGAACGCCTCACGGGCCGCCGAGTAGCGCTTCCACAACGCGTCGTCGACCTTGCGGTCCAGGCCGGTGATGGTGCGCCACTCGTCGAGAATCGCCCGCAAGCGGTCGCCGCTGGCCTTCCACTGCGTGGAGTTGGCGCCGATCTCCTCGGCCTCGGCGGCCAGGGCCTCCTTGCGGGCGGTCTGTGCGGCCCGCTGCTCGTCGCGCTTGGCCCGCTCCTCCTGCGCGCTGGCGCCGGCCTGCTCGACGATGGTCGTCAGCCGGGCGGTCAAGGCGTCGACGTCGCCGAGCACCGATGCGTCCGGCAGCGATTCCAGCAGCGTCGCAGCGGCGGACTTGATCTTGCGGGCGTCGCCGCTACCGCTGCCGAGCCGGTGCTCCAGCAGCGCGACCTCGGTGCTCAGATCGTCGTACCGCCGGCCGAAGTGGGCATACGCGGCCTCGGCGTCCCCGGCCTGCCACGATGCGATCTTGCGTTCGCCGGCGGCGGTGATCAGCCACACCGTGCCGTCGGCGTCGACACGGCCGAACCGGTGCGGATCGCAGGAAACCGGCACGGGTACAGGCGCCGGGGGATGGTGCGGGGTGGGGCTGGGACGGGGGCCGGGGCGCGGCGGACCGGGCCGAGGAGTCGGTTTCGGGGTGTTGCCGGGTCCGGTGGTGGTCATCTCGTGCTCCTCATGCCCGCGCGTGGGGTGACCCACGCTTCTGCCGCGCGACGCGGCGCCGTCATCTGGTACTCGCACGCTATTCAAACAGGTCGACGCGCCGTGTGCGCAGGCGTTTGCCGGACTCGTTAGCGTAGACGCGTGCTCAGCGCCATCTCCATCGTCCCGTCGGCCCCTGTTCTGGTGCCCGAACTGGCCTCCGGCGCCGCCGCGGAGCTGGCCGATCTGACGGCCGCAGTGCAGTCTGCGGCGCAGGTCCTGCCCTCGCGCTGGGTGGCGGTAGGTGTGGGTCCGCAGGACGCTCACGTGCCTTCTGAGGCGGTCGGCACCTTCGCGGGGTACGGCGCCGACGTCCGCGTGATGTTCGCGCCCGACAGGAGTGCAGGTCCGGGCCCCGTCCGGGAAATGCCGTTGTGCGCGTTGATCGCCGGTTGGCTGCGAGGCACGGCCAACCCCGAAGCCGCGGTCGAGGTGCGGGTCTATGCCGACGATCTGGCCCCGGAGGTGGCGGTGGAACGCGGCCGCACGCTGCGTGAGGAGTTGGACGCCGCGCCCGATCCGGTGGGCGTGCTGGTGGTCGCCGACGGGGCGAACACCCTGACCACCGCGGCGCCCGGCGGCTTCGACCCCGATTCGGTGGCGCGCCAAGCACAGTGGGACGACGCCCTGGCCACCGGCGACGTCGCCACTCTCGCCGGGCTGTCCGGGGTCCTGGGCCGGGTCGGTTATCAGGTACTGGCGGGGCTGGCCGGGCCGGATCCGAAGGCGACCGAGCTGTACCGCGGCGCGCCGTACGGTGTCGGCTACTTCGTCGGTACCTGGATCCCGCAGTGAGGCCCATCGCGGTCGTCGGCCCCACCGGGACCGGAAAGTCGGCGCTGGCGCTGGACCTCGCCGAGCAGTTGGGCGGCGAGATCGTGAACGCCGACGCCATGCAGCTCTACCGCGGCATGGACATCGGCACCGCCAAGCTGACGGTGCCCGAGCGGCGCGGCATCGTGCACCACCAGCTCGACGTCCTCGAGGTCACCGACATCGCGACCGTCGCGAACTATCAGGCCGCCGCGGCGGCCGACATCGAGGCCATCGCCGCGCGCGGAGCCGTGCCGGTGATCGTCGGCGGCTCGATGATGTACATCCAGTCGCTGCTCGACGAGTGGTCGTTCCCGGCGACCGACGCTCAGGTGCGGGCCCGCTGGGAGGACCGGCTGGCCGAGGTCGGCGTGACGGCCCTGCACGGCGAGCTGGCGCGGGTCGATCCGGAGGCCGCCGCGTCGATCCTCAACACCGACGGTCGGCGCATCGTCCGGGCGTTGGAAGTCGTCGAACTCACCGGCCAGCCGTTCGCGGCATCGGCGCCACAGATCGGCGCCCCCCGCTGGGACACGCTCATCGTCGGATTGGATTGGGACACAGAGATTCTCGACGATCGGCTACAGCGTCGCACCGATCTGATGTTCGCCACCGGGCTGGTCGACGAGGTGCGGACGCTGCAGGCGCGCGGTCTGCGGGACGGGGTGACGGCGGCCCGGGCCCTCGGTTATGCGCAGGTGCTCACCGCGCTGGAGGCCGGTGGTGACGAGGCCGCGATGGCCGAGGCGAAGGAGCGGACTTTCATCGGGACGCGCCGCTACGTCCGGCGGCAGCGCTCCTGGTTCCGGCGCGATCACCGGATCACCTGGCTGGCGGGCGACGCGGAGGGCAACGCTGGTGACGTGGCTCGTCGGTGGCGCCACGTATCCTGAAGACGTGCGGTTTTCGAAAGGGCACGGCACCCAGAACGACTTCGTGGTGCTGCCAGATGTCGACGCCGAACTGAATCTGACCCCCTCGGTCATCGCTGCGCTGTGCGACCGGCGCCGCGGGCTGGGGGCCGACGGTGTCCTGCGGGTGACCAAGGCCGGAGCCGCCCAGAACGCCGGCGTCTTCGACCGACTTCCCGACGGGGTCGCCGCCGACGACTGGTACATGGACTACCGCAATGCCGACGGCTCCGTCGCGCAGATGTGTGGCAACGGCGTCCGCGTCTTCGCGCACTACCTGCGTGCGTCCGGGTTGGAGTCCCGAGACGAGTTCGTGGTCGGCTCGCTCGCCGGGCCGCGGCCGGTGGTGCTGCACGGCGCCGATGCGGTCAACGCCGAGGTCACCGTCGAGATGGGCAAGGCGCGGTCGTTCGGACCGGGTAAGGCCGTCATCGCCGGCCGCACCTTCGAGGGGTTGGCGGTTGACGTCGGCAACCCGCACCTGGCCTGCGTCGACGCGACGCTGAACATGGCCGGATTGACCGCGCTGGATGTCGCGGCGCCGGTGTCTTTCGACGCCGACCAGTTCCCCGAGGGCGTCAACGTCGAGGTGCTCACCGCGCCCGCCAACGGCGTCGTGGCGATGCGGGTGCACGAGCGCGGGGTGGGTGAAACCCGCTCCTGCGGAACCGGAACCGTCGCTGCCACGTTGGCAGCACTGAACCACACCGGCGCGGACACCGGCAGCCTGCGGGTGGTGATTCCAGGTGGCGAGGTCAATGTGACCATCACTGAGAACACCAGCTTCCTGCGCGGGCCGTCGGTGCTGTTGGCGCACGGTGAACTGGCCGCCGAGTGGTGGCATGAGAACGAAGGAAATTCAGATGCGGCCCGCTGACTTTGCGGGCACCATCGATAACTACCTATGAGCTATCCCGAAACACCCAGCGTCGGTGAACTCGCGCTCGAAGATCGTGCGGCACTGCGCCGCGTTGCCGGTCTGTCGACCGAACTCGCCGACATCTCCGAAGTCGAATACCGCCAACTGCGCCTCGAACGCGTGGTGCTGGTCGGCGTGTGGACCGACGGCACCTCGGCCGACGCCGACAACAGCCTGGCCGAGTTGGCCGCCCTGGCCGAGACCGCGGGCTCGGAGGTGCTCGAAGGCCTGATCCAGCGCCGCGACAAGCCCGACGCCTCGACCTACATCGGCTCCGGCAAGGCCCAGGAGCTCCGCGAGATCGTGCTCGCGACCGGCGCCGACACCGTGATCTGCGACGGTGAACTGAGCCCCGCGCAGCTGAACTCGCTGGAAAAAGTGGTGAAGGTCAAGGTCATCGACCGCACCGCGCTGATTCTCGACATCTTCGCCCAGCACGCCACCAGTCGTGAGGGCAAGGCCCAGGTGTCGCTGGCCCAGATGGAGTACATGCTGCCGCGGCTGCGTGGCTGGGGTGAGTCGATGTCCCGGCAGGCCGGTGGTCGCGCCGGTGGCGCCGGCGGCGGCGTGGGTACCCGTGGCCCCGGTGAAACCAAGATCGAGACCGACCGGCGACGGATCCGCGAGCGTATGGCGAAGTTGCGCCGCGAGATCAAGGACATGAAGAAGATTCGCGATACCCAGCGGCACAGCCGCCGGGCCAGCGACACCCCGTCGGTGGCCATCGTCGGCTACACCAATGCCGGCAAGTCCAGCCTGCTCAACGCCCTCACCGGCGCCGGGGTACTGGTGCAGAACGCCCTGTTCGCCACCCTCGAGCCCACCACCCGCCGGGGCCAATTGGACGACGGCCGGCCGTTCACCCTGACCGACACCGTCGGGTTCGTGCGACACCTGCCGACCCAGTTGGTCGAGGCGTTCCGGTCGACGCTGGAAGAGGTCGTCGACGCCGACCTGCTGGTGCATGTGGTCGACGGCTCAGATGCCGACCCGCTGGCGCAGATCAACGCGGTGCGCAAGGTCGTCGGCGAGGTCGTGGCCGAGTACGACGTCGCCGCACCACGAGAGTTGTTGGTGGTCAACAAGATCGATGCCGCCGGTGATCTGGCGCTGGCGCACCTACGGCGCGCGCTGCCCGACGCGGTGTTCGTCTCGGCCCATACCGGTGAGGGGCTGGACCGGTTGCGGATGCGTATGTGTGAACTGATCGAGCCGACCGACGCCGCCGTCGACGTGACCATTCCCTACGACAGGGGCGACCTTGTGGCCCGCGTGCACGCCGAGGGTCGCGTCGAGGTGGCCGAACACACCGCCGACGGCACCCGGATCAAGGGCTGGGTACCGATGGCGCTGGCCGCCAGTCTCGGCGAGTTCGTCACCGCCTGAGTCAGGTGGCAGCCTTGGCCGGCTGGTCCGCTTTCTCGGCGGCCGGCTTCACGGGCTTGGGGGTCTTGGGCGTCTTGTCCTTCTTCGGCTTCTTGGCGTTGTCGGTACCGCCGGTCTGACCGTCCTTCGCCGGGCCCTGCTTGGTGGTCGGATCGGTGCCAGGCTTGGGGTCCTGCTTGGGGTCGGTTGTGGTCTTGGTGCCGGTGGTCTTGGTGTCTGGCGTTGTGGTGTCGGTGGTCTTGGTGTCCGGCGTTGTGGTGTCAGTCGTCTTCGTGTCAGTGGCCGTGGCGTCCGGGGTCTTGGTGCGGCTGTCCTTCGGGACGGTGCCCTTGGGATCGGGCGTCGTCGACAGCTTCGATGTCGTGACGGGCGCGAGCTTGCTGTCCCCGGTCAGGGTGGAGGACACCGCTTTCGGCGCGCTCGACCCGGTGAGGGCCGCGACCGTCGTCGGTGCCGGGGCGGGGGTGGTCGCGGCGATCGGAAGCTGCACCTTGCCGCCGGTGATGTCGCTGATCGCGGCCTTGACGCCCTCGCCTGCGGCGTTGATCAGGTCGACCGTCAGCGTGATCGGGTTGATCAGCGGGATCAACCGGAACGGCGCCGGGACGCCCGGACTCAGGCTGCGGTCGTAGCCGGTGTCGATGAGGACGCGCAGTACGGGGGAGACCAGGTCGACCAACGGTTGGACGATGAAGCTGGTGTGGGTGAAGCCGCCGAACTCCAGGAACGGCCGGACCAGTGGCAGCGTCTTGGTCGGGATGGTGATGTAGGTGGTGTCGCCGTACACGGTCTGGTTCTTCGGGTCCGTGAGGGCTGCGTTCAGCTCTGCCGGGGTGTATTGGAGGTCGGGAATCTCGCCGACATCGCTGTTGGCGTTCGGTGCCAGGTAGGTGCCGTGGGTGTACACGAAACCGGCGATGGCGTTGAGGTCGGCGAGCAGGTTGATGGGGTACAGCGGGAAGTCGGAGACGCCGTCGTACTGGAACGCGATGTCGGTGGTCTTGATACCGGTGTTGGTGGGCGCCGGCAGGCCGAACGTGGCGTCCAGGATCGGCACCGTGCCCAGGAATGCGAGGCGTTCGAACAGGCCGCCGTTGGGCCGGTTGGTGTTGCCGATCATCACGAAGGACAACGCCGCCTTCTGGGCGTCGGTCAGGCCGGACAGGGTGGATTTCTCCCGGCTCACGATGTTGCCGCCCTGCGAGTAACCGAAGACGATGACGGGGTTGGCGGTCGTCGCCGTCGGGAGCGCGGCCATCAGTGCGGTATCGAGGTTGGCGATGCCCTCACCGGTCGAGACGTTCCACTTGGCGCCGGACAGGCCGCCCCAGCCGGCGAACGGGAACGGCCAGAACTGCGCGGGGTAATTGATGCCGGTCAGCGTGCAGTTGTTGGCCTGCGTGCACAGCGGGTTGAACGGGGCGATGTAGTAGTTGTCCGCGTTCTCCTTGTAGCCGGCCACGATGTTGGCGTTCGGCGTGCCGGTGCCCGGGACGATCAGCGCGGTCGCGGCCAGCGTGAACGCGGCCGTGACCATCGACACCACACCGAGCAGAACGGTGCTCAGCACCGTCAGCATCACGGCCACGGCTGCGGGAATGGTGCGTCCGAACGCGCGCATCGCCTCCCCCCCCTTTCGACTTCGCCGACCCCGATAATCGGCACCGGTTTCGCATCGTCGCATTGAGACCCGGCCGGTACCCGGTGTTTGCCGAAAATTTGTCGGGCGTGTCGATTTTTCGGTCTGCCCGCGCCGGGTGACGGTGGGTGAAATCACACCGCCGTGATACTGCTTGCGGGGCAAGGTCTTTCGTGGATCCGGCGGCCGGATCGGCGGTGATGGTCAGCGACGGGCACGGTTGGGCACTAAGCTTCGAACCAACATCGGTTGTGCACTCCTGCCAGGACGTGTCTGCCGATCACGTCGTGGAACGGCTGAGAGCCGTCAGTTCCCTCTGCACCAGCATTTCTCGCGGCGACCGATACTGCCGCCGGCATTGTCGACCCACCGTGCCGGAAAGGCTGTGTCCCTTCATGTCTACAGAACTATCGTCTTCGTTCGCTGAGCTCGGCGTCCCCGAGGCGCTCGTCACCTCGCTCGCCGGCCGCGGTATCGCCGCGCCGTTCCCGATCCAGGTCAGCACCCTGCCCGACACCCTGGCGGGCCGGGACGTGCTCGGCCGCGGCCGCACGGGCAGCGGCAAGACCTTGGCCTTCTCCATTCCTCTGGTGGCCCGGCTGGCCGGCTCGTCGCGACGCCCGTCGCGCCCCACGGGTCTGGTGCTGGCACCGACTCGTGAGCTGGCCACCCAGATCGCCGCCACCGTCGGACCCCTGGCCACCGCCGTCGGTCTGAAGGTCACCACGATCTTCGGTGGGGTGTCGCAGAACCGCCAGGTCGACGCGCTGCGTGGGGGCGTCGACATCGTCATCGCCTGCCCGGGCCGCCTCGAGGATCTGATGAAGCAGAAGCTCGTCAGCCTGGACGCCGTCCAGGTCACCGTGCTCGACGAGGCCGACCACATGGCCGACCTCGGCTTCCTGCCGGGCGTCACCCGCATCCTGGCGGCGACCCCCTCCGGCGGGCAGCGCATGTTGTTCTCCGCGACCCTGGACAACGGCGTCGACAAGCTGGTCCGCCGCTTCCTGTCCAACCCGATCACGCACTCGGTCGATGAGATCGACGCACCGCCGCCGGCCATGACCCACCACGTGTTCCACGTCTCCGGCGCTGCGGAGAAGAACGCCCTGGTGCACCGGTTGGCGTCCGGCACCGGCCGCCGCATCCTGTTCATGCGCACCAAGCACCAGGCCCGCAAGCTGGCCCGCCAGCTCACCGAGGCCGGCGTGCCGTCGGTCGACCTGCACGGAAACCTGTCGCAGCCGGCCCGCGACCGCAACCTCGCGGCGTTCAGCGCCGGCGAGGCACGCGTGCTCGTCGCCACCGACATCGCGGCGCGTGGTGTGCACGTCGATGAGGTCGAGCTGGTGGTCCACGTGGACCCGCCGGCCGAACACAAGGCGTACCTGCACCGTTCGGGACGCACCGCCCGCGCCGGCAGCGCCGGCGACGTCGTCACCGTGGTGCTGCCGGAGCAGCGCAAGGATGCCCAGCAATTGCTGCGCAAGGCGGGCATCACGGCCCGGCCGCAGGAAGTCGTCGCCGACTCGGCGCCGGTACAGGCACTGGTCGGCGAGATCGCGCCGTACCGGGCGCCCGCACCCAAGGAAGCTCCCGCGCCGCGCGGCGGCAACCGCCCGGCCAAGACGGCGACCGCGGGTCAGGCACAGCGCCGCCGCCGGCGTGCGGGTGGTCAGCAGGCCCCCGGGCGTGCGCAGTCGGGTCGTTCTCAGTCGGGGCGCGCCCAGTCCCGGTAATCGCAATCCGGCGACGCGCCGGCTGTGGGCCCCCTCACAACCAACCGCCCGGTTGGGATAAGTTGTTGCAAACTTATCCAGTACCGGAGGTCCCGCATGGGTGTCATCAAGTACGACCGCACGTTGTTCGAACCCGAGCACGAGCTGTTCCGGGAGTCGTACCGGGCGTTCCTGGACCGGCATGCCGAGCCCTACCGCGAGGAATGGGAGAAGGCCAAGATCGTCGACCGCGAGGTCTGGCGCGAGGCCGGTAAGCAGGGCTTTCTGGGTATGGCGGTGCCGGAGGAGTACGGCGGCGGCGGTAACCCGGACTTCCGCTACAACGTCATCGTCAGCGAGGAGACCGCGGCCGGACGGCACAGTGGTCTGGGCTTCACGCTGCAGAACGACGTCATCGCGCCGTATCTGCTCGAACTCACCAACGAGGAGCAGAAGCGCCGCTGGCTACCCGGGTTCTGCAGTGGTGAACTGATCTGTGCCATCGCCATGACCGAGCCGGGCACCGGTAGTGACCTGCAGGGCATCAAGACCCGCGCGGTAAAGGATGGCGACCACTACGTCCTCAATGGCTCGAAGACGTTCATCACCAACGGTATTCACGCGGACCTCGTGATCGTCGTCGCGCAGACCGATCCGGACAAGGGCGCGCAGGGCTTCAGCCTGCTGGTGGTCGAGCGCGGCATGGAGGGTTTCGAACGCGGCCGTCATCTCGACAAGATCGGTCTCGACGCGCAGGACACCGCGGAATTGTCGTTCACCGATGTCAGAGTCCCGGCCGAGAACCTGCTCGGGGTCGAGGGCATGGGATTCGTCTATCTGATGCAGAACCTGCCCCAAGAGCGCATTTCCATCGCCGTGATGGCCGCCGCAGCTATGGAGGCCGTTCTGGAATCGACGTTGCAATACGCGAAGGAGCGTAAAGCGTTCGGCAAGCCGATCGGCAGCTTCCAGAACAGTCGATTCGTGTTGGCCGAACTGGCAACAGAGGCCACCGCGGTGCGAATCATGGTCGACGAGTTCATTCGTCTGCATCTCGATCGAAAGCTGACAATCGACCAGGCCGCGATGGCCAAATGGTATTCGACAGAGGCGCAGGTTCGCCTGGTCGACCGGTGCCTGCAGCTGCACGGCGGCTACGGCTATATGCGCGAATATCCCATTGCGCGGGCATTCCTGGACTCGCGGATCCAGACCATCTACGGCGGCACCACCGAGATCATGAAGGAGATCATCGGCCGCGGATTGGGCGTTTAACTAATTGCCCACGCGAATTTATTCGCATATCCAACCGCGACACACTGGAGCGTTACTGCCGGATATCCCGCACGATGGGCATGAACTGAAGCAAAGTTGACAGAATCCTCTCAATCAAGAGAGTTTGTCTGACGGAATTTGTATCCGGAGTTTTGCCAACCGCGGGAGGAATTCGATGACCGGGCTGCGAACCCGTGGCGGACGGGCTGGTATCGGTGCCCTTTCGGTCGCGGTGGCATTGCTCATGGCTCCGACGGCGATCGCGACACCGGAAAGCGATGCCGCCGCCGCGGCGATCTCCCACACCTGGGATGCCGCCGGCGGTGACACGGGTGAGTTGGGTGCGAAAGACGGTGACGTTTACCAGGTCGGCGCGGGCTATGCGCAGAACTTCGCGAGCGGAAAGATTTATTTCACCGAGAACACCGGCGCACACCTGATCTACGGCCCGATTCTCGACAAGTATCAGGCTCTCGGCGGTGCCGCCGACAGCGACCTCGGCTTCCCGACCATCGACGAAGGCGCCGGCAAGGCGGCCGAGAGCCGGAACAGCACGTTCAGTGCGGCCGACAAGCCGGTCATCTTCTGGACGCCGGACAACGGCGCGTGGGTCGTGCGCGGTGCCATCAACGCTGCCTGGGACAAGCTCGGGGGGTCGGCGGGCACTCTCGGCGTACCGACCGCCGACGAGTCCTGGAAGGGCGACGTCGTCTCTCAGCCCTTCACCGGCGGTGAGGTGAGCTGGAACTCCAAGACCAAGGCGTTCAGCACAACACCCGCTGACCTGGCAGGCCAGCTGACCGGGCTCGACGTGCCGGGCGACGCGACGACGGCCATCGCCGCGGCACGCCGGGCGGCCGGTGGGCCGCAGGGTCCCCTCGGCGACGAGCAGGGTGCCCAGTACAAGGTTGGCGACGGCGTCGCGCAGAACTTTGCCGGCGGCACCATCTTCTACTCGGCCGCCAGCGGTGCCCATGCCGTCACGGGCGACGTGCTGGCCAAGTACCGCGCGGCCGGTGGGCCGCAAGGTGACCTCGGATTCCCGGCAAGCAACGAGACCGACGGCGGCATCTCGCCGACCAGCCGGGTCGCTACCTTCGCCGCGGCGGACAATCCGACCATCTTCTGGACCCCCGACCACGGCGCGTTCATCGTCCGTGGCGCGATGAACGCCGCATGGGCCAAGCTCGGCGGCGCCACCGGCAAGCTCGGCGCGCCGACCGCGGACCAGACGGCCAACGGCGACGTCACCAGCCAGAAGTTCACGGGTGGGTCGATCTCGTGGAACAAGTCGAGCCACGAGTTCAGTACTGAGCCGGCGGACCTGGCGTCGCAGTTGAGCGGTCTGCAGGTCCCCAGTGTCGACCTTCCGGGCGGCGTGAACGCGCAGCCCGAGGAGTCCGGCAAGTGGTACCAGTTCCACTGGTGGTGGCTGCTGGCCATCGTCCCGCTGTTGCTGGTGGTGTCGGGCATCGTGATCGCGACGCTGCTGCGGCGCCGGCGGCGGGCCGACCAGGATGTTTTCGACGAGCACGATACGTACGACTACGACGACCACGAGTTCGGTGACGGGGAGTACGGCGACCCGCAGTATGCGGACGACGGCGGCGACACCGAGTACGCCGCCGAACTCGCGCCCGAGACCGAGCATTTCGACGCTCCGCACGGCGGGCCAGAATTCCAGAGCAACCCGGACGTCATCGACACCGCGCCGACGGTGTACCCCGATTTCACGGCCGAGCAACCTGCGGACGAGGCGCCCGAGGGTGAGTCGGAGGGTGAGTCGACGGCGCAGGCCGAAGCCGAGGCCCAGCCTGTGGACGCTGCCGAGCCGGCTGAGCCCGCTGAGTCCGAGCCGGACGCTCACGAGCCCGCCGACGAGCCGACGGCATCGGTGCAACTTCCCGAGGCTCTGCGCCGCGGGGGCGCGGCGGCGGGCCTGACCGCGGCCGGGCTGGCAGGGTTCGCGGGCCTGCGGCCTCGAGACTCCGGCGACCGCGGGTGGGCTGCGCCGGCCGCCGCGGATGCCGGTGCCCCGGACGCTGACGTGCACGCGCCCGAGGAGCAGGTCGTCGATGCTGCGCCGGCCAAGGTCCCGGCGAGCGAACCACCGGGCGAACCGGCGGCCGAGCCGGGCGCGGACGCCGCGCCGGCAGAGGACACCGTGACGGCCGGTCCGGCCAGTGGCAGGCACCATGCCCTGGGCGCGGAGGAGCCCGAGACCGCGCAGATGTCGTTCCGCGTGGCGACCGGCGCGGAGCCGCCTGCCGGCTACGTCATCAAGGCCAACACAAAGTCGGGTCTGTACTGGGTGCCGGGTGCGCTCGGATACGACGACGCCGACGTCGAAATCTGGTTCGCCAGTGAGGAATTCGCGGTCACCAACGGATTCGTCCGAGGCTGACCGCGCCGACGGCCGAGCCCCGCTGCGAGCGACTGCAGCGGGGCTCACCTATTGGTCTGGCAGGCGTCAGATCTTGCGGATGACGGTCACGACCTTGCCGAGGATGACCGCGTCATTGCCCGGGATCGGGTCGAAGGCCGGGTTGTGCGGCATGAGCCACACCTGGCCCTTGGCGCGCTTGAAGGTCTTCACCGTGGCTTCACCGTCGATCATCGCCGCGACGATGTCCCCGTTGTCGGCCACATTCTGCTGGCGCACGACGACCCAGTCGCCGTCGCAGATCGCCGCGTCGATCATGGATTCGCCGACCACCTTCAGCAGGAACAACGAGCCCTCACCCACGAGCTCGCGGGGGAGCGGGAAGACGTCTTCGACGGCTTGCTCGGCGAGGATCGGGCCGCCCGCGGCGATCCGGCCGAGCACCGGCACGAAAGTCGGCTCGGGCAGCGCGTCCGAACCCGCCACATCGGTGGTGATGGCGGCGCCGGTCGAGTCGTCCGCGCCCCGGACGTCCACGGCTCGTGGGCGGTTCGGATCGCGGCGCAGATAGCCCTTCTTCTCCAGCGTGCGCAGCTGGTGGGCCACCGATGAGGTGGAGGTCAGGCCGACGGCATCGCCGATCTCGCGGATGCTGGGTGGGTAGCCGCGCGTCGTCACCGAGGTGCGGATGACGTCGAGGATGGTCCGCTGACGTTCTGTGAGGCTGCTGGCCCGGCCACCCGACCGGGATTCGGGGGTGCGATCGGTGCCGTCCGGGGTATCGGTGCTGTCGCTCATGTGGACGAATCTAGCCCAGTGCACACGATTGATCAAACATGTGTTCGAGATCGGGTCGATCGGCGTGTCGCGGCCGCGTCCCGCACGTGACGTGGCGAAAGCGAGGGCGAATCGGCGGAACGGAACTTGTCGGTGGGTCGTCGTATCGTTCGCAACAGTTCGATCACATGTTCTACCGTTCGAACATTTGGGCGATATAGTCGAACACAAGAGCGATCGAACCTATGTACGAACTCAGGAGAGGAACCGACATGACCGTCATCACCCGCGAGTACCCCACCGACGTCGTCGTCCGCACCGTGCCTCGGCGTGCAGACGTGAATCGTCACCGCCAGGCCCGGCTGCGGCCGGCCGGTTCCCGTCCCTCGGGTGCGGCGTTCCAGCATCGGGGCACGGGCGTGCTGAGCTCCCGTGCCTCGCACCGGCGCAACCCGGTCACGCCCTTGACCACGGTGCTGCTGGCTCTCGTCGCCGCGGGTATCACGGTGTGGCTGGGCCTGGTTGCGCAATTCGGAGAGGCTGTTCAGCCGACCGCATCGACCGCATCCGTACCCACGCAGCTGGCGGTGGTCCGGGTGCAGACCGGGGAGTCGATTCAGCAGGTCGCCCGGCGCGTGGCGCCCGACGCACCCGTCAGCGCCGTCGTCGACCGCATCAAGGAGCTCAACAAGCTGCCATCGGTGGCCCTGAACGCCGGGCAGACGCTGATCGCTCCGGTCGGCTGAGGACAGCCCGTGCGCACCTTGATCGGCACGGCGCCCGGCCGGGCCCGAGCGGCACGGGTAGGCTCGAGACCGTTCGAAACGGTCGATTGTCGGTGCGGCGAAGGAGCGGTGATGCACTGTCCGTTCTGCCGGCATCCGAACTCGCGCGTGGTCGATTCGCGCGAAGCTGACGAAGGGCAGGCGATTCGTCGTCGCCGGTCATGCCCGGAATGCGGCCGCCGGTTCACCACGGTGGAGACCGCTGTGGTCGCGGTGGTCAAACGAAGCGGCGTCACCGAACCGTTCAGTCGGGACAAGGTGATCAAAGGCGTACGGCGCGCGTGCCAGGGTCGGCAGGTCGACGACGACGCCCTGAACCAATTGGCCCAGAAGGTCGAAGATGCGGTGCGGGCCACCGGATCTCCCGAAGTGCCGAGCCATGAGGTCGGATTGGCGATCCTCGGTCCTCTGCGCGATCTCGATGAGGTCGCCTATCTGCGATTCGCCTCGGTGTATCGCTCGTTCTCGTCCGCCGAGGACTTCGAACGCGAAATCGAGGCGTTGCGAGCACACCGCGGCGTGACGTCGCCGGGCTGACCGCCGTTAGGTCGCGCTGCGTTCGTCGGTCTCCATGGCGTCGAGAACCGCGAACTTCGTATCGCGCGGGGCGTCGATCGACTTCGCGGTGACGCCGGTCTGCAGGAGTCCGCGCAGGGCATCACGGTCGTAGACCGACGGCGCGGTCGTGTCGATGAATTCCTCGATGAGCTTCACGAACCGATCGGGGTCGTCATGAAATGGGAAATGTCCCGAGTTGTCGAAGAACTCCAGCCGCGAACCCGGCATCGCCGCATGTGCCAGTGCTCCGTGGGCGGCCGGGATCACGGCATCCTGGGTACCCCAAACCAATTGCACCGGAATGGCTTCGGTCAAATAACATCGGTCCAGCATTGTGACCACCTGGCCGCGCCAGTCGACCACCGCACGCAGGGTCCGGGCGAAGGCAGACGAGGCCTTGGGTTCGGGCAGGTCGTTGAGGATCCGCAGCATGTTCGGCAGGTCGTGACCCAGACCGGTCGACCCGAGCAGCGCGCCGCCAAGGCGCCCGGCGAGCTGAAGCGCGGGCAAAACCAACGGGATTCGCAACAGCGCCAGCGCTTCGGTGCCCAATGGCAGCGCCGCGAGCCGCAATGCGATGTTCACGTCGCGCGTCACGCCGCCGGCACCGACCAGCACCAGGCGCTCGATCAACTGCGGGAACTGATAGGCGAACTGCATGGCCACGCCACCGCCCAGCGAATGGCCGACGACCGTCACCCGTTCGATGTCCAGCACGCTGAGCAGGTCGCGCATGCCGTTGGCGTACGCCGCCACCGAGTAGTCGGCGCGCGGCTTGTCGGACTGACCGTGGCCCAGCAGGTCGGGGGCAATGACGGTGAAGCGCTGGGCGAGGCGTGTCTGCACGGTTTCCCAGGTCGTGGAGTTGTCGCCGATACCGTGGATCAGCAGGATCGCCGGACCGGAGCCGGCCACCCGATAAGCCCGCCGGTAACCGTGGATTGTCCGGTACTCCAGGCGGGGTGTCACGTCACGGACAGAATGCAGGGTGGGCTTTCCGTCGGGCATCGTCCGAGCTCCTTCCCATCGTGTCGGCGAGGCCGACCACGTGGTCAGTCGCCGTCGGTGCCGTCGTCGCCGGGGCGGGAATCGGGGAAACCGTCGCCGGACTGTTCGGCGAGGAACTGTTCGAACTGTGCGCCGAGTTCGTCGCCGCTGGGTAGTTCCTCGTCACGTGCCAGCAACGACCGATTCTCCTGAGCAGCGACGAACGAATCGTACTGTTGTTCCAGTGCAGTGACCACTTGAGCGACTTCAGAGCTGGCCTCCACCTGCTCACTGATCTTCGTGTACACCTCGGCGCCCGCCTCGGACAGCGCGTGCAGCGGAATCTGCAGCGACGCGATCCGGGAGACCTCGCCGAGCAGGGCCTCGGCGGCCGGCGGATAGGCGGTCTGCGCCAGGTAGTGCGGCACGTGCACGGTGAAGCCCAGCGCTTCGTGGCCGTGCTGGATCATCCGGTACTCCAACAGGTTCGACACACTGGCCGGAACCTGGACCTCGCCGACCCACGGTGTGTGGTCCGCGATCAGCTCCTTGTTGCCGGCATGCGCGGTCATGGTGACGGGCCGGGTGTGCGGCACCGCCATCGGGATGGCACCGAGTCCGATGACCTGGCGGACGCCGAGCCGTTCGGACAACAGCCGCACCGCCGTGATGAAGCGCTCCCAGCGCAGGTCCGGTTCCATGCCGGCGAGCAGCAGGAACGGCGTCCCGGCGGTGTCGTGCAGGGCGTACAGGTTCAGCTCGGGATCGTCGTACTTGGTGAAGTGATCGGTGGTGAACGTCATCAGCGGCCGGCGCGACCGGTAGTCCAGCAGTTCGTCGATGGCGAACGAGGCGACCAATTCGGTGTCGAGCGTGTTCTTCAGGTGCTCGGCGGCCAGGCGGATGGCGTGGCCGGCATCGGAAAAGCCTTCGAGGGCATGGACCATCACCGGACCCCGGCCGTCGGCGGCCGACAACTGGGGCGCGGGGAACTCCAGCTCGTACATGCCGCTCTGCTCGGGCTGGTACTGCTGGCCCTGACGGTCGCCGGGCCGCTGGTCGCTCGCGTCGGGCGACTGCCCGTGATGCTCGCTCACCTTCACACTCCTTGCCGTACTGCCTCATCCCACGTCTCGCCGTGGGATGCATCTCCTACAAGTGTCCCGCATTCTTACCTTGTTCCCCGTGCCACCCCGCAGTACGCCATGGTGCACCAGGTGCTGCTCTGACAGTGGGTATCGGGCAAGATCGGACAGATGGTGGGCACCCGACTGGTCGTGAGCGCGTTCGTCGCGCTGCTGGCCACTGCATGCACCCCACCCTTGATCAAGGCCGATCCCCGTACCGGCGACGTGGGGATGGTCGCGCCGGGTCCGGCTGCGGTCCCGGGGCCGCGCCCGGACCCGCGCGTCGGAGCGGTGTTCCTCGGCAGCGATTCCGTGCATACCTGCAGTGGCGCGGTGCTCGATTCGCTGGCCGGGAACCTGATCATCACGGCCGCGCACTGCCTGGATGCGTCGTACGATGCGACGTTCGCACCCGGCTACCGCGGCGGCGTCCCGGCGGACTTCTGGCACATCGACGCGGTGTATCTCGACCCGCGGTGGGTGCGACGGCAGGACCCTGCCGCGGACTTCGCGATCGCCCGGGTCAGCCACGGCGGCACCGCCACCACCGACACGTTGGAGCATCGCACGGGCGGCGGCTTCGTCCTCGGCGTGGCGCCGGGCCAGGACGTTCCGATCACGGTGACGGGATACCCGCTCGGTGACGGCGGGGTCCAGATCAGCTGCAGCGGTCCGACATCACGTCCGGACCGCGGTTTCCCGGCGTTGCGTTGTCCCGGATTGGTGGACGGGACCAGCGGCTCGCCGTGGGTGTCGGCGGCCGAGGTGAGGGGAGTGGTCGGGGGCCTACAGGGCGGCGGGTGCAGCAGCAACGAGCTGTCGTACTCATCGCCGTTCGACGTGCAGGTCCAGGTGCTGTTTCAGCGGGCGCAGGAGGGCGGCCCCGCCGATCAGGCCAGCGGCGCCCCAGACGACGGCTGCAGCAGCTAGATCTTGAACTGGTTCAGCGCCCGCAGCTTGTTCATCACGTCGAGCGCGGCGACCTTGTAGGCCTCGGAGAAGGTCGGGTAGTTGAAGACCGCGTCGACCAGGTACTCGACGGTCCCGCCGCAGCCCATGACGGCCTGGCCGATGTGGACCAGTTCGGTGGCGTTGGAACCGAAGATGTGCACGCCGAGCAGGGTGAGGTCCTCGGTGGACACCAGCAGTTTCAGCATGCCGTAGGAGTCGCCGGCGATCTGCCCACGGGCCAGCTCCCGATAGCGGGATACGCCGACCTCGTAGGGGATCGAGCTGTCGGTGAGGTCGACCTCGGTGGCGCCGACGTACGACACCTCGGGAATGGAGTAGATGCCGATCGGTTGCAGGTCGGTCATGCCCTTACACGGTTCGCCGAAGGCGTGGTAGGCCGCCAGTCGGCCCTGGTCCATCGAGGTCGCGGCAAGCGCGGGGAAGCCGATGACATCACCCACGGCATAGATGTGGTCGACCTTCGTCTGGTAGTTGTCGTCGACGAAAATCCGCCCGCGGCTGTCGATTTCGAGGCCGGCCTGGGCCACATCGAGGTCCTGGGTCTGCCCCTGCCGGCCTGCCGAGTACATGACGGTCTCGGCAGGGATCTGCTTGCCACTGGCCAGCGTCGTGAGGGTGCCGGAGGGGCCGACGTCCACGGCGGTCACCTCCTCGCCGAAGCGGAAGGTCACCGCGAGATCCCGCAGGTGGAACTTCAGGGACTCGATGATCTCGGAATCGCAGAAGTCCAGCATCGTCGGACGTTTCTCGATGACGGTCACCTTGGTCCCGAGCGCGGCGAACATGGACGCGTACTCGATGCCGATCACTCCGGCGCCCACCACGACCATCGACTGCGGCAGGCTCTTGAGGTCCAGAATGCCGTCGGAGTCCAGGACGCGCTCTTCGTCGAACGTCACGCCGGGCGGGTGAGCCGGCGTGGTACCGGTCGCGATGACGATGTAGCGCGCCGTGATGCTGATGTTCTCGTCGCGGGTGGGGTCTTCGATGACCAGGGTGCGCGGATCCGCGAAGCGACCGTGGCCTTCGAACAGCTCGACCCCGTTGCGCAGCAGCTGGTTGCGGACCACGTCTTGTTCCCGGCCGATGACGTGGGTGGTACGGCGCAGCAGGTCGGCCGGCGTGATTCGTTCCTTGACGCGGTAGCTGGATCCGTACAGCTCGCGCTGGGTCATCCCAGTGAGGTAGACGACCGCCTCACGCAGCGTCTTCGACGGGATGGTCCCGGTATTGACGCAGACGCCGCCGAGCATGCGTCCGCGTTCGATGACCGCGACAGATTTTCCCAGCTTGGCGGCCGCGATGGCGGCCTTCTGCCCACCTGGCCCGGACCCGATGACAACGAGGTCGAACTCCTGCATGGAACCCATGACAGCCAGGTTGGCACGGTGCGCGCGATCACGCAGCCCGATCATCGGCGAACTTTGCGGAAACACCTCGGGCGGGCCGGTTGTCCACAGATCCGAGTTCATCCACAGCGCGCTCCGCCGGCCGCATCGCCCGGGGATTCCTGACGGACCGCGCTGCCACGTTCTGAGCATGACAACTTTCAGCTCATTCGATTTCCAACTGAACCGGCCCGGCGCTCTGATTGCTGCGGTTCCCGCTGTTCTGGGCTTTGCGCCGGAGAAATCACTGGTGCTCGTCACCGTCATCGGCGGCGAGATGGGCGCGGTGTTGAGGGTGGACCTGTCCGAAGGATTCTTCAGCGCCTTGCCCGCCGCACTCGGACATCTCTCCGACATGGCCGCCGCGGCGGATGCGGATGCTGCCGTCGCGGTAATCGTGGACGAGGCGAGCGTCGACTGCCCGATGTGCGCCGACCTCTACCGCGAAGTGAGCCACGAACTCGACGAGGCGTTGTCCGATCACGGCATCGAGCTGTTCGCCGTCCACGTGGTCGACCGGGTGGCAGCCGGTGGCCGATGGTACTGCGCCGACGGTTGCGGGAACGCCGGCGTGGTCGAGGATCCGGAGTCGTCACCTGTCACCATGGCCGCGGTGCTCGACGGCAGGCGCCTCTATGCCCGGCGCGCGGACCTCGTCGACGTCGTCGCGGTCACCGATCCTGAGCGTGCTGAAGCGCTGCGGTCGGCCATCGAAAAACGTGCTGCGCCAGTGGATAACCCGGGTCGCCCGGATTCCGAGGTGCGCGCCGACGTCGAGCATGCCGTGGCCTGCGCAAGCGGTTCGCCCGACGGGTCACCGCTGACCGATGACGACGCGGTGCGCCTGGCCTGCGCGGTGGCGGACTCGCGGGTGCGGGACACGCTGTATGCCTTGGCGGTAGGGGAGAACGCCGCGTCTGCCGAGTCGGTGTGGGCGACGCTGACACGCATGTTGCCCGCGCCGTGGCGCGTCGAGGCGCTGGTGTTGCTGGCCTTCAGTGCCTACGCCCGCGGTGACGGCCCGCTCGCCGGGGTCGCGTTGCAGGCGGCGCTGGACGTCGACAGC
This sequence comes from Mycobacterium sp. FW102-FHT13B02, assembly GCF_058790275.1. Lineage (NCBI taxonomy): Bacteria > Bacillati > Actinomycetota > Actinomycetes > Mycobacteriales > Mycobacteriaceae > Mycobacterium > Mycobacterium sp. FW102-FHT13B02. The sequence continues at coordinate 487,381 of NZ_JBYTCM010000001.1, forward strand.
GGGCACCGGATGGCCGGCATGCTCGATATGGCGTTGCAGTCCGGCATGCGCCCGGACCGGATCCGGGAACTGGCGCTCACCGGGTACAAGCTGGCGGAGCGCCTCGGCGTGCAGATGCCTCCGCGCAAGATCTTCGGCAGGTCGGCGTGACGGGTCGAGGCGGGCGAGCGGAACTTTGTGGTCAGACCTTTTCGACCCTGACCGCATGCGCCATGTGATGCGGCAGTTCGACCTGTTCGTGTCCGGGGATGACGATCAGGACGCTGCCGTGCTCGGTGGCCTGCACCGTGACGCGCGCGTTCGGGACAACCCCGGCGTCTTTGAGCCGCGCGATCAAATCGGCGTCGCCCTGGACGTGTTCGGTCAGCTGGCGTACCCGGACGGCGACCGGGAACCCGGTGGGCAGCTCGGTGAGCCGGACGAGGCTGACGTCGGAGTCGCCGGTCGGCATGACGCCGAGTTCGGCGAGGCCCGGGATCGGGTTGCCGAACGGGGACGTGGTCGGGTTGTCGAGTACCTGGACCAGGCGGCGTTCGACGTCCTCGCTCATCACGTGTTCCCAACGGCACGCCTCGGCATGCACTTCTTCCCACGGCAGGCCGATCACGTCGACCAGCAGCCGCTCGGCAAGCCGGTGCTTGCGCATCACCGATACCGCCAGCGAGCGGCCCTTGTCGGTCAGTTCCAGGTGGCGATCACCGGCGACGTGCAGCAGGCCGTCGCGCTCCATCCGCGATACCGTCTGGCTGACGGTGGGGCCGCTCTGCTCGAGTCGTTCGGCAATGCGCGCACGCAGCGGCACCACGCCCTCTTCTTCGAGGTCGTAGATCGTCCGCAGGTACATCTCGGTCGTATCGATCAGATCGTTCATGCCAAATCCTCCAGGCCTCCGCCGCGTGCCAGCTTACCGGTTTGGCCGGGTCAGGCAGGCATCCACCACGGCGCAGCGGCGGCGTGGTGCGGGTAGCGATCGGCAACGACCGGATGGGGCACCGAAAACGGTGCCCGCCGGAGCAGCCGGCGGGCACCAGGGGTGTGCAGTTATGGGTGTGCGGTCAGCTCGCGTAGGCCCGCAACCGTTCGGCACGCTCGCCGTTGCGGAGCTTCGACATGACCTCGCGCTCGATCTGCCGGACCCGCTCACGCGACAGGCCGAACAGCTTGCCGATCTGGTCCAGCGTGCGGGGCTGACCGTCGTCGAGGCCGAACCGCAGCCGGATCACCTGCTGTTCGCGCTCGTCCAAGGTGGCCAGCACGTGCCGGATGTCCGTGTGCAGCAGCTCCGAGATCACGGCGTTCTCGGCGGAGAGCGCCTCGGAGTCCTCGATGAAGTCGCCGAGCGGGGCTTCCTCGTCGGTGCCGACCGGCATGTCCAGGCTCACCGGGTCGCGGCTGTGCTCGAGGAGGTCGTTGATCTTCTCGACCGGGATGCCCGACTCTTCGGCGAGCTCTTCGTCGGTGGCTTCACGGCCCAGGCTCTGGTGCATTTCGCGCTTGATCCGCGCCAGCTTGTTGACCTGCTCCACGAGGTGGACGGGCAGCCGGATGGTGCGGCTCTGGTCGGCCATGCCGCGGGTGATCGCCTGACGAATCCACCAGGTGGCGTACGTCGAGAACTTGAAGCCCTTGGCGTAGTCGAACTTCTCCATTGCCCGGATGAGGCCGAGGTTGCCTTCCTGGATGAGGTCGAGCAGCGGCATGCCACGGCCGGTGTAGCGCTTGGCCAGCGAGACCACGAGGCGCAGGTTGGCTTCGAGCAAATGCCGGCGCGCGGCCTCGCCGTCGCGGACGACGGCCGCCAGGTCGCGCTTGCGGTTGTCGCCGAGTCGCTTCTTGGTCTCCAGCAGATGCGCCGCGTACAGGCCCGCCTCGATCCGCTTGGCCAGTTCCACCTCGTCCTCGGCATTGAGCAGGGCGGTCTTACCGATGCCGTTCAGGTAGACGCGCACCAGGTCCGCGGCGGGACTCTGGGCGTCAAGGTCGGAATCGATACGGCTTGTGGTGGCTTTTGCCATTTGCGGCCTCCTGCTCGTGCTCAGCTCGAACTGTCACTTGCTTCAACGCGGAAGCAGCAGGAGAAGTTCCCGAAGTCTTCTCTGTGCATGGCCTCTGACCTGCGGTTTTTCGCGGTCGACCTGAGAATGTCCTTAGAAAGGAGAAAGAATGAAACTCAGGTGGCGGTCAGGGCTCGACGTCGCCGTCGATGACCTGATGCCCGTCCTCGATTGCGGGGCGCTCAGCGCCCGGGACCATGGGTGCCTGTCGGCCCGCGTCGTAGCGGCGCGGCTCCTCTGCGGTGCGCGGCGGCCGGTCGTTGGCGATGAGCACCGCGATCCAGGGCAGTGGGATGGATGCGATGAGGATGGCCAGGGAGATCAGGCCGTTGTGCCAGATGCTGTAGGCCAGGGCGGCCAGCAACAGCGCCGGTATGCGGAACGACATGATGGTCAGGTAGCGGCGCACGCGGGCTCGGTGCTGCTCTTCGTAGGCGGGTGCTGCGCGAGTGATGAGGACCGGCCGACCGTCGTCGTCGAAACTCAGCTCAGGGCCGTGTTTCATCTCTCTACTGTCCCACATCCGGCTCCGTGCCGCCGCGACCGGTTCGCCCGAAGTGCCACAATGAGTCCATGCAGACCGACACCCTCGAACGCACCGATTCCGATGAACAGGTCGACGACGGTACGGACGACGACCGACCTAAGCACTTCCACTACGTCAAGAAGGACAAGATCGCCGAGAGCGCTGTCATGGGCACCCATGTCGTCGCGCTGTGCGGCGAGGTGTTCCCGGTGACCAAGTCGCCCAAGCCCGGCTCACCGGTGTGCCCCGACTGCAAGCGCATCTACGAGCAGATGAAGAAGTAGCCGCAGCCCGTCAGGCCGGCGGCTCTGCCGGCTCCGCGGGCTGATCGCCGGTGAGGGTCTCGGTTTTCTCCTCGAGCCATTCGCGCAGGCGCCGGGCATGCGTGTCCGGCGCCGGCCATTCCTCCTGGATCGCGGCATTGAGTTCGGCGCCGAGCATGATCGCGAAGCCCAGCGCGAACGCGAACAGCAGGAACGCGATGGGCGTCGCCAGTGCGCCGTAGGTATAGCCGGTCTCGGTGATCCAGGTCAGGTAGAACCGCAGCCCCACCGTCGCCACCACGAAGACCACGGTCGCCAGTACTGCCCCGAACAGCAGCCGATGCGTCGGCAGCGGTTTGGGCAGCGACACCCGGTAGAGCACCGTCACGGCCAGCATGATGCCCAGCAGCAGCGCCGGCCAGTACCCGTACTTCATTGCGTTGGCCCAGGTTTCGGGAATGTGCTGGGCGATCTTCATCGGTCCGATGGCCGCCACCGGAGCGGTCGCGATCACGAACAGCAGCATCACCAGATACAGCCCGAGGGCGTAGAACCGCTGCCGCACCGGATGGCGCAGCGGCGTCTGGTCATGGGCCTCGACGACGGCGTCGACGAACGCCGAGATCGCCGACGAGCCCGCCCACAGCGAGATGACGAACCCTAGGGACACCACCTCGCCGCGGGCGCCCACCGCGATATCGCGGACGGTCGGCTGGATGATCTCGTTGATCACGTTCGGCGAGAAGAAGTTCTTCGCCGTCCCGATCAGCTGTTCCTGGATCATCGGCAGCGTCTCGGCACCGAACAACGGTGCCACGTACGCCAAGCTGCCCAACATGCCCAATAGCAGGGGCGGTAGGGACAGCGCCGACCAGAACGCCGCCTGCGCGGACTCCGAGAAGATCGAGTCGTCCCAGCTTTTCGCCAACGTGCGCCGGATGACCCGAAGCACGTGATGACGTGTGGGCTTGATCGGCTGCGTCTGGTCGTTCATGACCAGACCAGCATTACCGAAGAGATCCCATCAGGACTGTATTTGAGGTGACCGGCGGGTCACTCAGTCCTCGGCGCTGATCTCCAGCACGGCAGCCAACTCGACCAACTTGGATTCGTGTTCGTTGGCGTGGTGCTGGCAGAACAGAAGCTCCATGCCGGACGGCAGGGTAGCGCGAACGCGGGCGGCGGCACCGCACCGGTCGCAGCGGTCGGCCCGTGTCAGTGTCGGGCCCGTCAGAGTTGCGTTCATGGCGCCTCCTTCTGCTCGTCGCCGCCTGGGCGCTTTGCCGGTTACACATCTCTACTCTGTCAGACGATTTGGATTCCAGCGTTGTTCCCCAGGTGTTCACGGGTGTGTCGTGTCTCACCTGTCGCTGGAGTTGCGGGCGCGGCAGGCTGACCGCATGATCGCCGAGCCCGCAGTCCTTGTTCATCTGTGTAGTGAAACGGATTGGGCCCGTGCTCAGTTCGATGGCGAGCTTCGGCCGCCGTCGCTCGCCGAGGTCGGGTTCGTCCACCTGTCGGCGCCGGAACAGGTCCACCTGCCGGCCAACCGCCTCTACCGCGGTCACTCCGACCTGGTCCTCCTCGTGTGTGACCCGCAGTTACTGGGGTCACCGGTTCGCTGGGAGCCCGGGGTGCCGACGGATCCCGCCTCGATGCTCTTTCCCCATCTGTATGGGGCTCTGCCCGTCGCCGCGGTGACCCGCACCGTGCCCTACCAGCCCGGTGCCGACGGCGCTTTCGTGGTTCTGCCGGCAAATTTCGGCACTCGTGGTTCTGGTTAACGGAAACTGGATGACACTTTGAGAAATCTGTCCACTCATTGGGAACGTGGTCCGAATCACGATCGGGGGATTGGCACGATCTCGCGCGTAAACATCCCCGAACCGGTGAGAGGGCATGATCAACCACACCAATCCTGAAGATGCGACCGGCAAGCGCCGGCGCGCACGGAGGCTGAAGGGACTCGGGGTCGCCCTGACGGCGAGTGCCCTTCTGCTCATGTCGGCGCTGCCGGCATGGGCGGCCGAGAACATGACCATCACGTTCATTCGGCACGGTCAGTCGTACGGGAACACCTCGGGCAACATCGACACCCAGGTGCCGGGCCCGGTTCTGACGCCGGACGGCCAGCAGCAGGCCAAGGACATCGCGGCCAAGCTCGGCGACCGTAACTTCGACGCCATCTACGCGTCCACGATGGTTCGGACGCAGCAGACGGCGACGCCGCTGTCGCAGTACCTGGGTCTGCCGATCCAGGTGTTGCCTGGCCTGCAGGAGATCGAAGCCGGCAAGTACGAAGGCACTCCGGAGCGCGCCGGCATCTTCGGCTACCTGACGGCGCCGCTGGCCTGGGCGGGTCTGTCGGTGACGCCGCCGCCCAACATCAGCTTCAACCCGATCGCCCCCAACCTTGACGCGTTCATCCCGTCCGCGGCCGATCCGACGACCGGTCTCAACGGCCATCAGTTCGAGGACCGGGTCAACGGCGCGTTGCAGACGGTCTACAACAACGGCGATCGCAACGCGGCGGTGTTCTCGCACGGCGGCACCATCATGATCTGGACGATGATGAACGCCAAGAATCTGAGCGCTGAGCAGAAGATCATGCTGTTCACCCAGCATCCGCTCGGCAACACGGGCGTCGTCGTCGTCGAGGGCAATCCCGAAGACGGCTGGAACCTGGTCGAATGGAACGGCGTCAAGATCGCCGGCATGCAGAAGGGGCCGATCGAGCAGGTGCTGACCCAGGTCCGCACGCTGAGCCGTCAGCTCAACGCCGTGGTGCAGGATGTCGCCGCGGCGTTCCAGACCGGAAACGTCGGCACGATCCTGACCGCGATCAACCACGGGGCGGCCGACGCGCTGTTCTCGACGGCCAAGTTCGTCCGCGCCATCAACGCGCAGGTCATCGGTGGCGTCACCACGGCCATCGACAACCTGCAGAAGAAGCTGGCGCCGTCTGCTCCGGCCGCGGGCACGCAAACCACCGCCCCGACCTCGGGTGCGGCGGTCTCGCCGGCGAAGTTCTCTGCTCCGGCTCCGACTCCGGCTCCGGTCGCGCTCAAGGCTGCGGCGGCGGCTCGGGCGGGTGACTCGCCGGCCAAGGTTGCCGACGCCCCGGCTTCGGACAACAAGGTCGAGGGTCAGGTCACGGCCGGTGCCGACGCTGCCAAGGCTGATGGTCAGGTCAGGGCTGACGAAACCACGACGAAAGCTGACGACAAGAAGGCTGCGGCGGAGGCGAAGAAGGCCGCGGCCAAGGCCAAGGCCGATGAGAAGAAGGCTGCGGCGGAGGCCAAGAAGGCCGAAGCCAAGGCGCAGGCTGACGCCAAGAAGGCTGCCGCTGAGGCGAAGAAAGCCGAGGCGAGGGCCAAAGCCGAGCCTGCCAATGCCAATGCCAATGCCAACGCCGGCGCTGGAACCGCCGACTGACGGCTCCCGGTCGGACGGATCGACCCCCTTCTCCTCGGAGCAGGGGGTCGGTTTGTGTCAGCTCTGCGGGTGGGAGGAGAGCAGCAGGTCCCTGGTGATCTCCAAGTGCCCCACGTGCTGTGCGATGTCGTGCAGGATGTGCAGCAGTGCCCACTCCGGGGTGGCCGTGGCCAGCACCGTGGCGCGGGTGGTACCGCCACGCACCCCGTCGGCCACCGAGCGGTCCCGGATTCCTTCGGTGACCGCCACCTCGACCCAGGCGGGGAGGCGCTGCTGCAGGGCCGTCAGCCGTTCCAGCAGCTCGTCGACCGGCCCCGTGGCGGTGAACTCGCTGTCGCGGTCCCGTGGGATTCGTTGTCCGGCTATGAAAGAGCCGGCCCAGTAGTCGACCACGCCGATGCAGTGGTTGACGATTGCGTAGCAGCTGTTCGCGCCGGGGAGGTCGGGCCGCCGGTTGGCGAGGTCGTCACCGAGGGCCGTGAGGATGTCGGCCATCGAGGTGAAGCATTCGGCCGAAACGTCCAGCAGTGCTTGGCCCAATGGGTGTTCCGAGGTTGGCATGCGCGAAAGCTTTTCACACGCAGGACTTTTCCCGCCTCAGATTTTTCGGGTAGCGGGCGCGCCCAGCGTCTGGTCATTAATCTGACGTAAGCGTAAAATTTGACGGTTCGAATCCAACCAGTGACCCGACGCCGGAGGCTTTCATGCACACCAAAACTGTCCTGGCTTTTGCCGCCGCGGCGCTGCTGGTCGCGCCCGTCGGCTCGACATCCATCGCACAGGCGGCGCAAAGCTCAACTGATCCAACGACGTTCAGTCCACAGCCGACAGTCGCCGCGCAACCGATGAACTGTCGCGGCGAAACCGGCGACCACGGGTGCGGCGCGGGGTGGATCTGGAACGGCAACAGGTGTGTGCCCTGCTGACCCGCTGAATACGAAAACTGCCCCGAAACCGCAGTCTCGGGGCAGTTCGTTGAGCCGGGGGGCTAGTCCAGGTAGTCGCGCAGGACCTGCGAGCGCGACGGGTGCCGCAGCTTGCTCATGGTCTTCGACTCGATCTGGCGGATGCGCTCACGCGTGACGCCGTAGACCTGGCCGATCTCGTCGAGCGTGCGCGGCTGGCCGTCGGTGAGGCCGAAGCGGAGCCGGACGACGCCCGCCTCACGCTCGGACAGGGTCTCGAGCACCGACTGCAGCTGGTCCTGCAGCAGCGTGAACGACACGGCGTCCACCGCCACCACGGCTTCGCTGTCCTCGATGAAGTCGCCGAGCTGGCTGTCGCCCTCGTCGCCGATGGTCTGGTCCAGCGAGATGGGCTCACGCGCGTACTGCTGGATCTCCAGCACCTTCTCCGGCGTGATGTCCATTTCCTTGGCCAGCTCTTCGGGCGTGGGTTCGCGACCCAGGTCCTGCAGCAGCTCACGCTGGATGCGGCCGAGCTTGTTGATGACCTCGACCATGTGGACGGGGATGCGGATCGTGCGAGCCTGGTCGGCCATGGCACGCGTGATCGCCTGACGAATCCACCAGGTGGCGTAGGTCGAGAACTTGTAGCCCTTGGTGTAGTCGAACTTCTCGACCGCACGGATCAGACCGAGGTTGCCCTCCTGGATCAGGTCCAGGAAGGCCATGCCACGACCGGTGTAGCGCTTGGCCAGCGACACCACCAGACGCAGGTTGGCTTCCAGCAGGTGGTTCTTGGCGCGGTCGCCGTCACGGCAGATCCACTGCATGTCGCGACGCTGCGCGGCGGGCAGCTTCTCGCCCTTCTCCATCAGCTCTGACATCAGCTGAGTGGCGTACAGGCCGGCTTCGATGCGCTTGGCGAGTTCGACCTCCTCCTCAGCGTTGAGCAGCGCGACCTTGCCGATCTGCTTGAGGTAGGCGCGCACGGAGTCGGCGGATGCGGTGAGTTCGGCGTCCTTGCGGGCCTGACGCAGCGCCTCGGATTCCTCTTCGTCCCAGACGAAGTCGCCGGATGCCTTGTCCTTCTCGGACGGCTCGGCGGTGTCATCGGACTCGTCGCCTTCGGCGGCCTTGGGGGCGGCCTTGGCGCCTTCCGCGGGGGCATCCCCGTCGGCTACACCGTCTTCGGCGTCGTCTTCGTCGTCATCGCTGACGTCGTCGGCCTCGAGTTCGTCGTCGAGTTCCAGGTCGGCGTCGTCGACGTCCAGATCGTCGCCGGGCTCGACGGCGAGATCGTCGACGTCGGCGGAGGCGTCGTCGGTGCCGATGCCGTCCTCGGGCTTGGTCGAGTCAGTTGCCTTGCGGGGGCCGCGCTTGGCAGGGGCTTTCGCCGCAGCCTTCTTCGCGGGGGCCTTGGCGGCGCGCTTGGCCGGCGCGGCGGCCTTCTTTGCTGGGGCTTTGGTGGTGCGCTTCACCGGCTCGTCGGCTGTCTCGCTGGCTTTGGTCGCTACCACGGCCACCCTTTCGGTCTTTCGTACATCGATGGCGTGGGCGTGCGCCACCGAAAAGCGTCGGCTGTCGAATATTGGCGTCGATCTTCGATCGGATGTTCGCCGCTATCCGTTCAGGCGGCCGCCGTTGACCATTGTAACGACATAGTGCCCGGAAGCCGTATCAGCGGCGGGTTCGGTGCGTTGGCGGGCCGCTAATGGTGCCGCAGAGCGCCGTCGGCGGCCATCGCCGCGCCTACGATGCCGGCCGAGTTCTGCAGCGTCGCGGCGACCACCGGCGTGCGGTTCTTCAGCAGCGGCACCCACTTGTCGGCCTTCTTGCTGATGCCACCGCCGACGATGAAAAGGTCCGGCCAGATGGCGTTTTCGACCGCCACGAGCACCTTGGTGACCTCCACGGTCCACCGTTCGTACGACCAGTCCTTGCGCTCCTTGACCGACGACGCGGCGCGGTGCTCGGCTTCCTTGCCGTCGACCTCGATGTGGCCGAACTCGGTGTTGGGCAGCAACACGCCGTCGTAGATCACCGCCGAACCGATGCCGGTGCCGAACGTCAGCAACACGACCAGCCCGTGCACGTCCCGGCCCGCGCCGAACTTCTGCTCGGCCAGTCCGGCGGCGTCCGCGTCGTTGAGCACGGTCACGTCCTGGCCGTGCAACCGCGAGGCGAACATGTCCCGGACATTGGTGCCGATCCAGCTGCTGTCGACGTTGGCCGCGGTGCGCACGATGCCGTCGGTCACCACGCCCGGGTAGGTGACCCCCAGCGGTCCGGTCCAGCCGAACTCGCGGACCACCGCGGCGACGGTTTCCGAGACGGCTTCGGGCGTGGCCGGCTGCGGGGTGGGGAGCCGGAAGCGCTCGCCGATCAACTGGCCGGTCTCCAGGTCGACGATGCCGCCCTTGACGCCGCTGCCGCCGACGTCGATGCCCAGCGCTCGATGCTGCGAGCCGTCTGTCGTCGCGATGGGCGTCTCGGTCATCTGCACTCCTTGGAGGGGGTGGGCTAGAGGGCGCGAACCACACCCTAACCGCGTGTGCTGCGATAGGTGTCATGACAGCACGCGAACCCGAAAGCGGCACCGCACCTGCTGCGCTGCGCGCGCTCGCCGAGCAGTTGGCGACCGAGGCCGCCGTATTCGTCCGCCGGCGGCGCAGTGAGGTTTTCGCCGGTGCCCAGCAGGACGACGGCGCGGTACGCACCAAGAGCAGTCCGACCGATCCGGTGACCGTGGTCGACACCGAAACAGAGCGGCTGCTGCGGGAGCGCCTGGCGGCACTGCGGCCGAACGACGCGATCCTGGGTGAGGAGGAAGGCGGCGCGGCGCAGGCTCCGGCGGGGGTGCCGGTGTGGGTGCTCGATCCCATCGACGGCACGGTGAACTTCATGTACGGCCTGGGTGCCTATGCGGTGTCCGTGGGCGTGCAGATCGACGGCGTGTCCGTCGCCGGTGCGGTGGTCAACGTCGCGACCGGAGCGGTCTTCTCGGCCGCGCGCGGTCACGGCGCCGTGGTCGTCCGGGACGGGCTGTCAACGGTCTTGCGCTGCAACGCCATCGACGAACTCCCGATGGCGTTGGTGGCGACCGGGTTCGCCTACGAGCGCGCGCGTCGGCGCCGCCAGGCCGGCGTGGTGGCCGAGCTCTTGGCGGAGGTGCGGGACATCCGCCGGGTCGGCTCGTGTGCCCTGGACTTGTGCATGGTCGCCGCCGGACAGCTCGACGCGTACTTCGAATCCGGTGTGCACGTGTGGGATTGGGCGGCTGCGGCACTGATCGCCGAGGAAGCGGGCGCAGTGGTCCGACTGCCCGCGCCGGGCGCCGAAGACGACGACCTGGTCGTCGCCGCGGCACCCGGCGTGTTCGCGGCGCTGGCCGGGCAGTTGGAGCGGGTGGGCTACCGCTAGCAGGTCCCGCTGTGGATCTTCGGCAACAGCGACGTGTCGGCCGGCTGGGTCGCGTCCGGCTTCAGGCTGGCCAGCATGGCCTCGATGTCGTCGCTGTGGGCGAGCTCGTTGAATTCGGTGCCGATGGCCAGGTCGACGGAGTCGTCGGGCCGCTGGTCCTGGAACAGCTGGGTGCACGGCGCGACGAGCCACAGCGCGGCCGCGGCGGACTTGCCGGCCGGCCCGAACCGGATCTGGCCCTGGCATTCCATCCTGGTGCTCGCATACACCGGGTCGTTGCTTGCCGCGGGCTGACTGAATCCGAGGTCGCGCAGCTCGCCGGCGACTTCAGAGGCCTGGCCGCCCTGTCCGCTGGCGTTGAGCACGCGGATTTTGGTGTCGGCGAGCTTGGCGGGTACCACATTGACCATCGACGATTGCGACACTTCTTCGCCGAGCTTCGGCTGGTTCGGCTCGCTGGGCGCCGGCGGGGGATTGCAGGTGATCGCCTGGTGGATTTCGGCCGGCTGGTTGGCGACGACGAGCCACGCGACCAGTGTCGCCACGGCGAGTACTGCGAACAGAACCGCGGCGGGCACGTAGTTGCGCCGCCGGAACGGCCGACCGTGCTTGTCGAAGGCCGTGCCCTCGGTGATTTGAGCGACCACATGTGCACTGTAGATGCCCCGCTTCCTGCGTGATTACCAAGCACCCCTAGCGCGTGTGATGCAAATCACATACAATCGGCGCGCTTTCTGGGCACGAATCATTTGGTAGAAGCGTTCGACGCTGGTACAAAGCTCTGCTGCAAGGTAACGGAGGGGATGACCATGGCTACCGATTACGACGCCCCGCGGCGTTCTGAGACTGACGAGGTTTCCGAGGACTCTCTGGAGGAGCTGAAAGCACGGCGCAACGAGGCACAATCCGCCGTCGTCGACGTCGATGAGACCGACTCGGCCGAAAACTTCGAGTTGCCGGGCGCTGACCTGTCGGGCGAGGAACTCTCGGTCCGAGTGGTGCCCAAGCAGGCCGATGAGTTCACCTGCTCGAGCTGTTTTCTGGTGCAGCACCGCAGCCGTCTCGCCAGCGAGAAGAACGGCGTGATGATCTGCACCGACTGCGCCGCCTAGGGATCCACGCAGAGCCGAATGGCCGGTCTCGCACGCTTACCGCGTGCGGGAACCGGCCATTCGGCGTCTCAGGGGCGTTCTAGCGGCCTTGCAGCGCCGCCAGGATGCGGTCCGGATGGCGAGTGCTCACCAGCCAGTACGGCGTGGGGTCGTCCGGGTCGTCGAGGACCACGAGGATCAACGGGCCCACCCAGGCCCGGTGGACGACGTACGCGGCCGGGTCGAGCTGCCGTCCCAGGGCCGCCGACTTCGCCGACCGCGGCACCTCGGCCGACCGGGAGATGACGCTCGTCGGGATGTGTGCAGGTCCGACCCACAGCTCGGTTTCGGCGTCGGGTCCGGTCCCGGTGCTGACCACGCGCAGCTCGACGCGCCCCATCCACACCAGCGTCGCCGCGGCGACCGGCAGCAGCACGGCGAACGGCGCCCACGTCGGCACCCCCGACACGCCTTGCACCACTTCCAGTGCGATCAGGGCCGCCAACCCGAAACCCGGTAACCACCACCACAAAGGCACTGTCAACCGCTCCCGGTAGCGGACGGTTTGGGTGGCTGCTCGCGTGTCTGACACGCGGCCAAGGGTAGTCTGTGCGGTCGTGTCCACCTCTCTGGCGGTAGTTCGGTTGGACCGGGATCTGCCGATGCCGGCCCGGGCTCACGACGGCGATGCCGGCGTCGATCTGTTCAGCGCAATCGACCTCGAACTGGCCCCCGGCCAGCGCGAGTTGGTACCGACGGGGATCGCCGTCGCGATACCGCACGGCATGGTCGGCCTGGTGCACCCGCGCTCGGGATTGGCCATCCGCGTCGGCCTTTCGATCGTCAACGCGCCCGGCACCATCGATGCCGGGTACCGCGGTGAGATCAAGGTGGCGCTCATCAACCTCGACCCCAGCGAGCCCATCACCGTGCATCGCGGTGACCGGATCGCGCAGCTGCTGGTGCAGCGGGTCGAACTGCCCGAGCTGGTCGAGCTCACGTCGTTCGACGAGGCGGGGCTGGCAGACACCTCACGTGGCGCGGGCGGCCACGGTTCCTCCGGCGGACATGCGAGTTTGTGATGGCATTCGAGTTCAACTCCGAAGAAGACGGCCCCTTCGACGTCGAGGACTTCGACGACCCGGCCGACGCTGAGGCGGCCCGCCTGGACCTAGGTGGGGTGCTCGTCCCGGTGCCCGACGGTTCACAACTCAACGTCGAGGTCAACGAGCAGGGCGTGCCGAACGCCGTCTGGATCATGACGCCCAACGGGCGCTTCTCCGTGGCCGCGTACGCGGCGCCGAAGTCCGGTGGGTTGTGGCGTGAGATCGCCGCCGAACTGGCCGAGTCGTTGCGCAATGACAACGCGCAGGCCCGGATCGAAGACGGGCCGTGGGGCCGTGAGGTCGTGGGCCTGCCCGTGCCGCAGCCCGGCCAGCCGCAAGTCGTGATGCGGTTCATCGGCGCTGACGGTTACCGGTGGATGGTGCGTTGCGTCGTCGTGGGCACCGAGGAGACCATCGACGCCATCGCCGATGAGGCACGAACCTCGTTGGCGGACACCGTCGTTCGCCGCGGTGACACCCCGCTGCCGGTCCGTAGCCCGCTGCCGGTGCAATTGTCCGAGCCGCTGCTGGAGCAGTTGCGCGCGGCCGCCGCCCAGATGGCGCAGCAGCAGATGGAGCAGGCTCAGCAGGCGCTCGAGCAGCTGCAGCAGCACATGCAGCAACAGCCATTGGGCGAAGGCGAACCCGGCCCCGACGCCCGCCGCACCGAGCAGGGCTCGGCCATGCAGCAGCTGCGCACCCAGCAGATGGGCACCATCACAGGAGGCTGACGGCCTCCCGCAGCGCGGCCACGCAGGCATCGCCCAGCACGGTCGGCTGTTCCCCCATTGCATCGAGAGTGACGGTCCGCAGCGCGGCCCTGGGGGCCGCCACGGCCCATTCCGCGGCGACCGCGACAGGGTGGACGGCATCGTCGACCGCCCCCGCCACGCCCATGGGCACCTGTAGTTCTGCCAGCTGGTCACGAGTCGGCCCGCCGTACGCCGCTGCCTCTTCCATTGCGTCCGGCAGCCCCGGCCACTGCGCTGTCCACGACCTCGTCAGTTCGTCCGCGAGCCAGGCCGGGCTACCCGCCCGCATGCCGGCGACGGCCGCGTCCAGCCCGATCTCGCGCAGCTGCCGCGCGGAGTAGCGGGCGGCCTGCGCGGCCGGTGCGCCGTCGGAATCACCCGTCCAGGCGGGCAGGGCGGCCAGCACGGCAATGCACTGGTCCGGGTGCTTGAGCGCCCAGTTCGTCGCCACCGCGGCGCCCAGCGACACCCCACCGACGATGATCGGGCCGTGCTGTGCGGCGGCGTCGAGCGCTTCGAGATAGCCGGCGATCAGGTCGCCCGGCAGCGGCCGTGGGGCGATCACCACGGCACCGGCTTCGACCAGGGCGCCGCCGAAGGCCCGGCGGATGTAGTCGTCGTCAGATCCCGTGCCGGGCAGGAGTACCGCGGTCATCCCTGGCAAGTTGGCCGTCATCCTTCGATGGTGCCCGGCGGCCGGAACGGCGCTCACAAGGGGGTCGGGCCGGGTGTGCGGTCCACTGAGCGGGATGACGGAGATATATCCCGCGCCGAAATGGCGAATCGGAACCAAGAGGTCTAGCGTGACGTTGGTTAGATAGCGGGTCCACGGTGGATTCGCAGCAAGTCTCAGGAGAGACCATGGCTACGGCGGAAGGCTATTTGCGCCGACTCACCCGGCGGCTTACCGAGGACCTCGAACAGAGTGATGTCCAGGAGCTGAACGACGAGGCCCTGGGCACCGGTGCCATGCGGGCGGCGGACTGTACGCGCGGACAAGAAGTGACGATGGTGGGCACATTGCGATGTGTCGAGACCAACGGCAAAGGTTGTTCGGGCGGCGTACGGGCCGAGCTGTTCGATGGCACCGACACGGTCACGTTGGTCTGGTTGGGTCAGCGGCGCATTCCGGGTATCGAATCCGGCCGGACCCTGCGGGTCCACGGCCGGCTGGGCAACTTGGACAGCGGGGCCAAAGCGATCTACAACCCGCATTACGAGATTCAGAAGTGACATTCCCCGACAAGGGGACCGCGGACAACGAGCAGGCCGAAGCGCACAGCGCGGCCGACGCTGAAACCATCGCTGAAGCCCAGCAGGACGACAGCGACGCCAAGCTGACTGCGCACGTCCTGCTCGAGCAGATGGGCGGCCTCAGCGGCCTCATCTATTCGTCCCTGCCGGTCCTCGTCTTCGTCCCCATATCCAGCTTCTTCGGGCTGACCGCCGCGATCTATGCCGCGCTCGGTGTGGCCGGCCTGGTCCTGGTCTGGCGGCTGGCGCGCCGCGAATCGGTGCAGCCGGCGGTGTCGGGCTTCATCGGCGTCGGGATCAGCGCGCTGATCGCCTACCTGATCGGCGCCTCGAAAGGCTATTTCCTGCTTGGTATCTGGTCGTCGATGATCTATGCCGGGGCGTTCGCGATCTCGATCCTGATCCGGCGCCCGCTGGTCGGGTACGGCTGGAGCTGGGTCACCGGGCACGACCGCAGCTGGCGTGACGTCCGCCGTGCCGTGCTGGCGTTCGACATCGCCACCGCGGTCTGGGTGCTGGTGTTCGGGGCGCGCTTCCTGGTCCAGAACCACCTGTACGGGCAGGACCAGACCGGCCTGCTCGGCGTGGCCCGGATCGCCATGGGCTGGCCGCTCACCGCGGTGGCGGCGCTGGCGTCCTACCTGGCCATCCGCACCGCTCAGCACGCCCTTCGCGACGCCGAGCACCATCCGGAGCAGGCCGTCACCGAGGACTAGCTGGGGTTCAGCACCTGGTCGCGCAGCTCCTGCTCGACCTCGGCAACGGCGACGAACAGCAGTTCGTCGCCGCCCTCGAGCGGCTCGTCGGATTCGGGCACGATCACGCGCGGGCCGCGCAGGATGGTCACCAAGGTGGCATCGCGCGGCAGCTTCAGCCGCTTGACCGCCTTGCCGCCCCACGGCGTGTCGTCGGGCAGCGTGATCTCGACCAGGTTGGCCTGGCCCTTGCGGAAACTCATCAGGCGCACCAGGTCGCCCACCGACACGGCTTCTTCGACCAGCGACGCCAGCATGCGCGGCGTGGACACCGCGACGTCGACGCCCCAGCTGTCGTCGAACAGCCACTCGTTGCGCGGGTCGTTGACGCGGGCGACGACGCGGGGGACCGCGAACTCGGTCTTGGCCAGCAGGCTGACCACCACGTTGGCTTTGTCGTCGCCGGTGGCGGCGATGACGACGTCGAATTCGTGCAGTTTGACGGACTCGAGCAGCGACAGCTCGCAGGCGTCGCCGAGACGCCACTGCGCCGCCGGCACGGCGTCGACGTCGATGTGGTCCGGATTGCGCTCCAGCAGCGTCACCTCGTGGTGATCGACCAGTTCCCGCGCGATGGAGCGGCCGACGGCGCCGGCGCCCGCGATTGCGACCTTCATGTGCGCTCCCTAGTGGCTTTCGACGTCGTCGCCGGGCGGCAGTGCTGCGATGGCGATGGCCTCGGCGACGCGGCCCGACACCGCGGCCATGTACACCTGATCGCCGGCCTGGATGACGGTCTTGGCGTCCGGCAGCACGCCGCTGCCGAACCGGATGAGGAATGCGACGCGGCCGCCGGTCGCGCCTTCCAGGGCGGTGACGCGGTAGCCGACCCAGTCCTCGTGGAGGGACAGTTCGGTGACGCCGACGTTGCCCGACGGATCCCGCCACTTGGTGGTCTCGGTCTCGCGGGTCAGCAGATTCAGCAATCGATCGGTGGTCCACGGGACCGTCGCGATCGTGGGGATGCCCAGCCGCTCGTACACCGCGGCGCGCTTGGCGTCGTAGATGCGCGCCACGACGCGCTGCACGCCGAAGGTCTCGCGTGCCACCCGGGCGGAGATGATGTTCGAGTTGTCACCGGAGGACACGGCGGCGAAGGCGCCGGCCTCTTCGATTCCCGCCCGTTCCAGGACGTCTCGGTCAAAACCCATGCCCAGCACGCGTTCTCCGGGGAATTCGGGCGACAGTCGGTGGAAGGCCGTCCTGTCCCGGTCGATCACGGCGACTTCGTGGCCGATGCGGGCCAATCCGTCTGCCAGCGATGCGCCAACCCGGCCGCAGCCCATCACGACTACTCGCACCAGCCGATCCTTTCTGGGCCGGGAACCGGCCTCGAAGCGAATATCTTGCCTCTGCTCGTCCGAACGCTACAACCAATGACCCTGGGCCGTACCCTTGGCTCCGTGTCAAAGCTTTCGACCGCTACGCGACGGTTGGTGATCGGCCGACCCTTCCGAAGCGACAAGCTCGCCCACACGCTGCTGCCCAAACGTATCGCCCTGCCGGTGTTCGCGTCGGATGCGCTGTCGTCGGTGGCCTACGCGCCGGAGGAAATCTTCCTGGTGCTGTCGGTCGCCGGTCTGTCCGCCTATTCGATGGCGCCGTGGATCGGGCTCGCAGTGGCCGGGGTCATGCTGATCGTCATCGCCAGTTATCGGCAGAACGTGCACGCCTATCCGTCCGGTGGCGGCGACTATGAGGTGGTTACCACGAACCTCGGGCACACCGCCGGGCTGACGGTGGCCAGTGCCCTGTTGGTCGACTACGTGCTGACGGTAGCGGTGTCGACGGCGTCGGCGATGTCCAACATCGGGTCGGCGGTGCCGTTCATCGCCCAGAACAAAGTGCTGTTCTCTGTGCTGGCGATCCTGATCCTGGCGTCGCTCAACCTTCGGGGCATCCGGGAGTCCGGCACCGCATTCGCGATTCCCACCTACGCCTTCATGATCGGCATGTACATCATGTTGGCCTGGGGATTCATCCAGATTTTCGTGCTGGGCCACCCGCTGCGGGCCGAGTCGGCCGGCTTCACTCTGAAGTCCGAGCATGGCGACGTGATGGGTTTCGCGATGGTGTTCCTGCTGGCCCGGGCGTTCTCGTCGGGTTGTGCCGCCCTGACTGGTGTGGAAGCGATCAGCAACGGGGTGCCGGCCTTCCAGAAGCCCAAGTCGCGCAACGCGGCAACGACGCTGCTGCTGCTCGGCGCCATCGCGGTGTCGCTGTTCATGGGCATCATCGTGCTGGCCGAGAAGATCGGTCTGAAGATGGCCGACAACGTGGACCAATTGGTGGGTGCGCCGGGCGATTACCACCAGAAGACCGTCGTCACGCAGCTCGCCGAAGCCATCTTCAAAGGCTTCCCGGTGGGCCTGTACGCCATCGCCGGAGTGACGGGCCTCATTCTGGTGCTCGCCGCCAACACCGCGTTCAACGGGTTCCCGGTGCTGGGCTCGATCCTCGCGCAGGACCGCTATCTGCCCCGCCAGCTGCACACCCGCGGTGACCGGCTGGCGTTCTCCAACGGCATCCTGTTTCTCGCATTCGCCGCGGTTGCCTTCGTGGTGGCGTTCAACGCCGAGGTCACGGCGCTGATTCAGCTGTACATCGTCGGCGTGTTCGTGTCGTTCACGCTCAGCCAGATCGGCATGGTGCGGCACTGGAACCGGTTGCTGCGCACCGAGACCGACGGCTCGGAGCGGCGCCGTATGCAGCGCGCGCGGATCGTCAACACCATCGGCTTCCTGTGCACCGGCACCGTGCTGCTGGTGGTCATCGTGACGAAGTTCCTGGCCGGCGCCTGGATCGCGATCCTGGCGATGAGCACCCTTTTCGTGCTGATGAAGATGATCCACAAGCACTACGACACCGTCGCCCAGGAACTGCGGGAAGAGCCGGACCACGACGTCGTGCTGCCCAGCCGCAACCACGCCGTCGTGCTGGTGTCGAATCTGCACCTGCCGACGCTGCGGGCATTGGCCTACGCGCGGGCCACCCGCCCGGATGTGCTGGAAGCGATCACCGTCAGCGTCGACGACGGCGAGACGCGCGAGCTGGTGCACAAATGGGAAGACAGCGATGTCTCGGTCCCGTTGAAGGTCATCGCCTCGCCGTACCGCGAGATCACCAGGCCCATCCTCGATTACGTCAAGCGCATCACGGCCGAGTCCAAGCGCACTGTCGTGACGGTGTTCATCCCGGAGTACGTGGTGGGCCACTGGTGGGAACACATCCTGCACAACCAGAGCGCGCTGCGACTCAAGGGCCGGTTGCTGTTCATTCCGAACGTCATGGTGACTTCCGTTCCGTGGCAACTGAATTCGTCGGAGCGGGTGAAGGTGACCATGACCCCGGGCTCGGCCCCCGGCGACACCCGACGGGGCATCATCGAGTGACCGCCCATATCCCGTCGCTGCGCTCGCTGGTGACACTGACGGTCGGCCCGCCGGCCAACGGTGGCAGCTGCGTGGCGCGCCACGACGGCCGCGTGATCTTCGTCCGGCACGCCCTGCCGGGTGAGGTGGTGCGCGCCGAGGTGACGTCCGAGCGGGGGTCGTACTGGCACGCCGATGCACTGGAGGTGCTCGAAGCGTCGCCCGACCGGGTGGAGTCGTTGTGCCCGATCGCGGGGTCCGAGGGGTCCGGTTGCTGCGACCTGGCTTTCGTCGATCCCGCCGCGGCGCGGCGGCTCAAAGGCGAGGTTGTGGCCAATCAGCTGGCCCGCCTCGGTGGCTACGAGGCGGGTGATCTCGAGGCTGCGGAGGTCGGCACCGTCGGCGCGACGGGGTGGCGCACCCGGGTGCGTCTGGAGGTCGGTACGGATGGCCGCGCCGGATTCCACCGCTACCACAGCGACGAGTTGGTGACCGATCTGTCGTGCGCTCAGGTGCCGCCCGGGATGCTGGACGATCTGCCGTTGCAACCGCCCGGTTCCCACCTGCACGTGGTGCTCGACGACGCCGGACACCGGCACGTCGTGCGGTCCGGTCCGCGGGGTGGCAAGAAGAACAAACCCGGCATGACCGAAGTGGTCTCGGGCGAGTACGAAGCCGTGCAGCGGGTCGGCGACCGGGAATGGCGCGTGCCGGTGACCGCGTTCTGGCAGTCCCATCGCGACGCCGCCACCACCTACAGCGCGCTGGTCGCCGATTGGGCCGAGCTCTCCGAGGGGCAGACGGCGTGGGATTTGTACGGCGGCGCAGGCGTTTTCGCCGCGGCGCTGGCTGACTCGGTGGGGGAGTCGGGCCGGGTGCTGACGGTCGACACCTCGCGCGGATCGGCGCGCGCGGCGCGGGCCGCGCTGCGGGATCTGGGTTGCGTCGAGGTGGTTACCGATTCGGTGCGCCGGGCACTGGCCACGCAGCGGGTGGCGGCCGACGTTGCCGTGCTGGACCCGCCGCGCACCGGCGCCGGACACGAGGTGATCGATCAGCTGGCCGCCGCAGGCGTGCCGCGGGTGATCCACATCGGTTGTGAGGCAGCGTCTTTCGCCCGGGACATCGGTCTGTACCGCGGCCACGGCTACCAGGTGGCCAACCTCCGCGTCTTCGACTCGTTCCCGCTGACGCACCACGTCGAGTGCGTCGCGCTGCTGACCCGGTAAGTTTGCGGCCAGGTGTGCCGGGAAGCCTGGTCGGCGCCGTCCGACGCTGCCCAGGAGATTCCCAATGAACAATCGCAATACGCGACGGCGGCTGCTGACGCGTGGCAGCTGGCCGGAAGCTCAGCGTTTCACCGAGATCCTCCGCAAGGAGACCGTCGGCGGCATCTTGCTGTTGCTGGCCGCCGGTACGGCGCTGGTGTGGGCGAATTCGCCTGCCGCGCACAGCTATCACGCGCTGTCCGAGTTCGCGTTCGGCCCCGAGTCGTGGCATCTGAGGCTCAGCTTGTCAGGGTGGGCGGCCGACGGCCTGTTGGCGATCTTCTTCTTCGTTGTCGGCGTCGAACTCAAACGTGAATTCGTGGCCGGCGACCTGCGTGACCCGGCGCGTGCCGCGCTACCCATCGCCGCGGCCGTCGGCGGCATGCTGGCGCCCGCCGGCATCTTCGTCGGCCTGAACCTGGCATTGGGGCACCCCGAGAATCTGGACGGCTGGGCGGTGCCGATCGCGACGGACATCGCTTTCGCGTTGGCGGTGCTTGCGGTCATCTCTACACATCTGCCGACCGCGCTGCGGACGTTCCTGTTGACCCTTGCGGTGGTCGACGACCTGCTGGCCATCATCGTCATCGCCTGCTTCTACACCGACCACCTCAACCCGGCCGCGTTGGCGCTCGCCGTCGTTCCCGGCGGGCTGTTCGTCGTGGCCGTGCAGCGCGGCAGCCGGCACTGGTGGCTCCTGTTGCCGCTGGCCGTGGCGACCTGGGCCCTGGTGCATGCGAGCGGTATCCACGCCACGGTGGCCGGGGTGTTGCTCGGGTTCGGGGTGCCGGTGTTGGGCAAGCACGCCTCGGCCGAGGTGTTCGAGCACGCGCTGCGGCCGCTGTCGGCCGGGGTGGCCGTGCCGGTGTTCGCGTTCTTCGCCGCGGGTGTGAGTGTCGGCGGCTGGCCCGGCCTGGTCGACGCGATCACGCATCCGGTGACCGCCGGCGTCCTTCTGGGGCTGGTGTTCGGTAAAGCCATCGGCGTGTTCAGCACCACATTCCTGCTGGCGCGGTTCACCGGCGCAGAGCTCGACGAGGGACTGGGCTGGCTCGACGTCGCCGGGGTGGCACTGCTGGCGGGGATCGGCTTCACGGTCTCGCTGCTGATCGGTGAGCTGGCGTTCGGTACCGGCACGGTCGCCAGCGCCGACGCCAAGATCGGCGTGCTCACCGGTTCGGTCATCGCGGGGATGCTGGCGGCGGTGGTGCTGCTGTCCCGCAACGCCGCGTACCGCCGCATCCACGACCGTGAGACCGCCGACGACGACGGTGACGGTGTGCCGGACATCTATCAGCCTTGACCGGCTCTACCCGGTACGCGTGCGTAGACTGTCGGAATGCTTGAACAGGTCCGCGGCCCAGCTGATCTGGCGCACCTGTCGCAGCCCCAGCTGACCGAACTGGCCGCCGAGATCAGGGAATTCCTGGTGCACAAGGTGGCCGCCACCGGCGGGCATCTCGGTCCCAACCTCGGTGTCGTCGAGCTGACACTTGCCCTGCACCGGGTCTTCGACTCGCCGCACGACCCGATCATCTTCGACACCGGCCACCAGGCCTACGTGCACAAGATGCTGACCGGCCGGTGTCCCGACTTCGAGACGCTGCGGATGAAGGGTGGCCTGTCCGGCTACCCGTCGCGCGCCGAGAGCGAACACGACTGGGTCGAGTCCAGCCACGCCAGCACCGCGCTGTCCTACGCCGACGGGCTGGCCAAGGCCTTCGAACTCTCCGGCTACCGCAACCGGCACGTCGTCGCTGTCGTCGGCGACGGCGCGCTCACCGGCGGCATGTGCTGGGAGGCGCTCAACAACATCGCGGCCGCCAACCGGCCCATCGTCATCGTCGTCAACGACAACGGCCGCAGCTACGCACCGACCATCGGCGGATTGGCCGATCACTTCGCCGCCCTGCGCCTGCAGCCCGGCTACGAAAAGGCGCTCGAGCGGGGCAAGAACGCCCTGCGTGGCGTGCCCGTGGTCGGCGAATTCTGTTACCAGTGCGTGCACAGCATCAAGGCCGGCATCAAGGACGCAATCGCACCGCAGGCGCTGTTCACCGATCTGGGGCTCAAGTACGTCGGGCCCATCGATGGGCACGACGAGCACGCCGTCGAGGCCGCGCTGCGGCACGCCCGCGGGTTCAACGCGCCGGTGATCGTGCACGTCGTCACCCGCAAGGGCATGGGGTATTCGCATGCGGAGAACGACGAAGCCGAGCAGATGCACTCGACCGGCATCATCGACCCGCACACTGGCCGCTCCACAGCTGAGTCGGTGCTCGGCTGGACGTCGGTGTTCTCCGAGGAGCTCATCAAGCAAGCCGCCAAGCGGCGCGACATCGTCGCGATCACCGCGGCCATGCCCGGGCCCACGGGTCTGGCGGCGTTCCGGCAGCGTTTCCCGGACCGGTTCTTCGACGTCGGGATCGCCGAGCAGCACGCCATGACGTCGGCCGCAGGCCTGGCCATGGGCGGTATGCACCCGGTCGTCGCCATCTACTCGACATTCCTCAACCGCGCGTTCGACCAGATCATGATGGACGTGGCGTTGCACAAGCTGCCCGTCACCATGGTGCTCGACCGCGCCGGCATCACCGGCAACGACGGTGCCA
Organism: Mycobacterium sp. FW102-FHT13B02; assembly: GCF_058790275.1. NCBI lineage: Bacteria > Bacillati > Actinomycetota > Actinomycetes > Mycobacteriales > Mycobacteriaceae > Mycobacterium > Mycobacterium sp. FW102-FHT13B02. Next base: position 510,193 of record NZ_JBYTCM010000001.1, read on the forward strand.
GCCACAACGGGGTCTGGGACATGTCGATGCTCGGCATCGTGCCCGGCATGCGGGTCGCCGCACCGCGCGATGCGGCCCGGCTGCGTGAGGAACTCGGTGAGGCGCTGGCCGTGAGTGACGGACCGACCGCTGTCCGGTTCCCGAAAGGCGCTGTCGGCGACGACATCCCGGCGGTTCGCCGCCAGCACGGTGTCGACATCCTGACCGAGCCCGCCGACGGCCTCTCCGACGACGTACTGCTCGTCGCGGTCGGCGCGTTCGCGCGGATGGCGCTCGTGGTGGCCGACCGGCTGCGCAAGCAGGGCATCGGTGTGACGGTTGTCGATCCCCGCTGGGTGCTGCCGGTCCCGGCGGCCATTGCCGACCTGGCCCGGGCACACAAACTCGTTGTCACACTTGAGGACAACGGTGTCGCCGGTGGCATCGGATCTACGGTGTCGGCGTCGCTGCGCCGCGCCGAGATCGACGTCCCGTGCCGCGATGTCGGTGTGCCGCAGGAGTTCCAGGAGCACGCCACCCGCAGCGAGGTTTTGGTATCGCTCGGGCTGACCGATCAGGACATCGCCCGCCAGGTCACCGGTTGGGTTGCCGCCCTCGGCAGCTCGGTCGAGATTTCCTCGCAGCAGTAGCCGGCCGTCCCGCCAGCGAGCTTCCCGCGACCGTGCGTGTCTGTACGCTCAAACACGGTGTGTCGCGTGCACTTTGAGGCCGCTCGCGGACGACGAGGGGGACGTTTATGGGGGACAGCGTGCGGATCAGCCCGGCGGTGCCGATCCTGCGAATGTTCGATGTCGAGGCCACACTCGGCTTCTATTGCGATTACCTGGGTTTCACCAAGGACTGGGAGCACCGCTTCGAACCCGGCTTCCCGCTGTACGTGCAGGTGAGCCGGTCCGAGATGACCTTGCACCTGTCCGAGCACTACGGCGACGGCAGCCCGAACACGGCGCTGTGGATTCCGGTCGACGACGTGGTGGCCTTCCAGGCTGAGCTGATCGCCAAGGAGCACCGCTACTCGCGCCCCGGTATCGAGGACGACGGGCCAGGTGGTCCGACGATGACGATCACCGACCCGTCGGGCAACCACCTGCGGTTCGCGCAGCCGTCCTAGCCCGGGGCTGCTAGTCCTCGGACTCGCGATCGACCCTGCCCCGGATCTCCGCGTACGCCGCGGCGAGGGCGGTGATCTTGTCCACCGACGACGACGGCGCCTGGGTCGGCGCCGCGTCGATCCCGTACAGCTTGGCAGCCAGGCGACCCCGGACGTCGTCACGCTTTTCGGCCAGCTCTGCCCGGGTGCGGTCATCGCGCAGTGACCGGTCGATCTCCTCGGCCTTGTCGGCACACGTGCGCAGGTCAGCGACCCGCTGTCGCGACTGGCCTTCCAGCTGCCGCGCCTTCGTCCGGGCGTCGTCCAGCATCGCCAGGTCGTCCGAGTCGGGATCGGCGAGGTCGCTGAGCTCCTTGATCAGGCCGTTGAGTTCTCGTGTGGCTCGGCAGTGGTCGCGGATGGTCGCCAGGTCGCCGGTGAAGCTCAGGTCCTGCGGATCGCCGAGCCAGCCTCCTGTCGCGGCTTCGGACCGCCTGATCCGATCGATGGCGGCCTGGGCCCCGTCGAGCATCTCAATGCCGTGGGCTCCGAACTCCTCAGTGAGCCGGGCACGTTCGATTTCTTGCGGCGACGGTTCGTGCGTCGGTGTGGAGCTGGTGCGGCCACCGATCACCAGCTGAGTGATCAGCAGACCGATGGCACATACGCCCAGAGCGGGCACGAGGGCGATGCCCTCCGTCGCGATCCCGACCACGATCACCACACCAGCCGACACCAGCCAGGCCTTGGTCATCACGGAGATGGGGCTGCGAGAGGGGCGGCCGGCTTTCCGATCCGCCTCGGACGTGAAGGCCGCCCCGAATGCGGCGCCTCCGACGATCATGATGACGGCGAGGACGACTGTCACGACCACGAGCGGTAGGAGGAGCCGAATCATCCCGATGTCCTTCACTGATTGATGCTGTCAATGGTAGTTCGGCGGGCTGACATGCCTGGTCGGTGCTGCGTAGAGCGTCACGACGTCGGCGCGCATAGGCTCACCACATGCACGACGAACTCGAAGCATGGAAGTCGGCCGGCCAGTATTTCGACTATCTCGGATTCGACATCTTCTATCGGCTCGGCGGCCTGGAACTCGGCAGCGGTCCGGTACTGCTGCTCATCCACGGCTACCCGTTCAATTCCTGGGACTGGTCGCTGATCTGGCCGACGCTCGCAGAGAAGTTCACCCTCGTCGCGCCGGACATGATCGGCATGGGGTTCTCCGCTAAACCGTCGGCGTATCGGTATTCGGTGCACGACCACGCCGACATGCACGAGGCGCTGCTGGCGCATCTCGGGGTCGGCTCCATCCACATCCTGGCCCACGACCTGGGGGACTCTGTCGGGCAGGAGCTCTTGGCCCGCAACCAGTTTGGTGATCAGGCCTACGGTAAACAGAACATCGAGTCGGTCACCTGGCTCAACGGCGGGCTGTTCGTCGAGTCCTACACGCCGCGGCTGTTGCAGAAGGCGATGTCGCAAACTCCGTTGGGCGACATCATGCGTCCGTTGCAGGGCAGCCCGTTGTCGCGGCGTCTGGCCGACCCGACCATCAACGAGATGTTCGGCGTCAACACGAAACCGTCGAAGGAGCTGATGGACAAGTTCCACCAAATCCTCGACTACAACGACGGCAAGAAGGTGATGCACCAGGTCGGCCGGTTCATCAACGACCGCTACACGCACCGCAACCGGTGGGTGCGCGCGATGCGGGAGACGACGATCCCGATGCGGCTCATCGACGGCCCGTCCGATCCGAACTCCGGTGCCCACATGGCGGCCAGGTACCGCGAGGTCATCCCGAACCCGGACGTGGTGATGCTGCGTGACGACATCGCGCACTGGCCGCAGATCGAGGCGCCCGCCGCGGTGCTCGAGCATTTCCTGGAGTTCGTCACGCCCTATCTGTGGCGGCCGTTCGGGGCCCGCTGATCCCGCACCCAGGGCGGGTTACCGGGATGCGCCCCAGCATGACGGGGTGCCGGTGATCGGCACCCTGTGATCGGTCGAGGCCGCGCCGGCGGGGCAACCCACTCGCATTTGTAGTTCCCCGGTTCAGGATCAACGCCGAACGGAGTTGGATCCGCGTTGAGCCTGAATTGGCTGCGCTACCTACTCGCACTTTTGCGCCGGGAGTACAGGGTCAGCGTGGGGGTGGACTGACCCTGCGTCGGCGGCGACCCTCCGCGCTGCGGACGTGAAAGTTCCGAGTACTCAACTCAACGCAGCAGTCAGGACAGGCCCGCACAGCTCCCGCTGCCACGGACGGGCGCCGGCAGCGGCCAGGAATTCGTCTACCGTGGCAGCGACATCAGGAACCGGCTGCCAATCCCAGCACAGTCGGCGCACGGTCTCCGGTGTCAGCAGGTTTTCCGTTGGTATCGAAACCTGTTCCGACAGTTCGGAAAGCCCGGCGCGGCACTTCTCCAGCCGCTCGAATGCCTCGGGCTTGCGGCGCGCCCACCGGGCGGGTGGCGGCAGCCCGTTGTTCGGCTCGGATGCCGGCGGTTCGGCTTCCCGGGCCCGGGCCAACGCGTCGAGCCACACCTGCGCACTGCGCTTTTGCCGGGAACCGCCGAAAATCGGGAGTGCGGTGAGCTTTTCGATGGTGTCGGGGTTGGCGACGGCGGCGGAGACGATCGCCGCGTCGGGCAGGATGCGGCCGGGCGCGATGTCTCGCCGCTGCGCGATCAGATCGCGCGTCTGCCACAGCTCCCGCACGGCGGCCAGCGCCTGGCCGTCGCGCACCTTGTGGATGCCCGACGTCCGCCGCCAGCGGTCACGCCGGGTCGGGCTGGGCTCGACGGTCCGCATGTGCTCGAATTCCTGTGCGGCCCAGTGACTTTTGCCCTGCGACTCCAGCTCGGCGGCCACCTCGGCACGCAACTCCAGCAGCACCTCGACGTCCAGTGCCGCGTAGTTAAGCCAGTCCGCGGGCAGCGGGCGCTTGGACCAGTCGGCGGCGCCGTGGCCCTTTTTCAGCCCCAGCCCTAACAACCGCTGCACCATTGCCGCCAGGTTCACCCGGTCATAACCGGCCAGTCGACCGCCCAGCTCGGTGTCGTACAACGACGGCGGCGTCATCCCGAGTTCGGCCAGGCACGGCAGGTCCTGGTCGGCCGCGTGCAGGATCCACTCGTCGGTGTTCACGACCTCGGCCACCGGCGCCAGCGCCTTCAGCGGGTCGATGCCGTGGCTGACGGGGTCGATCAGCACCGTGCCGGCGCCTGCGCGGCGGATCTGGATCAGGTAGGCCCGGTTGGAGTAGCGGAAGCCGGAGGCCCGCTCGGCGTCGATCGCGAACGCGCCGTGTCCCGATGCCAAAAGCTCACCGGCACGGGCGATGTCGCTCGCGTAGATGGCGACGGCGGGGACGCCATCTACGGGCGCCAGCAGGGGCGTGACATCGGGATCATCGTCAGACATCCCGATCGAATCAGTGTCAGTCATGCGGTCACGCGCGAGTGCGCGAACCCAGATCGGTCACGCCGGCAGGCGGCAGTCCGGCGGCGTGTTCGAGCACCTCGCAGAAGGCCTGCACGTGCGGTCCCAGCTCCAGGGAGGTCGCGGTCCACGACGCCCGCAGCTCCAGCTGGTGGGCCCGGGGCGGGCCGGAGATGTCGCCGTAGCGCACCGACGTCGTCGCGGTGACGGTGCCGCCCAACGCGGTGACGCCGTCGGCGTGCGACTCGAGCGCGTCGACCAGCCAGCTCCACGCCACCTCGGGCAGCAGCGGGTCGACGGCCTCGGTGGAGTCCAGGTCGGCCTGGATGTAAGCGACGAGACGCATGGTGCCGTCCCAGGCTTCAGCGCCTTCGGGATCGTGCAGCAGGATCAGACGTCCGAAGGCATCGCCCTCCGAGCTCTCCGGTACGGCGGAGGCGTCGGGATGACGCACCTCTGCGCCCAGTGCATAGCTGAAGGGGGCCAGTCGCTGCGGTGGACGGATCGGGCCGAGTTCGATCTCCTGGCGCACGGTGGCGGCGTTCATTGCCGCAACAGCAGTGCGGAACTGGGCCGGCTCGGCGGAGGTCACATTCTGGGACGCTAGCCCGATCCGGGCGGTCGCGTAAGCAGGCGCGCCGATAGCCCGACATTTGGCTGCCCGACAGGGTATAAGCGAACGTTCCGGACATGGCAGCATTAGCGGTGATGAGCACTCGTCGTGAACTGCCGCATTCGCCCTATCTGGCTGCCGCGGGCGGCCGCACCCCAGACCGGGTCCCGGTGTGGATGATGCGGCAGGCCGGCCGGTCCCTGCCCGAGTACCGCGCTCTGCGCGCCACCCACACCATGCTCTCGGCGTGTTTCAACCCGGAGCTGGTCTGCGAGATCACCATGCAGCCGGTGCGCCGTCACGGCGTCGACGCCGCGATCTTGTTCTCGGACATCGTGGTGCCGCTGAAGGCCGCGGGCATCGATCTGGACATCGTGCCCGACGTCGGGCCGGTGATCGCGCACCCCATCCGTACTCCGGACGACGTCGAGGGCATCAAGCCGCTCGTGCCCCATCAGGTGGCGCCCGTCACCGAGGCGATCGGCCTGCTGACCAAGGAATTGGGTGACGTGCCGCTGATCGGTTTTGCCGGCGCACCGTTCACGCTGGCCTCCTACCTCGTGGAGGGTGGCCCGAGCCGCAACCACGAGAAGACCAAGGCCATGATGCTCGGCGAATCCGCGACGTGGCACGACCTCATGGACAAACTGACAGACCTGACCATCGAATTCCTGCGCGCCCAGCTGGCCGCCGGTGTCGACGCGATCCAGCTCTTCGACTCGTGGGCCGGCACCCTGTCACTCGCCGACTACCGCACCTATGTGCTGCCGCACAGCTCCCGCATCTTCGCCTCGCTGAAAGACGAAGGCGTCCCGATGACGCACTTCGGCGTCGGCACCGCCGAGTTGCTCGGCGCCATGGGGGAGGCCGGCGCGACCGTCGTCGGTGTCGACTGGCGCACCAATCTCGTCGACGCCGCACGCCGGGTCGGTCCGGGTAAGGCGCTGCAGGGCAATCTCGATCCGGTAGTCCTGCTGGCCGGCTGGCGTGTGGTCGACGACGCCGTCCGTCAGGTCGTCGCCGACGGTCGCCGGGCCGTCGCGGCCGGCGCGGCCGGGCACATCTTCAACCTGGGTCACGGTGTGCTGCCGGCCACCGATCCCGGCGTGGTCACCGAAGCGGTGGCACTGGCGCACTCGCTGTGAGTCTGTAGATGAGTAAGACGTATTGCGTTGTCGGCGGCGGCATTTCGGGCCTCGTCGCGGCGTACCGGCTGCGCCAGGCTGACCCAGCTGCACGCATCACAGTCTTCGATCCGGCAGATCGGCTGGGCGGTGTGCTCCGCACCGAACGGCTCGCCGGGCAGAGCCTGGACGTGGGTGCTGAGGCCTTTGTGGCGCGCCGGCCCGAGGTGACGTCGCTGCTGAAAGAACTGGGCCTGCGGCAGATCGGCACCACCGGCGTCCGCCCGCTGATCTGCAGCGGTGGCCGCCTCCACCCGATGCCCGAGGGCACTATGCAGGGCATTCCGGGACCAGGCGCGAACCTGCGCGGCCTGGTCGACGACGCGACGCTGGCGCAGATCACGAGCGAGCCGACGCGACCGCTGCACTGGCAGCTCGACGCCGACCCGACTGTCGCGCAACTGGTCGGTGACCGCTTCGGCGCCCAAGTGGTGACGCGGTCGGTCGACCCACTGCTGGCGGGCGTCTACGCCGGTTCGGCCAAGACCATCGGGATCCGTTCAGCCGTCCCGGCCCTGGCCGCCGCGCTGGATCGCGGCGCCCCGAGCCTGACTGCGGCGGTCGCCTCGGTGCTCGCTTCCGCGCCTCCCACGAGCGCGTCGGTGTTCGGCGCCGTCGACGGCGGTTACGCCGTCCTGGTGGACGAACTGGTCCGGCGCACCGGAGCTCAGTGGGCGCAGGTGGGCATCGAAGGGCTGGTCCCGGGCCTGGGCGAGCGGAGCGACGGGAGAAACCTCGGTCGCGGGTGGCAGCTACGTGACGACGAGGGCAAGCTCTGGTCGGCCGACGCGGTCGTGCTGGCCGTCCCGGCGCCACGGGTGGCCACGCTGCTCGCCGACATCGCACCGGGCAGCGCGGCCATGGCCCGGCTGATCCCGGTGGCGTCTGCGGCGGTGGTGGCGCTGGCGCTGCCGGGCGGGACCCCGTTGCCGCAACAGTCCGGTGTCCTGATGGCGGCGGGAGAAGCCTTGCACGCCAAGGCGATCACCCTGACCTCCAGGAAATGGGGACGCGGCGGCAACGTGGAGTTGCTGCGGTTGTCGTTCGGCCGGTTCGGTGATGACCTGGCGCGCAATGTCGGCGACGACCGGCTGCTGGCCTGGTCCCTGGAGGACCTGCGGACGCTGTTCGGTATCACCGCCGAGCCGGTGGACTACCTGGTGCAGCGCTGGATCGACGCCATGCCGCAGTACGGGCCGGGCCATCTCGAACTGGTCGAGGAGCTGCGGGCCGGACTGCCCTCGGGGCTGGCCGTGGCCGGCGGTTATCTGGACGGCATCGGGGTGCCGGCCTGCGTCGCGTCGGCAACCCGGGCGGCCACGGAGCTAGTGGTTCGTGGTGACGTTCAGCGATAGGGCACGATAGAGCTTTAGCGCACGCGAGGAGCAGAAAAGACAATGGCCAAGCTCGACTACGACGCCCTCAATGCGGTGACCAGGTACATGATGATCTCGGTCTTCGCCGTCCAGCCGGATGAGTTGCCTGCTGACGAGAAGTCGCGGGCCGCCATCGCCGCCGATACCGCCGCCTACCTCAAGAAGCGCGAGGACGCGGGCGTCGTGGTCCGCGGGCTCTATGACGTCGCCGGCTTCCGGGCCGACGCCGACTTCATGATGTGGACCCACGCCGAACGCGTCGAGGACCTGCAGGCCACCTACACCGGCTTCCGTCGCACCGCCCTCGGCGCTGCCAGCGAACCGGTGTGGAGCGTCGTCGCGCTGCACCGTCCGGCCGAGTTCAACAAGAGCCACCTGCCGGCGTTCATCGCGGGCGAGGACCCCGGCGACTACATCTGCGTCTACCCGTTCGTGCGGTCGTTGGATTGGTACCTGCTGCCCGACGAGGACCGCCGCCGGATGCTGGTCGAGCACGGCATGGGCGGGCGTGAGTACCCCGATGTGCGCGCCAACACCGTGCCGGCCTTCGCGCTGGGCGACTACGAGTGGATCCTCGCGTTCGAAGGTCCGGACCTGGCCCGCATCGTCGAACTGATGTGGAAGCTGCGCTACACCGACGCCCGCAGGCACGTCCGCGAGGAGACGCCGTTCTTCACCGGCCCGCGCGTCGGTATCGAGCAGTTGGTCGCGAACCTGCCGTAGTGCTCAGCCGGCAGTGGCGCCGAACAGCAGGCCCAGTGCATAGGTCACCGCGGCGGCGCCGTAGCCGATCATCAACTGGCGCAGCGCCCGTCGCAGCGGCGGTCCGCCGGAGAGCAGGCCGACGACCATGCCCGTCGACAGCAACGCCAAGCCGACCAGGACCGCCGAGACCACCACAGCCGCGATGCCGGTGAGCCCGAACAGGTAGGGCAGCACCGGGACCAGCGCGCCGGACGCGAAGAACAGGAAGCTGGACACCGCGGCCCGCACTCCGGTGCCCACGGCTTCGTGTTTCTCGGTCGACACCTCGCCGAGCGGTGACTCGGCCAGTGCACCCGACCGCAGGTTCGCGAACACTCCGGCAGCCCGGGCGGCGGCCTCCTGTGGGCTCATCCCGCGGGCCCGGTACACCAGCTCCAGCTCGTTGGCGTCGACATCGAGGGCTTGCACCGCGGTACCTGCCGTGGCGCTGGGCAACGAGGCCTCCAGCAGTTCGAGCTGAGAGTTGACCGACACATACTCGCCGGCGCCCATGGACAGCGCTCCCGCGATCAACCCGGCCAGACCGGTGGCCAGGATCGTCGCGCTCGATACCCCGGTCGCGCCGACGCCCAGCACCAGCGCCAGATTGCTGACCAGTCCGTCGTTGGCCCCGAACACCGCGGCGCGGAAACTGCCCGACAGCTGGTCGCGGCCGCGGCTGGCGAGGGCGCGCACGACCTCCATGTGGATGCGTTCGTCGGCCGCCATCGTGGGTGTGGCATCGGCGTCGTGGTCGTACTCCGAGCGGGCTTCGGCCCGCTGGGCCAGGGCCAGCGTGAACACCGATCCGAGGTGACGGGCGAGAAAGCCCAGCAGCCGAGTCCGGACGTCGGGGCGGCGTGGCTTGCCGACCTGGTCGCCGAGCAGCGTCAGCCAGTGCGTCTCATGGCGACCTTCGGCGGTCGCCAGTTGCAGCAGGATGTCGCGTTCGGCGCCCGCACGGCGCTGCGCCAGATCCCGGTAGACGGCGGCCTCGGCGCGTTCGTTGGCCAGATGCTGACGCCACCGCCGTAATTGTGCGTCGGTGGGCTGTGCAACCACGTCTCAGCTCTCGGCCGGAACCAGACGAAGCGAGATCGAGTTGATGCAGTAGCGCTGGTCGGTTGGGGTGGGGTAGCCCTCGCCCTCGAAGACGTGCCCGAGGTGGCTGTGACAATTGGCGCACAGCACCTCCACGCGCCGCATGCCGAGGCTGTTGTCGGCCCGCAGGATCACCGCGTCCGAATCGGCCGGGTCGAAGAACGACGGCCAGCCGCAATGGGATTCGAACTTCTCGGTGCTGCGGAACAGCTCAGCGCCGCAGGCCCGGCATTGGTAGATGCCCTCGGTCTTGGTGTCGGTGTACTCGCCGACGAAGGGGCGTTCCGTCCCGGCCTCGCGCAGCACGTGAAACTCCTCCGCCGAGAGCTTCTCGCGCCACTGGGCGTCGGAGAGTTCAACTTTGGGGGGCGGCAGTGTCATGCGCGATCCGCCTTCGGCTCCTCGCTGCGAGTCATGCGCCCACGCTACCCGCGGAGGCTGCCGCAGGCTCGGACTTCGATTCGTCCCTCGACAACCACAACGGGTCGATGCCCTGATCCAGCCGGCCGTCCTTCTTGGCATCGAGGTAGCGGAAGTACAGCACGCAGAACACCACGACGAGCATGAGCGACCAGCCGTAGGTGATCCTGATGTACTCGAGGAAGCGGCCCGTGGTCGGCCAGCGCCACATCAGCCAGCGGTCCATGGTGAGGAAGCCGTACACCGCGAGCCAGGCCGGCCAGCTGCGGATCGTCGATCGCGGCAGGACCACCGTCATGAGGAACGGGAACAGCATCATCGAGTAGTAGCCCTGCGCCAGGGACAGCACCAGCCACGAGGTGATCAGCAGCACGCCCGACGAGGTCAGCATCCAGAACAGTTGGTCGCGCTCGCGGTAGTAGCGGTACAGCAGCCACAGGCTGGCCGCGGCCAGCAGCACGAAGGCGACGCGCAGCGCCATGATGAGCCACATCGGCAGGCCGTAGTAGATGCCGTTACCCAGCAGTGAGCTGTTGAAGTAGTCGCGGGTCTGGAAGATGTACGGCACCGTGTTGCGGACAAAGCCCATCGGATCGGCCGACAGCGGCCAGGCCACGGCGTTGAAGATGAGCGGCATCGCGAACGCGGCGACCAGCGCCCGCCACTGGCGGTTCAGCAACGGCAGGAGCAGCAGGACACCCAGCAGTGGCTTGAGTACCAGGGTCAGGCCGATCGCGGCGCCGGCCAACCACTCGTGATTCTTCTTGCCGTCCAGCAGCCAGGTGAAGAACAACACCTCGGCCAGCAGGATGCACCCGTTCACGTTGGTGAAAACCAAAGTGTTGGTGACCGATTCGGTGCAGTACATGGCCAGCAGCAGGGCCGGCAACGCCACCGACGTGAGCGAGAACTTGAACAGCCGTACCAGAAGGCAGGCGGCGATGATGATCGCGACCGAGTTGAACGCGACGAACCACATCCGGGAGGCGAACTCCGGCAGGAAGCCGAACGGCGACAGCAGCAGCGTGCCGCCGGGCGGGTACAGGTAGTGCGGGTCGACGTAGTTGAAATGCTCGTTGTAGATCGCCCAGTGCCGCCGGAAGTTGGATACCGCGCGGTACACCGGACCGAAGTCATCGGTGATGTAACCGTTGGTCGTCAGCACGTAGCTGCGGTGGATGATCGACACGATCGCGATGGGCCACAGCGCATTGCGAACGACGTCCGCGGTGCTCGGTGGGCCGCTGCGGGGACCGAAGACGCTCAGAAGCGATAGAGGGCGCGTCACCACCGAACCCTATAACGGGGTGTTGGGCGGGCCGCTCAGGCCGGGCAGAACGTGTCGGTGTCCGGCAGCTTGCCGGTGTTCACGTACGCCTGCACCGGCGGCAGGGCGCACGCCGTGTAGACGATGGTGCCGTGGCCCGTGCCCTGCCACATGACGCGCCGGCTGTTGGTGCCCGCGTTGATCGCCATGGCCGCCACCGCGGCAATGCCGTCGCCGCCGATGATCGCGTCGTTGTGGGTGCCCAGCAGCAGGATCGGGACCTTCAGCTCCTTGGGCGGTGCTGGTGCGGGGCTGCTGGGCCAGCTCAGGCACGGCGCCAGGCTGAGTGCGCCGACGGCGCCGAACTGCGGGTACTTCTTGGGCCAGGCGACGAGCAGTTCGCGGACCCGGTCCGGGGTGGGGCGGTTGACGGAGTCGTCGCACCGGTTGACGAACTGGCCGTCGGTCTGGCGTGTCGCCTCGGCCGTCGCGCTCAGCGCGTTGAGGGCGGTCGGGTCACCGTTTCGGGCCGAAGCCAGTGCGCCGGCGAGAAATTGGGTATTGGCCAGCCCGTCGCCACGCGGATAGCCGAGTGCGGTGGTGATCGACTCGACCAGGCCGGCCGTCGAGGCGCCGCCGGCACCCCGGCCGGCACGCGCGTCGGCCAGCATGCCGTCGATGGCGCCCTTGGGGTCCGGGCCCAGTGGGCAGTTGTTGGCCACGCACTGCGCGGCGAACGCGTCGAGCGCTGCCTGCTGGCCCTTGACCCGCTGCTCGGCCGCGGCTTCGGCGGAGACGCCCAGCGGCAAGGGGGAGTCCAGCACCAGCCGGGCGACCTTGGTCGGGTGCGACGCCGCGTACGCCAGCGCGACCTGGGCGCCGTTGCCGATGCCGAGTACGGCCAGCGCGGGTACGTCCCAGGTGCTGCGCAGGCGTTCCAGGTCCTCCGCCGAGTGCGCGTTGTCGTAGGCCGATTCTCCGGGCGCGATGCTGTCGGTGCAGTCGGTGGTGGCCGAGGTGGCGACCTTCGCGAGGTTGGCGACCTGGTCGTCGCCGGCGAGGAACTGGGCCTGGTCCAGTAGGTCCTGGCGGTCATTGGTCGACACGCAGCTCAGCGGGCCGGACATGCCCATGCCGCGGCGGTCGACGGCGACGACCGGGCGCGTCTTCAGCAGGTCGACGCCGCCGCGCTGCAGCCACACCGGCAGTTGACGTGAGGTCGGGATGTCCGATCCGGTGGTCATGACGATCGGTCCGGCGTCGGCCGGGGTGGTGGCGAGGCGGGCACGTACGACGCCGATGCTGACGGTGCCGGCCGAGCCGCCCAGGGAATCGAGGTCGGCATCGTAATCGGAACAGTCGAGGATGACGCCGGGCACGGCGGGCACCGTCGCGTCGCCGAACACCCGGGACGTGCACTCGCGCCACGTCAGGTCCTTCTTGGGCACGGCGATCGGCGGCGGCCCCTCAGGCGCCTTGGAGGTGGTGGCTGCGCCCTGCGGGCGGGCACCGGAGTCGGTGACGTACCGGGGGTTGGTGGCCAGCAGCGGAGCGCATCCCGCGACGACCGTCGACAGCACCACGGTCGACAGGCTCAGGGCCGGGAGCAGCAGGCGGCGACGCATGGCCACCACAGTAGCGATGCCGGTCGCCCGGACCCGTCAGCGGACGTAGCGCGTGTACAGGTAGCCCGCGGTGTCGGTGAGCACGTGGCTGCGGCGCAGCCGGGTGTGGGCCTCACCGGGACCGGAGGCGATCCGCCGGGCGAATCCGCCGACCAGGATGGGGGCGATGGTCACGCACATCTCGTCGATCAGATCTTCTTCGATCAACATGTTCAGCACTGACGGCCCGCCCTCGGTCAGCACCCGCCGCAGCCCGCGCTCGTCGAGGATGCGGAGCACGACGTGCGGGTCGACCCGGTCGGGTGCGGTGCCGGAGGCGTCGATGACCTCGGCGAGCCCGGTGAACCGGCGGCAGGTGTCGTCGATGCTGTCGCGGCTGGTGAGGATCAGCGGCGGCACCTCGGTGCGCGTGAAGAACTTGGCGTCGTGCGGGATGTCCGCGCTGTGGGTTATCACCGCGATCGGCGGCACCTCGGCCTGGCCGCGGAGCTGACGGGCCTGCCGCTGTGCCGCGGACATCTGGGCGCCGGAGTAGTTCTCGATGCGCACGGTCGCCGCGCCGACCAGGATGACGTCGGCCTGCTGGCGCATGTAGCCGAACAGTGCCCGGTCGCCCGGACCGGCGAGGCCGCCGGCGCGGCCGTCGTCGGTGGCTCCGCCGTCCAGGCTGGAGATCATGTTGGCCCGCACCCAGGGCCGGTCGAGGTCGGCGGGGTAGCTGTAGAACGGCGCCAGCACTGTGTCGTCGCTGGTCTCCGAGCCGGCCGGGAAGGCGGCGCCTACCGCGCTGAGCTCTGTGAGCTGCGTCGCAGCGTCGGGATCGGACACGTGAATCATTGCAACACGCCGCTATGGTGCGTTAATGCCTGGGGCCAGCCAAGTCGCGCACCTGACCGATCGTCACCCGACCGTCACGCCGGAAAGACTGATCGCCGAACTGGTTCCGCCACCCACCTTCGCCGACGTCAGCTTCGACTCCTACCGCCCGGATCCGAATGAGCCGTCGCAGGCCGCGGCGGTGGTCTCGGCCCGCAAATTCTGCGACGACGCGACCCGCCAGCGGGCCGGCAAGAAGAAGTTGTTCGGCAAGCGCGAAGCGCTGCCCGGTGTCGGCATGTACCTCGACGGCGGCTTCGGCGTCGGCAAGACCCACCTTCTGGCGTCGACCTATTACTCGCTGGCCGGGGCCGACGCGGGCCCTGCCGCATTCGCCACGTTCGGTGAGCTGACCCAGCTGGCCGGCGTGTTCGGCTTCACCGAGTGCATCGACCTGCTGTCCGACTATGTGGTGGTCTGCATCGACGAGTTCGAGCTCGACGATCCCGGCAACACCACTCTGATCTCCCGGTTGCTCTCGGCGCTGGTGGAGCGCGGCGTGTCCATCGCGGCGACGTCGAACACGCTGCCCGAACAGCTCGGTGAAGGGCGCTTCGCCGCGCAGGACTTCCTGCGGGAAATCAACACGCTGTCAAGTATTTTCACCACCGTCCGGGTCGAGGGCCCCGACTACCGGCAGCGCGCACTGCCGTCGGCTCCGGTGCCGCCGTCGGAGGACGAGGTGCGGTCCTGGGCCGTCGGTGTCGAGGGCGCCACGCTCGACGAGTTCGACGCCTTGTGCGCGCACCTGGCGACCATGCACCCGTCGCGCTATCACGCGTTGATCGAAGGCGTGCAACGGGTTTTCATCACCGGCGTGCACATGGTGTACGACCAGGCCGTCGCGCTGCGCCTGGTGTCGCTGATCGACCGCCTCTACGACGCCGGCGTTCCCGTGGTGGCGTCGGGGGAGAAGATGAACACCGTCTTCAGTGAGGAGATGCTCGCCGGTGGCTTCCGCAAGAAGTACCTGCGCGCCACGTCCCGGCTGCTCGCGCTGACCCATGAGGGCACCCAGCTCCACGCCTAGCGCGACAGCGGCCGCACCAGCACGTAGTCGCTCTCGGTTCGCTCGCCGAGCTGAAAGGTCTTGGTGCCGCTGACCTCGAATCCGTGCTTGCGGTAAAACCGTTGGGCGCGCCCGTTTTCCTCGTTGACGCCCAGCCACACGCAGCGGGCACCGAGGTCCCGGGCGAACCCGAGCGAGGCATCCATGAGTGCCGCGGCGACCGTGCCGCCATGGACGTCGGGCAGTACGTAGCACTTGGACAGTTCGACGGCCGGTCGCTCCGGCACCGCACGCTGCACGTCGGCGTCGTCGATCACGCCACGAATCAGCATGGTGTAGCCCAGGATTCGGGCGTCGTCGTGCGCGACGAACACGGCGCGCCCGGGATCTTTCAAGTACTCGTCGAAACGATCCGCGGACAGATTGGCGGCGATGAACGCGGCGATGTTGTCCGGTGTCGACGACGGGGGGCACGCCAGCGGGAAGGTCGCGGCAGCCACGTCAGCGAGCTCGGCGATATCGTCGGCCTGCGCCGCCCGCACCTGAACCGTCATCGGAATCTCCTTGTCCCCAGCCACAAAACTGCCCCTGTCCGCAAGGGGCAGGGGCAGTTTATGTGCGATCTTGGGAGCCTCAGGGCAGCTGGTCGCCCGGCTGCCAGATGTTCCACTGCGCCAGGTGGGTGCCGGTGGCCGGGTTCAGCATGACCACGTTGGTCACCAGCCCGCGATAGACGTCCCAGTAGACGACGCCGTCGACGGTCGAGCCCGCCGGCGAGTTCAGCAGCTTGGTTTCCAACGCGTTGGGGTCGTCGGTGTGCTTGGACACGTACGCGTCGGCGTACGGGGTGACGCCGCTGAAGGTGACACCGGAGGCCATCCAGTAGGGGTTGGGTGTCGAGATGACGTGCACGGTGACGTCGGCCTTCCAGGGGCCGCCCTGATTGCGCCAGCGCGGCGAGCCGTTCCAGGTCCAGCCCGGCGGTTCGTCCGACGGCAATACGTTGTGGACGGTGACATCCGCAACGAGACCCTTGAAGTCGACGTGGAGGGTCTGACCCAGGTTGCCGATGCTCGTTTCGGCTGCCGCCGACGGCGCCAGCGTGGCGGCCAGCAGGGTCAACGCACCGAGCAAACCCGCCAACCAGCGGTAGGTCCTGTTGCCGTTCACGCCCGTGCTCATCGCGTCCTCTCAGTTATGACTGCCTCGCATGATGGCATACCGCCATCACGGCCTCGCCCGAATGGACCAGATCTGGCCACTTCAGCGTGGTCGGTGGATCGTTTCGTCCCTGTCAGTGGACACTCACGCCTGCCCGGGCTGGCCCCCGGGCGACTGCTGGGCGGCGACGAAGTCGCTGAGCATCTTTTCCAGCTCGGTTTCGAGGCGGCCCTTGTCGACCCCGAGGTGGTGCAAGGGTCCGTCGGTGTCCTCGGATTCGAGCAGTGCCAGCAGGATGTGCTCGGTCCCGATGTAGTTGTGCCCCAGCCGAAGTGCCTCGCGGAAGGTCAGCTCCAGCACCTTCTTGGCGGCGCTGTCGAATGGGATCAGGGCCTTGGGTTCGGCGGCGCCGACGGGGACGGCGGCGGCCGTGCGAATCTGGTCGGCGGTGACACCCTGGTTGCTCAGCAGGACCATCGCCAGTGAGCCCGGATCGGTGAGCAGTCCGAGCAACAGATGGTCGGGGGTGATCTCGGCGCTGCGCGACGTGTGTGCGGCTTGCTGGGCTTCGACGACGGCGGTCCGGGCGCGCGGGGTGAAGCGGCTGAATCCGTCCTTCGGATCCATGGTGTCGAACCGGGGTTCCTTGGGGACGAAGCGTTTCTGGGCGGCCTGTTTGGTGACGCCCATGCTGCTGCCGATGTCGGTCCAGGACGCGCCCGAGCGGCGGGCCTGGTCGACGAAGTGGCCGATGAGATGGTCGGCGATGTCACCGAGGTGTTCGGCGGCGAGCATCGCGTCGGTGAGTTGGTCGAGCGGTTCGGTGTGCACCTTCTTGATCGTCTCGATCAGGTCGTCGAGGCGGATGGTGCCGGCGATCGGGTTGGGGGTCGACGTATGTGCGGATTCGGACATACGTCAACCTTAGGTTGACGACAGGAGATCGTCAACCGCAAGTTGACGAAATTTATGAGTGGCGGAGGGTATCCCAGTCGTGCTCGGTTTCCAGCTGCTCGATCGCCTTGGCCGTGCGCTCCTTCAGCACCAGGGTGACGGTCAAGGCGAGCAGGGCGCCGACCAGCAAGGCAACCCAGGAGAACCGGGCCAGCCACTTCTCGGCGGCCACGCCCAGGTAATAGACGACGGCAGTGGTGCCACAGGCCCACACCACGCCGCCGGCCGCGTTCGCCGCCAGGAAGTGGGGGTATCGCATCTTGAGAGCACCGGCCAGGGGGCCCGCGAAGATGCGCAGCAGTGCGACGAAGCGGCCGAAGAAGACGGCCCAGACGCCCCAGCGGCTGAAGAGCCGGCGCGCAAGCGCGACGTGGCCCGGCCCGAAGTGTTTGGGAAACCTGCGGCCGAGGCGTTCGAACAGCGACATGCCGAAGCGTCGGCCGATGCTGTATCCGATCGAGTCGCCGATGATGGCGCCGGCGGCGGCCGAGAGCCCGACGGCGGCCGGGTCGATGTCGAGGGTGTGTCGCGTCGCCAGGACCGCAGCCGTGACCAGAATGATCTCGCCCGGCAGCGGGATGCCCAGGCTTTCCAGCCCGATCACGAGCCCCACCACGAGATACACCGCCAGTGGCGGGATCGATTGCAGCAGCGTGTCGACGTCCATGCCGCTAAGGATGCACTACTACTGCGCGGGCGGCGCCGGTGCCGGTGCGGGTGCCGGCGCGGGACCACCACCGCCGCCGAGGGTGCCGAGAATCGCGATCGCGGCGCGCGCCTGCGGGGAGATGTTCGGTCCCGGTCCGGGGGAGTCCGGCGCGGCGTCGGTGACGTGCCAGGGCTGGCAGCCGCTGGTCTTGAATGCCTTGTCCGTCACGTCGATGAGGACGACCTGCGGCTTGGCGCTCATGGCGCTGTCGATGACGTTGTCCTTGGCGTGCGGATCCACGTTGTTCATGCGGCGCCAGTAGCAGCGGTGATCGCCGACCGGGCCGGCCGTGGCGTACGTGCCGGGCGCGATGTCCTTGCCGACGATGAACAGGCCGTCGCCGTCGATGCTGGTCTTCGGGCCGGCCGGGTTGGGGGCGGCGGGACCCGGGGGAGCCGGCGTGGGGTCGGCCATGGCGATGGCCGTCGAAGTGGCCCAGCTCACCACGGCCAGTGCCGCGGCGGCGGCGATCGACGTCTTTGAGCTCATGACGACAAAGTTTAGCTCTTCTAGCAATGTGCGTGGGGTGCGCAGTGGTGCAGAAAACACCGCAGCGCGTGGGCCGTTGTGGCCCACGCCCTGACGATGACGGTTCGCGCGATCAGTGCTGCGGTGCGAAGACGCCGCCCACCAGGCCGACGAGCTGCTGGGTGGCGAAGGTGCCCAGCTGGCCCGCGCCCTGCTCGTAGTAGCTACCAGCGGTGCCGGTGGCCTGGTTGTAGTAGGTACCGGCCTTGCCGAGGGCCTGCTCGTTGTCAGTGCCGAACTGGCCAACGGCGTGGTTGAGCTGGGTGCCGAACTGGCCGATCGCCTGGATCGGGTTCGGCGGCGGCGGGGTCGGGGCGGCCGAGGCGGCGCCGGCACCGGCGAGCGCGACGATGGCGGCGCCTCCGGCCAGTGCGATCGATCCTGCGATGCGAGTGGTGATGTTAGCCATGACTGGTGTCCCTCCTGGAGCGAAACTCGCTTACAGCAAATATTTCTAGTCCACATTCCAGCGCTTCGCAAGCATCTGAGCGAACTTTTTGGTCATCTTGATTTTGAAGATTGATATTTGCTGGTCAAATCAAGGGTGAGCGCTGCTGAGTGGCCGACTGGGACGCATGTGACGTCGCGGTGATCAAGGTCCCCGATCGGGCAACGCCGCGCTGGCAAGGCATTTGAACTGCAGCGATGACTGTCTCGTGACACCTCTGAGTAGGCGACTGACCCGTGCGGGTCACCGCGACGGAGGTCGCGGCGGTTGAGTTAGCTGGATATCGGGTCGATATCGCCGAACAGCTATTGAATGAGACGGCTCGGTCTACTTCATCGATGCGCAGCAGTAAATCGTTACTCGTTGCGTGGCGGGGGTCCTAGCGTGTTCACTGTCGCGGCGCCTCGTGGCCTGCGAGTGGAGTTGGGATGCCCTGGTCGCCACAGCTGAAACGAGTACCCTATGACTGAATGGCCAAAGGAGTCATAGATATGGCCGTCGCTTTCACGT
Source organism: Mycobacterium sp. FW102-FHT13B02 (assembly GCF_058790275.1). Classification (NCBI taxonomy): domain Bacteria; kingdom Bacillati; phylum Actinomycetota; class Actinomycetes; order Mycobacteriales; family Mycobacteriaceae; genus Mycobacterium; species Mycobacterium sp. FW102-FHT13B02. The sequence goes on from NZ_JBYTCM010000001.1 coordinate 529,255, forward strand.
CCGATGAAAAGGACGACATCGCGCGCATCCTGGTGGATACGGCCGAGCAGCTGTTCGCCTCCCAGGGCCTGAAGAAGACGTCGCTGGACGAGCTCGTCCAGCCGGCGGGGATTGCCAAAGGCAGCTTCTACGCCTTCTTCGATTCGAAGGAATCGCTCTATCTGGAAGCGATGCTGCGGCGTGCGCCCTTGGTCGGTGCAGGGCTCGCCGGGGCCCTGGGCCGGCCCGTCGGTGAGGAGAACCTGGTCGCCCTCATGCGCGCCATCACCGACGTGCTCGTCGACGATCCGTTCTATCGGAGGCTCCTGATGCGTGCCGATGAGCTGACGGCGGTCACCCGACGTGTCGGGCCCGAGCAACTCGCCCGGGTCATGCGGCGGATCGTCAGCCCGGTGCTCGACTACCTCGCGGCCGGCCAGCGGGCCGGCGTCCTGGTCGACGACATCGCGCCGGAGGCCCTGCTGGGGGTCATGCGGTCGGTCGGTCTGCTCGTGATGAACAAGGACCGGTTCGGCACCGACTATGACGCCGTGCTCGAGGCGACCATCCGGACTCTGGCAAGGGGGATGCTCAGATGAAACATCTGGACAGGTACGCCCGCGCGGCCGGCATGAGCGACGAGGCCTGGCGCCGCCACGCCAACCCATGGAGCGTGTGGACACGATTCGCGGCCATCCCGCTGATGATGCTCGCGATCTGGAGCCGCGTCTGGATCGGGTGGTGGGCGTTGGTGCCCGTCGGCGTCGTCATCCTCTGGCTGTGGTGGAATCCGCACGCGTTCGCGCCCGTCGACGAACCGGTTGCCTGGTCGTCTCGCGGCATCTATGGCGAACGGCTGTGGCTGCAGGATCGCTCGAGCATGCCGGCGGGTTTCGCTGTGGTGCAACGAGTTTGGATCGTCGGCGCGGTGGCCGGCGTAGCCCTGCTGACGTGGGGCCTTGCCGCGCTGCTCATCTGGCCGGCGGTCTTTGGCGCCGTACTCGTCGTTTATGGGCAGCTGTGGCGCATCGACCGGCTGGGCGTCTTCTACGACGAGGTGACCGCCGGTCGGTGACCGGACTCATTTCGCGCTTTAGCCGCGCGCGGGGGAGCGCCGCGCGAGAATAGGTCGATGCGCGAGTTCAGCGAAGAGCGAGCGATCGGCGAAGTCGTGGCACGCTTGACGGCTCGATACCCGTCGCTCGATCCCGCGCAGATCGCCACCGCAGTCCGGCAAACGCACGACGGTTTCGCCTCGAGTAGCGTGCGGGATTTCGTGCCCCTCCTGGTAGAGCGACACGTCCGTGCGGAACTCGATGAAGGCGCGCGGGCTGCCGCGGTCTGAGTCGTATTCCGACGGCCTCAGATTTAGCCTTCGCAGGCGATCCCGTCGCCGTCGCGGTCTTGGGACGCCTTGTAGTCGGGATCGCCCTGCGGGATGTTGTACCGACCATCGGCGTGGGCTGCCGAACAGTTCTTGTATCCCGATGCTTGCGCGGCGGGGGCGATGACCACCCCGGCAGACGCGATCAGGGCAGCAACGATCAAAGCGCGCAACATTTTCGACCTCGGAGAGTTAGCTCGGACGGCAATATGCCGATATTGCGAGCTGGACGCTACCTGGGCTTGTGCTGGTCTGTAAGCGGAATGGGGAAATTCCTGCAGATTGGCTGTGAAGGCACGTGCGGTTGCTGGTTGCCGCGAAACAAGAAAACGCCCGGTTCGAAAACCGGACCTGTCCTGAAGATCGTGGTGCGCGATACTGGGATTGAACCAGTTCAGTCGGTTTGCTAGCGTGGGCGGGTTGATCAGCGCAGATGTGCGTGTTACCTGCTCTGACCTCGATTAGTGTAGCGGAAGACTCCGGCAATCTGCGGAACGTTTGTATGCTGTGTCAGGTCATAATCAGGTCACGACCTGACGGCGACAGTACAGCACGGAGGGGCACAAAATGACGCGCGGCGCCGGCAGAAAAGACCGAGCGACAGGAACATTCGGTTCCGTGGACAAGCTCGCGACCGGGTACCGGGCGCGCTACTACGGACCTGACGGACGTCGCCACAAAGCGCCAACCCTGTTCTTGACCACGAAAGACGCCCGCGCGTGGCTGGCGCTGCAGCAGGCCGAAATCGTGAAGCAGCAGTGGCAACCGCCCGAGGCACGCACCACACCGACCCCGCGTCTGACCTTCAGGACATACGCCGATGATTGGATGCGCCACCGCGACCTGAAACAGCGATCGCGCGAGCATTACACGAAAATGCTTGAGCACCACCTGCTGCCGGCGTTCGGGGCGCTACCCATCGCATCCATCACTGCCGACGATGTTCGTGCCTGGCATACCAAGATGGGCGACGACACGCCCACGCTCCGTGCTCACGCCTATGGCTTGATGCGCACCATCATGGGCACTGCGGTGAGCGACGGGAAAGCCACGACGAATCCGTGTGTGATTCGCGGTGCCGGCGCGTCGACGCGCGTGCACAAGATCAGGCCGGCATCACTCGACGAAATCGCGACGATCACCGCCGCGATGCCCGACCGGCTGCAGCTAATGGTGCTGCTGGCCAGCTGGTGCGCGCTGAGGTTCGGCGAGCTGACCGAGCTGCGCCGCCGCGACATTGTGTTCGCGTTTGAACCCGCCGAGGTCGAGGGCGACGATCCGGTGCGCTACGCCACTGTTCGGGTAGAACGTGCGGTCGTTCGTGTCGACGACGGGTTCGAGGTCACCACGCCGAAGTCTGATGCAGGCATCCGCGACGTTGCGGTGCCGCCGCATCTACTGCCAGCGATCGACGATCATCTCACTCGGTTTGTCGGCGGCGACCGTGATGCGCTGCTATTCCCGGCGCAAAAGGGTGGGCATCTCGCCCCGGCATCGCTCTATCGGCAGTATTACCGGGCTCGCAGCGAGGCCGGGCGCGACGACCTGCGGTGGCATGACCTACGCCACAGCGGCGCGGTGCTGGCGGCGGCGACCGGCGCCACATTGGCCGAGCTGATGGTCCGCTTAGGTCATTCGACGCCGGGTGCGGCGATGCGCTACCAACATGCGGCCCGGGGTCGAGATAGGCAGATTGCGGCATTGCTGTCCGATTTGGTGATGCCACCGAAACCCGTTGGCAAGTAAGGAAATTAGACGAAGTGTCGCGCGTTTTGCGGCGGGTTGGCTCAGTTTGCGGCCGGTTGTTCAAAACTGCGCGGTGGCGGGTGTAGCATTCTGCCGCTGGCTCTAAGCGCCGGTACAAAATTGAATACAGGGAGTGTCTGACCATGCCACGTGCCGAAGCGTTGACTCGCGCGAAGTTCATCACCCAGAAGCAGGCCGGCGAGATACTGGGCGTGGGCGTCCGCACAATCCGAACGATGATCAGTGACGGTCGATTGACCGGCTATCGAATCGGGAACACTCGCACCGTTCGCCTGCGGCTCGACGAGGTCGAAAACGCGATGCAGCCCATTCCCGCCGCTCACGTCTGACGGCCACCGCATGACAGACACCGAAACGCGCATCATCACATTCGAGGACTGCGAGGCTGCTGCCCAACTGCGCGGAATCTCGCGCCGCAGACCGGGCCTGCGTTCCGAGTTGCGTCCGAGGAATCGGGCGCAGCCTGGTGTTTGCTGGAGGACTTGGCAGGGTCGGCAGGGTCGCTTTCTGCATATGAGTCCCACTTCGCAGGGCGCGAACCGTCCGAATGCCGATGTGAGCAGGCAAAACGCACACAACATAAGCGATAGGGTCCGTCAACTCGGAAAAAGCGTCCCTGCCGACCCTGTCAGCAACATACACGCAGGTAAGTACATGTTTTGCGCAAAACAAAAGCGACCCTATATCAACGAGAACCGTCCCTTTGTGCGAGTAAAACTGACCCTGCAATACGACCCTTGGCGAAAACCGCTCAGGGACGCTTTCGCGCGGGGGCAGGGTCGCTTTCAAACTTTGCTGCGGGCAACAAGAATGCCCCGCCAATACGATCGTTGGCAGACGGCTGCAAGGCGCTGGGGCGATGAAGGGCACCGCGGTGGCTGAACGCAACGAAACCCGCGACGCCCTGGCCTTATCAGTGAACTGCGGAATTTGCGGAGCCACGCGGATGCACGACTGCGCAATGAGCAGTAAGCGGTTTCATACGGCCCGAATCAGCGCCGGCATCCGCCGGGCAACGCGTGATGACCACGAGCAGCACGAACGTGCAGCGGCCGCATACGCAAAGGTGCGTGCGGACATCAGGGCACGTCGTTCGCCAGACCAACGCCAGATCACAACTGCGATGGCGTGCGCCTGCCTCGAATGTCTCGACGGGGTAGTCGAGCAGGCGCGAGTACTGCTGCCCTGGCTGTAAAACGCTGTACACCAACACAATTGAATATATGGAAGGCAGGTAATCGTCCCATGGGCGATGAGACAGAGATGCGGGTCGACACAGTCGACATTGCCGGTGATCCGACCACCGTCGTGCACGTCAACACCACCGACGCATTCGGCGTCAGCGTCCAATTCGAGCTGACACTCGACGACGCAGCCGAACTGGGGCGGCTGCTGCAGGCGGTGGCCAAATGAGTCTGCGACACACTCGCCACCAACCTCGGCCAGGCGCACAGTACGTTGCTCGCGCTGAGCGGGTCTCGTACGCCGGGGCCGGGCGCCTTGTTCACGTCATGTGCCCGTTCTGCTGGACCGAACATGTCCACCAATGGCATTCAGGGGCACCATCATCAGACGTTGTGGCCCATTGCAACCGCATCGGCGAATTGCGCACCTACGCAATCGACCCGGCATCTGCTAAGGCAGCCGACCGGGCAGCGGGTTCGGGGGTGCGGCGATGAGCACAAACAACCCCGTTCGCATATCTGTCATCGACTCCGCCGGCATCCGGCACAACCTCGACCTGAGTGGCGGTGACGCGGCAAGTGTTGTGGCGCAGCTCGTTTCGCAAGGCGTGGTGGCGCCCGGCGTGGTCGTTCGGCGGGTCGTCGACCGCGACGGCGGTCGGTGGGTCATCGTCGGGCCTTGCCCCTTTTGCGGTCGTGACCACCGGCACGTTTGGCCGCGCGGCCAGTCCCAGCCGGGGGAGCGGCAAGCGCCCTGCGGACGTGACAGGTGGTATCTGCTGCTCGCCTCACTGGGACAGCTCGCGGGTATGGAGACACGCCAATGAGCGCCGTCGAGCTTTGGCGCCCGGTCGACGGATTCGCTGGCTACTACGAAGTATCCAGTCGTGGCCGTGTACGTGGCGTCGCCCGCGTGGTCGTGAACGCCCGAGGACAGCGCCGACGCGTCCCGGGCCGACTACTCAAAGTCAACGACGGCCACGTGACCCTCTATCGGCCGGGGCGTGAACGCACGACGTTCTACGTGAGTCCTAACGCCCGAAAGGAGACCAGCCAGCATGTCTGAGCGCCGCGACCCGCTGCGGGCAGCATTCGACGACTACCAGCGCCCGCCGCGCGACACCGTGCCACGGCCTGCTGCAGTGATCGACGACCTAGTCGCCTTGGCGAACAGCGCAACCCAGGTCGACGTGACGTACTACGAACTCACGCCGACCGGCGTGCGACGACGGTCAGAGCGGGCCACCGTCACCCATCCACTCACCACCAGCGAGGAGAGCCCAACCCCATGACCGACACCAACGCGGGCCAGACCACGGCGCCGACGGAAGCGAGTTCAATCGACGACGTCGAAAAGGCCGATTCCGTCGAGGTACCGGCTGACGTCGACCCCACCGACACGTTTCCGCGCAGCGCGGTCGAGAAGCTGCGCCGCGAGTCGGCCGGATACCGCGACCGCGCTAACAATGCGGAGGACCGACTCACGGCCCTGCAACGCCAACTCGTCGAGCAACAAGTCATCGCTGCCGGGATGCGCCCGGCCGCTGTGTTCGCGGTGGCCCAACTCGGCGACCTGCTAGCCGATGACGGCACCATCGACACCGGCAAGTTGACAGCGGCGATGTCGACCGCGAAAGAAACGTTCGGCATCAAAGAAGCACCGCGCCGCAACATTTTTGGCGGTGAACTCGTGTCGGGCACGACGGGCCGCCAAACATCACTGTCGGGGCCGTCGTTCGCATCGGCGTTCGGACCGCGAAACAAAGACTGAACCGTTAGTCATACCCCCAGGGGTATGTTACTATGGTGCTGTTGCCGCCCGGCGCGGACAACAGTTTCAGATCGCAGGCCCGGCGCCGCAATCAATCACCATTGCTGATTTGTGCGCGCGAGTAGTGCCTTGTCCGCGCCAAAACTATTGGGAGACAACAGAATAATGACCACTATCACTACTCCGTCGAGTGCGGGTGCATGGCGTCCCGACGTCTACACGTTCGCCCCGGCCGACGCTGTCCCTGACGCTGCGATCCTGCAGGCCACCACCGTATCCGGCAGCGTCGAGGGTGACGCCCCGTCGGTGCGCGTGGCGTACGTCAAGGATGACACCGCGCAGTTCACCGCCGAGGCCGCCGAAATCCCCGAGGCCGATCCGCAGCTCGCCGAGGTGATCGTCCACACCGCCAAGATCACGCAGCTCGTCCGCGTCTCCAATGAGCAGTGGACGCAGGACCAGACCGCCGGCCAGCTCTCGCAGTCCGTGGCTCGGGCCGTGACCCGCCGCGCTGATCTGGCACTGTTCAACGAGACGGCCCCGGTATCGCCCGCGGTGGCCCCCGTCGCCGGCCTGGCCCACACCGCCGGCCTCGTCGATGGCGGCGCCGTCGCCGACAACCTCGACGCGCTGGTCGACCTGGTCGCCGAGCTGCAAGAGAACCTGGCCACCCCGTCGCTGATTGCGGTGTCGCCCAAGACCTGGGCACGCCTGCGCAAGCTCAAGGTTGGCGGCGTCGAAGTCAACGAATCCCTGCTCGGTGCCGGCACTACCGACGCTGTGCCGATGCTGCTGTCGCTGCCCGTGCTGGTCAACATCGCTGTGCCTACCGGCGTGGGGTTCGTCGTCGATCAGACCGCGATCGTGTCCGCTGTCGGTGATGTACGCATCGCGAACTCTGAGCACGAGTACTTCTCAAGCGACAGCGTGAGCCTGCGTGCCACATGGCGCATTGGGCATGCAGTCGTGCGACCTGAGCGCATCGGCAAGTTCACGATCGCCTGACAGACCCGGCACCGTCGCGGCGTCAGCCGAGACTCCACAGGAGCGCGAAAGCGGCAAAGGACTGCCATCGCAGATACCTGCGCCGCGACGGTGTCGTCACAACCTGCAGTGGCCTCGCTGCGCCCGCCTGCCTGCCCGGAGCTGCGCGAGGCCACTGCGTCGCCCCAAGACTGCCGCACCCGTCGCTGAGGCCCTGGGGCGGTACCCCGCCGGGCGTCGCAGTGGCGCCTCGTGGCATAGGCGGGTTTCTCTCCCCAGCATTTTGACGAATTGGCCCTTGAAGGGGGTTGTTGTGGCTACACCGCGTGGTTTGAGGACCGCCGGGCGCCGTCTGTGGGCCGGTGTGACAAGCAATTTCGAGCTGGATGCCTCGGCCGCCGCGGTGCTTGAGCAAGCTTGCTACACGGTCGACGAACTGGCCGATTTGCGGGCCAAACTCGCTCAAACTGAGCCGGTTATCGAGTCAAGCCAGGGCCTGCGGATGCATCCGCTGTTCGCTGAGGTGCGCGCTCGCCGGCTGCTGCTCGCGAAGTTGATTCGCGACGTCGGATTGCCCAAGGACTGGGCCGACGACGAGGACACCGATGAAGGCGGCAACGGTGCCAGTTAGGCCGAAGAACCGACCATGCAAGCAACACTCGGTGGACATCAGAGTGCCCAATGCCCTCGCTGTGTTCGACGCTGACGGCGAGCTGGTCGGGTGGGACGAATCCGCCGCGCATGCCTACCTCGCTGATCGAGGGCAGCGGCCGAGCGAATGTGACGACGACTGTGTGGCCCGCAGCCATATCGACCTGTGGTGATGCTGGGCTACGACGCCGATTCTTCTGGCGGCGCAACGCTATACATGAAAAAGGCCCTCTGGTCGAAACCGGCGCATCTGTGATATTTGCCGCTGGAAGTCATGTAAATCTCGGCCGCTACCGATGCTCGTACGTTGTCCTCGTTGACTTCCCAGGTCAAAATGACCTCGTCGCCGTTCGCGGCGACTGCTTCGTCGGTATGGGCGTGACCGCACGTCAAGCGCCAAGTTAGGTCGCGGCCCTGCGGGTCGGTCCCGCGGCATCTAAATCGCACGATCTGTCCTGGTCGCAGCACCTGACTTGTTTGCACGTGTCCCATGAGTTCGCCGTCGCCCATCTGAGTGCCGCTAACGATCTGGTGACCGAACTCGTCAAGGATCGAATCAATACGCGGGTAGTAGTCGCCGTACTGGTCTTTTGTGCTCATGTAGATGGTCACCTGATTTCGGATTTGTCCAGCAATTCCAGACATGAGTTCCTGCTCGAAGTCCAGAAGCGTCCGACCGTGTGCAACCCGGTCGCGAACGTCTTCGAATCGTTTAAGGAGAGCGAATGTGACGGCTTTCTTGCCGAGCGCCGCAGCCAGTCGATCCCAGTGTTTGTCAGCGAACGCGAGCAGCTCGTAGAAGTGGCTGTAATCGAGTTCGAGGGCGGGTACCTGCGCAGCGCCCTTGCGGGTGTGCGCCTGATCGACGGCTGCGCGCTCGGACCATCCAGCGCGTTGTTCGGGTGTACTCACCTTGTCCAGCCACCCAGGACCCCATGCCTCGCGGAACGCGTGTCGCATGAGTTCACGCAGCGCGTTCTCACAGACATTGAGGGCAACAGATGGGTCGAGTGCCATGAACGGAGAGGCTACCGTTGACGTGGCCGCGTTCGCGGGCGCGGGCAGTGGCGAGCCTCTGCCGACGTACTCGCAAGAGGAGTGGTGGCAGCAGGATGCCGAATCGGCGGCGTCCGTTCGATCTGCTCCCGCGATCAAAGCGGATGGGCTACGGCGCGAGGCTGAGACTGGTTGCTTAGCAGACAGCTTCGGTCGCTACTTGCCGCAGCAAACGCAGGGGTCGTTGAGCGGTCCTAGGCTTATCTTGCCGTATTTGGTGCTGAATGCGCGCTGCTCGGTTGCATCGCCACGGATGTACGAATTGAGTGCTTGCACAAATTCGCTTCTCTGGTTTGTTGAGAGGCTCAAATAGCCCCTGAGCACATTAGCCACCTGCCGATCAACGGAGCCGCCACCCGGGGTAGTCACCGCATACTCCGCACTCGGTGGGAGTCATGTTCGAGGGTATTTTCTTGCACTTGCGACACTCCTTTTGATATTGAACGAGCACTGCGCGCATGCCCATGCGCTTCTCGGTATCAGTAACTTCCTGCAGGTAGTCCGATTGTCGTTGAGCTTTGTCGGTTGCGTTGAGAACCTCCAATTGTTGTCTAAATTCCTTGGCTGTCAACGAAGATGATCGGCCGAGTGATTCGAATTGTTGTGAAAGTAGGCGATTCGAGACGATCGCGCGTGCCGCGCTGTCGTAGTTGCTGACCCATTGGCCGACGAGGGACCACAAGGATGCGACTAGTTGGAATATTCCGAGGACGGTGGCTACTGGAATCAGGACGGTTAGGACACTGCTTTTCGCGCCGTAGCCAAGCGCGATGCCGCCGATAACCAGGGGGAGAGCAAGTCCCGCGAACGCCAACAAATTCAGTTGCCGGCGAAACCAGCGAGCGCGAACCTCGAAAATGTAGGCGGTGCCCATTGCTTCCTGCGCGCTTTTGAACGCCTGTGATTTGAGGTTGGCGAGTTCAGTGTCCGGCTCGGTGACCACGCCAGCCATCTTCGCGCATTGTCGCGACCGAGGGATGTCTTTTGGGCGGGCGGACCGGGGGCGTGGTAGCGGGCCGCGTGATGCAGTCCGCGTCTTTGCGACGTCGGGCCAGTTCCATATTTCAGGACCACACCACTCAATTCGAGTGACAGCAGTGGCGTGACTGTCGTAGTCTGGCCGGCTATTTTCTCGACGGTTCGGAAGGCTAAGGGGGCCAACATGACTGACATGACTGACATGACTGACATGACTGACATGACTGACTGGTGCGTGACGCTGACGTACGAGGGCGTCGAGCGATCGCCCGAGACGTCGATCGCGCTCGAATCGCAGTTCACTGCGCTCGACGCGATGGTGTCCTTCGGCGCCCGTGCTGAGTGCGCTGTGACTGGGCATGTGACGACGGTGACCGCTGTGGACGCGCTGCTCGCTGCTCTGGCGGTGGCGGGGCCGGTGATTGGGCGCGATCCGGTGGCGGTCGAGCTGGTTACGGATGCTGAGCAGGCTCGTCGGGCTGAGTCGGGCGTGCCCTCTTAGCTCGGCCGTGCTCGGCACGCAGGATCACTGCAGCCCGCTCGATCTGCTCCTGTGAAAACCCAGGGAACTTCGCGGCGGCCAGCTCGGCGGCGGCCTCAATCTGTGCGCGTAGCTCGGGTGACAGCGTCATGCCTTGGACCGTAGCGGGTCGCGCGTGGAAACCCTACGGGTTGCCTTTGCTTGATCCCCTCCCCGAAGCTCCCACGAACCATCGCCCGATATCGCGTCTCGGCCACGACAAGTAGCCCCGCCGAGACGTCGGCGTGGCTATTCGTGGCGCGCTCGTGCGGTGATCAGGCGGCTACGGGCGCGGCCCTCGGCGCAGGCGGGGGACTGGGCTACTGCGCGCAGGCTGGTTTACGTCGGGCTCTGCAGAAGACGACGGACGGCAACGAGCCCCCGCGAGACGTGCCCGCGGGGGCTTGTTTTGGTCAGTCGTTCAGGACGTAGGGGATGGGCGCCAGGTCGTCGAGCACCTGGCCGAGGTCGCGATAGAGCTGGCGAGCGGTATCGACGTCGACCCACAACTCTTCGCCGAGCTCGATCATGGTCGGGTCGGTGGAACCGTCGAGTGCCTGTGAGGTGCGTGCGACGACACGGCCGCGCCGTGACATGGTGCAGATGCGTGTTGATTCGTCACCGTAGACCAGCCAGTCTCCGACGCTGACGGCGCCGACCGGCGGTGCGAGGAAGTCGAGATGGGCGTGACCTGAGGGCATTGGCTAGCTCCTGTTGAGGTTGCTAGCGCGCCGACTGTCAGGTCATATTCAGGTCATTTCGCTCTGGTAGCTAGGCTATTTACTGCCATTGACCTGTGTAAAGCGTGGTGCGCGATACTGGGATTGAACCAGTGACCTCTTCCGTGTCAGGGAAGCGCTCTCCCGCTGAGCTAATCGCGCCGGGTTGAAAACTTGTGGAGGTGGAGACGGGAATCGAACCCGTGTGCACGGCTTTGCAGGCCGTTGCCTCACCACTCGGCCACTCCACCACTGGGGCTGATGCCATTCGCACCTTCGAGCGGATGACGGGATTCGAACCCGCGACCCTCACCTTGGCAAGGTGATGCGCTACCAACTGCGCTACATCCGCGTTTCGCTTCGGTTGAACTTTGTTCGTCCGTTGCGATGCAAGACATTAGTGCACGAATGCGAGCAGACACAAATCGCGTGAAAACCCCTGGTAAACGGGCTGGTTCGAGAAGCTGACCGAGTGATGGCGGGTGTTTCACGCGTTGCCTCCCGTGACTCCTGAGGCGGCGCGGCGGTCGGGTCGGGTGACTCGGACTCGGGCGGCGGGTTGCCGGCGGGGCGCGATTCCCGTTCGGGTCACGGGACGTGTTAGTGTCTGTCGTCGCACCGATCCGGTCGGTGAGATTCCCCGGTCTCGTAGCTCAGGGGGAGAGCGTCCGCCTCACACGCGGAAGGTCACTGGTTCGATCCCAGTCGGGACCACCACACAAACCCGCATGGTGAAATTCATTCCTCGTCGGGCATGGCGATTTCCCATTGCCCGAACAGCTGCAACCCCAGACCGGCCGCGAGCCTGACCGACGCGGCATTGTCCAGCTGACTACGGTATTGCGGCTCGAAACCCTGGGTGAGCGCGTAGCGAAACATCTCACGCGCCAACGTCTTTGCGTGCCCCTGGCTCCGTGCGGAACTGAGCGTCAGCATGCCGATATCAGCCAATGGGAACTCGTCGTCCCATGGGTGCATGCTGCCGATGCTGGCCAGGGCGCCGCGTTCGTCGAACGCGGCGAATACTGCCCAGTGATCGGGTTCGGGATAGGCGCCGTCCCAGTCTTCCTCGGGCACAACCGCTTTGAACGACGCGAAAATATCGGCGTCCGCGTCGGTGAGTTGACGAACGTTTGTTGGTCCGGTGTCGCCCAGGATGTCGTCTGCCGCGACTTCCGTGAGATAAAACACATTCTCGGCACCGTTCAGTGCGACGCCGTGGTTGGCGAACGCCGCCCGGATGTCGATCTCCGTTGGATTGCCGAGTGGGGCAATGTCTTTGGTCAACGCACCGGCTAAGTCGGGAGTGACGGCTATCGAGACGCGGTCATCGTGTGCGGTCCGCAGGACCGCGACGCGTGCGTTGTCGGCGAGGTTGGGATTGACCGTGACCGTCACATAGTCGTTGCGGTGCAGGGGTTCCCCGCTGAACGCCGCGGCCCAGTAGTCGGTGACGACCGGAGAGAAATCGGGCACGGAAACTCCCTGAATGGCGTGCGACGCGTGGTCCGGGCACGTCGCATCTTTCATTGGCTCCACTTGATCGGCAACGCATTTTCTCGCGGCGCTCTCCCGGCTGCTACCTTAATGAATATAGTTTTCATTATCGTTGATGGGTCGGAGGTAGTGCATGATGGCAATGCCGGTGTGGATGGCGTCTCCGCCAGAGGTGCATTCGGCATTGCTCAGCAGCGGTCCCGGCCCAGGAGCCCTGCTCGCGGCCGCAGCGCAATGGTCTTCGCTCGGCGCGACCTACACGGCGGTCGCCGAGGAGCTGCGCGCGGTGCTGGCCGGCACACACGCGGGGGCGTGGCAGGGGCCCAGTGCCGAGAGCTATGTAGCCGCGCACCTCCCATACCTGGCGTGGCTCACGCAGAGTGGTGTGGAAAGCAATGCGCGCGCAGTCCAGCACGAGACCATCGCCGGCGCATACAGCGCTGCGTTGACGATGATGCCGACCTTGGCCGAGTTGGCGGCGAATCACGCCACGCAGGCCGCGTTACTGGCCACAAACTTCTTTGGTATCAACACGATTCCCATCGCGGTAACCGAGGCCGACTACGTTCGCATGTGGGTGCAAGCCGCCACCGCGATGGCGACGTATGAAGCCACGTCCGACGTGGTGGTCGGATCCGCGCCGCACTCTGCTCCGGCGCCGTCGATCGTGGCGCACGACGACCACGACCACGATCACGACCACGATCACGACCACGACCACGATCACGACCACGATCACGACCACGATCACGACCATGGCCATGATCACGACCATGGCCATGATCACGACCACGGCCACGGTGATTTAGACCCGACCGATCTGGAGTGGTGGTTCGACGTGGGCGCCGAGATGGGCGAGCACCTCGAACTACTGTGGAACAACGTGCTGACCGATCCGGCCGCGCTGCTGACCAACCTGCCGATGGTGCTGGCAGACGTCACCTTCCATGCCTCTCAGCTGGCTTCGGTGCTCGGTCAGTTCGCACCGGCGCTGATTCAGCCGGCGTTGGCGCTGGCGATCGCCAACCTCGGCTGGGTGGCCGGGTTCGCGGGGCTCGCCGGCATCCACGTTTCTCCGGAAGCTATCGGCACGGAGCCGCCCGCGTCGCAGGAACCGTCGATGCCGGCTGTCGCAGCGGCCCCCGCAACCAGCCCGGTGTCGTCGGCGGCAGCCCCGGCATCGGCGTCTGCTCCGGCAAGCGCTCCTGCGCCGACGGCACCCGGCACCGCCGCATCGCCCGCGTCGACACCGCCGCCCATCGGCGACCCGGGCTTCCCGTACGCGGTTGGCGATGGTCCAGGCATGGGTACGAGTGCGTGGCTGCAGCGGCAGGCGCGCGTTGACGCTGGTGCGTCGGCACGGACTGCCGCGACCGCTCAGGCAGCCTCGGCCGCGCCGGCGGCTGCCCGACAGGCACGTCGGCGCCGCGACCGGAGCAAGCAAGAAGCCGGCGAATACATGGATCTTGACGTCACGCCGGAATGGGAGTCCGGCCCAGATTCGGACGACGCGTCATCGGCCCGAGCGTCGAACAGCGGCGCCGGCCCCATGGGTTTCACCGGAGCCGTATCCAGGACAGGTGCCACGCCGGTGGGACTGACGGCTTTGGCCGGTGACGAGTTCGGCGACGGGGCGCGTGCCCCGATGGTTCCGAGCACGTGGAGTCCCGGCGAGAACCGTTAGGCGGACTCGTTCTTCTCGAGCTTGTCGGCCGCAGCCAACGCGTTCAGCTGGTTCTGCAGCAGTTGCATCGAAGTGCGCGCGTAGATCATCTGACTGGTGATCGCCATCTGGGCCCGCCCACGGCCGAGGAAGGTGACGAACCAGGTGAACAGCGTCGTCACCCGGTTCTTGTAGCCGACCAGATAGACCAGGTGCAGCACCAACCACGACAGCCAGGCGAATACGCCGGCGAATTCCAGCTTCTTCGTTGTCAGCGGCACCGGCACCTGCGCCACCGCATCGAACCGCGACACGGTCGCCATGCTGCCCTTGTCCCAGTACTTGAAAGGCTCGCGGTTGGCGGGGTCATCGTGGCCCGCCAGGGACCGCTTGATGTTGTCGGCGGCGTACGTGGCCCCCTGGATTGCGCCCTGCGCCATACCCGGCACGCCCGGGACCGCCATCAGGTCGCCGATGACGAACACGTTCGGGTGTCCCTTGACGGTGAGGTCGGGCTCCACCATGACGCGGCCGGCGCGGTCGGTCTCGGTGCCGTCGGACTGCTCGGCGATGAGCTTGCCCAGCGGGCTCGCCTGCACCCCGGCAGACCAGACCTTGCACGCGCAGTCGATGCGGCGCTCGGTGCCGTCCTTGTCCTTGACGGTGATGCCCTTGTAGTCGACGTCGCTGACCATGGCGTTGAGCTGGATTTCGACGCCGAGCTTCTCCAGGCGTTTCTGGGCCTTGGCGCCGAGCTTGGGTCCCATGGGCGGTAGCACCGCGGGGGCGGCGTCCAGGAGGATCACGCGGCAGTCCTGCGGCTCGATGCTGCGGAACGCCCCCGCCAGGGTGCGTTCGGCGAGTTCGGCGATCTGCCCCGCCAGTTCGACGCCGGTGGGGCCGGCGCCGACGACGACGAACGTCAGCCGGCGTTCCCGTTCCACGGGGTCGGTGACCACCTCGGCGGCCTCGAACGCGCCCAGAATGCGGCCACGCAGCTCAAGGGCGTCGTCGATGGTCTTCATGCCCGGCGCGAACGTCGCGAAGTGGTCGTTGCCGAAGTACGACTGCTGAGCGCCGGCGGCCACGATCAGGCTGTCGAACGGCGTGACGGTCTCTTGCGACATGAGTTTGGAGGTGACGGTTTGCGCCCTCAGGTCGATGTGTTCGACCTCGCCGAGGCGGACCGTGACGTTCTTCTGCTTGCGCAGGACCAGTCGCGTCGTCGGGGCGATCTCGCCTTCGGACAGGATGCCGGTCGCGACTTGGTAGAGCAGCGGCTGGAACAGGTGCGTCGTGGTGCGCGAGATCAAGGTGATGTCGACGTCAGCACGCTTGAGGGCCTTGGCGGCTTGTAGGCCACCGAATCCCGATCCGATGACGACGACGCGGTGACGCTGGGACGCGATGGTCATGTTGCTCCTTCGGGCACACCGTGAGGACCGAACGACAGGGCAAACATACTGGGAGTTGTCCAACTATGGGCGGCAACCGAATGCGCGGCCGGTGCGGGGCGCTGTTTGCGTGGGTACGTTTGCGCACGAGCCGAGCGGGCATCGCAAGGGCAATGACCCACTGGCACTTCTGCAATTACGCGCCGCCACATCCGCTGCCGCCGGCACTGCCGCGGGCTGATCGGGGCGACTGTACCCCCGTCCGGCAGTTGTGGGCGTCCTATCGGCGCCATCGCACCCGCCTCGTGGCATGGGGCTGGTGGCGTCCAAACCATCTGCCGTCTCGGCGCCGTAGCGCCGGGTCAGTGGGCGGGCAGCTCGATTCCCATCTGCTGCAGGGCTTTTCGCATGGAGCTGTCGCCGCGATCCAGATAGCCGCTCAACTGATCGAGCGCAGCGTCCGCGGTACCCGGCGTCATCATCGTGCAGACCCGCGCGAACGAGCGGAAGTTGTCGATGCTGTCCTGCAACGATGAGTTCACGTTGTCGTCAGGGGTCGGCAGGTGCTTGCTGAGATCGTCCAGCGTGCCTTGCAGCGTCGTGCAATCGCGCGACATGGCGACGAAGTCGTGCGCGGTCATCGCCTCGCCGACGCTGCCGAGCGTACCGCCCAGGCTGGACACTGAATCAGTGATGGGGCGTTGCCATTTGAGCTCCGCAGGCGCAGCGGCCTGTCCCGAAACCGTCTGGGTGCAGGCACTGAGCAGCACACCTGCCACTGCCAGTGCCGCCGCTCGACGCATATGGCCAGCGTAGGCGACGTGGCGGTCGCATGAGAGTCTGGCTGCATGAGGCGCATAGTGATTCACGGTGCGTCGGCGCTGGTCGTCACGCTGGCTGCGGCGTGCAGCTCGCCGCCGGCAGAGTCCCCGGGCCAGGCGTTGAAGGTGTGCAGCGCCGGCGATTACCGGCCGTTCACCTACCGTGATGCCGACGGTCAGTGGAGCGGCATGGACATCGATCTGGTCCGAGATTTCGCTCGGGATACCGGTGCCTATCTACAGCTGGTGCCGACCACCTGGCCGACCCTCATGGCCGACCTTGGGCAGAAATGCGACCTGGCGGTCGGCGGCATCACCGTCACCGCCGACCGCGCTGCCAAGGCGCTGTTCTCCGACCCGTATCTGCGCGACGGGAAGGCTGCCGCGGTGCGGTGTGCCGACGCCGCGAAGTACCGGACGCTGGCCGACATCGACCGCGGGGGAGTCCGGGTCGTGGTGAACCCCGGTGGCACCAACGAACAATTCGACCGGGCCAACCTGCGCCACGCGACCATCGTCGGGTATCCCGACAACAACACCATTTTCGATCAGGTCATCGAGGGCAAGGCCGATGTCATGGTCACCGACGGCAGCGAAATCCGCTGGCAGGTCACGCAACATCCGCAATTGTGTGGTGTGTCGACCGACCGGCCCTTCACCGACGCGCAGAAGGCCTACTTGATGCCCAAGGGCGCGACAGCGCTGCAGGGGCGAATCAACCAGTGGCTCAGCACCATTCAAGGCAATGGCGGCTACGCAGCCGTCAGCCGCAAGTGGCTGGGCGCCGACCTCGGACCGAAGTGAGGGCTACCGTAGCGCGCCGTTGATCACCGGTTTGTCGATGACGCCCATCTCCACACCCCATTTGGTGGCGATCACTCGTGCGTACAGGTACCACATCGATTCGGCGCAACTGGCCGACTGGAATGCGGGTGAAGCGCTCGGCGACGACATGCGCAGCCGCATCACCGCCAGCTCAGCGCTCGCCGTCGTCACCACCACCGGCAGCACGCTGCGGGATTACGCAACCGGAGGATCGGCCGCCGAGTCGGTGTGGGTGCATACCCAGCAACTCGGCCTGGCCGTGCAACCTATCTGCCGCCTGAGCCTTAGTTCCGGTATGTGTTCAAGCTCTGCGGATCTCGGGCGGGATCCCATCGGGCCATTGCATTTGAGGTCGTCTTTTCAGGCGGCCGGGGCACGCAGTTTCGGCGCCTTCAGGAGTGCTTCCATGCCGTTCGCGTCAACCGGACCTGACACCAGAAGTCCTTGTGCGCGGCGGTAACCCATTGCCACGAGTCGTTCTGCTGCGGACTCGGTCTCCAGCCCGTCAGCGGTCAGTTCGAGGCCGAACGCGTCGGCCAGGGCAGCGATCGACTGGACGAACAAGGCGTTCTCACCGTCGTGATCGAGCGTCTGGACAAAGGCGCGGCCGACTTTCAGCGAATCGATCGGCAGCTCTTTCAAACTGGGCAGGAAGCTGTATCCGGTGCCGAAGTTGTCCAACGCCAGTTGCACGCCGATGTCTTTCAGCGCCAGTAGAATTTGGCTGCAGCGCTGAGCCTCGGCGACCAGCAGGTCTTCAGGCAGTTCCAGGCACAGCGAGGCCGCTGGAACGTTGAAGTGGGCCAGCGTCGCGGTGAGATGGTCGGTAAACCCGTCGGTCACAACCTGAGCGGGGGACAGCTTCACGCGGAGCATCACATCCTGCGCTAATCCCTCGATCCGCCAGCGCTGGAATTGCTCGCAGGCCATCCGCATGACCTCGCGTCCCACGGCACCGCCGAAATTGGTGGCTTCGGCGACAGGCATGAACTCGTCGCGGACCAGTAGTCCGCGCGTGGGGTGGTTCCACCGGACCACCGCCTCCATCGCCGCGAGTTCTCCACTGCGCAGATCGACCTCGGGCACGTACTGGAGGTGCAGCGCGCCGCTGTCAATGCAGTCTTGGAGGTGCACTTCGATGTCAGTCTGGAGCGAATATTGCGCCGCCAGTTCGTCGCTGAACGCGATCACGGTGTTGCCGCCGGCGGCCTTCGCGGCAGTCAACGCGTGCTCGGCATACTTGAGCAGGTCAGACACGGAGTCGGTTCCTGGAGTCCCTACGGCAACGCCGATACTCACTCTGTGCCTGATGTAGGACGAGCCGAGCATCAGCCGCGCTGCCAACGTCTCGCGCAGCTGTTCGGCGTATTCATAGGCATCGGCAAGTGTGGTTGGTGCGTTGAGCACCGCGACGATCTCGTCGCCACCGAGGCGAGAGAGATAGGCGGCGCCGGCGGCGTGCTCGCGCAACCGCTGGGTGAGCTCGACAAGAACCTGGTCCCCGGTGTCGTGACCGAGTAGATCGTTGACCACTTTGAGTTGATCGGGGTCGATGTATAGCGCTGCGACAGGGGCCGGCTGACCGGCCGCGAGCCGGCGCTCGAGGTGGTCTAGAAGACTTCGGCGATTGCACAAGCCCGTCAGATCATCATGCTCGGCAAGGTGCCTGACCGATTCTTGTGCTTCAACGCGCGCCTTGAGGTGAGCGAACATGGTGGCGATGACCTTCAGTGCCGTGATCTCATCATCCGTCCACGCGAGGTCGCCGTACTTGATGAAACCCATTGTGCCCGTTGTGATGAAGCCGGCGGATCCGTCGGTCTTGTCGGTGACGTTCATCGGCACGGCGGCTATCGAGACGGCGGGGACGGTCGTGCCTTCTTCGATGCGCTGCTGGTATTCATCCGGCTCGGCCCCCGGCCGCAAGATCACAGGTTCTTTGACGTGCTCGGCCATCGCGAAAACCGGATCGGCGTCTTTGAAGTAAACCGTTCCGATCGGATCAGGGTCCGGAACGTAGGTCCTGGCCGGCCATTGCGCGATCAGGATCGTCGCGCCGATCGCGTGATCGTTGTGCCGAAGAAATGCCACGTCCAGCACGAAATGCGCTGCCACGTCGGCCAAGGCCTGCTCGCTGGCCGGGACGTAGTTGCCCTGGTCGGCGGCCATCAGGGTATGGGCGACCCTCTCGACAAGCTCGTTGAGGGCGCTCAGCACTTCATTACGGTAACCAACGATCGGGCAGGTGGTGTGCTTGTCTTGATGTTGGCTCATGATCGAGCCGCGGCAGTTGTGGCCGAACGGCACCGCCGCGAACCTCGGCGAGCTGATTTCGGACCGAGGTGACGGCTACCGCAGCGCGCCGTTGATCACCGGTTTGTCGATGACGCCCATCTCGACACCCCATTTGGTGGCGATCGCCCGGTACTCGCCGGTCCGCATCAGATGGGTCAGCGCCGACTGCAACGCCGAGGCCAGCGACGAGCCCTTGGGCACCGGCCACCCATAGGGCTGCGCGTCGACGATTTCGCCGGCCGCTTCGAGCTTGCCGCCGCTGAGTTTGATTGCGTAGCCGGTCACGGGTGAGTCAGCTGCCATCGCGTCGACGGTGCCTGCCAGCAGAGCCGCCGTGACGCCGTCCTGGCCGGCGATGGGAACGATCTCGATCGGTGCCACCCCCGCCGCGACACACGCGGCGCTGCGCGCCGGCAGATGGTCGGTCTCCTCGACAGACCCCACGTGGACGGCGACCCGCAGACCGCACGCGGCATTGGGGTCCACGGTTGATCCGGTCCGGCGCGCCCACAGGACGCCGGCCTTGAAGTACGTCACGAAGTCGGCTGACTTCTCCCGCTGTTTGGTGTCGGTCGTCGACGACGCCCCGACGGAGATCACGCCGTCGCGGACCGACGGGACGATCTTCGAGATGCCGATCTGCTTGAACTCCGGCTCGAGCCCGAGCACCCGGCTCACCGCGGTCATGAGGTCGACGTCGAAGCCGGTGAACTTTCCGTCGGGTCCCTTGAATTCGTTTGGCGCATAAGGGATGTTGACCCCGACCACCAGCCGGCCGGAATCCCTGAGATCGGCGGGCACCTTGGCGGCGATCGACGGGACCGATCCCGATGGTCCGACCTGGTACTGCCGCGACCAGTAGAGCCAGGCCGTGCCGGCGCCGGCCGCCAGCACGATCACGGCGCCGACGGCGATCACGATGCGTCGGGTGCCGCGCTTCGGCTCGGCGGACTGCACCGCATGGCGTCCTGATCCGGTTCGTGGGCCGGTCCGCCCCGCGACGCGGACCTGTGTGGTCAGTGCGGTGCGGGCGTCCGTGGCGAGTTCGCCGGCGTGCTGGTAACGCTTGCCGGGTTTCTTCGCCATGCCTTTGGCGATCACGTCGTCGAATGCGGCGAGCCGCCGGTCGACATCGGATGGTTTCGGCGCGGGCGCGCTGACGTGCCCGGCGATCTGGTGTTCCAGGCTGTCGGCCGGATACGGTCGCCGGCCGGTGAGGCATTCGTACAGCACGCACGCCAGCGCGTAGATGTCCGAGCGGGGGTCGGCCTGGCCGCCTTCGAACCGCTCGGGCGCCATGTAGGCGAGCGTGCCCAGAGTGCTTCCGGCCGTGGTCAATCCGTGCTCGCCGGCGGTGCGGGCGAGCCCGAAGTCGATCAGATAGGCGAAGTCGTGATCGGTCACCAGGATGTTGGAGGGCTTGATGTCGCGGTGGATCAGCCCGGTTTCGTGCGCGGCGTCCAGAGCCGCGGCGATCTGCTCGACGACGCCGACGGAGAATTCGGGGCTGGGGCGGTGCTCGGTGTTGGCCAGGATCTCCGCGAGCGTGCGGCCCTCGATGAGCCGCATGTCCAGGTAGAGCTGGTGGTCGATCTCGCCGAAACCGTGAATCGGCACGACGTGCGGTTCGTTCAGACCCGCTGCGGCCTGCGATTCGCGCTTGAAACGTTCCTGGAACACCGGGTCCTTGGCCAGGTGTGGCGGCAGCACCTTGAGCGCGACGGTGCGCTGGGTGTTGGTGTCGTAGGCGATGTACACCTCGCCCATGCCGCCGCGGCCTATCAGTTCGCGCAGCTCGTAGTGCCCGAATCGTGTCGGCTCCACCCAGCACTCCTTGGCCGTGTCAGTTTCGTGTGAAAGCTACAACACGTGGTCGGCGGTGTCGGCGCGAATGACGGTCACGTGGTCGGAGCGGCCTCGTCGGGCGGCCGGTTGGAGTCGGCGATTACCCGCGCCCCGAGGTCGGGGGACTGTCACCGATGTCCTGAGACATAACACGGTGACCGGAGTGCTGGATCGGTGCGGAGTGGGACGCACCCATGCGCACCACATCGTGCACTGGACCCACCGCGGGGAAACCAGCCTGAGCAACGGCTGCCTGCTGTGTCCGGCCTGTCATGCCAATGTCCATCACGACGGCTGGGACGTGGTCATGGGCCTGGGCAAACACCCCTGGCTCATCCCACCGGCGACCGTCGACCCCCACCGGAACCCGATCCCGGCCTACAACCGCCGCACCATACGACTCGACGTGGCCGCATAGCCGCCTCACGCGTTATCTGAAACCTGCTGCGCACCTTGACAACTGAACAGTGTTGCGGCTGGACGGCAAGTCGTTCAGACCGCGCGCAGGTAGCGCCGACCGATGATGCGCTGCGCCACCCGCGCGACGGGCGCACCCAGCCGGCTCCACCACAGCGCCGGCCGGGAGAACGCGCTGATGTCGGCGTACACGGCGTCGGTGGCGGGGTCGTAGCGCACGCTGAACAGCTCCTCGCCGGACTCCGGATGGCCTGGCAGCGTCCCATAGGCGAACCCGCGCCGGTCGGGTTCATCGATGACGTACACCACGCGACACGGCACCGACACGGGACCGAGATGGCCCAGCATGTCGGTGCCCGCCGCGGCCGTCGCGGTGGTCGCTTCCACCTTCATCCCGACACCGCGCTGCATGCCCCAGCGCAGCACCGCGTCGGCCGCCTCGTCGAATCGTGCTCGGCCCGAGCCGATCTGACCTGACGCACGGACGTGGTGATAGCCGTTCGGCAACTCGCCGGCGGTGGCTCCGACATCGGGGTAGGTGAACGCCAGCCCGGCCAGGTCGCTCAGTCGCATAAGGCCACCTTGCCACCGTGATAAGAGAAACAGGTGGACAACACCGAGGCCGTGCATGCAGGCGGGGGATTCAACCCGCCCAAACCGACTACTCAAGGCGGCCCGGACTACGGCAGGTTCGTCGAATCCGTCCGGACGATCAGCGACAACGCTCGCGGCGCCGACGCGCCCGATGACGTCATCACCCAGGCGGCGAACCTCATCGAACAGGCCAACGCGTTGTTGGCGCCCTACCGCGCCGATGAGTGGCACTCACCGTCCGGGCGTCGCCTGGACCTGCCCAACCGCGGCAACGTCCTGAACGTGCCGTCGAATCTCAAGGTCACCGACGACGGCCGGATCGCGGGTCCGGTCCGGTTCCGGCGCTTTCACCTGGGCCGTAACGGGGCCGCGCACGGCGGTGCCATCGGGCTGCTGTTCGACTCGGTGCTGGGGCATGCCGCCTACCGGCTCACCGACAGCCCGTTCCAGCGCACCGCCTACCTGCACATCAACTACCGGCAGATCGTTCCCGTCGAGCGCGACCTGCACGCGACGGCGGCGCTGGAGCGCGTCGAGGGCCGCAAGATCTTCATCACCGGCGCGCTCCTGGACGGCGACACCGTGCTCGCCGAGGCCGAAGCCCTCTTCGTGAAGCTCAAGCCGGGTCAGCCTTGAGGCGGCGCTGCGCCGCGAAGCGATGACCGGTGCCGATAGCATGGTCGCGATCGTCACCTAACCCGTAGGAGTGTCTCGATGACCGCCGCCGCCAGCCCCGCCCCAGCAGCCCCGATCCGGGTCGCTGCCGGGACTACCGCCGGCGCTGCTGTCCGCGAGGCCGGGCTGCCGCAGCGCGGCGAGGTCGACGCCATCGTCGTGGTCAAGGACGCCGACGGCCGCCTGCGGGACCTGTCCTGGACCCCTGAGGCGGACGTCGAGGTCATCCCGGTCGCAGCGAACACCGAGGATGGCCGCAGCGTCATCCGCCACTCGTGCGCCCACGTGCTGGCGCAGGCCGTGCAGGACCTGTTCCCGGAGGCCAAGCTCGGCATCGGCCCGCCGATCACCGACGGTTTCTACTATGACTTCGACGTCGCGGAGCCGTTCACGCCCGAGGACCTGGCCAAGCTCGAAAAGCGCATGCAGAAGATCGTCAAGGACGGCCAGCTGTTCGATCGCCGCGTGTACGAGTCCAAGGATCAGGCCCGGGAAGAGCTGGCCAAGGAGCCGTACAAGCTCGAACTGGTCGACGACAAGTCCGGCGACGCCGACATCATGGAGGTCGGTGGCGACGAGCTGACGGCCTACGACAACCTCAATCCCCGCACCCGCGAACGGGTTTGGGGTGACCTGTGCCGTGGTCCGCACATCCCGACCACCAAGCACATCCCGGCGTTCAAGCTCACCCGCAGCAGCGCCGCGTACTGGCGCGGCGACCAGAAGAACGCCAGCCTGCAGCGCGTGTACGGCACGGCGTGGGAGTCGCAGGAGGCCCTCGACAAGCACCTTGAGCTGATCGAGGAGGCACTGCGCCGCGACCACCGCAAACTGGGCGTGGAGCTGGACCTGTTCAGCTTCCCCGACGAGCTGGGCTCGGGTCTGCCGGTGTTCCACCCCAAGGGCGGCATCGTGCGCCGCGAGCTGGAGGACTACTCGCGGCGCAAGCACCAAGAGGCCGGCTACGAGTTCGTCAACACCCCGCACATCACCAAAGAGCAGCTGTACATCACCTCGGGGCACCTGGAGTGGTACGCCGACGGCATGTACCCGCCGATGCACATCGACGCGGAATTCAACGAGGACGGCACGCTGCGCAAGCCGGGGCAGAACTACTACCTCAAGCCCATGAACTGCCCCATGCACCACCTGATCTTCCGGTCGCGGGGGCGGTCCTACCGCGAGCTGCCGCTGCGGCTCTTCGAGTTCGGCAGCGTGTACCGCTACGAGAAGTCGGGTGTCGTCCACGGCCTGACCCGCGTGCGCGGTATGACGCAGGACGACGCGCACATCTACACCACCCGCGAGCAGATGCGCGACGAGCTGACTCGCCTGCTGCAGTTCGTCCTGGACCTGCTGAGTGACTACGGCCTGGACGACTACTTCCTGGAGCTGTCGACCAAGGACCCGGACAAGTACGTCGGGTCCGACGAGCTGTGGGAAGAGGCCACCGAGACCCTGCGCGAGGTCGCAGAGGCCTCCGGCCTGGCCCTGGTGCCGGACCCGGGCGGCGCAGCGTTCTACGGTCCCAAGATCTCCGTGCAAGTCAAGGATGCGCTGGGCCGAAGCTGGCAGATGTCGACCATCCAGCTGGACTTCAACATGCCCGACCGGTTCGAGCTCGAGTACACCGCGGCCGACGGCAGCCGGCAGCGGCCGGTGCTGATCCACCGCGCGCTGTTCGGGTCCATCGAGCGGTTCTTCGGCGTGCTCACCGAGCATTACGCCGGCGCTTTCCCGGCCTGGCTGGCCCCGGTGCAGGTGGTCGGCATCCCGGTCGCCGACGCGCACCTGGACTACCTGTATGACGTTGCGGCGCAACTGAAATCGCGTGGCGTGCGGGTAGAGGTCGATGGCAGTGACGACCGGATGGCCAAGAAGATCGTCAACCACACCAACCAGAAGGTGCCGTTCATGCTGTTGGCGGGGGACAGGGACGCGGCTGGCGAGTCGATTTCGTTCCGCTTCGGTGACCGCACGCAGGTCAACGGCGTCCCGGTGGCCGAGGCTGTCGATCTCATCACCGGGTGGATCGCGCGCCGCGAAAATGCTTTCCCGACAGCAGAATTGGTGAACGAGGCGCGGGGCGCACAGGCGTGACCGAGGATCGGAGCATCGTGGACCGAGGCGTCGGAGAAGTGGACCATCTGCAACGGCTGTGGACGCCGCACCGGATGAGCTACATCGTCGACGCTCCGATGAAGGCGGGTGAGGGCACCTCCGCGGGCTCGAAGCAGCCGTTCATCGACATTCCCACGATGTCCGACGAGGAGGGCCTGATCGTCGCGCGCGGCGAGCAGGTCTACGCGGTGCTCAACCTGTACCCGTACAACCCGGGGCATCTGATGGTGGTGCCGTACCGGAAGGTTTCCGAGCTCGAGGACCTCACCGAGGCCGAGAGCAGTGAGCTGATGGCGTTCACGCAGAAGGCGATTCGCGTGATGAAGGCCATCTCGAATCCGCACGCCTTCAACGTCGGCCTCAACCTGGGCACTTCGGCGGGTGGCTCGCTGGCCGACCATCTGCATATGCACGTGGTGCCGCGCTGGGGTGGCGACGCCAACTTCATCACCGTCATCGGCGGTACCAAGGTGATCCCGCAGTTGCTGCGCGACACCCGCAAGCTGCTGGCCGACGAGTGGGCGGCGCAGGACGGGAAAGACAACCGGGGCGAGCGTAGCGACGGGAAAGACAACCTGCCGTGAGCGACTTCTACCTGCTGACCCGCGCGGCCTACACCAAGTTGAGCCGCCCGCTGGCCCGGGGCGCACTGCGCATCGGGCTGACGCCGGACAGCGTCACCGTCATCGGTACCGCCGCGTCGGTCATCAGTGCGCTGACGCTGTTCCCGACCGGACATCTGTGGTACGGCGCCGTGGCGGTCTGGTTCTTCGTGCTGGCCGACATGCTCGACGGCGCCATGGCCCGCGAACGCGGCTATGGCACGCGGCTCGGAGCGGTGCTCGACGCGACCTGTGACCGCATCGGTGACGGCGCGGTGTTCTGCGGCCTGCTGTGGTGGGTCGCGTTCGAGATGCACGACAAGCCGTTGGCCATCGCCACGTTGATCTGCCTGGTCACCTCGCAGGTGATCTCGTACATCAAGGCCCGCGCCGAGGCCAGCGGGCTGAACGCCGACGGCGGCTTCATCGAACGCCCGGAGCGGCTGATCATCGTTTTGGTCGGCGCCGGGTTCTCAGACCTGCCGATCCATCCGCTGCCGCTGGCACTGCCCATCGCGATGTGGCTGCTGGCCGTCGCCAGCGTCATCACGCTGGGTCAGCGCGTCGCCTCGGTGCGCCGCTCGCCGGGCGCCGATGAGCCGCTTCCCTCGAGTTCGCCCACGAAGGAGCAGGGATGAGTGTGCCCACCGGTGGGGTTCCGTCCTTCGGCGGTTTTGAGGTTCCGATGGGCGAGCACCTCAAAGACCTCGGCTATGCGGCGGGGTGGGGGCTGGTGCGGACCATGCCGGAGTTCGCCGCGCGCAACATGTTTGACGCGGGCGCGCTGTACGCGGCGCGCGGTGGCGGTCCCGAGCAGCTGCGCAAGAACCTCGCCCGGGTGCTGGGCGTCCGGCCGGCCAAGGTGCCGGGCCGACTCATCCGCGCCTCGCTCGCGTCCTACGGCCGCTACTGGCGGGAGGCCTTCCGGCTGCCGTCGATGAACCAGCGCACCCTGGGCGAGAAGCTCCGGCATTGTCTGGTCGGCACCGAGCACATTGCAGCGGGGCTCGAAAACGGTAAAGGCGTCATCCTGGCGGTGCCGCACAGCGGTAACTGGGACATGGCCGGCGTCTCGGTGGTGCACCAGTACGGAAGATTCACCACCGTGGCCGAGCGGCTGAAGCCCGAGTCGCTGTACAAGCGTTTCGTCGAGTACCGAGAGTCCCTCGGGTTTGAGATTCTGCCGCTTACCGGGGGAGTGCGTCCGCCGTTCGAGGTGCTCACCGAGCGACTGCGGGAAAACCGCGTCGTGTGCCTCATGGCAGACCGGGACCTGTCCCGAAATGGCGTGCAGGTCAACCTTTTCGGCGAACCGACCCGGATGCCGGCGGGACCGGCCAAGCTGACCGTCACCACCGGCGCGACGCTGCTGACCGTGCAGTGCTGGAACAAACCCAACGACTGGCAGTTCGACGTGTCGTCACCGCTCGACACGTCCAGCGGTGACGTCGTGGCCATCACCCAGGATCTGGCCACGCGGTTCGAGGCGGGTATCGCGGCGCATCCCACCGACTGGCACATGCTGCAGCCCCAGTGGCTCGCCGACTTGTCCGAGGAACGTCGGGCCCGGTTGGCCGGGAACGACTGATGCGCATCGGCATGGTGTGCCCGTACTCGTTCGATGTACCGGGTGGCGTTCAGGCACACGTGCTGCAGCTGGCCCAGGTGATGCGCGGCTACGGCCACGATGTCAGCGTGCTGGCGCCGTCGTCCGCGGAGACGCACGCCGACCTGCCGGACTACGTCGTCTCCGGCGGCAAGGCCGTGCCCATCCGGTACAACGGCTCGGTGGCGCGGCTGCGGTTCGGTCCAGCGACGCGCCGGATGGTCAAACGGTGGATCGTCGAGGGCGACTTCGATGTGCTGCACCTGCACGAGCCCAACGCCCCGAGTCTGTCCTTGCTGGCGCTGATGGTGGCCAGCGGTCCCATCGTCGCGACGTTCCACACGTCGACCACGAAGTCGTTGACGCTCAACGTCTTTCAAGGGATTCTGCGGCCGTGGAACGAGAAGATCATGGGCCGCATCGCGGTGTCCGATCTGGCGCGGCGCTGGCAGATGGAGGCGCTGGGGTCGGACGCCGTCGAGATTCCGAACGGCGTCGACGTGTCGGCATTCGATGACGCACCGCTGCTGCCCGGCTACCCACGGCCGGGCCGGACCGTGCTGTTCCTCGGCCGGTTCGACGAGCCACGTAAAGGGATACAGGTGCTCGTCGGTGCGTTGCCGAAGCTGGTGGCGGCCTGCCCCGACGTCGAGGTGCTGATCGTCGGCCGCGGTGACGAGGAGGCGCTCAAAGAGACCGTCGGCGAGCACGCGGGGCACCTGCGCTTCCTCGGCCTGGTCGACGACGCCGAGAAGGCGTCGGCCATGCGCAGCGCCGACGTGTACTGCGCCCCGAATACCGGCGGTGAGAGCTTCGGCATCGTGCTGGTCGAGGCCATGGCGGCGGGGACCCCCGTGGTGGCCAGTGACCTGGATGCCTTCCGGCGCGTGCTCGACCATGGGGAGACGGGACGGCTGGTGCCGGTCGACGACGCCGAGGCCCTCGGCGATGCGCTGGTCGAGATGCTGTCGGACGACGCGGCCCGTCGCCGCTACGCCGAGTCGGCGAGCCAGGCGGTGCGCCGCTACGACTGGTCGGTGGTCGCGCAGCAGATCATGCTGGTCTACGAAACGGTCGCGGGGTCGGGCACGAAGGTCCGGGTGGAGGGCGGCTGATGAGCGCTTGCGCGAAGAAGAAATAATCATGGGGCACTGGTTTCTGGTGATCGCGCTGGCCTTGCTGGCGGCGATGGTCCTGATCACCGTGGTGTGGGCCTATCAGACCGCGCACCGGCTCGACCGGCTGCACGTCCGCTATGACCTGTCGTGGCAGGCCCTGGACGGGGCGCTGGCCCGGCGCGCGGTGGTGGCCCGGGCCGTCGCGGCCGACGCGTACGGGTCGAGGCCGGCCGGCCGCCGGCTGGCGGCACTGGCCGACGACGCCGAACGGGCACCCCGCGCGGCCCGCGAGGCTGCCGAGAACGAACTGTCCGCGGCCCTGGCGCAGGTTGACCCGGCGTCCATCCCGGTCACCCTGGTCGCCGAGCTCGCCGACGCCGAGGCCCGGGTGCTACTGGCCCGCCGCTTCCACAACGATGCCGTCCGCGACACCCTGGCGCTGCGGGAGCGCACGCTGGTGCGCTGGCTGCATCTTGGCGGAACCGCGGCCATGCCAACCTATTTCGAGATCGTCGAGCGGGCGTCCCGGCACGAGCCCGGCGCGGTGGGACGGCGCACGTCGGCCCGGGTGGTGCTGCTGGATGAGGACGGGCACGTGTTGCTGTTCTGCGGCAGCGACCCGGCCGCCGACCCGCTGATGGCGCCGCGGTGGTGGTTCACCGTCGGGGGCGCGGTCGAACCGGACGAGTCACTGCCCGACGCGGCCGCCCGCGAGATCGCCGAGGAGACCGGACTGCAGGTCGACCCTGTCGACCTGACCGGCCCGGTGTGGCGCCGTGAGGCGGTGTTCGAGTTCAACGGGTCTGTGATCCGCAGCGAGGAATTCTTCTTTGTGTACCGCACCTCACGCTTCGAGCCGGTGACCAGTGGCCACACCACGGTGGAAAGGCAGTCGATCCACGCCCACCGCTGGTGCGACGCGGCGGTCATCGCCCGGCTGGCCGCAGATGGTGAGACTGTCTATCCATTACAGCTCGGTGAATACCTTTCCCTCGCAGGCGAATTGGCGGACGGCAAACATCCGGTGACGAGCGTGGGTGCGGAACCGCAGCCCATCTGGTGACGTCAGGTGACCTGCGCGGATAACCGATTTGGTCCGGCCACTAGACTTGGCCTGTACCAAATTCTTGAGGGAGATTGCAGTGGATACCGCAGCGGATAACAGCGGTCAGACGGGCACCGCCCGGGTCAAGCGCGGCATGGCCGAGATGCTGAAGGGCGGCGTCATCATGGACGTCGTCACGCCCGAGCAGGCACGTATCGCCGAAGGCTCAGGCGCCGTAGCCGTCATGGCGCTGGAGCGCGTACCCGCCGATATCCGCGCGCAGGGCGGTGTCTCGCGGATGAGCGACCCGGACATGATCGAGGGCATCATCGATGCGGTCACCATCCCGGTGATGGCCAAGGCCCGCATCGGCCACTTCGTCGAGGCGCAGATTCTGCAGAGCCTCGGCGTGGACTACATCGACGAGTCCGAGGTGCTGACCCCGGCGGACTACACCCACCACATCGACAAGTGGAAGTTCACCGTGCCGTTCGTCTGCGGCGCCACCAACCTCGGTGAGGCACTGCGCCGCATCAACGAGGGTGCGGCCATGATCCGCTCCAAGGGTGAGGCCGGCACCGGTGACGTGTCCAACGCCACCACGCACATGCGCAAGATCGGCGGCGAAATCCGTCGGCTGACGTCGCTGTCGGAAGACGAACTGTACGTTGCCGCAAAGGAATTGCAGGCGCCGTACGAGTTGGTGGTCGAGGTCGCACGGGCCGGCAAGCTGCCCGTGACGCTGTTCACCGCCGGTGGCATCGCCACCCCAGCCGACGCCGCGATGATGATGCAGCTGGGCGCCGAGGGCGTGTTCGTCGGCTCCGGCATCTTCAAGTCCGGTGACCCGGCGGCCCGCGCCGCGGCCATCGTCAAGGCGACGACGTTCTACGACGACCCCGACACGCTGGCCAAGGTGTCGCGTGGTCTGGGTGAGGCCATGGTCGGCATCAACGTAGAGGACGTGCCGGAGCCGCATCGGCTCGCCGAGCGGGGCTGGTAGGCCCAACAGGGTGATGAGCCGCTTGCGCGAAGAACAGAGCTAGATGGCAATCGAACAGATACTCGACCTCGAGCAACTCGAGGTCAACATCTACCGCGGCAGCGTCTTCAGCCCGGAATCGGGTTTCCTGCAGCGCACTTTCGGTGGCCACGTAGCCGGCCAGTCGTTGGTGTCCGCGGTGCGCACCGTCGAACCGAAGTATCAGGTGCATTCACTGCACGGGTACTTCCTGCGTCCCGGTGACGCCCGCGCACCGACGGTGTACATGGTGGAGCGCATTCGCGATGGCGGGTCTTTCTGCACCCGCCGCGTCAGCGCGATCCAGCATGGCGAGAATATCTTCTCGATGTCGGCGTCCTTTCAGACCGACCAGTCCGGCATCGAGCATCAGGACGTCATGCCGGTGCCGCCGCCGCCCGACCTGTCGACGGGGTTCCGGTCCGCCGGCGCGTTCGACGACGCCGGTTTCGCCCAGTTCGCCGAGTGGGACGTGCGCATCGTGCCGCGCGACCAAGTGGCGCGGGTGCCCGGCAAAGCGTCGCAGCAGCAGGTCTGGTTCCGGCACCGCGATCCGCTGCCCGACGACCACGTGCTGCACATCTGCGCACTGGCCTACATGAGTGACCTGACCCTGCTGGGTTCGGCGCAGGTGAATCATCTTGAGGTACGCAAACATATGAACATCGCCTCGTTGGACCACGCCATGTGGTTCATGCGGCCGTTCCGGGCCGACGAATGGCTGCTGTACGACCAGTCGTCGCCGTCGGCGTGCGGCGGCCGAGCGTTGACGCAGGGCAAGATTTTCAACCAGTACGGCGATATGGTGGCCGCCGTGATGCAGGAGGGACTGACCCGCTACAGCCGCGGCTTCGTCCCACCGGCCGAGTGAGCCCGCACGTCGGTGTCCTGGCCTTGCAGGGGGACACCCGCGAGCATCTGGCTGCTCTGCGCGAGGCGGGCGCCGAGGTATCCACGGTCCGGCGGCTCGCCGAGCTGAATGCCATTGACGCCCTGGTGATTCCGGGCGGGGAATCCACCGCCATGAGCCACCTGCTGCGCGAGCTGGAACTCCTTGAGCCGCTGCGCGACCGCTTGGCGGCGGGGATGCCGTGCTACGGGTCGTGCGCCGGAATGATCCTGCTGGCCACCGAGATCAACGACGCGGGCGTGCCGGGACGCGAGGCCCTACCGCTCCGCGGCATCGATATGACGGTGCGGCGCAATGCTTTCGGTCGCCAGGTCGATTCCTTCGAGGATGACCTCGACTTCGTCGGGCTGGATGATCCCGTGCACGCGGTGTTCATCCGGGCGCCGTGGGTCGAGCGCGTCGGGCCTGACGTCGAGGTGCTGGCCCGCGCAGCCGGCCATCCCGTCGCGGTCCGCCAGGGCCGCATGCTGGCGACGTCATTCCATCCTGAAGTCACCGGCGACCGGCGCATCCACAAGCTTTTCGTCGACTCCCTCTGAGCGATTTGTGCACGATTTTCCGCGCTGAGTGGTTGTTGCGTTTTGATTGAGCGTGTCTGGGTGTTTTGACCTGGCGTTTCGGCAGAATGTGTTGGTGGCCAAGAG